>NZ_JAKFDJ010000039.1:0-37552 GCF_036676215.1 Devosia sp. | reverse complement strand
CGATAGGCCGCGGCATCGGCCCGGGTGAGCCGTCGGACGGAATAGCTCACGCGTCGAGCTCGATGGCTTCGAGCGTGACATTGCCATTGGTATAGACGCAGACCTGTTCGGCGATCCTCATGGCCCGCCGCGCGATGTCCTCGGCGTCGAGCTCGGTCGCCTCGGCCAGCGCCAATGCGGCACTGAGCGCATAATTGCCGCCCGAGCCGATGGCGATGACGCCATGATCGGGCGTCAGCACGTCGCCCGTGCCGGTCAGCACCAGGGTTTCGCGTTTGTCGGCCACGATCATCATGGCTTCGAGCTTGCGCAGATAGCGGTCGGTGCGCCAGTCCTTGGCCAGTTCGACCGCAGCGCGCATCAACTGGTCGGGATATTGTTCGAGCCGGGCTTCGAGCCGCTCGAACAGGGTGAAGGCGTCGGCGGTGGAACCGGCAAAGCCACCGATCACATTGCCACCGGCCAGCCGCCGGACTTTCTTGGCGCCGTGCTTCATCACGGTCTGGCCCATGGAAACCTGGCCATCGCCAGCCACCACGACCCTATTGCCCTTGCGCACCGAAACGATGGTCGTCCCGTGCCAGCCGGGGAACGCAGAGTCACTCATGATTGGAAAATACTCCAGAACAGATGGGTGATATTTAGGAGCGTCGCCAAGGAATGCAATGCAGACCAGAGGCGCCGCCTCGGCAAGGGACCGTATGCAACGCAATCTTTAAGCGTTTCCGCTTATCTGCTAGAGAGCCGCCGTATTCCGGAGACCGCCCATGCGTACCGCCACCATTGCCCGCAAGACCAACGAGACCGAGATCGATGTCTCGGTGAACCTCGACGGCACCGGCGCGCACAGCATGGCGACCGGCATCGGCTTTCTCGATCACATGCTCGACCAGCTCAGCCGCCACTCGCTGATCGACATGGATGTTTCCTGCAAGGGGGACCTCCACATCGACTTCCACCACACGGCGGAAGATGTGGGCATCGCCCTGGGCCAGGCCATTTCGAAGGCGCTCGGGGACAAGAAGGGCATCCGCCGCTATGCCTCGGCCGACCTGCCCATGGATGGCACGCTGACCCGTGCGGCGCTGGACGTATCCGGCCGGCCCTTCCTGGTGTTCCGGGCGGAGTTCTCTCGCGACAAGGTCGGCGAGATGGATACCGAGCTGTTCCGCGAATTCTTCCAGGCCTTCGCCATGAATGCCGGCATCACCCTGCATATCGAGAACTTCTACACCGACAACAACCACCATCTGGCTGAGTCGATGTTCAAGGCCGTGGCGCGGGCGCTGCGCGAGGCGGTCGAGATCGACCCGCGCGTGGGTGATCGGGTGCCGAGCACCAAGGGTACGCTCTGAGCGGTCCAGTCGCTCCGACGGGCTTTCAACGCCGGGCATTTTGCACTAAGTCAGCCCTAACCACGGTGTCACCCCGGCCTTGAGCCGGGGCCCATCTCGAGATCTCAGGATGGATCCCGGCTCTAGGCCGGGATGACAACCGAGAGTTTGGAGTGTTCGGTGACTCTATACGCCATCTATGATCCCAAGCCCGGCAAGCCTGCCTTGCCCGCCGCCGTGCCGGAGAAATTTTCCTGGTTCGCCGCCCTGCTGCCGCCGGTCTTCCTGGTTGTGCATGGGCTGTGGCTGGAACTGGTCGGCTTTGCGCTGGCGGTCGCGGCGCTGGTGTTTGCCACAAGCGTGATCGGCGAAGATGCTGCCTTCCCGCTCTATGTGCTCGGCGCGGTCTGGCTCGGCTTTGCCGCGCCCGGCCTGCGCCGGCATGCCCTCGCCTGGCGCGGCTGGACCCATCGCGGTGAGCGCGTCGCGCTGAGCGCCGACATGGCGCAGCTCGAGGCCATCCGATGAGCCTCGTTACCATCATCGATTACGGGGCCGGCAATCTGCACTCGGCCTCCAAGGCCTTCGAGCGCATGGCCTATGGGCTGGGCGGCATCACCGTGGAGGTGACGGCCGATCCCGAGCGCGTCCGTGTGGCCGACCGCATCATGCTGCCTGGCGTCGGCGCCTTTGCCGACTGCAAGGCCGGGCTTGATGCCGTGCCCGGCATGGTGGACGTGCTGGAGCAACGGGTGATCCGCGGCGGCGTGCCGTTTCTCGGTGTTTGCGTCGGCATGCAGCTCATGGCCAGTGAAGGCCGCGAGAAGGTGGTGACCCAGGGTCTGGGCTGGATCGCTGGCGCGGTGCAGAAAATTACTCCGTCCGATCCGGCGCTGAAGATCCCGCATATGGGCTGGAACACCATTTCCATGACCCGCCCGCATCCTCTGTTCGCCGGCATTCCCGATGGACCGGGCGGGCTGCACGCCTATTTCGTGCATTCCTATCACCTGATGACCGAGCGCCCGGACGATTGTCTCGCCACCACCGACTATGGTGGGCCGCTCACCGCCTGTGTCGGTCGCGACAATATGTTCGGCACGCAGTTCCATCCGGAAAAGAGCCAGGCGCTGGGACTGCAGCTGATCGAAAATTTCCTGAGGTGGACGCCGTGATTCTTTTCCCCGCCATCGACCTCAAGGACGGCCAATGCGTGCGCCTCAAGCTGGGCGACATGGAGCAGGCCACTGTGTTCAACGATGACCCCGCCGCGCAGGCCAAGGCGTTCGAGGACCAGGGCTTTGAGTATCTGCACGTGGTCGACCTCAACGGCGCCTTTGCCGGCGAGAGCGTCAATGGTGCGGCGGTGGAAGCCATTCTCAAAAAGGTGAGATTCCCGGTTCAGCTCGGCGGCGGCATCCGCACGCTGGCCCATATCGAGAGCTGGCTCGACAAGGGCCTTGCCCGCGTCATCCTCGGCACGGTCGCGGTGCGTGATCCGGCGCTGGTCAAGCAAGCGGCGCGGTTGTTCCCCGGCCAGGTTGCCGTCGGCACCGATGCGCGCGGCGGCATGGTTGCGGTGGAAGGCTGGGCGGAAACCTCGGAACTGTCAGTGATCGAACTGGCCAAGCGCTTCGAGGGCGCCGGGGTGGCAGCGATCATCTATACCGATATCGATCGCGACGGCGTGCTGGCCGGCATCAACTGGGATTCGACGCTCGAGCTTGCTCGCGCGACCTCCATCCCGGTCATCGCCTCGGGCGGGCTGGCCTCCATGGCCGATATCGAGCGCATGACGCGGCCCGAATACGCCGTTCTGGAAGGCGCCATTTCCGGGCGCGCCCTCTATGACGGTCGCATTGATTCACGTGAAGCACTGGCCTTGCTGAGGAGTGCGGCATGACCCTCAAGACCCGCCTCATTCCCTGCCTCGACGTCATGGGCGGCCGCGTTGTCAAGGGCGTGCAGTTCGTCGATCTGCGCGACGCCGGTGATCCGGTCGAGGCCGCCATGGCCTATGACGCAGCGGGCGCCGATGAATTGACCTTTCTCGACATCACCGCCAGCCACGAAGGCCGCGACACCATTTTCGATGTGGTGGCGCGCACGGCCGAGCACTGCTTCATGCCGCTGACGGTGGGCGGCGGGGTGCGCAGCATCGAGGATATCCGCAAGCTCCTGCTGGCCGGGGCCGACAAGGTGGCGATCAATTCGGCGGCGGTGAATGATCCCGATTTCATCGCCCGGGCGGCTGACAAGTTCGGCAATCAGTGCATCGTCGTTTCGGTCGATGCCAGGCAGCGGCTGAGCCAGGCCGTCGGTGGTGATAATAGAAGCGAATGGGAGATCTTCACCCATGGCGGACGCAGGGCGAGCGGCCTCGATGCGGTGGAATTCGCCGTGCGTATGGTGGAGCGTGGCGCCGGCGAATTGCTGGTGACCTCGATGGACCGCGACGGCACCAAGTCCGGCTTCGACCTCAAGCTCACCCGCGCCATTGCCGATGCGGTGGAAGTGCCGGTGATTGCCTCGGGCGGCGTCGGCAGCCTGCAGGACCTCGTCGACGGGGTGACCGAGGGCCATGCCAGCGCCGTGCTGGCGGCCTCGATCTTCCACTTCGGCACCTTCACCATTCCGCAAGCCAAGCAATATATGCGCGAGCATGGTGTCGCCGTTCGCATGGACTTGGCTGCGACCGACAGGGCAAATCGCTCCGGTGGAGCGATTTGAGCAGCCAAGGCCATGAGAGCTACGCTCGAATGGCGGCTTAGGTCGTAGTGACGGCGGCTTCGTTTTTTGCTCTAAGCCGTCAACGGCCGGAGATACCCGACATGCCCATGACCCTCGACGACCTCGAAGCGCGGATCGCGCTGCGCGCCGCCGCCTCGCCCGATGAGAGCTACACCGCCAAGCTGATTGCCCGCGGTATGGAAAAATGCGCCCAGAAGCTTGGCGAGGAAGCCACCGAGGCGGTCATCGCGGCGGTGACCGGCAACCGGGCCGAACTGGTCAAGGAATCGGCCGATCTGCTCTACCACCTGCTGGTGGTGCTGCGCGCCGCCGGCCTGCCGCTCGCCGAGGTCATGGCCGAGCTCGACACCCGCACCGCCCAGTCGGGCCTCGCCGAAAAGGCCGCCCGCAAGGACCGGTATTGATGGTCAGACGTCAACCCGTGCTTGCGCCGTACCACCACTTCACCAAGGCGCAGTGGAGCGAGTTGCGCGCCGACGAGCCGATGACGCTGACCCGCGAGGATATTTCGCGGCTGCGCACGCTCTCCGATCCGATCTCGCTGGAAGAGGCCGAAGAGGTCTATCTGCCACTGACGCGCCTGCTGTCATTCTATGTCGAGGCTGTGCAGCACCTGCATAACGTCTCGACCCGTTTCCTCGAAGCGCCCGACCAGAAGGTGCCCTTTATAATCGGCGTCGCCGGCTCGGTGGCGGTGGGTAAATCGACCACCGCACGAATCCTGCAGGCGCTGCTCCAGCGCTGGCCAGCCAGCCCCAAGGTCGATCTGGTGACCACCGACGGCTTCCTCTACCCCAATGCGATCCTGGCCGAGCGTGGCATCATGGGGCGCAAGGGCTTTCCCGAAAGCTATGACCGGCCGCGCTTCGTGCAGTTCCTGGCCGACATCAAATCGGGCAAGGGCGGCGTCAGGGCGCCCGTCTATTCGCATCTGGTCTATGACGTGGTGGCGGGCGGGGAAGTCACGGTCGACCGACCCGATATCCTCATTGTCGAGGGGCTCAATATCCTGCAGCCGGGCGAGCTGCCCAAGGACGGCAAGCCGATCCTCTTTGCCTCCGACTTCATCGATTTCTCGGTCTATATCGACGCCGACAATGACGATCTCGAAGACTGGTTCATGGAGCGCTTCTTCCGCCTGCGCGAGACCGCGTTCAAGGACCCGACCTCGTTCTTCCGCCGCTTCGCCGCGATGAGCGAGGCCGAGGCCGGCGAATACGGCCGCATGGTGTGGCGGACGATCAACCTGCCCAACCTGCTCGAAAACGTGCTGCCGACGCGCGGCCGCGCCGACCTCATCCTCAAAAAGGGCAAGAGCCATCTGATCGAGACGGTGCAGCTGCGAAGGGTTTAGCGCCGTCCCGCAGGGCAAATCGCGCCAGTGGCGCGATTTGAGGCGATAAAGCCATGAGGGCTTTGCCCGAATGGCCGGGCTCTTCTTTACCTCTCCCCCAAAGGGAGAGGTGAAGAGCTAATACGTTCCCGGCTGGGGCTGGCTGAAGATGATCTGGTTGCCATCGGGGTCGCGGAACTTGGCGGTCTTGAAGAAGTCGCCCATGGCCTTGGCCACCGGCTTGAGTTCCAGCAGGGCCAACCGACCCAACTCCTCGGCCAGGTCATCCACTATCAGCGTCAGCGACGAGGCCCCGGCCCGGTCGGCATCGGTAAAAACATGCACCCAGCCGCCCCCCGCCAGCTTCCATTCGCCCACTTCGCTCATCGGGCGGGCATCGGCGGGCCGGCCGAACAGACGCTCGTAAAAATCGAGCGCGTTGTTGATGTCGTCCACCGCGATACCGGCGAGCGCATTGGTGATGGCCAAATCAGTTCCCTTGGTTTCTCCGTAACCACAACCCTAGCATGATGACAGCAATGGGGCACGGCTGTTGGCGTTTTGCCGAGGCGCTGCTATAGGCGGAACCCAATCGCGGAGATGGACTTATGGCAGCTCTGAAGGTCGTGGTGGCAGGCGCCGGCGGGCGCATGGGAGCCGCCAATATACGGGCGGTCGCCGCACAGGCGGGCCTGTCTCTGCATGGTGCCGTCGCCAATGCCTCCGGCATGACCCTCCATGCTGCCGTCGACCGGCCCGGCACTGCCGCCATTGGCCAGGATGCAGGTCTGTTTGCCGGCATCGAAGCGCTCGGCGTCAAGATCACCGACGACATGGACGTCGCCCTGGTTGGGGCTGACGCTATCATCGACTTCACCGCTCCCGGTGCCAGCGTCGCGCTGGCGCAGAAGGCGGCCCTTCTCGGTCTCGTCCATATCATCGGCACGACCGGCTGTTCGGAAGCCGACGATGCGGCGATCGCCGAGGCGGCCCGCACCGGCGCGCGCGTGGTCAAGTCCGGCAATTTTTCCATGGGCATGGCGGTGCTGGCCAACCTGGTCCAGAAGGCCGCGGCGGCCCTGGCCGACTACGACATCGAAATCCTCGAGATGCATCACAACAAGAAGGTCGACGCCCCCTCCGGCACGGCCCTGCTGCTGGGCGAAGCGGCGGCTGCCGGCCGCAAGATTGGGCTCAAGACGCATTCGGTGCGGGTGCGCGACGGCCATACCGGGCCGCGCGAGGCCGGCACCATCGGCTTTGCCACCCTGCGTGGCGGCACGGTGGTGGGTGACCACTCGGTGATCCTTGCGGGCCCCTCCGAGCGCATTGAGCTCAATCACCGCGCCGAGGATCGCACTATCTTCGCCAATGGCGCCGCCCGCGCCGCGCTCTGGGCCGCCGGGCAGGCGCCGGGGCTCTATTCGATGAACGACGTGCTGGGGCTCTGAACCATGGCCGCGCCGACCTGCTGGATCGGCGTCGCCGCTCGCGCCCATGTGAAGATGGGCGAGGCGGATCGCTTCGTCATGTTCGCCCATGGCATCCATAGCGCGGTCAAGCAGGTTCGGCCCGGCGACTGGTTCGCCTATTATTCGCCCACCGAAACGCTGGGCGGCAAGGACACGGTGCGTCGCTTCACCGCCATCGGGACGATTGATGATGGCGAGCCGGTGGCTATGCTGATGACGGTGGACGTCACCGGCTGGCGACGTGGCGCGACCTATCTCGCGGCGCAGGAAGCCGACATCTATCCCTTGCTGCCGCAATTCCGCTTCGTCACCAATCCCAGCCATTGGGGCATGTATTTCCGCAAATCGCTGTTCAAGGTGGATGCGGCCGATTTTTCCCTCATTGCCGATGCCATGGGCGTCGGCCGTCAATTCAATCTCGGAGACTTTTGATGACCGGCACCCTGATCCTCGTGCGCCATGGCGAAAGCGAGTGGAACCTCAAGAACCTTTTCACCGGCTGGCGCAATCCCAACCTGACCGAACAGGGGATCGAGGAAGCCCGCGCCACCGGCAAGGCGCTTCTGGCCAAGGGAATCGTGCCTGACCTCTACTATACCTCGGCCCTGCGCCGCGCCCAGCATACGCTCGACCTGATGCTCGAAGAGATGGGCATCCTCAATGTCACCATCACCAGGCACACCGCCCTCAACGAGCGCGACTATGGCGACCTCGCCGGCCTCAACAAGGATGATGCCCGCGCCAAATGGGGTGAGGAACAGGTGCTGGTCTGGCGCCGCAGCTTCGACGTGCCGCCGCCGGGCGGCGAAAGCCTCAAGGACACCGCGGCCCGCACCCTGCCCTATTACGAAGCCGAAATCCTGCCCCAGCTCAAGGCCGGCAAGACCGTGCTCATCGCCGCCCATGGCAATTCGCTGCGCGCCATGGTGATGGCGATCGAGGGCCTGACGCCCGAGCAGATCCTGAAGCGCGAAATCGCCACCGGTCAGCCTACGGTTTACCGGATCGGTCCCGACGGGAAGCTGGTGGAGCGGGTGGAGCTTTAGGCGACCGCTGAACTACACCTCTCCCTTTGGGGGAGAGGTCGGCCCTCTTGGGCCGGGTGAGGGGGCCTTCCCCACGCACTCACCCAGCAAAGGCCCCCTCACCCGCCGCTACGCGTCGACCTCTCCCCCAAAGGAAGAGGTGAAGAGCGTACCCACCGATTCACGTGAAACTTCTCACCTAAAATCGCTCCGGTGGAGCGATTTTAGGTGAGAAGGCCATGAGGGCTATGCCCGAATGGCTAATGCGCCGCTGAGATCACCCCGGCTTCCCAGCCCAGGATGGCGCGCTTGCGCGGGACGCCCCAGTGATAGCCGGTGAGCGCGCCTGAGGTTCCCACCACGCGGTGGCAGGGCACGACGAAGGAAATGGGGTTCTTGCCGACCGCGGCGCCGACAGCGCGGGCGGCGGTCGGGCGGCCGATCTGGTTGGCCACGCTCTGATAGGTCGTGGCCTGGCCGCAGGGTATCTTGAGCAGCGTCTCCCACACCTTGACCTCGAAATCGGTGCCGATCAGCACCACCCGCACCGGCCGCTCCGGGGACCAGTGGGCCGGATCAAACGCCTGGGCGATCATCGGGGCGACGCGCGCGTCGTCGCGCGTGAAGCGGGCATTGGGCCAGCGATTGGCGAGATCCTCGAAAGCCTGTTCGATACTGGTTTCGCCATCGGCGAAGCCGAGGCCCGACATGCCGTATTCGGTGGCCGTCACCACGGCCATGCCGAAGGGCGATGGCGCGGCGCCCCAGATCATGTCAAGGCCTGCGCCGCCGGCCCGGAAAACGCCGGGCGGCATCGCTTCATAGGTCACGAACAAGTCATGCAGGCGCGAGGTGGAAGAAAGGCCCACCTCATAGGTGGTGTCGAGCACGCTTTCCCGGGCGCGCAACAGCGATTTGGCATGATCGAGCGCCACTGCCTGGGCAAAGCTCTTGGGGCTGAGGCCGCACCAGCGACGGAACAGTTCTGTCAGCTGCCGTTCCGTCATACCAAGAGCACGGGCGAAACGCGGCAGATCAGCGACGTCGGGGCCGTTCTCGGAAAGATAGCGGATGGCCGCGCGGATGGTGTCGTAATCGGTGGCGGGCGAGATCGGGGCAAGCTGGTTCATCGAAACACCCATGGTGTCATTCATGTTCAGGGTGCCTGTTTAGGGCCAGCGCGCGCGCCAAGCGACCCGGTTTTGACGCGGACGGCTATTGCCGGGCCCGGTGCAGGGCCCGGCCAAATTCCTTGGCAAAGCTGGCTTTGTCACCGGGGCTGAGAAAAGCCCCGATCTCGAAGCTTTCGGTGCCGCTGCGCAGCGTGAGTGCCCTGGTCTTCTCGTTCATGTCGCGATCGAGCACGAGGCGTACGACCTTGGGATCGAAGCGGCAGAGCATGCGCTCACCCTTGGCATCGACCGTGGTTATCTCCAGCTGTTCGGGCCAGAGCGTGACCTGTTGGGTGATGCGCTGGTTGCGAGCCTGCCGCATGCCCAGGATCACCAGCCCGGCTGCAGTGAGCACAAATCCGGCGAGGGCCGGCACCGCGAATTCTGGCACGGCCACAACCAGCGGCGTGACAAGGGCCGCTGCCGCGCCCAGAGCCAGCCAGCCGCCCGCTGCCCGCAGCGACCGGTCGGGGCGCAGCGCGGCGGAAAACAACGGCGTCGTGGTTGTGGTTTGCATTGCCATCGTGATCTCTTCCCTCCCAACTATAGGCGCAGAATCAGGGGCGAGAGAATGGCAGCTGCGAAAAAAGTGAAGAGCCTGCCCAAGGCCGACGTCGAGGCCATCTTTGCCCGCTTCCACGAAATCGAACCCGAACCCAAGGGCGAACTCGACTATCTCAACGCCTTTACCCTGCTGGTCGCGGTGGTGCTGTCGGCCCAGGCGACCGATGCGGGCGTCAACAAGGCGACGCGGCGCCTGTTCGAACTGGCCCCCTCCCCGGCGGCCATGGTGGCGCTGGGGCCTGACGCCATCACCGATCTGATCAAGACCATCGGCCTCTATCGCGGCAAGGCCAAAAATGTCTTCGCGCTGAGCCAGATCCTGCTCGACAGGCATGGCGGAGAGGTGCCGCAGGATCGCGAGGCGCTCGAAGCCCTGCCGGGCGTTGGCCGCAAGACCGCCAATGTGGTGCTCAATATCTGGTTCAAACAGCCCACCATTGCCGTGGATACCCATCTGTTTCGCGTCGGCAATCGCACCGGGCTGGCGCCTGGGGCCAACCCGCTGGCCGTCGAGCAAATCCTGCTCAAGGTCATTCCAGCGCAATATATGCTGCATGCGCATCACTGGCTGATCCTGCACGGCCGCTATATCTGCAAGGCGCGCAAGCCCGAATGCTGGCGCTGCCCTATCGCCCAATGGTGCCGCTTCGAGCCCAAGACGCCGCTGCCAAGGGGCACCTAGCTGCCATAGCCCCGCGCCATGGCCGCGGCGAAAATGGGAATCAGCAGCAGGACGACAGCCTGCAGATGGATGAACTGCCGGCTGGCGGCGATGTCCGCTGCGGGCGGGACATAGCCAGCATCACTCTCCAGCCCCTTCTGCCACCTGCGGATGGCGAGCGTGGGTGGAATAGTGAGCAGGCCCATCACCAGGAAAGCCGCCATCTTGGCCCAGAAGGCCAGGTTGCCGACATAATATTCCCAACCGCTGGCGCCGAAGATGACGCGGAAAATGCCCACGATGATGACCAGCGCAGCGACCCCACCATAGGCAGCGTCGATGCGGCCGAGCTGGCGAATGCCTGGACCTGCCATGCCGGGTCGGAGCAGCACGAACTCGGCGGCAAAGATCCCCACCAGCGCGAAGACCGCCAGATGGTGCGCGATTGCCAGGAACAGATCGATATCCATTTGCGGGCCCTCAACGCCTCATGTTATCAACGCTTACATATTCTCACGACGAAGTAAGCAATGTCAACATCCATCCCCAATGCCCCCTATCACCATGGCAATCTGCGCCAGGCATTGCTCGAAGCGGCCCTGCTGATCCTCGAAAAGCAGGGTGAGGCTGGATTGGGCCTGCGCGACCTGGCCCGCGCCGTCGGCGTCTCACCCGCCGCGCCCTACCGGCATTTCGACAGCCGGGCCGCCTTGCTCGAGGCCCTGGCTGTCACCGGATATCAGCGCTTCACCCGCCTGATGGAAGCCGTCGCCACCAATGACACGCTGGATCCTATGACGGCGATGGGGCGGACCTATGTGAAGTTTGCCCTCGATAACCCCAATCTGTTCCGCCTGATGTTTTCGCCGGTGCTGCGGCGCGACAATCGCCCCGGCCTGCGCATGGCGGCCGATGCCGCCTATCAGACCCTGCGGCACGTGACGGGCGAGGATGTCGCAATTGGGCGCGTCGCGGCTTTGGCGGCGTGGGCGCGGGTGCATGGCCTAGCCGTGTTGCTGCTCGATGGACAGATCGCGATACAGGCCGGCGAGGATATCGAGGCGCTGATCACCCAGATCATCGAGAAGCACTAGCGCAAGGCGCGAGGTTGCGGCGAGCCGGCTGTTCCTCTAAACCGGCTAACGGTTTTCCTCGCGCCGGACCCTAGTTCATGACCCAGACCCGCTTTGACGTCCTCACCATCGGCAATGCGATTGTCGACATCATCGCGCCGGTGGAGGCGGGGTTCATCGAACGGGAGGGCATGAGCGAGGGCATCATGCACCTGATCGATACCGATCGGGCCGAGGACCTCTATGGCAAGATGCCGCTGGGCCGCCAGCAGATCTCGGGCGGCAGTGCCGCCAATACCGCGGCCGGCGTCGCCTCGCTGGGCGGCCGCGCCGCCTTTATCGGCAAGGTGGCCGACGATCCGCTGGGCGACGTGTTCGAGGCCGATCTCGACACCATCGGCGTGCACTATTCCACCAGCCGGCTCAAGAATGGTGCATTGACCGCCCGCTCGATGATCTTCCTTTCCGAAGATGGCGAGCGCACCATGAACACCTATCTCGGCGCCTGCCACCAGCTGACCGAGCAGGACATCAAGCCGGACGAAATCGGCGGCGCTGCCATCACCTATATGGAAGGCTTCCTGTGGGACCCGGTGGAGGCTAAGAAGGCCTTCGTGCTGGCTGCGCATTATGCCCACAAGAACGAGCGGGCCGCCGCCTTCACCCTCTCCGATCCCTTCTGCGTCGATCGCTACCGCGCCGAATTCCTCGACCTGATCCGTTCCAAGACCATCGACTACGTCTTTGCCAATGTGCATGAGCTGAAATCGCTCTACCAGACCGACGACCTGGGCGAAGCCGTGCGCGAGATCGCCAAGGATGCCGAACTGGCCGCCATCACCATGGGCGCCGACGGCGCCATGGCGGTCTATAATGGCGAAGTGACCTCGGTCCCGGCCTATGCCATCGACAAGGTGGTGGATGCCACCGGCGCCGGCGATCTCTTCGCCTCGGGCTTCCTGCTCGGCATGGCGCGCGGGCAGACGCTGGAATCGGCGCTGCAGACCGGGTGCCTCGCCGCCAACGAAGTGATCAGCCATATCGGCGCGAGGCCCCTGCTGGATTTGCAGGACCTGACCAGGGCGCATGGGCTGGCGGGGTAGCCTCGTCGACTTGTCCCCCGGCCCCATTGGTCCATTGCTGCAGCGCGCCAGATGCGATTGGGAGCGGACGTCCGCTCCGCTGGAACGAGATTTATGAGTCTGGGTGCTTAGCCCAAACTCCCCCGCATCTGCACCAGCGCATCCGCCGTGCTCCCCGTCGGCCTGAATTCCAGTCCTACCCAGCCGTCATAGCCCTGCGCGTCGAGCCAGGCGAGGTGCGGTTGCAGGTCAAGCCGGCCCGTGCCGGGCTGGTGGCGGCCGGGATGGTCGGCGAGGTGGACGTGGAAAATGCGGTCGAGATGGCCGGCGGCCACGGCCTGCGGGTCCTCGTCCATGATCAGCGAATGATAGAGATCGTAGGTCAGCCCGATTTCGGGCCGGTTGACCGCGTCGACGATGGCGAAGGCTTCGGTCGAGCTGGTGAGGTAATAGCCGGGATGATCGACCCGATCATTGAGCGGTTCGAGCCCCATCCGCACACCCGAGCCGGCCAGCACGTCGGCAGAGCGGGCCATGGCGATGGTGAGGTCGTCATGCTGGCGTGAGCGGTCGATGCCGGGGAGCAGCGGCCCCGACTGGCAGATCAGCACCGGGGCGCCCAGGCGCAGGGCGGCGTCGCGGCTCTGTTCGAGGCCACGCAGGAACCGGTCATGGTCGCCTTGCCTGGTCAGTTCAGCAAAGGGCTCCGCGACGATGGCGGCGAGCGTTAGCCCGGTCTCCTCCAGCGCGCGCTCTACGGCGTCGAGGTCCTTGTTGGACCAGAACCAGAATTCGACGGCATCCAGCCCCGCCGCCTTGGCGAGGCGAATACGCTGGGCCGGGTCACGGGTCTCCGGCACGAAGAGCATTTCGATACAGGCGGAAAAGCGGGTCATGCCAGCCGGGTTCCGGCGTTCATGTCGGCGAGGATGGCGCGGGCTGCGGCAACCGGGTCGGCCGCTTCGATGATCGGGCGGGCAACCACCAGATGCGTGGCGCCCTCGGCCAGCGCCTCGCCCGGTCCCATCACCCGCTTCTGATCGCCGACCGAGGCGCCGGGCAGACGGATGCCCGGGGTGACGATGGCCATTCGGGGGCCGATGATGGTGCGCACCATCTCCGCCTCGTGCGGCGAACTGACGAGGCCGCCAATGCCCGCGTCGCGCGCCTGTTGCGCCCGCAGCGCGACGAGGCCCGCCGTGTCGCGGGCAAAGCCGGCCTCGGCGACGTCGGCGTCGTCCATCGAGGTCAGTACCGAGACACCCAGTACGCAGAGTTCCGATCCGGCAGCACCGCGCACCGCAGCGCGCATGCATTGGGGATAGGCATGGACGGTCAGCATGGTGGCGCCGGTTTCAGCGATGGCTGCCACGCCCTTTTCGACCGTATTGTCGATGTCGAGCAGCTTGAGGTCGAAGAACACCTTTTTGCCGGCCGCCAGCAGCGCCTTGCCCAGGCTGAAGCCGTCGGCGCCATAGAAGCACTGATAGCCGATCTTGTAGAAATCCACCGTGTCGCCCAGCAGCGCCACGATTTCCTCGGCGCGGGCGCGTGACGAAACGTCGAGGCCCACGATTAATTGGCCAGCCATAGTGGTTCCTCCGCTGTCGATGTCAGGCTGGACTAGACCAAATCCGTGCGCGTCGCAACCGGCTCTAGCCGAACCAGCCCGGCGCGAAGTCCTCCATCGCGGTCCATTCGCAGCCCAGCTTCATGTCCTCCAGATCGAAGGTGAAGCAATTGCCGCCACCGCGATTGGCATGCCGGCTCTGGTCCTCGCTGCGCGAGATTGCCCTGCCCGCTACATGGCATTTGAGCAGCGTGCCCACCGCGCCATGACCGCAGAATATCGCCGGGGTACCCGCGGGCACGCTGGCCATGGCGGTTCTGACCGTCTGCACGATACGTGACTGCGCATCGATCGCCCGTTCCCAGCCATCGGTGCTGACCAGCGGCTTGGCGAAGAAGCGATCCGCCATGGCTTCGAACAGGTTCGGCGGTAGAAAGCCGGTGGCGCTGCGGTCGTTCTCGCCCATCAGGTGATCGCTCAGCACCAGGCTGCCAGCTGCCTCTGCCAGAATATCGGCGAGTTGCATGGCCTTGGTCTCACGGCTGGAAAAGATCATGCTGCCGGCTGGCACCACGCCCCGCCCGGCAAAGGCCTGGGCGCGCCTTGTCCCTTCGGCATTCAGCCCCCAAAGCGGCAGCGGCACATTGGCATCGATCTCGACCTGCGGATGCGTCACATAAAGCGCTCGCATTGGTGGTCACCCACGCCTGAAATGGGTCAATTCGTGGACCATCTGATCGACCTTGCGGATGATGGCCGGTTCGACGAAGTCACCATTCGCGTCGAGGGCCTCGTCCGCCGGGCCGATGCCGAGCAGCGTCGGCACAACCAGTGCCCCAACTTTCGAGAGTGAGTCGCGCAGATGGCTCAGCGACCAGATGGTGCCATATTTGCCTGAGCTCACCCCGCCAATGCCGAAGACCGCATGCCGGAACACGCTCGGCTTCTGGCGGCTGAGCCAGGTGATGGTGTTGACCACCAGAGGCGGCACGCCGCCATTGTATTCGGGGCTGGCGATGAAGACGATGTCGTGGCTGCGCCACAGCTCGGCCAGTCGCACGGCGGCCTCCGGAACTTGATCGGGTTCGAGATCCTCGTTGAAGATCGGCATGTCGAAGTCGCTGAGATCGATGGCGTTGACGGCGACGCCGGCGGCTTCGAGCTTGCGGCCCATATGGGCCTGTAGCAGCCGATTGTAGGAGCCCTGGCGGATCGAACCGGAGAGCGTGAGGGCAGTGGTCATACGGGAGGGGTCCTGATGTCTCTGCCTAATCTGCGATGGCGCGGCAGGTGGCGCAAGACGGATTGACTCCGCGACACCTCGCCACTACTGTTAAGGCATAACTTAAGTAATAGGAGCCGAACCATGTCCACATCCATCTTCGTCAACCTTCCGGTCGCCGACCTGGATTCCGCCAAGGCCTTCTTCAGCAAGCTCGGCTTTACCTTCAATGCGCAGTTCACCAATGACACGGCGGCCGCCCTGGTGATCGACGACACCATCTATTTCATGCTGGTAACCAAGCCAAAATTCGCCGAATTCATCACCTTGCCCATCGCCGAAGCCAAAGAGGGGACGCAGGCGCTCTATGGCATTTCACGTGATAGCCGTGCCGCGGTGGACGACATCGTCGACAAGGCGCTGGCAGCCGGGGGCACTGAACCGCGCCCGGCGCAGGACCACGGCTTCATGTATTCCCGCGCCTTCGCCGATCTGGATGGCCATATCTGGGACTTCTTCTGGATGGATATGAGCCAGTTCCCGGCCGCATGAGTGGCCTTGCCGGACCCAGTCTTGCTGCCTAGGCTGGGTCACAGGAGGCACGCCATGGCATCAAAGCTCGTCGTCACCCATCTCAGCCACGATTTGCAGGCGAAGAAGTCGTTCGTCTCCTTCGTCTGGTCCGATGACCCGACCAAGCGGCTGGGGCTGGAAGTGCCCTTTGGCACCAGTCTGGATGACGTGGAAGCCGAGGCGGCCAAGGCGGTGGGCAGCCTTGCCGCCGAGCTCAAGGACAGCGAACTCGTCCTGCCGCCAGACTAGGCCAGTCGCAGCCAGCGCCGGACCATGCGAACCATCCGTTCGCGCCGGTACTGATAGAAATACCGGTTGGTCATCAGGTGCCGATAGGTCCGCTTGAAGGCGACGCGCGACCAGGTGAACCACGGCTTGGGATTGGCCGAGTAGTGCACGATATGGGGATTGAAGACCTCGTGCGCCGGCTCCGCATTCTGCAGGTTCCAGCGCGGATCGAGCTCCAGCATGCGGCCCCTGAAGCAGAAATTGATCATGTCCTGGTCATAGTAGAACATGGCCAGTTCGGATGCCGGCAGGCGCGCCAGCGCGGCGGCGAAATCCATCTGCTGGTATTGCGGCATGTCGATCAGCATCACCCCGGCATTGAAATAGGGCTCGGCCATGGAAAAGGCGTTGCGCGCGCGCAGGTCCTTGCCGGCAATGACATGCGTGCGGTCCGGCTGTAGTACGGCCGCAATGGCGTGGCCTTTCATATCCATGAAATAGAGCGGATCGAGCGCGCTGCGCACGAAAAGATCGCTGTCGAGATAGAGCACCCGGCCGATGGCCGGATCGAGCAGGTCACCCAGGAACAGCCGTGCATAGACGATGGGGTTGAGCCGCCGCAGCCGGATGCGCGGAAAGGCGGCGATGCGCTCATCGAGGATACTGCGCGCGTCGATGTCGATGAAATCCACCGCCGCCCCATAGTCGCGCCCAATGCTGGCGATAGCGTCGTGATGCTCCGCCGTCAGGGTCCGGTGCAGCAGGTGAAACCGCAACCGCTCTGGATGATGGGTGGTCAGGCAGATCGAGCGCATCGTGGCATAGGTCGGCGCCCAGAAGGCGTCGTCGAACGCCATGGCGATCTCGATCAGGCCGGCATCGTGCGGGGTCGGATGAGCCGGCGCCATCGGGTCGGACAAACTATGCCTCGAACATCTTCTTGAGCTTGTCGAAGAAGCCGCCCGAGGTCGGGCTGGTTTCCTGAGTTTCGAGCTTGGCAAATTCCTCGAGCAATTCGCGCTGGCGCCGGCTCAGGGCCTGCGGCGTCTCGATATCGAGCTGCACATAGAGGTCGCCGACATCCTTGCTGCGCAGCACCGGCATGCCCTTGCCCTTGAGGCGCACACGCTGGCCCGGCTGGGTGCCGGCTGCGACCTTGACCTTGGCCCGGGCATTGTCGAGCGTCGGCACTTCGAATTCGCCGCCCAAGGCCGCCGTGGTCATGGCGATCGGTACGCGGGCATAGAGGTCGGCCCCGTCGCGCTGAAACAGCTCATGCGGGCGGATCGAGATGAAGATGTAGAGATCGCCCGGCGGCCCGCCGCGCAATCCGGCCTCGCCCTCATTGGCAAGCCTGATGCGGGTTCCGTCCTCGATGCCCTTGGGAATGTCGACAGAAAGCTTGCGGTTTTCTTGCTTTCTGCCCTGGCCGCCGCAATCGGTGCAGGGCTGGTCCATCATCTGGCCGCGGCCCTGGCAGACAGGGCAGGTGCGTTCGATGGTAAAGAACCCCTGTGCGGCGCGGACCTTGCCGTGGCCATTGCACTGGCGGCAGGTATGGGTGCCGGTGCCCGGCTTGGCGCCCGCACCCTCGCAGGTGGTGCAGCCGACCAGGGTCGGTACGTCGATCTCGACGGTGCGGCCCTCGAAACTCTCTTCGAGGCTGATTTCGAGATTATAGCGCAGATCGCTGCCGCGCAGCTTGGCCGCCCCGCCACCGCCGCGCCGGCCGCCGCCCATGAAGTCGCCAAAGATGTCGTCGAAGATATCGGACATGGACGAGGTGAATTCGGGGCCGAAGCCGCCGGCGCCGCGTCCGCCGCCATTCTCGAAGGCGGCATGACCGAAGCGGTCATAGGCGGCGCGCTTCTGGCCGTCCTTGAGCGCGTCATAGGCCTCGTTGATTTCCTTGAACATAGCCTCCGCCTCGGCACTGCCCGGGTTGCGGTCCGGGTGGTGCTGCATGGCGAGCTTGCGATAGGCGCTCTTGAGCGCCGCCTCGTCGGCGCCCTTCTGGACGCCGAGTATCTCGTAGAAATCCCGTTTGGACAAAAACCACGTCTCCAATGCGATGCCGGTCGCGACTCGCGCGCCCCGCAAAATCCGAGCCTCAAGCACATCCTAGATGGCAATCGACCCCTCGCCCCACAAGGGGTCTGGGGTCGCAAGAGGCAAAACCATTGCTCCGCTCATAGCAAGAGCGGGCACAGGCTTCAATATTGCTGATTCGGCCCTCTCAGCTCCGGCGCTTCGGCGTGAACGCCTTACTCAGCGCATCGGCGGCATCCGATTGCGCGAACAGCGCCTTGGTGACAACGAGGCCGAGACCGAAAAAGCCCTGCGTCACGCCGTCATAGGTCCAGCGACTGACCGGCACGCCGGCGCCTGCAAGAGCCGCGGCCAGTGCCTCGCCTTCCGAGCGCAGCGGATCGATTTCCGCCAGCACCACCGTGGCGGGAGCGACCCCGGCCAGATCGTCCCGCGACACCAGGTCGATACGGCCGTCGGCCAGTCCGGCGGCGTCAGCGAACAGATGCTGATAGCGCCAGCGCATGGCGGGCAACCCGATGGGCCTGGCGCGCAGCATTTCCCCATAGGAAGGCGTGGCAAGATCACCCCCGGCAATGGGGTGGATCAGCAATTGGTGCACCGGCCGGATGCCGCGCGCATCACGCGCCATCAGGGCGACATGAGCCGCCAGATTGCCGCCGGCATCCTCGCCCGCCACCGCCAGGCGTCGCGGGTCGCCCGCCAGTTCGCGCGCATTTTCACTCAACCAGCGCCAAGCGGCCCAGGCGTCGTCATGGGCTGCGGGGAATTTGTGCTCGGGCGCCAGCCGATAGGCCAGCGAGACGACGACGGAACCGGTGCGCCGGGCCAGGGCTCGGGCCGACGCGTCGTGGCTGTCGAGATCGCCGGTGACAAAGCCGCCGCCGTGGAAGTAGAGCACGATCGGGTTGAGTCGGTTCAGCAGTCCCGCCGGACGGTAGATGCGCGCCGGCAGCTCGCCATCGGCTCCGGCAATGGCGCGATCCTCCACGGCAACGCCGTCATCGGGCCGTTCGCGGCTCTGCTGGCCAAGAATGGCGGCAATGGCCTCGGCTGCGCGCGGCTGACGCCGCGCGACGTCTGGCGTCAGCTGCTCGAGCGGCCGGGCGCCCATGTCGCCGAGCCGGTCCAGCACATGCTTCATGTCGGCGTCGAGCCGGGCGGTCGGGTCTCCTGAGATCAGTTCGGCCAGCCGGCCAATGGAGTCCGAGGGCGCCGCGGCGATGGGATAAGGCTGGTGGGAATCGTCCATAGGGCGCCTCGCTTTGTCGTGAGGGTTCTTTGAGCGTCAAAACCGGCCGGCAATTTGGCCCAATCATGAGCATTTCAAGGCCGGGCTCGAATGAGCGGGCTGGCGGGCAAGGAGAGGTCAGGCGTCAGAATCAAAAAGGCCCCGGATCGCTCCAGGGCCGAAAGATGGATTCACGTGAAACTTCGAGGCGTCCCGCAGGGAAAATCGCTCCGGTGGAGCGATTTTAGCCGAGAAGGCCATGAGGCCTATGGCCGAATGGCAAAGCCGGCGACGCTAGGCCGCGACGGTCTCGCCCATGGCAACGCCATGATCCATGAGCTTCTTGCGTGCGGCATTGACCACGTCCACGCTGAACTCGTCTTCATGGTTGAGGACGATGGATTCGCCGGTCAGGTCGCTGCGGTTATGCGCGACGAGCTTGTCGAAGCCGTCGCTCATTTCGGGCGCCATCATCATGTCGGACAGCACTTTGACCGCGCCGACGCGCTTGTGCTTGGAGCGGATCTTGATGAGCTTGGTGGAGCGGCCATTGTCCGCGGTGCGGAACTCTTCGGCGGCCACGAGGCCGGTGAAGAAGGCGCGCTCGACGGCATCGCTATGGGCAGCGCCAGCCAGTTCGGCAATGCGCATCTGACAACCGAAGGCGAGGTCGTCATAGCCAAGCCGTACGGCATTGGCCATGAGTTTGCGCAGCTTGTCCGGGTCGGTGAAGGTCTGGGGGTCTGGAATGTTCATGGGCTACCATAAGCCATCCTCGCGCAATTAGCGAATGATAACGGAATTCGCGAATGGCGGTGAAGTCAAGGCGATGACGCGCCCGGCATGTCCATGAGGGCGGGTGCCTCTGGCATGCGCAAAAGCAAAGGGCCCGGCTTTCACCGGACCCTCTCGATTCACAATGCCGATGGCTTAGGCCGACTTCTTGTCGTCGTCGTCTTTGACCTCTTCGAAGTCGGCGTCGACCACGTCGTCGTCGCCATCATCGTCGGTGCCATTGGCCTTGGCCTCGGCTTCCGCCTGGCTGGCCTTGTACATGGCCTCGCCCAGCTTCATCGCGGCCTGGGCCAGCGCGTCGGTTTTTTCCTTGATCAGCTCGCCGTCTTCACCCTCGATCACGGCCTTGAGCTCGGTGATCGCGGTTTCGATGGCGGTCTTGTCCTCGGCGGAAACCTTGTCGCCATATTCCTTGAGCGACTTTTCGGTCGAGTGGATCAGGCTTTCGCCCTGGTTCTTGGCCTCGACGGCCTCGCGCTTCTTCTTGTCGGCTTCCGCGTTCTGCTCGGCTTCCTTGACCATCTTTTCGATGTCGGCGTCGCTGAGACCACCGCTGGCCTGGATGCGGATCTGCTGTTCCTTGCCGGTGCCCTTGTCCTTGGCCGAGACCTGCACGATGCCGTTGGCGTCGATGTCGAAGGTCACTTCGATCTGCGGCACGCCGCGCGGTGCGGGGGGAATGCCGGCCAGGTCGAAATTGCCCAGGAGCTTATTGTTGGCGGCCATTTCGCGCTCACCCTGGAAGACCCGGATGGTCACGGCGCTCTGGCTGTCCTCGGCGGTCGAGAAGGTCTGGCTCTTCTTGGTCGGAATGGTCGTGTTCCGGTCAATGAGTCGGGTGAAGACGCCGCCCAGGGTTTCGATACCCAGGGATAGCGGGGTCACGTCGAGCAGCAGCACGTCCTTGACGTCGCCCTGCAACACGCCGGCCTGGATGGCCGCGCCGAGCGCCACCACTTCATCCGGGTTCACGCCCTTGTGCGGCTCCTTGCCGAACAACTGCTTGACCACTTCCTGCACCTTGGGCATGCGGCTCATTCCACCGACCAGCACGACTTCGTCGATCTGGCTGGCGGTGATGCCGGCATCCTTCATCGCCAGCTTGCACGGCTCGATGGTGCGCTGGATCAGGTCGTCGACCAGCGATTCGAGCTTGGAGCGGCTGAGCTTGAGGGTCAGATGCTTGGGGCCGGACGCGTCGGCGGTGATGAAGGGCAGGTTGATTTCGGTCTGGGTCGAGCTCGAGAGTTCGATCTTGGCCTTTTCGGCGGCTTCCTTGAGGCGCTGCAGAGCGAGCTTGTCGGTGCGCAGGTCGATGCCCTGCTCCTTCTTGAACTCGTCGGCCAGATAATCGACCAGGCGCATGTCGAAGTCTTCACCACCCAGGAACGTGTCGCCATTGGTGGATTTGACTTCGAAGACGCCATCGCCGATCTCGAGGATCGACACGTCGAAGGTGCCGCCACCCAGGTCATAGACCGCGATGGTGCCGGTATTCTTCTTGTCGAGGCCATAAGCGAGCGCTGCGGCGGTCGGCTCGTTGATGATGCGCAGGACTTCCAGGCCCGCGATCTTGCCTGCATCCTTGGTGGCCTGGCGCTGGCTGTCGTTGAAATAGGCCGGAACGGTGATGACCGCCTGCGTAACGGTCTCGCCGAGATAGGACTCGGCGGTTTCCTTCATCTTCTGCAGGATCATGGCCGAGACCTGGCTCGGCGAATATTGCTCGCCCGAGGCTTCCACCCACGCGTCGCCATTGTCCGCCTTGACGATCTTGAAGGGCACAAGGTTCTTGTCCTTGGCCACGACAGCATCGTCGAAACGGCGGCCGATCAGGCGCTTCACCGCAAATAGCGTGCCTTCGGGATTGGTGACCGCCTGGCGCTTTGCCGGCTGGCCGACAAGACGTTCGCCATCCTTACTGAAGGCGACCATCGAGGGGGTGGTGCGCGCCCCTTCCGCGTTTTCGATAACCTTCGGATTGGTGCCGTCCATAACCGCGACGCAGCTATTGGTGGTGCCCAGATCGATACCGATGACTTTAGCCATTTACTCTAGCCTCTCTTTCAGCAAACCCATACTGGCGCCCTCCGCTGGGAAGCAGCACCGTGGCCACAAGGGCCGGGTTCCTTGCAACTGGAATGTGCCCATTGCTGGGCCTGCCGGGTATATAGGGGGGTGGCGGGAAGGCTTCAAGCGCCCAGACAGCGTATGGCCAAGGGTTTGAGTCATTTTCAGGCAGCCGCGGAACCTGTGTGTCGACGTCCAACAGCCGGGTTTGCCCGCGAGCGTCCGCCCGGTGACGAGCCGCCCGAAATCCTCTAGAAGGCCACCATGTTCGCCCCCGGCACAGTGCTGCTCCACGACTCGCTCGACCCCAGGGGCGAGAACCTGCTGTTTTCGGCACCGCGCGAGATTGTTGTCGCCTACGATGCGGCTGGCGCCCGGCGGGCTTTGGAGCGGCTCGAGGCAGCGACTGCCGAGGGGCTCCATGCCGCTGGCTATCTTGCCTACGAACTGGGTTTCCTCTTCGAGGAACGGCTTGCCGACCGCCTGCCGGAGGCAAGCACCACACCCCTGCTGTGGCTGGGCCTTTACGACGCACCGCAGCGACTGACCGCCCAGGACGTCGACCGGCGCCTGGCGGTTAT
Source organism: Devosia sp. (assembly GCF_036676215.1). Taxonomy (GTDB): domain Bacteria; phylum Pseudomonadota; class Alphaproteobacteria; order Rhizobiales; family Devosiaceae; genus Devosia. The sequence goes on along the minus strand of NZ_JAKFDJ010000039.1, from coordinate 14,766 downwards.
CGCTGGCAACGCTGCCGGCGCCGCGCACGATATCACGCCCCGCTGGGACGAGGCGGCCTACGGTCTCGCCTTCGATCGCATCAAGGCGCTGATCGCCGCCGGCGATACCTATCAGGTCAATCTCACCTTCAAGGCCGATTTCCGCCTCGATGGCGATCCGGTGGGGCTCTATCGCGAACTGGTGCGCAAGCAGCCCGTGGGCTATGGCGCGCTGATCAATACCGGCAGCCAGTGGATCCTGTCGCGCTCGCCGGAGCTGTTTGTCTCGAGTCGGCATGGCGCGTTGGCGGCCCGACCGATGAAGGGCACGCTCAAGCGCGGCCGCACGCTGGCCGAGGACGAGGCCGGCCGCATCGCCCTTGCCGGCGACGAAAAAAATCGCGCCGAGAACCTGATGATCGTCGATCTGCTGCGCAATGATCTCGGCCGCATCGCCGAAATCGGCTCGGTAAAAGTCACCGATCTCTTCACCGTGGAAACCTACCGGACACTCCACACCATGACCTCGGGCATTATCGCCCGCCGCCGGCCGGACGTGACCACCACCGACCTGCTCGCCAATCTCTTTCCCTGTGGTTCGATCACCGGGGCGCCCAAGTTGCGGGCCATGGAGATCATCCACGAAGTCGAGGCCGGGCCGCGCGGCGTCTATACCGGCTCGATCGGCCACTTTTCGCCCAATGGTGACTTGACCCTCAACGTGGCCATCCGCACCGCCGTGATCGATGCCGCGGGCAAGGGCGAGATCGGCATCGGCGGCGGCATCGTCGCCGACAGCGTGGCCGAGGACGAGTATCGAGAGGCCTTGCTCAAGATGGCATTCTTCACCGAGCCCGCCCGGCCAGTGACCCTGATCGAGACCCTGCTCTGGGAAAGAACCGGCGGCTTCTCCCTGCTCGACCGCCACCTGCAGAGGCTGGCGCTGTCGGCGCGCTATTTCGGCCTGCCCTTTGACCGCGCGGCGATCCTCGCGGCGCTGGACCCGCAGGGCTTTGTGGCCGACCAGATGCGGGTGCGGCTGACGCTGGATGCGACCGGGCCCGCGGTGACTGCCGTGGCGCTGCCGCCCAACCCGCCGGTCTTCCGCTTCGCAATAGCGCCGGAGCGGCTGGATTCGCAGAGCCTGTGGCTCATGCACAAGACCACCAACCGGGCCTTCTATGACGAGCCGCGCCAGCGCGCCCATGCCGCGCTCGGCGTCGACGAGGTGCTGTTCCGCAATGAGCGGGACGAACTGACCGAAGGTTCGATCACCAATCTCTTCATCCAGCGTGATGGCAGGCTGGTGACGCCGCCGCTGTCATCCGGCCTGTTGCCCGGGACATTGCGGGCGCAGCTCATCGATACGGGCAATGCTGTCGAGCAGGTTTTGACCCTTGCCGACCTCGAAACTGCCGAGGCAATCTTCCTCGGCAATTCCGTGCGTGGCCTGCTGCGCGCCGAATGGGTAAGGGAGTGACCATGGGAATCGAAATCAAACCAACCGACGTGCTGGTTGTCGTTGATGTGCAGTATGACTTCTTGCCGGGCGGCAGCCTTGCCGTTGCTGGCGGCGACGAGATCGTGCCGCTGATCAACACACTCGCCAGGAAGTTCACCAATGTGGTCTTCACCCAGGACTGGCACCCCGCCGACCACATCTCCTTTGCCAGCCAACACGAGGGCAAGGCCCCGTTCGAGACCATCGAGCTGCCCTATGGCACCCAGGTGCTGTGGCCCGACCACTGCGTCTGGAACACGCATGGCGCTGCGCTTTCGGCCGATCTCGACATTCCCCACGGCCAGCTGATCATCCGCAAGGGCTATAACCGGCAGATCGACTCCTATTCCGGCTTCCAGGAGGCCGACCGCCAGACCCTGACGGGCCTCGCCGGTTATCTCAACGAGCGCGAGGTCGACCGGCTCTATGTGGTGGGGCTGGCCACCGACTATTGCGTCGGCTGGACCGCCATCGACGCCGCAGCAGGCGGCTTCGACGTCACCGTGATCGAGGACGCGACGCGCGCCATCGACAATGCGGGCAGCCTCGCCAAGGCCTGGGCGGATATGGCCGAGGCGGGAGTGGAGCGGGTGATGAGCAAGGATGTTCTAGAGTAGCAAGTCTTGCAGTCGACACCCTCCCCCGGGGAGGGATCAAGGGTGGGGGGCGAGAGCCCGGATATTTGGGCCAACCGGCACCCCCAAAACAAAAATCCCCGCTTGCGCGGGGATTCACGTGAAACGCTGGGGCTGAAGCCTTACGCGCTCTTGTCGACGGCTTCGTCGGCGGGGGCATGGCTCGGGCCGCCCTTGGCGACGCCGACCATGGCGGGGCGCAGTACGCGGTCGCCGATGGCAAAACCGGCCTGCACCACCTGCACGACCGTGCCTTCCGGCCGGGACGGGTCGGGGACTTCGAACATGGCCTGGTGCCGGTGCGGATCGAATTTCTGGCCCTCGGCCTCGATCGGCTTGACGCCGTGCTTGGCCAGGAGGCGCTGCATTTCGCGCTCGGCCAGCTCGATGCCGTCGATCAGGCTCTTGGTGGTTGCGTCGCCATGCTCGCGGGCCTCGGCTGGCAGCACCATCAGGGCGCGGCTCAGCGCGTCGGTGGCCGAGAGCATGTCACGCGCAAAACCGGCAATGGCATAGCTGCGCGTATCGTTGACGTCGCGCTCGGTGCGCTTGCGCAGGTTTTCCATCTCCGCGATGGTGCGCAGCACCCGGTCCTTGAGTTCGGTATTCTCGGCGCGTAGCGCTTCGATCGGATCGACAGCCTGTTCGGCCGGGATCTCAACTTCAGGCGTCTCGCCCGAGGCGGCGTTTTCGTCGCTCATCATTGTGCTGTTCCGCAAAGATTACTGGCTTTGCCCCGCATATCGGCCAATGCGCTGCAGATTTCAACCCATCGAACTGTCCGGCCCATCCGGCAAATCGCTCCAGTGGAGCGATTTGAAGTGAGAAGGCCATGAGAGCTGCGCTCGAATGGCACAGCCGTCAGCGCTTCCGCGCCATCATAGCCGAGATCACATTGGCGGTATAATCCACCACTGGCACGATGCGCGCATAGTTGAGCCGGGTTGGCCCGATCACGCCCAGCACGCCGACGACCTTGTCATTGGCATCCTTGTAGGGCGAGAGAATGACCGAGGAGCCCGAAAGCGAGAACAGCTTGTTCTCCGAGCCGATGAAAATACGCACGCCCTGCGCCTTTTCAGCGTCACCCAGGAGGTCCAGCAGCCCATCCTTGCTTTCCAGCTCGTCGAACAATTGCCGCATGCGCAGCAATTCATCGCTCGCCATGGCGTCGTTGATGAGATTGGCACGCCCGCGCACGATCACGGTCGGCTGGCTGGCCGGAGATGCCTGTCCCAGCGTGGCAATGCCGGCATCGACCAGTTTCTGGGTCAGGTCGTCGAGTTCGGCGCGCTGCTCGTTGCGCTGTTCGGCCAAGGCCTTGCGCGCCTCGGGAATGGTCCTTCCCACCACATAGCGCGCCAGATAATTGCCCGCCTGGGTCAGCGCTGAGGCCGTCAGGCCCGGCGGCACGTCCATGATGCGGTTTTCCACCTGCCCGTCCTGTCCCACCAGGATCGCCATGGCACGCGTGGTGTCGAGCCGCACGAATTCGATATGCCGCAGCACCATGTCGGCCTTGGTGGCGATGACGACGCCTGCGCCCTGGCTGAGGCCGCTCAGCAGCGTGCTGGCCTCGGTGAGAACATCCTCGACCTGGCCGCTATGCTGGCCCTCGATGGACTTGGCGATCTGGCTGCGTTCGCTTTCGTTGACGGCGCCCACTTCCAGCATGGCATCGACGAAAAAGCGCAGGCCTTCCTGCGTCGGCGCGCGACCGGCCGATGTATGGGGCGCCGCAATCAGGCCGAGATCCTCGAGATCGGCCATGACATTGCGCACCGAAGCCGGCGACAGGCCGGTCTGCAGCATGCGGCTTAAATCACGCGAACCGACGGGTGAGCCGGTTTCGAGATAGCGTTCGACAATCTTCCTGAAGATGTCCTGGCTGCGGGCGTTGAGCACGCTCAAAAAGTCTTCGGGCGGCTTGACCATGGGTGTTCGATAAAATCGTCCGCTTTAACCTTGCCCTCTCATTTAAGCGCATTGCAGCCTCCCGCCAAGCGCCTGCGGCTTGTGAGCGGGGCCGAGGGAGGTTAAGAGGCGGTTAACGATAATGTCTCAGTGGATTTCTGATGCGCCCTTCCGGACGTGAGCCCAACCAGATGCGCGCCGTAACGATCGAGCGCAATGTCGCCCAGAAGGCGGAAGGCTCCTGCCTCGTCTCGTTCGGCAATACGAAGGTTCTCGTCACCGCCTCTGTCGAAACCAGCCTGCCCGGCTGGCTGCGTGGCAAGGGCCAAGGCTGGGTTACCGCCGAATATGGCATGCTGCCCCGCGCCACCGGCAGCCGCACCCGCCGCGAAGCCACCGCCGGCAAGCAGTCCGGCCGCACCCAGGAAATCCAGCGCCTGATCGGCCGCTCGCTGCGCGCCGTGGTCGACATGCAGCTGCTCGGCGAAAATCAGATCACTATTGATTGCGACGTGCTCGAAGCCGATGGCGGCACGCGCACCGCCTCGATCACCGGCGCCTACATAGCTTTGGCCGACGCCATTGCCTGGATGGATGAGCGCAAGCTCACCAAGGGCAAGGCGCTGCGCGATTCGGTCGCTGCCGTCTCCTGCGGCATCTATCGCGGCACCCCGGTGCTCGATCTCGACTATCTCGAGGATGTCGAAGCCCATACCGACGCCAATTTCGTCATGACCGGCTCGGGCAAGTTCGTCGAAATCCAGGGCACCGCCGAACAGGCGCCGTTCAGCCGCGACGAGCTCAATGCCCTGATGGGGCTGGCCGAACAGGGCATTGGAGACCTCACCCTGATGCAACAGACGGCGCTTCTCCCATGATCGCCTGGCTCAAAAAGCGCCTCGTCGCCAAGCCGGCACCCAAGCCGCAGGTTACGACCCGCGCTGCCTCGCCGGAGAACTGCGCCCTCTGGCATGATGTGGCCCGCGCCCTCGACGCCAAGCCGAGGACCTCCAAATGAGCATCCCCCGGCTCCGCGAAGGCGATCGCCTCGTGCTTGCCACGCACAATGCCGGCAAGCTCAAGGAATTCCAGGAGCTGTTCGAGCCCTATGGCCTGGAACTGGTTTCAGCCGGCGAACTCGGCCTGCCCGAGCCGGAAGAAACCGGCACCACCTTCGCCGAGAATGCCCGCCTCAAGGCCCATGCCGCCGCGCAGGCCTCCGGCATGCTGGCGCTGAGCGATGATTCGGGGCTGTGCGTGGATGCGCTCAATGGCGATCCCGGCGTCTACACCGCCGATTGGGCCGGCGTACCGCGCGATTTCAACCACGCGATGAAGCGGCTCGAAGATGCGCTGCAGGCCGCCAACGCAACCTCGCCGAGCCAGCGCAAGGGCTCGTTCAATGCCACGCTTTGCCTGGCCCATCCCGATGGCGACGACGTGATCTATCACGGCCAGTGCTACGGCACCCTGGTCTGGCCGCCGCGCGGCACCAGGGGCCACGGCTATGATCCTGTCTTCATGCCCGATGGCTATGACATCACCTTCGGCCAGATGCCGCCCGAAATGAAACATTCCTGGTCTCCCGGTCAGCAGGGGCTGAGCCACCGCGCCCGCTCCTTCGCCAAGTTCGTGGAGAACCAGATTGAGCAATAAGCCGAACGACATGTTTGGCGTTTATGTGCATTGGCCGTTCTGCGCGGCCAAGTGCCCCTATTGCGACTTCAATAGCCACGTCCATCGCGGCCCCTTCGACGAGATCGACTACGTCGCCGCCTATGAACGCGAGATCGCCACGGCCGCGCAATTGGCGCCGGGCCGGGTGGTGCAATCCATCTTTTTCGGCGGCGGCACGCCCAGCCTGATGAACCCGCAATCGACCGGGCGCATCATCGACGCTATCGCCAAGCACTGGACGATGGATCGCAATGCCGAGATCACGCTCGAGGCAAATCCCACCAGTGTCGAGGTGGACCGCTTCCGCGGCTACCGCAGCGCCGGGGTCAACCGCGTTTCGCTCGGCGTGCAGTCGCTGCGCGAAGGCCCGCTGGCCGAGCTGGGCCGCCGCCATAGCGTCGACGAAGCCATTGCCGCCGTGCGCATCGCCCAGTCGGTGTTCGAGCGCTCCAGCTTCGATCTGATCTATGCCCGCCCCAAGCAGACGCTGGAAGATTGGGAAGACGAGCTCAAGGAAGCGCTCTGGATGGCGCGCGGCCATATCAGCCTCTACCAGCTGACCATCGAGCAGGGCACGCGCTATTTCGACCTGCACCAGGCCGGCAAGCTGGCTATGCCCAACGAGGACCTGTCGGCCGATTTCTACGAGCTGACGCAGGAACTGACCGCGGCGGCTGGCCTGCCCGCCTACGAGATTTCCAACCACGCCCGCCCGGGCCAGGAGAGCCGCCACAACATGCTCTACTGGCGCTATGGCGAATATGCCGGCATCGGGCCGGGCGCACATGGCCGGTTGATGATCAACAACCAGCGCCACGCCACCGCCGCCGAAAAACTGCCCTTCGACTGGCAGAAGCTCGTCGTGGCCAAGGGCCACGGCATGGTGGTCGACGATGTGCTGACCTGGGAAGAACAGGGCGACGAATTCCTCGTCATGGGCCTGCGGCTCAAGGAGGGCATCTCCCCCGCCCGCTTCACCGCCCTGTCCGGGCGCCAGATCAGCAAGACCCAGATCGAGACCCTCAAGGGCTACGGCTTTGTCGAGTCGCTTCCCAACGGCAATCTGCGCGTCACCGACCGCGGCTGGCCGGTGCTGGATGCGGTCGTGGCCGACTTGGCGGCCTAGCACCTCTTCCCCCTCTCCCCTTGCGGGAGAGGGATAGGAAATCCGCGTTCAGCGGATTTTCGAGGGTGAGGGGTACTGCGCGTGGGTATGCCAGACCTGCGGAAGAGCCCCCTCATCCGCCCTTCGGGCACCTTCTCCCGCAAGGGGAGAAGGGAAGAAAGTTACAGCTTCGCGCCCTCGACCAATTGCGCCCCGCCCGGTGCTATCCGCTTGATCGCCAGCGCATATTCGCTCCTGCCATTGCCCAAAAACCGGAACACGCCGTCGCGGCCATTGAAGCCGGTCGGGCTGGTCATCAAAGCCGGATTATAGGGCGGATTGGCCATGGAGAGCGTGTTCACATTGGCCAGGATCGTCGCGGTATAGGCGATGGTGGCCAAAGCATGCGGCTGGGTACCGAACTGGCGCTGATAGTCGGCGCTGATCGCCAGCATGCCGGCCGGGTCCACCGTGGGATAGATCGCGCCGCTCAGCTGGCTGGCTGTGGCGATGACAGGGTCGCCCTCCCAGTCGGCGGAGCCGACGATCTGCAGCATGTCGCCACTTATCCCCGCCTGACCCAGCAACACGCCGAAGCTTGGCGCGGTGGCGCGGTCGGGCAGGAACAGCGTGTCGATCATGCCCTTCTGGATCAGCGGCAGCGCCTGGTTGACGATCTGCTGGGCCTCTTCCACCGTCGAAAACGTATAGACCGCCTGCGGCGCAAAACCCGCGGTGACGGCCTGTTGCCGGAAGGCGGTTTCCTGCGCCTGGCCGAATTCGGTGGCGGGGAAGACGCCGGCAATGCCGCGTCGCCCCTGCGCCATGAGCCAGCCCATGGAGCGCTTCATCTCCATATCGGGAAGCACGCTCAGGAGGTAAACGCCCGGGCTGGCGGCCGTCGGATTGTTGGAAAAGCCGATCATCGGCAGGCCGGCGGAGCGTGCCACGGCGCCCGCGGCGGTCACCTGGTCGGCGCGCAGCGGGCCCAGGATCAGTCGCGCGCCATCGGTTACTGCCGCGCTGGCAGCGGCTGTCGCGCCCTGCACGCTGGTACCGGTATCGCGCAGGGTGATGGTGATGTTTTCCGCGATATTGGGATTGGCCTCGATGAAGGCGATGGCCAATCGGCTGGCATTGGCGAGCGACTGCCCGACCGCGGCAATGCCATTATCCCCGCTGAGCGGCAACAGCAGTGCCACCTTGACCGGACCACGCCCGAAGCTCTCGGAGGGGCCTGCTGGCATCATGGTCTGGGCGGGGATAGTCTGTGCTGGAGGCGCGCCGAAATCGAGGGTGCGCGAGCCGAGCTGGATGGGCGAACAGGCCGATAACGCCAGCAGCGCCACGGCGCCCAAGGCCTGTGCTATGCCATGACATGACATTCGATGCGCCGTCACGCTTGCCCCGAATTTGCTAGCAGACTGTTAACATTTAGAACCGCATTGCTTAACCAATTCTCAACCGACCGGATCCCTGGCGCATGGCTGACACCAATTCGGGCTATTTCATCGCTGGCTCCACCTTTACCGCCCCGCCACTGGCGCCGGGTCTCTATGTGGTGGCGACCCCGATCGGTAATCTGCGCGACATCACCATCCGCGCCCTCGAGACCCTCGCCGCCGCCTCGGTGATCCTCTGCGAAGACACCCGCATGTCGGCTCGCCTGCTCGACCATTACGGCATCAAGGGCCGGCGCATCGCCCTGCACGAGCATAATGAACGCGCCAAGGCCGATGACATCGTACGGCGCGTGGCGGGTGGCGACGCCATCGCGCTGATCTCCGATGCCGGCACGCCCCTGCTCTCCGATCCCGGCTTTCCGCTGATCCGGGCGCTCGCCGAGGCCGGCCAGCCGGTCTTTCCCATTCCCGGCGCCTCCGCGCTGCTCTCGGCGCTGGTCGTCGCGGGCCTGCCCACCGACGCCTTTGCCTTTCACGGCTTCCTGCCGCCCAAGGCCGGAGCCCGGGCCAATGCGCTGAAGGCCCTGAGCGATTCACGTGAAACTTTGGTCTTCTACGAAAGCCCGCGCCGGCTCGACGATACGCTGGCCGCCATGGCCGAAGCCTGGGGCGAGCGGCCGGCTGCCGTGGCGCTGGAGCTGACCAAGCGCTTCGAGCGCGTGCATCGCGGCACCTTGCCGGCCTTGGCCGCCGAATTTGCCGATACCGAAACCAAAGGCGAGGCGGTGATCGTGGTGGCCGGCGCCGCCGAGGCAGCCGCCCCCGACGCGGCCGACTGGCAGGCGGCTTTGCTGGCCGCCATGGGCGACCAGCCGCTGCGCGCCGCGGTCGATGCGGTGACCGAGCAGTTCGGCCTCAAGCGCAAGGAGGTTTATGATGCCGCCCTCGCCCTCAAAGCCCAAAAGTAAGGCGCGCATCGCCGCCTATCTGGGCGGCCATCGCGGCGAGGCGCTGGCCGCCTGGTTCCTGCGCCTCCAGCTCTACCGCATCCTGTCACGCCGCTACAAAACCCCCATCGGCGAGATCGATCTCATTGCCGAGCGCTTCGGCACCGTGGTCTTTGTCGAGGTCAAGGCGCGCAGCAAGGCGGCAACCGAACGGGAGACGCTGGAGAGCGTCAACCAGCAGCGCATCCTGCGTGCGGCGCAATACTGGCAGGTGCGCCATCCCGCCCGGGCGACGTCGCCGCTGCGCTTTGACGTGATCTTCCTCACACCCGGGCGCTGGCCCCGGCACATCAAGAATGCGTTTGGCGGCTAGGCGCGGTCCTAGTCGGAAATGTCCACCCAGATCAGGTGGTGGTCGCTGGCGGCATGGATGTCCTTTTCCAGCTCGGGGAACATGTCCCAACGGCCCGAGGCGGTCCAGGCTCCCTTGCGGAACAGGCCCGCTGCGGTGACGCGAGCATAGAGCGCGGGCGAGAGCAGCATATAGTCGATCTTGTGGGCTTTGCTGCCCGTACTATAGGTGCCGATGCCATTGAACTGGCCCGGTGAGAAGCTGGGGTGATCGGTGATCTCCTTGAGGTCGGTCTGCGCCAGCAGGCGCTGCAGTGGACCCGCATCGGGCGTGTCGTTGAGATCGCCCAGCACCACGACCTTGTCGTGGCCAGCGGCCCGCAGCGTCTCGTAAATCTCGGCAGTGCGCAGCGCCTGTGCCGCGCGCTTGTCGATCGATCCCTGATCGTTGCCGCCGAATTTGGATTTGAAGTGGTTGGGCAGAATCCAGATGGTCTCCCCGCTGGGCGTCGTCACCTGATATTCCGGGCAGTCGCGCGAGAATACCCGCTCACCATTGGGTAGCATGTCGGCAATATGGCTGCGCATGAGCCCCACCGAATAGCCATTGGTGACCATCAGACCGACATCGATGCCGCGCTGGTCATTGCCGTCGATCAGCATGATCTCATCATAGGGCGCGCCGCCCAGCTTCTTGAGCACCTGCTCGGAAAACTGCATCAGCGCCACGCGATCTTCCGCCTCGATCACCGCCAGGATGTCGGCGCCGACCTCCTTGATCACCCGGCCGGTATTCATCACCGCGACCGCATTGTTTGGCTCGGTCTTGAGTTCCACCCAGCCGACCCAGTCGCCGCGGCCATTGGCGACGATCTCCATCGGGCCATTGCGAGGCTTCTTCCAGAACGCGCCGCGAATCTTGCGGTAATTGACGAAAGGGGGATTGCTGGAGGTGAGCTTGAGCTCCCCGATCAGCACTAGCATGCGCGCCTTGTCGGCTGCGCTATACTCGTCCTTGTTGATCAGCACGTTGATCTCGGCCACCGCATCGGTGATGGCCGCGCCCTTGGCGTGATCGTCCAGATTGAAGGCCTTCGGCCGGTCGAACAGATTCTCCACGTTGAATGCCGCGATTTTCATGGTGCCCTCCCCATCAACAGCGGGCCCATCATGCGCTCGCATTGTGACAGGTGCCAATCGGCAGAACTTCGGAGCAGCCCCCTTGCATCGGCTGGCATCCCGCGTCATGTCATCTACGCTCGACGCTATGCTAAGAGGCTTCCATGTCGCTCAAAGTCGCGGTCCAGATGGACCATGTCGCCACCATCAATCCGCGCGGCGATTCCACCTTCGCCATGATGCTGGAAGCGCAGGCGCGCGGCCATGAACTGCTGCATTATACGCCCGACACATTGGCGCTGCGCGGCCACACGGTCTCGGCTCTGGCCCAGCCGATCGAGGTGTTCGACAAGCCCAAGGGCGAGCATTTCGCGCTGGGCGAGGCGCGCCGCGTCGATCTGTCGACCCAGGACGTGATCCATATGCGCCAGGATCCGCCCTTCGACATGAACTACATCACCCTGACCCACCTGCTCGAAAAGCTGCACCCAAAGGTGCTGGTAGTGAACCCGCCAGCGGCGGTGCGCAATGCGCCCGAAAAGATCCTCGTCACCGATTTTCCCGAGCTGATGCCGCCCACCTTGGTGACGCGCGACCGGGCGATGATCTACGATTTCCGCAAGGAGCACGGCAACATCATCGTCAAGCCGCTCTACGGCAATGGCGGGGCCGGCGTGTTCTTCATCCAGGAGGGCGACCACAACCTGGCGAGCCTGCTCGAACTGTTCGAGCAGAACTATCGCGAACCGTTCATGATCCAGAAATACCTGCCCGATGTGAGGAAGGGCGACAAGCGCATCATCATCGTCGATGGTGAGCCGGTGGCCGGACTCAACCGCATCCCTGCTGATGGCGAGGCGCGCAGCAACATGCATGTCGGCGGCCGCCCGGAACTCAGCGAACTCACCGCCCGCGAGCGCGAGATCTGCGCCACCATCGCCCCGGCGCTGAAAGAGCGCGGCATGATCTTTGTCGGCATCGACGTCATCGGCGACTATCTCACCGAGATCAATGTCACCTCTCCCACCGGCATCCGCGAAATCAAGCGCTTCGGCGGGCCGGACATTGCCGTGCTGATCTGGGACGCCATCGAAAAGCGCCGCGCCTGATGTGGTTGCTGGTAGGGCTGGTCCTGTCCGGCCTCGGCTGGTTCCTGTTCCGCCGCTGGCGCCGGGGCCTGCCGGTCGACCGGCGGTTGACCCTGCCCTATTGGCGCAATTCCCTGTTTGTCACCGGCGCCTATCTGCTCTCGATCCTCCTCGGCGCGGGCATTACGCGCGTCATGGTCGGCTTCAATCGCTCCGGCTGGGCCGACCTCGTCATGGTGGCGTTTTTCGGGGTCTGGGTGCTCTACGGCGCGGTCTGGTTGCTGCGCTTCCTGCCGACGACAAAGGCGAGGGCCACGTGGCTGGCGCGGTCGCGGGGGTGGATCGACGGGCTGGCGCTATTGCTGCTGGCCGGCCTGGCGACGGGAGCGAGGCTGCTTTGAGGTCAGTCCACACCCTTCCCACAAGGGAGGCATGGATCCGGGGGTGGAGGGTCTAACCTCACGCCCCGGCAAACAGCCCAGGCAGATCGGCAATACTATCCACGATGATGTCGGCCAATCCGGCGAGTTCGGCGCGCGTGCTGTTGCCGGAGAGCACGCCGATGGCGAGGCCGGCACCGGCGGCATGGGCCATTTCGAGATCATGGGTGTTGTCGCCGACCATGGCGATGGCGGCGGGGGCAAGGCCGGTTTGGGCCGCAAACAGGTGGACCTGGTCTGGCCAGGGCTTGGGCTGGGCGACCGAGTCATAGCCGATAATGGTGTGGAACAAGGCGGTGAGGCCCAGGGCCGAAGCGGTGGCGCGGGCGCCGGCCTCTGAATCATTGGTGGCAATGCCGAGCCGGAAGCCCTGCCCTCCAAGGGTTTCGAGTGTCTCCTCTAGACCCGCGATACCGGCGGCGCGGCGGGCGCCCTCCTCGACGAAGAAGCCGTCATAGCTGGCAATGCGCTCTTGTCTGTCCTGTGTGGCCAATTCCGGGTGCCAGAGGTCCACCAGATCGGCGATGGTGCCGGCGGCAACCACCGAGCCGCCGAGAAAGCGCTGCTGCTGCCAGTCGTAACCGCCCCGCCCGACCAGGTCTCGGGCGGTCAGCTCGTCGCCAGGCGCGGCGCGACGACCCAGCGCCATGACGACGCCGAACCAGGTCTGGTTGAAATCGATAAGCGTGCCATCCTTGTCAAACAGGATGCCGCGGATGCTGGAGAGGCTTGATGGCATGGACGTCTCGTCATGGCTCGGGGTGACGCTAGGCGGGACGGCAGAGGCTGGCAAGTCACCGCGATCGGGACCGGGTGTTGGCCTCGCCTCGCGAATGGCCTAGAGGTGGAGCAAACGGGGACCGATCCATGCCCACCACCACCTTCTTCGTCGCCTTCGCGACCCTGTTCGCCACCGTGGGCGTGGCCGATATCGCCTTCATCTTCGCCGCGCTCACCAAGCACAACACGGCCAGGCAACGCTTCGCCTTCGCCACGCGTGGCGTCATCATTGCCGGGTTGATTCTCCTGCTCTTCGGCGTGCTGGGAAATCCCATTCTCGACGTCTTCGGCATTACCATACCGGCCTTGCGCACGGCCGGCGGCCTGCTGCTGTTCCTCATCGCCATCGACATGGTGTTCGCCCGCCATTCGGGCGGCACCGACATCACCGACCAGGAAGAGGTGGAAGCCCGGTCGCGCGACGACATCGCTGTCTTTCCGCTAGCCATGCCGCTGCTGGCAGGGCCGGGCGCCATCAGCGCGGTGATTCTGCTCACGACGGGCACTCGGACCGACCTCGAATTCTGGGCCGTGCTGGCCGCCATCGTGGTGATTCTGTTCCTGGCCTGGCTGACGCTGCTGGTGGCCATTCCCATTCAGCGCCTGCTCGGCGTCACTGGTCTTGCCGTGGTGTCGCGCGTGGTCGGCATCCTCCTGGCGGCACTGGCGGTGCAATTCGTCTTCGACGGGATCAAGACCAGCGGGCTGCTCGGCGGGGCCGCCTGAAAACCGGTCGCATTTTCAAAGAATTGTCCCGTTAATCAAGTCTTAACGCTGTCATTGACCGGTCCTCATGGAACGCGCGATCAAGGGGCCAGAGACCCCGACGGAGGATCGTACCCGTGCGTGTTGCTGCCATTCTGTCATTGTTCATCCTGGCCATGTTGGCGGCCAGCGCCAGCACCACGACCAGTGCGCGCTCCGAAATCCTGCTGCCGATCGGGGCGCCCGCCGCCTGAAACGCAAAGGGCGGCCGCTCGCGCCGGCCACCCTTCGTTCAATCTTCTGCGGAAGCTTACTTCTTGGCGTTGCCGGCGCTGCCCGATCCCAGTCCGGTGATCGGCTTGGCGGCGGCAATCTTGTCCTTTTTCGGCTTCTTGGCTTCTTTGTTGCTCTTCATCTGACCTTTGGCCATGGTCCCATTCTCCTCACTGCGGGCTAATGGCCCGGATCAATATCGAGCGAAGGCTAGACCCGCGGCGAATCGCTGGCAAGTCCCCGGATTACTTGGCTGATTGGCAACGGCCGGTTGGGCCGAGCGAGGCGATGGCGCGCGGGTCGCAACCAGTGAGCAGGAAGGTGATCCAGTCGTTCTGATTGCCATAGAAGGCGTTGCGGTCGACCTCGCCGCGCACGCCGCGCACCACCCCGGTCTGTGTCCACTGCCAGAAGGTCCAGGTGCGGTTGCCATAGCGCTCATGCGGCTCGGCGGCCGTCGAGCGCAGCCAGAAGGCATTGGGGAAATATTCCCCGTCCAACACGTCGCGGTGGAAGTTCATATCGGTATAGATGATGGGCAGTTTGCCGGTATGGCGCTCCATCGCGTCGAGCATGAAGCGCACCTTTTCCAGCGCGTCGGCCCTGGACGGCTTGTTCTTGCAGCTCGAATGATTGTTCCATTCCAGGTCCAGCACTGGGGGCAGCGCGTCGATGTCATTGGGCACATTGGCGACGAACCACGCCGCCTGCTCGGAAGCCAGAGAACACCAGGTCATGAAGTGATAGGCGCCGCGCGGCATGCCGGCATCGCGTGCCCGCACCCAGTTGGCGCGGAAATTGGGGTCGAGATAGTCCTTGCCCTCGGTCGCCTTCATGAAGACGAAATGC
>NZ_JAKFDJ010000038.1:0-15579 GCF_036676215.1 Devosia sp. | reverse complement strand
CAGCGGATCGAACATCACCACGATGCGCAGCACCTCGGCGATCACCCACATGGCGATGGCGAATTCCCCGCCCTTGAGGCGCAGGGCGAAAGTCGAAATCGGGATCGCGACTAGGCCCGCGCCGACAGCGCCGATGACCAGCGCCAGATAGGGCGTCATCCCCGCATCGACCAGCCGCAGCGCTAGATAACCGCCGACGCCGAAGAAGGCCTGCTGCCCTACAGAGACCAGCCCGGCATAGCCCGCGAGCAGGTTCCACATCACCGCCAAGAGGATGTAGACGAAGAGCGTCGTCAGCTTGTCGATCACCAGTCCGCTGGCCAGCGTGGGCAACAGCGCCAGGATCAGCAGCATTCCGGCGGCAACGCCAACGGCCAGCCGGCCCGAACTGGTCCAGCGCTCAACGCCATAGCTCGTCATGACCGACCCTCGCTGGTTGCCTGCTTCAATTGCGTGACGGGTTTCTGCGGTAACGGGGGCATCCGCAGCACCGCGCGCCAGCCCCCGAGATTGCGGCTATGGGCGAGATATAAACGAGCCCCCAGCACGCCGAGGAACACCAGATGTCCTGCCAGTTGGAAACCCTGTGCCGAAATGGTCGCGCCAAAGCTCTGCGCCACGCCCAGCACGATGCCGCCAATTAGCGTGCCCCAGAGCGAGCCGATGCCGCCGATCACCACGGCCTCGAAGGCGAAGATCAGCTGCGCAGGGCCGGCATAGGGATTGATCAGCGCCCGCATGGCGAGGAAGGCGCCGGCCAACCCGGCCAATGCCACAGCGATCGCCGCTGCGGCCCGATGCACGGCGCGCGCATCGATGCCGCTGAGTTCGGCGGCTTCCGGATCGCTTGCCGTGGCGCGAATGGCGCGGCCGAGTTTGGAAAAGCTGAGTACCAGTTGCAGCGACCCCAGCACGGCCACCGCCACCGCGAAGGTGATCACCGGCAATTGCCCCACACTGATGCCGAACGGCAGTTGCCAGCTCGCCCAGGACAGGTTGCCGATATGATTGCCGAGCGATTTGGTGTCCGAGCCGAAGAGGCCGAACATGCCATTCTGCAAGACGGCGCCGAGGCCGAACGTGGTCAGCAGCGGCAGCAGGAAGCCGCCCTTGATGGTGCGCGCGAACAACGTCGCCTGCAGCACCCAGCCGAGCAGCGCCATGATCGGCACCACGGCCGCGACCGCCCACCAGGGCGAGAGCCCCAGCACTTCGACCGCGAACAGCACCAGATAGGCGCCGAAAATAGCGAGGTCGCCGTGCGCCAGATTGATGAAGCGGACGACGCCGAACATCAGCGACAGGCCCGCAGCGAGGATGGCGTAATAGCCGCCGAGCAGAATGCCCTGGATCAGTGCGTCAAGCATCAACCATCTCCCCATGTGCGAGACCGAAATAGGCTTCGGTGATGGCCTGCTTGCCCAGTGTCTGCGGCTGGCCGTCGAGCACGATGCGCCCTTCGAGCATGCAGATCACCCGGTCGGAAAATTCCATGGCACGGTCGAGATCCTGCTCGACCACGACCATCGCTGTATCGCCGCGACCCTTGAGCCCGGCCAGTTGTTCGTAGAGGCCTTCGATGGCCACTGGCGAAAGCCCCAGCGACACCTCGTCGAGCAGCAGTACCTTGGGATTGCTCATCAGCGCCCGCCCGATCGCCACCGCCTGCCGCTGGCCACCCGACAGGCCACCGGTCAGAACATTGAGCAGCGGCGCCAGCACCGGCAGGGCATCCAGCACGGTCGGCAGCGTCCACGCGCCCGAACGGCCATTCTCCCCCGCCACCTGCAGGTTTTCTCTGACTGTCATATCGATGAATAGCCGCCGTCCCTCCGGCACCATGGCGATACCGCTGGCAACGCGGCGAGAGGGAGCAAGCCTGGTCACATCGGCACCATCGAGCGTGATAGTGCCAGACTGAGCTGGATGCACCCCAGCCAGTGTGCGGAACAAGGTGGTCTTGCCCGCGCCATTGGCCCCGATGACGCCCAGCACCTCGCCGGCCCGGACATCGAAGGAGACATCGCGGACCGCCGTCAGCAGGCCGTGCCCCGCCATCAGATTGTTGACCGCCAGCATGGTCATGCCACCCCTCCAAGATAGGCGCGCCGCACTTCCGCGTCGGCCATCACCACATCCGGCCGCCCCTCGGCGATGACGGCGCCGGCGCTCATGCAGACCAGCCGGTCGATCACCTTGAGCAGTGCGTGCAGGATATGTTCGATCCACACGATGGTGAGCCCATCGGCCTTGAGCTGGCCGATCAGCGCGACCAGCAGGCTCAGTTCGGCCTCGGTCAGCCCGCCGCCGATCTCGTCGAGCAGGATCACCCGCGGCTGTGTCGCCAGCGCCCGGGCCAGTTCGAGCCGCTTGCGATCGAGCAAGCCCAAAGCTGCGGCCGGCCGGTTGGCGTGGTGCAAGAGGGCCGTGCGCTCCAGCGCTTCGGCGGCACAATCCTCGGCAGCGCGGCCGCTGAGGCCGGCCCCGAATTGCGCCGCCGTCAGCGTGTTCTCAAACACCGACAGGCCCAGGAACGGCCGCGGCACCTGATGGGTGCGGGCAATGCCTGACCGGCACCGGGCTGCCGCTCCGGTGCCGGTCAGTTCGGTACCGGCAAAACGCACAGTGCCGCCGGAGGGGAGGAGCGCCCCGGCTAGCACCCCAAACAGAGTGGTTTTGCCGGCGCCGTTGGGACCGACAATGCCCACCGCCTCGCCTTGTGCGACCGCGAAATCGACCGCGTTCAACACCTTGAAGGCGCCAAAGCTCTTGTCGATCCCACGGCACTCGAGCATGGGCTGGGCCATTGTCGGTTCACCGCTCATGGCTCAGCCCTGCACGGTGTAGGCGGTCATCGTGGCGGTCGTCGGCACGAAGGGATTGTCGGCATTGGAGACGATGGGCAGGTCGAACTCCCAAGGCCCTTCTGTGGCCTTGACCCATTGCACCCCCACCACGCCGGTAGTGGCGCAATTGGGTACCGGACCGGCAGTGAAGTCGACCAGCCCGACGGCGGTCTCGGCCTTGAGCACCGACAGCGCCTGGGCCAATGCTGCCTTGTCCTTGGGGTTGCCCGAGCTGGCCAGTGCAGCGACGGCAGCATCGAGCAGCGAGGCATTGGCGCCCACCTGCTGGTTCCACTGCTTGCCCACCATAGCCTCGTAGCCCTCGGCGATGACCCGGCTGCTCATGCCTGTCGATGGCGAGCTGAAGGGGAAATGCTTGTGCCAATAGGCGCCGGCATGCAGGCCATAGCCGAGCGAGCCCATGGCCTCGAGTTCGGCCGGGAACAATCCGGCTTTCGCGAGCTGGCAGATCTTGATCTGCTGGGCGAGCCCCTTCTGTGCCGCCTGCCGCCAGAAGACCGGAAAGTCGGGCGGAAACGGGAAGGTGTTGAATATCTCGCAACCTTCGTCGCGGAACAGGTTGATCTGGGTTGAGAAGTCCGCCGTGCCGTTCTCGTACGGACCGGGATCGACAATGGTGAAGCCGGCCTTTTCCAGCTCCGGCAGCAGCAGGCCGCGAATGGCCCCGCCATCGGCGTCATTGGGCAGCAGCACGCCGACTTTTCTGTTGGTTTCCACCTTGGTCCACTGGTCGGCATAGAGCTTGGCGAAATTCCCGACGCCGAAGCAGAAGTGGTAGGTCCACTTGAACGGCGACGGCTCGCCCGGCTTGGCGCCGCGACCGAAATAGAAGGCCTCCCAGGGCGCGGTGGTAGTGAGGCAGGGCACGCCCGCCGCCTCGCAGGCATCGGCCACCGGATTGACGGTCTCGGGCGTCGCAGACGCCAGCATCAGGTCGATGGCTTCGCCGTTGATCAGGTCCTTTGCCACTTGGCTGGCCCGCACCGGATCAGACTGGGTATCGGCCAGCACCAGCTGGATGCCATAGCGCTTGTCGCCAACCTGAACCCCGTCAGCCATGTTGCGGTTGAACTGCTCGATCAGGAAGGCGTCGCCTTCGCCGAACACCCCGAGCGGGCCCGAACGTGGCCCGATAAAGCCGACGCGGATCACCTCGTCGCCTTGCGCGAAGGCAGAGCGCACGGTTGCGGGAAGCAGCAACCCAGCCGCCGCGCCACCTGCTACGGTCCCTGCCGTCTTGATGAAGTTGCGCCGGGTGATGCCCCTGCTGCTGATCGTCTTGTAGATGCTCATATTTTCCTCCCTGGATTTGAGCGTCTGGCGGATCGGCCTCCCAACCGGACCCGCGTCATGCACGGCTGTCAGGCGGCGTGCCGCCGAACAAAAGCTCCAGCCTCCTCGATCGAGGCCATGCCTTCCTCCAGCATGGGCGCGAACAGCTGCCAGGAGTGGCACATGCCCTCCCAAACCTTGAGTTCGGCGCGGCCACCCGCGGCGTTGATGCGTGCGGCGATGGTGATGCTGTCGTCGCGCAGCAGTTCCCACGAACCCACATGCACCAGCACCGGTGGCAGACCCGAAACGTCGCCATAGAACGGCGTAACTGCGGGCGACCGCAGGTCGCCGGTGCCGACATAGACCAGGTTGAACAGGCCCATCAGATCGCGATTGACCAATGGCGCGTCAGCCAAGGTGCGGTGTGACTCGCCCTCGCTCGCCAGGTCCAGCGCCGGTGACATCAGCACCAGGCAAGACGGCAGCGGCCCGCCGCTGTCCCGGGCGCGCACCGCCACCGCCAGCGCCAGATTGCCACCCGCCGAGTCCCCGCTCAGGACCACCGATGCAGGCGCATAGCCACGATCGAGCGCCCACAGATAGGCGGCGTAGGCGTCGTCATGCGCGGTCGGCGCCGGGTGTTCGGGCGCCAGGCGATAGTCGACGCTCAGCACTGTTGCGCCGCTGGCCTTGGCGAGATGCGTCGCGATGGTGCGGTGAGAACGGGGTGAACCGAAGAGGAAGCCGCCGCCATGGTAATAGATCACCAGCCGGCTTTCGTCGCCGCCCGGCAGCCGGATCAGTTCGGCCGAACATGGCCCCACCGAGATGGTTTCGATCATCGCGCCATCGGCGATCGGCGTCTGGGCATTGATCGCCTCGAACCACTCGCGCAATTGCGGCGGCGAGGCATTGGCCGGAGGTGGATTTTCCGCGCTGATCTTCAGAATAAAGTCGAGCTGTTCCCTGGACATGATGGTCCTCCTCAGATGTAGGTTGACGCCAGCCCGCCATCGATCGGCAGGTTGATCCCGTTGATCCAGCGGGCGGCATCAGAGAGCAGGAAGGTCACGGGCGGGGCGATCTCGTCCCCGAAGCCGGGGCGCTTCATGCGCGGCGCATCGTTGGCGACGCGTTCCTGGCCCAGCATGGTGACGAAGTCGCCCAGGATCGGGGTGAAGACCGGACCCGGCGCGACGCAGTTCATGCGTATATCGAACTCAAGGAACCACTGCTGGGCCCGCGCAAAGGTCCAGACGATCAGCGCTTCCTTGAAATACTGGTAGCAGGTGTCCTGAGGGACCGGATTGGCCGCCAGCCAGGCCTCGCCCTCGGCGAAGCCATCGACCGTCGACAGTGCTTTGTGCAGCGCAAGCCGCTGCTGCCACTCGCCGCCCAGCACCGAGGCGAAATTGACAATGGATGCCCCGGGCTTCAGCCGCTCGACCACGCCCTCGGTCAGGTGGCGCAGGCCGAGGTAGTTCACGCGCCCGACCAGTTCCCTTGGGGCAGTGCCGGGAACGCCAGCCGCATTGACCAGCCCGTCGAATCTTTCCGGCAGCGCCGCGATTGCCGCATCGATGCTTGCGGGGTCACCCAGATCGGCCTTCACGAAGCCGTCCAGCGTGATGAGTGGGTCGTTGCGGTCGAGGCCGATAACGCGGGCGCCCGAGAAGCGGGCGAGCCGGACAACTTCCCCGCCAATGCCCGACGAGGCGCCGGTCACGACAATGGTCTTGCCTGAAAGGTTCATGGCAGCATTCCTTTGAATTGGTGGATCAGAACGGGTAGGCCGTGGCCTGCTCCTTGACCGAGATCCACATCCACTGGGTGAATTCCTCGATATCGGCGGGACCGCCAATGCGGCTGCCATTGCCCGATTTGCCGCGTCCACCGAAGGGGGCGAAGGGCCCGCCATTGACCGTCTGGTCGTTGATATGGAGCTGGCCGACATTGAGCTGCTCGCCCAGCGCCAGGGCGCGGCCGGTAGCGGCCGAGATCACCCCGGCGGCGAGGCCATAGTCCGACATATTGGCGATCTCGATGGCTTCCGCGTCCGAGCCGAAGCGCACGATGCAGGCGACGGGCCCGAAGATTTCCTCTTCGAAGGCGCGCATGCCCGGCTTGACGCCGTCGAGCACGGTGGCGGCATAGAAGCGCCCGTCATGGGTGCCACCGGCGAGGAGCTTTGCGCCCTTGGCCACAGCGTCCTCGACGATGGCCTGGATGGTGGCGACCTGGCCGTCCGAGATGATCGGCCCCAGGGCGACACGACCGGAGGACGGGTCGCCTGCCGGCAGGTGGCTGGCTTTGGTCACCAGTTTTTCGGTCAGCGCCTCGGCAATGGATTCATGGGCCAGGATCAGCCCCGTCGCCATGCAGATCTGGCCCTGGTGCAGGAAGGCGCCCCAGGCGGCATTGGAGGCGGCGATGTCGAGATCGGCATCGTCGAGCACGATCAGCGCATTCTTGCCGCCCAGTTCGAGCTGCACCTTCTTGAGATGCTTGCCGCAGAGTTCGCCCACCTTGGAGCCGCCGCGCGCCGAGCCGGTGAAGGACACCATGGCGATATTGGGATCGGTGCAGAGGGCTTCGCCGGCATCGGCGCCACCGGGCACGATTTGCAGCACGCCCTTGGGCAGGCCGGCTTCCTCGAAAATGCGGGCAATGATAATGCCGCCGCTGATCGCCGTGCGCGGATCGGGCTTGTGCACAACGGCATTGCCCAAAGCCAGGGCCGCGGCGATGGCCCGCACCGACAGCACCAGCGGGAAATTGAACGGCGAGATCACGCCCACCACGCCATGCGGGACCCGCTTGGCATAGTTGGTGCGATCATCGAAGCCTGACAGCACCAGCCCGGTCGGTTGCGTGGCAAGGCCGGCCGCATGGCGGATGAACAGCGCGCCATGCTCGATCTCGATGCTGGCCTTGGGCTGGATCGACCCGCTTTCGCGCATGATCCAGCCGATCAGTTCTTCGCCATTGGCCACCAGCAGGTCAGCTGCCTTGTTGAGAATGGTGGCGCGGGCCGTCGGCAGGGTCTTGGCCCAGGCGCGCTGCGCCTGGCGGGCTTCGGCGGCGGCGCGGGCAATATCAGCGGGTCCGCCAAGGCCGACACAGGCGAGCAAGGCATCGGTTGCCGGGTCGCGCACATCCACCATGCCGCCGGCAGTGACCTGCCACTCGCTGAACAGCGCCTTGCCGGTCCATTTCTCGACCGCGATGAAATTGGGGCTCTGGATATTCATGTCGTCCTCCTCCTCGTGCCGGCAATGCGGCCATGTTCCTCGGACCGGCTTGTGCCGGCTTGCCGCGTAGGAGAAGAGGCGTGGGAGTGACGAGGCCTGCCGCCGGGCAAGCCGGTGGCGCTGGCAAACAAGCGGTTTTCCGCCTGTCGCATTAGCCGTCACGAAGACCTTTGGGGTCGATGTCCTCCCACGCCCGCTTCCTCAAACGGGCTTGCCAACTCAATTGCAAGCTCCGTGCCAGATGCGGCGGCAGAGGCACAGCGTGGTGCCGTTCCCGCCTCAAAGCCGATTGGCTGCAAGCACTTGATGGCGGCGATACTGCTCCAGCGCATCATCCGAAACTTAAGGTTAGGAAGGACGGTCCGATCACAGCACCCTCATTTGAGCAAATTTCTCTGGATCATTTCATGAAATCATGAATTCTTGGCGGAAGGTGGAGGATCGATCATGAACAAGGCAGACCGGTTGATTTCACTGGCCGAGGCATCGCGCCAGGCGCAAGGCATTCTCAGTCGCGGCGCCAGCAGCGAACTCGAAACCGGCGCGGCTCCCACTTTCGAGGACCTCACAGAGATCCTGCATTTTGCCCTGGGCGACGGGCGCATCTGGCTCAATGACCAGCGCGTGGTGCTGATGCAGTCCTCGGTGCTGGGCCGTATCCGCGAAGAAATCATCGACGCCTTCGGCACCGACACCGCCCGCGCCATGTTCATGCGCATCGGCTATATGCAGGGCGTGCGCGATGCGGAACTGATCCAGAAGCGCTGGCCGCAGGAGGACCTGACCCACGCCCTCGCCGCCGGGCCGCGCGTCCATACGCTCGAAGGCTTCGTCAAGGTCACGACCAAGCATTTCGAGTTCGACGGCGACAAGGGCACCTATTTCGGCGAGTTCCTGTGGGACGATTCCTCCGAAGCCGCCGAGCACCTGGCCAGCTACGGCGTTTCCACCCAGCCCGTCTGCTGGATGCAGACCGGCTATCCCTCTGGCTATACCAGCAAGCTTTTCGGCAAGCCGGTGATCTTTCGCGAGACCGAATGCGCCGGCATGGGCGCCAAGCATTGCACGGTGATCGGCCAGAATGCCGAGGCCTGGGAGAAGGACGCGCCGGAGCGCGAATATTTCGGCCTGCACTGGAAGAACCGCCGCACCTATCCGTCCGTCCAGGTGCCCCAGACACAACCCGCCGAAGACGATCCCGCACCCGATGCCACCGGCAATGTCGCCGTCGGCGTGTCCGCGGCCTTCATGCGCACCCGCCATCTGCTGCAGAAAGTAGCGGTCACCGACGCTACCGTGCTCTTCGTCGGCGAATCCGGCGTCGGCAAGGAGCTGTTCTCCCGGCAATTGCATGAGTTGAGCCGGCGGGCCGATGGCCCCTTCGTCGCCATCAACTGCGCGGCCATCCCCGACAATCTGGTGGAATCCGAACTCTTCGGCGTCGAAAAGGGCGCCTATACCGGTGCGACCAACTCACGGCCGGGCTATTTCGAACGCGCGGCGGGCGGCACGCTATTCCTCGACGAAGTGTCCTCGCTGGCCTATTCGGCCCAGGGCAAGCTGCTGCGCGCGCTGCAGGAGCGCGAGATCGAGCGCGTCGGTGGCAGCCGCACCATTGCCGTTAATGTTCGCGTCGTGGCCGCCTCCAACGTCGATCTGGCCCAGGAAGTGGCGGCGGGGCGCTTCCGCCAGGATCTCTATTTCCGGCTCTGCGTCTTCCCGGTGGCAATCCCGCCACTACGCGAGCGGCGCGACGATATTCCGCTGCTGATGGCCCACTTCCTGCGCCTCTATTCGGCGCGCCATGGCCGCACCATCCGCGGCTTCACCCGGCGCGCCACCGAGGCACTGCTCAAATATGACTATCCCGGCAACATCCGCGAACTGCAAAACCTCATCGAGCGCGGCACCGTCTATGCCGAGGCGGACGGCCATATCGATGTCGTGCACCTGTTCAGCGGCTCCGAACTGCTCCCCCCATTCACCGTCAGGCTCTCCCAGGACGGCCGGCTGGATCAACGGCCGTTCGAGCAGACCGCCACAGCGCCGGCCTCGGGTTCATTCGAGGAAATGGAGCGGGCCGTCTATGTCGCCGCATTGGAACGCCATGGCGGCAATGTGTCGGCTGCGGCGCGCGACCTCAAGCTCAGCCGGGCCAGCCTCGACTACCGCCTCGCCAAGTTCAAGATCGACCGCCGTACCGAGTAAGCAGCCATCGCCGCCGTCACAGCGGCTTCTTCAACCAGCGCGCCAGTACGCCGACAATTCCCTCGCGGAACAGCAGCACGCTGACCACGAAGATCACTCCCTGCAGCACCGTGACCCAGGCGCCGAAGCCCGCGAAATAGTTCTGCATGGCGACGATCACCGCCGCGCCGATCAGCGGACCGAACACCGTTCCCATGCCGCCCAGCAGTGTCATCAGCACCACCTCGCCTGACATGGTCCAATAGACGTCGGTGAGCGAAGCCAGCTGGAACACGATGGCCTTGGTCGCGCCGGCCAGGCCCGCCAGCGCCGCCGACATGACGAAGACGGCCAGCTTGTAGCGATTGACCTTGTAGCCCAGCGAGATCGAGCGGGGTTCGTTGTCGCGGATGGCCTTGAGCACCTGGCCAAAGGGTGAATGGATAATGCGGTAGATCAGCAGCAACGCCCCGAACACGATGGCCAGCACCACGAAATAGAGCGTGAGATCTGAGCTGAGGTCGATGAGGCCAAACAATTTGCCGCGCGGCACGGCCTGGATACCGTCCTCGCCGCCGGTGAACGGCGCCTGCAGGGCGAAGAAGAACACCATCTGCGCAAAGGCCAGCGTCACCATGGCAAAATAGATGCCCTGCCGGCGGATCGCCAGCGCCCCGATGCCGAGGCCCAGCGCCGCCGCAGCAACCACGCCCAGCAGGATGGCAAATTCGGGATTGAAGCCCCAGGCCTTGGCCGCATAGGCAGCGACATAGCTGGACGAGCCGAAGAAGGCGGCGTGGCCGAATGACAGCAGCCCACCAAAGCCGAGCAGCAGGTTCAGCGCACTGGCGAACAGCGCAAAGCACAGCACCTTCATGAGGAAAACGGGATAGAGCACACTGGGTGCCACCAGCAGCAGCACCAGCAGGCCGGTAAAGATCACCAGATGATGGCGCGGCGTACCGATGGGCAGGGCCGCGGCTTCGGAGCGATAGCCGGCTTCCGATTGTGTGGTCATCACTGGGTCCTTCCAAACAGGCCGGCAGGCTTGACGAGCAGCACGATGGCCATGATCACGAAGATCACCACCGCCGAGCCTTCGGGATAAACCACGCGGGTCAGGCCCTCGACGATGCCGAGGCCGAAGCCGGTGAGGATGGCCCCCAGGATCGAGCCCATGCCGCCGATGACGACGACGGCGAAAACGACGATGATGAGATCGGCACCCATATTGGGATTGACCGAATAGATCGGCGCGGCCAGCACCCCGGCCAGAGCCGCCAGCGCGACGCCGAAGCCATAGGTCAGGGTGATCATGCGCGGTACGTTGATGCCGAAGGCGCCGACCAGCGTGGGGTTTTCGGTGGCGGCGCGCAGATAGGCGCCCAATCGGGTCTTCTCAATAGCGAACCAGGTAGCAAAGCAAACCACGACTGAGGCGACGATGACCCAGCCGCGGTAATTGGGCAGGAACATGAAGCCCAGATTGGTGCCGCCCGACAGTTCGGGGGGAATGGAGTAGGGCAGGCCCGAGACGCCATACTGGTTGCGGAACAGGCCCTGGATGATCAGCGCCAGCCCGAAGGTCAGCAGCAGGCCATAGAGATGGTCGAGGTGATAGAGCCGGGCGATCATCAGCCGTTCGATGACGACGCCCGTCGCGCCAACGACCAGCGGCACGATCAGCAGCGCCCACCAATAGTTGATGCCCGTATAGGTCAACAGCATCCAGGCGACGAAGGCGCCCATCATATACTGCGCGCCATGGCTGAAATTGATGATGTTGAGCAGGCCGAAAATGACCGCCAGCCCGAGGCTGAGCAGGGCATAGAAGGAGCCGTTGATTAGCCCCAGCAGCAACTGGCCGAAGAGTGCCTGTGGCGGTATGCCCAAAAGCTCGAACATGACAAACGATCCCGATGGAAACGAACGGAGGCGCCCCGGCAGAGCCGGAGCGCCATTGGCATATTAATCGGCGAGGAAGGCGCAGCCGCCCTCTGCCACGGGACGGAAGGCATCGGCAGCCGGAATGGTCGCCATGGTCTCGTAATAGTCCCAAGGACCGGTGGAGTCGGCGGGGGCCTTGACCTTGAACAGATACATGTCGTGGATCACCCGGCCGTCCTCGCGGACGCTACCCTCGCCGAACAGCGGGTCGCTGGTCGGTGTCGACTTCATCGAAGCCAGCAGGGCCTCGGTCTCCTTGCCATCGGTTGCCTCGACGGCCTTTAGGTAGTGCAAAACGCTGGCATAGACGCCAGCATGCACCATGGTCGGCTTGTTGCCGCCATTTTCCGCGGCAAAGCGCTCGGACCAGGCGCGGGTTTCGTCATTGAGATCCCAGTAGAAGGCTTCGGTCAGCACCAGGCCCTGTGCGGTCTCCAGCCCCAGCGCATGAATGTCGGTGATGAAGATCAGCAGCCCCGCCAGCGATTGACCCGCCTGGGTGATACCGAACTCGGAGGCCTGCTTGATGGTGTTGACGGTGTCGCCGCCTGCATTGGCGAGGCCGATGACCTGGGCGCCCGAGGATTGCGCCTGCAGCAGGAACGACGAGAAGTCGGTGCCGGGGAACGGGTGCTTGACGCTGCCGAGCACTTCGCCGCCGGCCGCGGTAACCACCGCACTGGTATCGGTTTCCAGAGCCTGGCCGAAGGCGTAGTCGGCGGTGATGAAGAACCAGCTCTTGCCGCCGGTCTGCACCACGGCATTGCCGGTGCCATGCGCCAGGGCCCAGGTATCGTAGGTCCAGTGGATGGTGTTGGGCGAACATTTGGAGCCGGTCAGGTCGGCGGAGCCGGCCCCCGAGTTCATGAAGACCTTGCCCTTTTCCTTGGTGATGTCGCTGACGGCGAAGGCGGCCGACGAGGTCGGGACGTCGACAATGAGGTCAACGCCATCCTGGTCGTACCACTGGCGGGCAATGGTGGAGGCGACGTCGGGCTTGTTCTGGTGATCGGCCGAGACGATTTCGACCGTGATGCCCTTGCCGGCGGCATCGAAATCTTCGACGGCCATGCGGGCCGCGATCACCGAGCCTTGGCCCGACAAATCCGCATAGATGCCGGAGCGGTCGTTGAGCACGCCGATCTTGACTGAAGTCTCGGCCATGGCCGTGCCTGCCAGCAGCAGGCTGGTGGCCGAGGCCAGAATGAGGGTCTTGAAGTTCATGTCTTGGTTCTCCTCCGAGTGGTGCCGTGTGTTGCGGCTTGGTGCTAGACGCCCAGATAGGCGTGCAGCTTGTTCATGTTGGCGGCGAGGTCGGCATTGGGGATGGTGTCGATCACCCGCCCCTGTTCGACCACGTAGTGCCGGTCCGCGACCGAGGCCGCGAAACGGAAGTTCTGTTCGACCAGCACGATGGTGAAGCCCTGGCTCTTGAGCTGGCTGAGGGTGCGGCCGATCTGCTGCACGATCACCGGGGCCAGGCCCTCGGTGGGTTCGTCCAGCAGCAGGAACTTGGCGCCAGTGCGCAGGATGCGGCCGATGGCCAGCATCTGCTGCTCGCCGCCGGAGAGCTTGGTGCCCTGGCTCGATAGGCGCTCGCGCAGATTGGGGAACATTTCGAGCACCGCCTCGCGCGTCAGCCCGCCCGGCTTGACCTGCGGCGGCAGCATCAGGTTCTCGTCCACGGAAAGGCTGGAAAAGATGCCGCGCTCCTCAGGGCAGAAGGCGATGCCGGCCTGGGCGATGTGGCGTGGCTCGAGGCCGATCAGTTCGCGGCCATCGAAGCGCACCGAGCCCTGGCGCTTGTCCAGAATGCCCATGATGGCACGCAGCGTGGTGGTCTTGCCGGCGCCATTGCGGCCGAGCAGTGTCACGACCTCGCCGGGGCGAACGTCGAAATTGATGCCGTGCAGCACATGGCTTTCGTCGTACCAGCCATTGAGGTCGCGCACCGCGAGCAGGCTGTCGGTGGTCGAAGCGGTCATGCCCATTGCCTCACTCATGGCCGGCTCCGATATAGGCTTCGACGACGCGCGGGTCCTTGGCGACCGCCTCATAGGGGCCTTCGGCCAGCACCTGGCCGCGCGCCAATACGGTGATGCGGTCGGAGAGATCGGCAACGACGGACAGGTTATGTTCGACCATCAGGATGGTGCGGTTGGCCGAAATCTTGCGGATCAGCGCCGAGATACGCCCCACATCCTCCTGCGCCATGCCGGCCATGGGCTCGTCGAGCAGCAGCATTTCGGGCTCGAGCGCCAGCGTCGTGGCAATCTCCAGCGCCCGCTTGCGGCCATAGCTCAGCTCGCCCGCAGTCTCGTGGGTGAAGCTCGACAGGCCGACCTCGTCGATGCGTGCCATCGCCTCTTCGTCGAGCTGGGACAGTACGGTTTGCGAGCGCCAGAAGTCGAAGCTGTCGCCACGCCGACGCTGCAGGGCGATGCGGACGTTTTCCAGCACGCTGAGCTTGGGAAACACCGCCGAAATCTGGAACGAGCGCACGAGGCCGAGCCGCGCGATGTCGGCGGCCGGCAGGCGGGTGATGTCGCGGCCATTGAGGGTGATGGTACCCGAGCTCGGCTGCAGGAACTTGGTCAGCAGGTTGAAGCAGGTGGTCTTGCCGGCGCCGTTCGGCCCGATCAGCGCATGGATGGAGCCCCGCTGCACATCGAGATCGACGCCATTGACCGCGACGAAGCCAGCGAAGCGCTTGGTGAGCCCGCGGGCCGAGAGGATCACGTCTTGCATCGGTGCTGTCTGGGTGGTCATGGCTGCACTCATTTTGCTGTCCACCCACCATCGATGGAAATGGCCGAGCCGGTGATCGAGCGCGCCAGGTCGCCGCAGAGATACGCGGCCAGTTCGGCGATTTCCTCGGGCTGCACGAATTGCCGTGTCGGTTGGGGGGCCAGCATAACCTCGCGCACCACCTGCTCCTCGCTCATGCCATGCACCCGCGCCTGATCGGCAATCTGAGCGGCCACCAGCGGGGTCCAGACATAGCCGGGGCATATGGCGTTGACGGTAATGCCCTTCTCGGCCGTTTCCAATGCTACCGCCTTGGTCAACCCGACCACGGCATGCTTGGTTGCCACATAGGCCGATTTGAATGGCGAGGCGCGCAGGCCATGCGCCGAAGCGATGTTGATGATGCGACCCCAGCCACGGCCGGTCATGCCGGGCAAAGCCGCACGAATGGTATGGAACGCCGAATCCAGGCTCACCGCGACGATACGGTCCCAGTCGGCGGGCGGGAAGTCCTCGATCGGCGCGACCTTCTGCACGCCGGCATTGTTGACCAGCACGTCGAGCTGGCCGAAGGCGGAAACAACCTCGCCGACCAGATCGTAGCCACCGCCATTGAGGGACAGGTCAGACTGGAAATAGCGCACATTCGCGCCATTGCCGGCCACCGCACGCACCGCGTCATCGACGCTGGCTTCCGCTTCGAAGCTGTTGATCGCCACGTCATAGCCCATCGCCGCGAACTTGCTGGC
This sequence comes from Devosia sp., assembly GCF_036676215.1. Lineage (GTDB taxonomy): Bacteria > Pseudomonadota > Alphaproteobacteria > Rhizobiales > Devosiaceae > Devosia. The sequence goes on along the minus strand of NZ_JAKFDJ010000038.1, from coordinate 555 downwards.
GATCGAGAGGCCAATGCCACTCGTCGAGCCGGTGACCAGTGCCACGCGCTTTATCGTCATGCTCCACCCTGTAGCGGACCTTCGATGGGCCCGGTCTTTTGCCGGTTACCTATCAAGTTCCGTGCCAAGCGCAGAACGGCCGGCTTTAGGGAGGTTTCCGACAGGGCGGACGATCAAATATGTACGGCGGACACGACACTGTCCGGAAATCCGGACAGATCAGGCGCTGATATTGTGCCGCTTCAGCTTCTCGTAGAACTGCGACCGCGACACGCCGAGCCGCAGGGCAGCGGCGGACTTCTGCCCGCCAGTGGCTTCGAGTGCGTCGAGGATGGCCTGCCGCTCGGTATCCGCCACGGCATTGGCGAGCCCCTGCAATGGCGCGCCGGGCCGCGCCACGCCTGGCGGCAGGGCCCGGCCAATGACACCGGCATCCATCACCTCGGTCGGGGCCAGTGCGGCAGCCCGTTCGAGCACATTGCGCAACTCGCGCACATTGCCCGGCCAGGCATGCGCCTGCAGCAACTTGATGGCCTCGGGCGTGATCACCCAGCC
>NZ_JAKFDJ010000037.1:0-4596 GCF_036676215.1 Devosia sp. | reverse complement strand
CCATTGCGTGGTTTCCCTGAGCCGTCCCCGTGCGCGAGCATAACGCGCTAGTCGCGTGCGGCGGCGAGGTTTGCCATCGAGCGGCGAGGGCAGTCGTGGTCGGTTTCGTCGGCTTGTGGCTCGTGATCAAATTTTTCGATCGCGACGAACGTTTCGGAGCGAACCTGTCACCGTGCCCCGTGCTGACGGTTTTTAGCAGCTACCGTTCTGTATCCAACCGTTCTCGACACGTCGGAATCGTTGCTTGTCTATGCAACGTTCGTCGGGCTGCAATGGTGCGAGTGTTGCTCGCTCTGCGCGCTGCCGCCGTATCTCCTCAAGGGATTGCTCCCGTTGAACTGCTGCGCGTGTGGCGGGCTGTGGTTTCGGCCAGGACGCCACCATTGCTTTGATGGCAGCGTTCGCGCGTTCTATTTCCTGCGCTTGTTCGTAACGATCGCAGGCCCGTAGGATCAACAGGCCTATCACGACCCCTGCTGCGATCTGCCAGACCGTCGCGCCTGACGAGGTTTTTTCTTCCATCGCTCGGCCTCGGCTGCGGCAACCCGGTCGCGCTCGCTTCGCTCAAGCCGGGGCAAACCGTGTTGGATCTCGGCTCCGGCGCCAGCGAAGGTCAGCGGGAGCCGCCGCCTTGCCCGATCCGGTAGTAGTCAAAGTCCACACGGCCGCCGGCGGTCTTGGTCGAATAAAAGAAGAGGGCGAAGCGATAACCCATAAAGTGAGGAAAAGAGTAGGTAAGGCGCGAGGGACGACCAATGGGAGTCCAGGATCTGCCGTCGAGGCTGTAGGAGAAGCGGGCAACTTCAGGCGCAGGCTGAAATTCGCATTCGACCTTGAGGTGAACGGTTTTGCCAGACAGGGGAACGGAGGCGATCTCCTCGGGATGGTCGGAATCGGCGCTCACCATGACGAGAGATCTGGCGCCGTCGCTCATCTTTACGCCAACAAAACCATAGTGTTTCTGAAAAGCGGCCAGGCCGGCCCAGTCGCCGTCTTTCATGCCGCTCACGTCGATGCTGGTGGTGGCGGAACTGTTAGGGCCAAAGGTGCGCTGGGTGAGGGTATTCGGAGCCTCGGGCAGAGTGGAAACGATCCGGCTGGTGACGAAGCTCAGGTAGCCCGGGCGCTTGGAGACCGACCAGTAACGTGGCTCGGGATTGTGATTCCATTGCCAGGCGAGGGGCAGGTCGGGGGCGCCGGGCCGGCGGTCGAATTCGTCGGAGGCGACGATGCCGGAGGCGCCGGAGACGCCCTGTCCGCCGGCGGGGATGTCGAGCGTCATGGGCACCTTGCCGTCTTCGCCGAGAACGGGCCAGCCGTCCTTCCAAGTCACGGGCACGAGGTAAGGGATGCGACCGACGGCGCCGTTGTCCTTGAAAAGATAGGCATACCATTTGCCTTCCGGGGTGTCGACGAGGCCACCCTGGGCGATACCGCGATCATCGAGCACGAGGCGACCCTCGTAGGGACCCGTGATTGCATCGGCGCGGTGGACGATGACGCTGCGCGCCCAGCGGCTCCCGGGCGAGGCGATGTTGAAGAGGTAGTAGCGGCCGTTGATCTTGAAAAGCTGCGAGCCCTCGCCATTGAGCCCGCCCAGGTCGGAGCCGAAGATGGTGTTGACGTTTTCGATGAGGACCTGGTTCACGCCGCCGGGCTTGATTCCGGAGAGATCGGGTTGCAGCTCGGTGAGCGTGATGCGACCGCCCCCGTAAACCATGTAAACGCGACCGTCGTCGTCGAAAAACAGGCTGTGGTCATGCATCAAGGGATCGAAACTCGTCTCTTTCCACGGGCCGCGATCCGGATCGCGCGTGGTGTAGATGTGGGTGCGTCCTCCGGTAGTGGCGGCGAAAGTCGAGGCATGGAACACGCCGTCGTGGTAACGCAGGCTGCTGGCCCAGGAGCCGGCACCGTAGGCGTTTTTGCCGTTCTCGAGCCGGAGGGCTTCGGTGTCGCCAAGGGTTTGATAGGCGTAGGAGGCCATGCTCCAGTTGACCAGGTCCGTCGACTTCATGATCGGCAGGCCCGGGCTCATGTGCATCGTCGTGCTGCTCATGTAGTAGGTTTTTCCTACACGGATGATTGCGATGTCCGGGACGTCGGCCCAGACAAGGGGATTGTGGGCAGGCGCCGCCTGTGTCGCCTGTGCCGCCGGAACGGCCTGAGACGCGACGGAGAGGACGAGGGCCATCAGGAGGGAAAAAATTGGGCGGTTCATGAGACGGGCGGGAGAGACGGCGGAAGGGCGGTTCAGGCTGTCAGGGTGTTTGTCCATGTTTTGTCTGCGGAGGCAATCATTGCGAGTCAGGGCATCGGTCAAGGGGGCGTGCCGTCCACCTTCACGCAGGATGCGCCCAAGCCTGCCGCCGCGCACAAGCGCAACGCGGCCGCAAGCACTGACGGCCTGCGGCCGTCTCAGCGCGCCTAGCGCGCGTAGAGCGCGAACGCGAAGTCCGCGGGGCGGCCCTGCGGGTCCTTCAGCGGCCGGTCGTCGAGGTTGGCCTCGCCGTCGGCATAGACGTCGTCGCGGCTGGCGCGCAGATTGATCGTCAGCGCCTCCTTCTGGCCCTGCAGCGCCAGCGCGTAGCGGCGACCGGCCTGCAGCACGACGGGCGGATGGGCGCTGAAGTCGAAGCTCAGCAGGCCGGCCCCTTGCGGCCGGTAGGCGATGGCCAGGCCCTGGCCGGCGCCGAGCAGTTCGGTACCGGCCTCCACGTCGCGCAGTGACAGCCGCAGCGGGTGCGTGGCGTCCGTGCCGTGGCCGTCGCCGGCGTACAGGCTGAGCTGGCCGAGTGCGATGTCGGCGCGCGGCACGAAGGTCTGCACCAGGCGGCTGGCGCCGCCGTCGCGGTTGAAGCCCACGGGTTCGGGGGCCTGCTCGAAAGGCCGGGTGACCGAAGCCAGCGCCGGGCGGCCCGGCCAGGTTTCGGGATAGCCCTGGGCGAACTGCTGGACGGCCACGCGGGGGTCGGAGCGGCCCGGGTCCGCCGGCGCGGGCACCTTGCCGGCGGGTGGCTTGGGCGGCATGCTGATGCCGGCCTCGGTCTGCGTGACGGGCCACATTCGGCCGTCGGCGTCGTAGTAGAGGTACTCCATCGTGACGGAGCGGCGGTTGCCGTTGCCGGTCTGGCCGTCGGGCAGGGTCAGCTCGCCGTTGTGATAGGCCAAGTAGGACTGGCCCTTGAAGTCGTCGATGACGCCCGCGTGGATGGTGTAGCTATTGTGCGTCGGGCCGGTCAGCAGACCCTGGTAGGTCCAGGGCCCGCGCGGGCTGGGCGCGGTGGCATAGGACAGGTGCTCCCAGACGTTCTGGTGCGCCATGGATGCGTAGGTCAGGTAGTACACCCCCTTGCGCTTCGACAGCCACGGCCCCTCGGTGTAATTGGGCAGCGCGATCTTTTCGATAGGGCCGTCCAGCTCGGTCATGTTCGGCTTGAGCCGGGCCAGGTAGAGCACCGGGTTGCCCCAGGCCAGCCAGGCGGTGCCGTCGTCGTCGATGAAGACGGTGGGGTCGATGTCGTTCCAATTGTAGGGGCTCGGCGTTGTGGCATCGGTGACCAGCGCCGAGCCGCGCGCATCCTTGAACGGGCCCAGCGGGTTGTCGGCCACCGCCACGCCGATGGCCTTGCCTTGGTGGGTGTCGTCGTGCTGCACGGTGGCGTAGAAGTAGAAGCGGCCGTTGCGCTGCACCACCTGCGCGGCCCAGGCGTCGCCCACCGCCCACTTGAAGTCGGTGGGCTTCATGTGGGCGCCGTGGGCGGTCCAGTGGCGTAGGTCCTTGGACGAATAGCACAGCCACTCCTTCATGAGGAAGAAGTCGTTGCCCTTGGCTTCGTCACGGCCGACGTAGAGGTAGACCGTGTCGCCCACGACCAGCGGCGCTGGGTCGGCGGTGAAGCGGTCGCGCAGCACCGGATTGGCGCCGGGCGCCGGTTCGGCGGCCGGCGCGGTCCCGCAGGCGAGGGCGGCCCAGCAGAGGGTGATGCGGTGCAGCAGGGTGACGAGGCGCATGGCTAGGCGTGAACCTTCAATAGGTTGTTGCGGGTGTTCACCCGGAGTGGTTTGGAAAGACATAGGAATCGCCAAACCCCCTGTCAAAGCGAGCCGGAGCCCGGATGACGACACGGGAGGCCAAAGGTCTGATACTTCGGAGGGCTATTAGAGAACCAGAACGCTAGGAGCAGCCTGATCTGCCCTATGGCATACTTCGCATAATGTATATTATGTAAATAATACGATGGCTCTTCGAGCTACCCGTGGCGGGCATCCCGCCACGTCTATAAAGAAATGCGCCCCCCGCCTCACCAGAACAGCACATACAGCGCGATGAGGATGGCGACCACACCGACGCTGCCGAATCGGAAAGCGGCTGGTGTGTGGTAATCCACATCGTCCGTGCGGATCGGATCCGACGTCGCTGCTGCGGGTGTGATCAGCGACACCAGCACGGCAAGCCCAAGCGACAGCAGGAACACCAGGCCGACGCGGTCGATGAAAGGCAGCGTTGGCCAGGCCAGCTTCAGCACGATCGACAAGACGAACGAGCCGATGGCGGCAGCCAGCGCGCCGGCTTCGTTGGCGCGCTTCCAGAAC
>NZ_JAKFDJ010000036.1:0-55721 GCF_036676215.1 Devosia sp. | reverse complement strand
ACGATGGCTTCGTAGACCTTGGTACGACCGGCAACGTCGTCCGACTTGATGGTGAGCATTTCCTGGAGCGTATAAGCCGCGCCATAGGCTTCCAGAGCCCACACTTCCATCTCGCCGAAGCGCTGACCGCCGAACTGGGCCTTGCCGCCCAGCGGCTGCTGGGTGACCAGCGAGTACGGGCCGATCGAACGGGCGTGGATCTTGTTGTCCACCAGGTGGTCGAGCTTGAGCATATAGATATACCCAACCGTCACCTGACGATCGAACTGCTCGCCCGAACGGCCGTCATAGACGGTCGACTGGCCAGAACCCTTCAGACCCGCGCGTTCCAGCATCTCGACGATATCGGCTTCCTTGGCACCGTCGAACACCGGGGTCGCGATAGACACGCCCTTGGAGAGGTGTTCGCCGAGGCGGACAAGACCGTCATCATCCAGATCGGTAATCGACTCGTCACCGGCAAAGAGCTCGCCCACTTCCTTGCGGAGCGGCTTGAGATCACCCTTCTGCTGGTAGATGCGGACCATCTCGTCGATCTTCTTGCCCATGCCGGCGCAAGCCCAGCCCAGATGCGTTTCGAGAATCTGGCCCACATTCATGCGCGAAGGCACGCCGAGCGGGTTCAGCACGATGTCGACCGACGTACCGTCTTCCAGATACGGCATGTCTTCCACGGGAACGATGCGGGAAACCACACCCTTGTTACCGTGACGGCCGGCCATCTTGTCGCCCGGCTGGATCTTGCGCTTGGTCGCGATGAAGACCTTGACCATCTTCATCACGCCCGGCGGAAGTTCGTCGCCGCGCTGCAGCTTGTCCACCTTGTCGATGAAGCGCTGCTCGAGCAGACGGCGGCTTTCCTCGTACTGAGCGTGCAGGGCTTCCATCTCGGTCATGACCTTGTCGTCATCGACCGCGAACTGCCACCACTTCGAACGGGGCTGGGCCTCGAACATCTGGTCGTTGAGCTTGGTGCCCACGACATAGCCCTTGGGGCCAGCCGTAGCCGACTTGCCGAACAGCATCTCCTTGAGACGCGCATAGACGTTACGGTCGAGGATCGACTGTTCGTCGTCACGGTCCTTGGCGAGACGCTCGATTTCCTCGCGCTCGATAGCCATGGCGCGCTCGTCCTTGTCGATGCCGTGGCGATTGAACACGCGCACTTCAACGACAGTACCAGCATCGCCCGGCGGCACGCGCAGGGAGGTGTCACGGACGTCAGATGCCTTCTCGCCGAAGATGGCGCGGAGAAGCTTTTCTTCCGGCGTCATCGGCGATTCACCCTTGGGGGTGATCTTGCCGACGAGGATGTCGCCCGGCGCCACTTCGGCACCGATATGGACGATACCGGCTTCGTCGAGGTTCTTCAGCGCTTCTTCCGAAACGTTCGGAATGTCGCGGGTGATTTCCTCAGGACCAAGCTTGGTGTCGCGGGCCATCACTTCATATTCCTCGATATGGATCGAGGTGAAGACGTCCTGCATGGCGATCTTCTCGCTGAGCAGGATGGAGTCTTCGAAGTTGTAGCCATTCCAGGGCATGAACGCGACGAGCACGTTGCGGCCGAGAGCCAGATCGCCCAGTTCGGTCGACGGACCATCGGCAATGATGTCGCCCTGGTTGACGTGATCGCCAACCACAACCAGCGGACGCTGGTTGATGCAGGTCGACTGGTTCGACCGCTGGAACTTCATCAGGTTGTAGATGTCCACGCCCGAACGCGACGCATCGGTTTCTTCCGTTGCGCGCACGACGATACGGGTGGCGTCCACCTGGTCGACAATGCCCTTGCGCTTGGCCACGATGGCAGCGCCGGAGTCACGGGCCACGATCGCTTCCATGCCGGTACCCACGAAGGGGGCCTCGGCGCGCAGCAGCGGCACAGCCTGACGCTGCATGTTCGAGCCCATCAGAGCACGGTTGGCGTCGTCGTTCTCGAGGAACGGGATCAGCGAAGCAGCAACCGACACCATCTGCTTGGGGGAAACGTCCATAAGGTCGACGTTTTCCTTGGGCGTCAGGCCGTTGTCGCCGGCATGGCGCGCCACGACCAGGTCGTCCTGCAGCGTGCCGTCCTTGTTGAACTGCACGTTGGCCTGGGCGACGTAGTGCTTGGCCTCTTCCATGGCGGAGAGATAGACCACGTCCTCGGTCAGCACGCCGTCCACGATCTTGCGGTACGGGGTCTCGATGAAACCGTACTTGTTGACGCGGGCGAAGGTCGACAGCGAGTTGATCAGACCGATATTCGGGCCTTCCGGCGTCTCGATCGGGCAGATACGGCCATAATGGGTCGGATGCACGTCACGGACTTCAAAGCCCGCACGCTCACGGGTGAGACCACCAGGCCCAAGCGCCGACAGGCGACGCTTGTGGGTGATTTCCGAGAGCGGATTGGTCTGATCCATGAACTGCGACAACTGCGAGGAGCCGAAGAATTCACGCACCGCGGCCGCAGCCGGCTTGGCGTTGATCAGGTCCTGCGGCATCACCGTGTCGATTTCGACCGAGCTCATGCGCTCCTTGATGGCGCGTTCCATGCGGAGCAGGCCAAGGCGATAGGAGTTTTCCATGAGCTCGCCGACGGAGCGAACGCGGCGGTTGCCGAGATTGTCGATGTCGTCGATTTCGCCACGGCCATCGCGCAGGTCGACCAGGGTGCGGACGACTTCGACGATGTCTTCCTTGCGCAGCGTGCGCATGGTGTCGGGCGCATCGAGTTCGAGGCGCATGTTCATCTTGACGCGGCCGACGGCAGACAGGTCATAGCGTTCGCTGTCGAAGAACAGCGACTGGAACATGGCCTCGGCGGTGTCGACGGTCGGGGGCTCACCCGGGCGCATGACGCGGTAGATGTCGAAAAGCGCGTCTTCACGCGACTCGTTCTTGTCCACGGCCAGCGTGTTGCGGATATAGGCACCGATGGTGATGTGGTCGATATCGAGGATCGGCAGCTCGTCAAAGCCCAGATCCATCATCTTGGTCAGGGTCTTTTCGTCGAACTCGTCGCCTGCCTCCATGTAGACCTCGCCGGTCTTCATGTTGATCAGGTCCTCGGCCACATACATGCCATAGAGGTCTTCATTGACCGCCAGCAGGTGCGTCAGGCCATTTTCGCTCAGCTTCTTGGCCTGACGAGCCGACAGCTTCTTGCCGGCCTCGTGCACCACGTCGCCGGTCTTGGCGTCGATCAGGTCATGGGACGGCTTGGCATTCTTCATCTTCTCGGCGTCGTATGGCTTCTGCCAGCCGGTCGCCGTCTTTTCGAAGGTCAGCGTATTGTAATAGGTGCGCAGGATCTCTTCGGTATCCATACCCAGCGCCTTGAGCAGGCTGGTCACCGGAATCTTGCGGCGGCGATCGATACGCGCAAACACCACATCCTTGGCGTCGAACTCGATATCGAGCCAGGAGCCACGATAGGGAATGATACGGCCGGCAAACAGCAGCTTGCCCGACGAATGGGTCTTGCCCTTGTCGTGATCGAAGAACACGCCAGGCGAACGGTGCATCTGGGAGACGATGACGCGCTCGGTGCCGTTGACGATGAAGGTGCCGTTCGACGTCATGAAGGGCATGTCGCCCATATAGACGTCCTGCTCCTTGATGTCCTTGACCGAACGGGCGCCGGTTTCTTCGTCCACTTCGAACACGATCAGCCGCAGCGTCACCTTGAGCGGGGCAGCGAACGTGATGTCGCGCGCACGGCACTCATCGATGTCGTATTTGGGCTGCTCGAATTCGTACTTCACAAATTCGAGAGATGCAGTGTTCGAAAAGTCGGTGATCGGGAACACCGAACGAAACACGGACTGAAGCCCCTCATCGGGACGGCCACCTTTGGGCTCGTCAACGAGGAGGAACTGATCATAGGAGGCCTTCTGGACCTCGATCAGGTTTGGCATCTCCGTGACTTCGCGAATGGAACCGAAGGACTTGCGAACCTTGCGGCGGCCGTTGAACGTGGTAGCCATGAAAGCTCCTGTTTCTTTGCGATTTGTCTCGGAGGCAGATATCCAAAGATCCGACTATCAGCCGTCGGGTCTCGGGATATATGCCCGGTAGTCAGTTCTCTTCAGGCTTCCGCATGTCTCGCCGCTTCCCCATGCCTGTCGCAGGGAGGCGGATATCGGCGAATGGCAGCAACGCAAAAAGCCCCACGGCACCCAAAGGGCACCCGAGGTCAATGAGGCGTCAGCAAGCCTGAGACATCCAGATCGTCATTATTTCCGCAAATTGGCGCCTGGACCCATCCAATCGGTCCGGCGAATCATCTCGTAGAGACGAAGTAGCGAAATGGCACATAGCGCGCCATTTCGCAAATTTCAAGGCAGGGATCGAAATTACTTGAATTCGACCTTGGCGCCGGCGTCTTCCAGCTTCTTCTTGATGTCTTCGGCCTCGGCCTTGTTGACACCTTCCTTGACAGCCTTGGGAGCGGCCTCAACCAGAGCCTTGGCTTCGCCGAGACCCAGGCCGGTGATGGCGCGGACTTCCTTGATGACGTTGATCTTGTTTTCGCCGAAGGAGGCGAGGATCACGTCAAATTCGGTCTTTTCTTCAGCAGCCGGAGCAGCGGCGCCGCCGCCAGCAGCGGCAACAGCAACCGGAGCGGCGGCGGAAACGCCCCACTTTTCTTCCAGCATCTTCGACAGTTCGGAAGCTTCCAGAACGGTCAGGGCAGACAGGTCGTCTACAATCTTGGCGAGATCAGCCATTTGATAAATCTCTCTTTTTAGGTGTTCAGTTCAAACCAGAATTGGTCCTGTGAAAGGACCGATGGGGTTACGCTGCTTCGTTGCTCTTTTCCGCATGAGCGGCCAACACACGAGCGATGCCACCCGCCGGCGCCACGATGACCGACGCGATACGCGTAGCGGGCTGCTTGAGCATCCCGGCCAGCGTTGCACGCAGCTCGTTGAGCGAAGGCATGGTCGCCAGCGCCTTGACGTTATTCGCGTCAAGCGCGGTCTTGCCCATGGCGCCACCAAGAACGACGTATTTCGCGTTCTTGTCAGCAAACTTTGCCGCAATCTTCGGCGCAGTCATGGGGTCAGCCGCATAAGCGATGACGATCGGCCCGGTAAACAGGGCCGACATGTCCGCATTGTCGGTTTCTTTAAGAGCAAGCTTGGCAAGACGGTTCTTCGCGACCTTCACGTGACCACCGGCAGCCTTCACCTCACGGCGAAGGGCTTCCAGATTGGCCACGGTCAGACCGGCATTTTGCGCGAGGACGATCGACCCAGCGCCCGTAAGGGCTGCCTGGAGCGATGCGACAAGCTCACGCTTTTCCGCTCTTTCCACTGCTAGTCTCCACATTAGGCCCGACGAAAGTCAGTCGGGCCATTGCCAATTGCTGCCCTCCGACCTCCAAAAGGAGGAGAGGAGCAACGGTTAAACGCCTGTCAACCGTGCTGCCCGCAAGGGGCAACTGGCCTGGTTCGAACCGCAATCACCCTGCCCTTGCGGACAGGAAAACTTTGGTCTTCACCCCATCTATGCTGGCATCTTGCGACATTAAGCCAACCCAAATCGGTTGGCACCGGCAGTCTCGGACAGGACTTATGTCCCTCTTGCGAGGAACAAGACCGGGCGACCGAAGCCGCCCGGAATTTGAATTACATTGCCGAAGCAGGCTCGACGTGAACGCCAGGGCCCATGGTCGAGGACACGGCAACCTTCTTAACGTAGGTGCCCTTGGCGCCGGCAGGCTTGGACTTCTGCACGGCGTCGGTGAACGCCTTGATGTTCTGCAGCAGGGCTTCTTCCGAGAAGGAAACCTTGCCAACACCAGCATGCAGGATACCGGCCTTTTCGACGCGGTATTCCACGGCGCCGCCCTTGGCTGCCTTGACGGCGCCGGCGACATCGGGAGTAACCGTACCGACCTTGGGGTTCGGCATCAGGTTGCGCGGACCCAGGATCTTGCCCAGACGACCCACCAGCGGCATCATGTCCGGAGTGGCAATGCAGCGATCGAAATCGATCTTGCCGCCCTGGATAGCTTCCATCAGGTCTTCGGCGCCAACGATGTCGGCACCAGCCTTGCGGGCCTCGTCAGCCTTGGCATCCTTGGCGAACACAGCCACGCGCACGGTCTTGCCGGTGCCGTTGGGCAGGGTCACCACACCACGGACCATCTGGTCGGCGTGGCGCGGATCGACGCCGAGATTGATCGCGATTTCGATGGTTTCATCGAACTTCGCAGACGCACGCGACTTCACCATCTTGATGGCTTCGTCGAGCTTGTAGAGCTTGTTGCGGTCGATGCCCTCGCGGGCCTTAACAGTCTTCTTGCCAGCCATCTATCAGCCCTCGACCTGAATGCCCATGGAACGGGCAGAGCCGGCGATCATCGACACAGCAGCGTCGATATTGTCGGCGTTGAGATCCTTCATCTTCTTGGCGGCGATATCACGGAGCTGAGCCGTGGTGATCGTGCCAGCCGATTCCTTGCCCGGCAGCTTGCTGCCCGACTTGAGGTTGACGGCCTTCTTGATGAAGTAGGTGACCGGCGGCTGCTTCATCTCGAAAGTGAAGCTCTTGTCGGCATAGGCGGTGATCACGACCGGAATGGGCGAACCCTTTTCCAGTTCCTGCGTGGCGGCATTGAACGCCTTGCAGAATTCCATGATGTTCAGGCCGCGCTGACCGAGAGCCGGCCCGATCGGCGGGGACGGCGTCGCGGAGCCCGCGGGCACCTGCAGCTTTACGTAGCCAACGATTTTCTTTGCCATAATCGTCCTATCTAAGTTCGCCCGCTGTCACGCGGACCGTTTGACGCTGTGGTCCGAAGTTTGACCGGATGCTTGGCAGCAACCGCCCTCTCCCACAGATTTGCTGCCAGCATGCTGGCAGTTTTCCGGCGACCTGCCGGAAACTTGCTGGCTTACGCCAGTTTGTAGTGGTCGTGCTTACGCAACGACGGGGTCAGACCTTTTCGACCTGACCGTATTCGAGCTCCACCGGAGTGGGGCGACCGAAGATCGATACTTCCACCTTGAGGCGGGCGCGCTCTTCGTCGACCTCTTCCACCACGCCGTTGAAGCTGGCGAAGGGACCGTCCGACACGCGCACATTCTCGCCCACTTCGAACGAGACGGAAGGCTTGGGATGCTCCACGCCTTCCTGCACCTGCTGCAGGATAGCCTGGGCTTCCTTTTCCGAGATCGGCATCGGCTTGTTGTCCGAACCGAGGAAACCGGTGACCTTGGGCGTGTTCTTGATCAGATGGAACGCCTCGTCGGTCATGTCCATCTTCACCAGCACATAGCCCGGGAAGAACTTGCGTTCAGCGTCCACCTTGCGGCCGCGACGGATCTCGACGACCTTTTCGGTCGGCACGATCACGTCCTCAAACAGATGCTCGAGCTTCTTCTGCGCAACCTTCTGGCGGATATCCTCCGCCACCTTGCGCTCGAAATTGCTGTAAGCCTGAACGATGTACCAGCGCTTGGCCATTAAGCGTCGCCGCTCCTAGTATAATAGTGTTCGGGACCCGCTCAGCGGATCGAAAGCATCAGTCCGACCAGAAACGAAATGACCTGGTCGGCCAGAAGGAAGAACAGGCTCGCCAGCGCGACCAGCACGAGGACCATGATCGTCGAGATCAGGATCTCATTGCGGCCCGGCCAGGTGACCTTGGCGGTTTCCTGCCGGACTTGCTGCAGGAACTGGATCGGGTTCGTACGGGCCATCAGCGAATCTACTCTTTGGTGTTTTGGTGCAAAACCAAAGGCCGCGCAGGAATCCCGCACGGCTGGAATGTCGCTATCTAGAGAAACTCCCGAACAAATGCAACAGCGTGAAGCGAGAATGCGGCGTTCACATGCACAAGGCTGCTAGGCTTGGGTGTCGGACATAGCGCCACTTGCATCCAGCCAACGCGGCCCAGCCTTGGGATCGGGCACCTGCGAGGGCCAGCGAGCGCCGAGAAACCGGCCTTTGGGCATGCGGGCGCTGCTGACGCGATTGCTCTGGTTGCCGCCCAGGATGTGATAGGCCTTGTCGTCTTCACCGACATAGAAGCCGACATGACCTTGCCAACCGCCCGGCGAGCCGCGCCAGAAGACGATCACCGCACCAAATTGCGCTGAAGACGCCTTGCCGAAGTTGAGCCAGGCCCTGGCGCCCAGCGGATTGTTGGGACGCGGTTCGGTCGGCAGCTGCGTGCCGATACAATGCGCGACGAACAGGCCGCACCAGGGCGTTTCATCATTGGCATAGCTGATCTTCAAAGCCTTGGCCCAGCCCATGATCAGCGGATTGTCGGCGTCCGACGTATCCTCCTTGACCCCCAGCAACGCCTCGGCCCCGATCATCCAGGGCACCGTCTGCCTCGGCAGGGACGATTGCCCCGCCGGCAGCGCACCACCGAAGAGCTTGGCGGATGTCATCGGCCCCACCAGCCCATCTACCACCAAGCCGTTGGCGCGCTGATAGGCCATGATGGCGGCAACGGTAGAGGCGCCACGCACGCCATCAAGCGGGCCGGGATCGAACCCCTTCTGCTTCAAGGCTTTCTGGATCTGCAGAGTTTGCATCTGGCCATTCCCCCATGGACGCAGTCTCGGTGGGAAATTTATGCAGCCGCGGGCAGCGCCCGGTAAGGCGGGGAAATACTGATGGGAGAGGCGGGACGGCTATCGCGCCAGGCCCGGGTCAAGCGGCCATGCCACGGGCCGCGGTTGGTCTCAGGGCCCGAACACGACCATGTTGGCTGCGCATCTCGCCGGTCCTGACGACTTGCTGACACCGACGTTCAGCTGTTTTTCATGTTATTTTACAATATGTTACCGGAACTCAATGGTCTGCTCGTCATTACAGACCAGGGCTTAACTGAATGGAGAAACGACATGCGCTTGCTTTCAGCATTAACCTTCGCCGCTGCCATGACCCTGTCCACGGCGGCTTTCGCACAGACCGACACGGTTAGCGTTGACCTGTCCGGCATCTCTGCGGACCTGGCTGCAGAACTGGGCATCGAACTCGATGAGCTTCCCACCAGCATCGATCTGCCGGCGGATGTCGCCGCGGAAGTCTGCGGCCTCGATGTCGGTACGCTAGGCGAATCCTGCGTGGCCATCGTCTCGACCGCAGATCTGACCGCCGCAATCGAGAGCGAAATCGACGATGGCGGCAACAGCGCCCGTGACTTTGCGCCTGGACATCAGGAAGGTCCCGCCCGTGATGCCGCTCCGGGTCAACAGGATGGCGACGCCAAGGACTTTGCCCCGGGCCAGGTGAAGAAGTCCGACCAATAACCGGCCGGGCCCGGCCTATGGGCTGGGCCCCCCTACGCTCTAACCACGAATTTCCGCGCCAGCAGCGTCCCGTCACCGCCAACCGCATCGACCTGACCGTCATCACCGCCATGCCATTGGAATGGATGCGACCAACCATGCGCTGAATCGCGTCTGGCCGAGTTTTTGGTCCGTCGAACCGGCGACAGAAACAGCAGCGATTTCAATTGATTGTGCCTGGCAGGGGCTGGGGGACTCGAACCCACGACCCTCGGTTTTGGAGACCGATGCTCTACCAACTGAGCTAAACCCCTTCAGGCGAGGGTGTGTTTAGTGGCAAAGGCCGCGTTTCGCAAGACCCCTTCGCACCCTAGCGCCAGATATGGGGCACCAGGGGAATCACCATCAGCAGCATCCCCAGGAGCGCACTCAGAAAGCTGACGGAGCGCCACGGCGACAGCCCCTTCATGTAGCAATAGGCGTGAGCCACACGCGCCACGAAATAGAGCCCTGCCCCCGCCATTGAGAGCCAGCCCTGTTCGTCCAGAACGATCGAAAGCATGGCCAGGGTCAGGAAGACCGGCAGCGTTTCCTGCAGGTTGCCCAGGGCGCGGCGTGCGCGCGCCAGTTCCCGGCTGGGCTCCGGCAAATCGTCACGCGGCCCGATCTGCATGTCGACACCGACCTGCTCGGTCAGAAAACGGCCCGGTAGCGAGACCTGCACCAGGAGCAGAAACAGCACGAGAAAGATAATGGTGAGCACGACAAACCTCAGCATTTCCCTCTTCGATACGAACGAGGGCCTCCCTCCCTAACGCATGGGAGCTCCGGAACGATCACCATTTACAACATGAGGCCCGACAGCCAATAAATGACGGGCGAGATTGTGGAAGCTTCGGCGGGCGCCGACTGGATCACTCAGGGACGATTGCTCCCGGAAGGATGACGATGCGTTTTTTGCTGGCCCTGGCCATTCTGGCCCTCTCCCCCACCCTGGCCTTCGCCCATACCGGGGCCGGCCATGCCGCCGGATTTTTCCACGGCTTTGAGCACCCCATCGGCGGCCTCGATCACGTGCTGGCCATGGTCGCGGTCGGCGTATTTGCCTATGTGCTGGGCGGGCGGGCACTGTGGCTGGTGCCGCTGAGCTTTGTCGGGATGATGGTCGTCGGCTTCGCTCTGGGGCTGGCGCAGGTCGACATGCCATTTGTTGAACTGGGCATCGCGCTGTCCAGCGTCGTCATCGGTGCCGCAGCGGCCATGGGCCGGCCAATGCCGGTAGCACTGGCCATGGGAATGGTCGGGGTTTTCGCGGTTTTCCATGGTCATGCCCATGGCGCCGAGATGCCAGCCAACAGCAGCGGCCTCACCTATGCCGCCGGCTTCGTGGCCGCGACCGCCCTGCTCCATCTCTCCGGCCTTGCGGCGACGACAGGCATTGCCAAAGGCATCGGCCGCTATGGCAAGTTCGCGGCGCAGATCGCCGGTGGCCTGTTTGCCCTGGGCGGCGCTGGACTGCTCGCTGGTTGGCTCTAGAATCGAACCAGGTGTGTGGAGGTTTTGGAGCGGGTAGCGGGAATCGAACCCGCATATTCAGCTTGGAAGGCTGCTGCTCTACCACTGAGCTATACCCGCCCGGTCGTTGACCGACACGCAAGGCAATAGCCCGTCACGCCGCCGGCTGGCAACCCCTTCCAGCGGCTCTCCTGCTCCCCTTTCTGCAAGTGTGCCGGCAAAGCAAATAGGCCCGGGCCCCAAAACCGGCGACCGGGGTACCGGCCCAGATTCGCGCAAGTCATGCCGCTCCGCCGGTTTTTTGGGAGCCATTGTGGAAGGGGTGTTGACACTCCTGTCACAGACCACCATAAACCGCCCGGACGAGACGCCCCGGCGCTTCGTTTCCTACCCAAGCGACGTTGTAGTGGAGGGGTGGGAGAGTGGTTAAATCCATCAGACTGTAAATCTGACCGCTTAGCGTACACTGGTTCGAATCCAGTCCCCTCCACCATCGCCGCTATCGCACAGGCCCAAAGGCCAGCGTTTCCGGGCTTTCCCAAAATCCAAATGTTGGACAGTTTCGGCTCTCGCGCTGAGGCCACGGCTCACACCCCGCTTGCCACAACGGTCCGGCGGGCGTTCGCCCGACGCGCCGACTTGCCATGCGCGGTCAGGTGACGATGGCAAATATCAACATACCGAGGCCGATAAAAAGGGCCCAGGACAGTATGGCCAGGCCCACAATGACCAAGCCCTTCAGGATGCGCCTGGGGGGCTTTGAAAATCGCGGCAAAGGCACGACGCCCGATTGAATCCGCATGGCCACCAACTCCAATCCTTGAGACAGGTTCAGTTTCGGCGAGACGGACGCTGCCGTCGACGGACGGAGGTCGGTCTATGCTCGGGACTAAAGTCCGGTCGGCCACCACGCCCCCGCAGTCAGAAGCTTGCTGCCCCCGCGCAAATTCGCTACGGCTGGCTCCATGAGCTTCAACAAATTTCCGCCCAAGCCCCGCTACGATCCCGATACCGGTCCGGTCTATCTCTATGGCCTGCACACGGTGCGCGCCGCGCTGGACAACAAGAACCGCATCAAGAAGGTGCTGCTGGCCACGCCCAATGCGCTGATGCGCCTCAAGGAGACCGGCGAGATCGGCAAGGTCGCCGTCAAGGAGACCACGCCCAAGGAGCTCGACAAGCTGCTGGGCGACGATGCCGTGCACCAGGGCGCGGCGCTGGAAGTCGATCCCGTGAGCCGCTTCGGGCTGGATGATATCCATCCGCTCAAGCTCGTGGTGGTGCTCGACCACATTACTGACCCACACAATGTCGGCGCCATCCTGCGCACCGCCTGCGCCTTTGGCGCCGATGCCGTGATCACCACGGCCCGCCATTCGCCACGCGAAACCGGCGTCATGGCCAAATCGGCCTCCGGCGCGCTCGATCTGGTGCCGATGATCGAGGTCCGCAACCTTGGCGATGCGCTGGAAAAGCTCAAGGCCCGCGGCATGTTGGTGCTGGGTTTTGATTCTGAATCAGAACATCAGCTCAAGCCCCGGACCGACGATCAGCCAATGGCCATTGTCATGGGCGCCGAGGGCAAGGGCCTGCGCCAGCGCACCCGCGAGCTTTGCGACGAGATGGTCAAGCTCGACATGCCGGGGCCGATCAAGTCGCTCAATGTTTCCAACGCCGCTGCCATAGCGCTCTTTGCGGCCACCGCTGGACGGGTCTGATGAGCCAGTTCTCGCCCTTTGCCATTGCGCTGCGACTGTCCGGCGTCGCGCTGGGGCAACCTGAACGAGATCCAACGGCCGGCCGGCTGTCGAGCGCAGCCCGGCAGCAGCTGGCGCTCGACGGCGCGCTCAAGCAGCTGACCAGCCGCTTCGAGCCGGAGGACGCCCCGGACAGCTTCTACGCGCAGGTCGATATCCCCGTAACCAATCCGGTGCGGGCGCTGCTGGAGCTGGCAGAACGCTCGGGGCCGGCCATTGCTGCCATGCTCGACGACCGCCGCATCGGTATGGCCGTGCTGGATATCGCCTTCGACTATCCCGAGCATGGCGAAGCCATGTCAGCCCGCCTGCCCGCCCATGTGGCGGCGATGATCGGCGGGTTTGGGATCGACATCGAGATCTCGGTCTATCTGACCGATGTCGAGGAAGACGAAGAGACCTGAAAGATACGCACAAGACGAACCTTGTCGGTCATCTGAGTTACTGATTAGATCGCCCATCCAAAACGGAAGGGAGGCGACTAAATGAAACGGTATCTCCTAGTATTCGTAACGGTATTTCTTGCAAGCTGTACGACACAAACGCCACAGAACCCTACGCTAGCGCGGACGACAAGCCCAACTGCGGCGCCCACTGCTATCGCGGCGGTACCTGCCTCGGCGCCCGCTTTCTTCGCTACCGGCCTCAGGGCCTATCGGACCAATGGTTGGGACACCATGCTGGGCCAGGCCATAGCCGATCTTGGCGCAAATCTCACCCGGGCAGTTCCGTCCGACATAGCTTCCTATTGCCCGAACTACCCGGCCATGGTGTCGGCGCAGCGCGCTACAGTCTGGCAGAGCATCTTCATCGCCCTCACCAAATTTGAGAGCAACTACAAGCCCGGCGAACTGCTCGACGAAACCACGTTCGACCCGGACATGCTCGAAAGCAATGGGGACCCGATTATCAGTCGCGGCCTACTGCAGATCTCAATTGGAAGCGCCAACGGTTATGCCTGCCGTATCGGAAATGCGCAGGAATTGCATGATCCGGCGACCAACCTGCGCTGCGGCGTGCGCATCGCCAGCCAGTGGGTCGAAAGGGACGGCGTCATCTCAGGCGGATCAAAAGACGCCGGGTGGCGAGGTATGGCACGCTATTGGAGTCCATTCCGGCGCGCCGATCGGCTGAGCGATATTCAGCAGGCCGTTCGGTCGACACCCGGCTGCTGAAGCTGGTTCCTAAGGCTTCGCGAGGGACTTCGCCTTCCGCCCCAGCGTATCCAGCGCACTGAGAAACGCCGAGCGATCGGCCGGGCGGAAGCTGGCATTGTAGCCCTTGCTTTCACCCGTTTCGCGCAGGTGCTGGTTGAGATCGCGCATGGCCAAGGCCATGCCGATCGAGGCGGGCGTGAAGGGCTTGCCGGTAAAGCCCAGCACATGGCAACCCTTGTCGATAGCCCGGCTGGCCAACGGGATATCGGCGGTCAGCACGATGTCATTGGCGATGGCATGCTCAACGATCCAGTCGTCCGCCGCATCGGCGCCGGCGGCAACAACCACGACCCGCACCATCGGATCGCGCGATGGGCGGATGCCGCCATTGCTGACAAAAGTGACGACCAGCCCCAGGCGCTCGGCCACGCGCATGGCCTCGTCCTTGACCGGGCAGGCATCGGCGTCGACGAAAATGGTTGGGTCAGCCATGAGCAATCACGTCCTGAACAAGGGCCAGCCGCTCGGCGACCGGCGCCTTGGGCAGTTCGACTATGCGATAGCCCATCTCCACGTAGGCGTCACGCATCGGCGCATAAATGCGCTGGGCATGCTCCCAGCCCTCGATCCGTTCGGCATCGGTGGCGAATATCTCGCGCCAGGGCGGCGCGAAAAACACGATCCGGTTGTAGCGGTAGAGCCTGGCCGCGCGCTCGAAATGGTCGGTTTCGGCCAGCCCCATAATGCGGCCAAAGGCGACGAGATCGGGGATGCCCCGGTCGCACAGGGCCGGCCCTGAGCCGGACAGCAGTGCCGCATGCGTCTGGATATCCCGATCCAGCATCAATTCAGCAAAGCGGGCGCTGTCGCGCCATTGCAGGGCCGGCCCGTCAATGCTTGTCTGCGCCTGAATAACGCCCCGGGCCGCCTCTCGACCCACCCGGACTCCCTGGGCCGCGGCGGCATCCAGCAAGGTCGTCTTGCCGGCGCCCGGGGCGCCGGTAACGATGAACAGATTGTCGAAATGATTGGACATGACTCGTCGTCCTCATATGCGAGTGGCCGCGTGTGCGGCATGGAGATGGAATGATGGGAACGGTGACCGACAAGGCGTCATGGGCCGATGCCATGGCGGGTTTCAGCAGCTGGCGGGGAGAATTGGAAGGTGGCGCCCATGGCGCGGGCATCAGCCTGATCTTCGTCCACACCGAAAAGGTCGGGGACGGGCCGCGCCTGCACAGGCATCCCTATCCCGAAACCTTCATCATCCGCAACGGTCGGGCGCGGTTCACCGTTGGCGATGAAACGATGGATGCGTCAGCAGGGCAAATTATCGTCTGCCCCGCCAATGTGCCGCACAAGTTTGAAAATCTGGGGCCCGGTCTGCTGGAGCAGATCGATATCCACGACGCAGGCAAGTTCGAGACGGTGTGGCTGGAGTAGCCTGGAGGCGAACGTCTTCACCTCTCCCTTTGGGGGAGAGGTCGACCCTCTTGGGTCGGGTGAGAGGGCCTTTACCGGGTGCGGTGCGAGGGGAAGGCCCCCTCACCCGGCCTTCGGCCGACCTCTCCCCCAAAGGGAGAGGTGAAGGGCCTAGTAAACCACCACGCCGCGGATGCTTTCGCCCGAATGCATCATCTCGAAGCCCTTGTTGATGTCTTCGAGCCGCAGCGTGTGGGTGATCATCGGGTCGATTTCGATCTTGCCGTCGAGATACCAGTCGACGATTTTTGGCACGTCGGTTCGCCCCTTGGCGCCGCCAAAGGCGGTGCCCATCCAGGTGCGGCCGGTGACGAGCTGGAACGGGCGGGTGGAGATTTCCTTGCCCGCGCCGGCCACGCCGATGACCACCGACTTGCCCCAGCCGCGATGGCTGCATTCCAGCGCCTGACGCATAACCGTGGTGTTACCGGTGCAGTCGAATGTGTAGTCGGCGCCGCCGATCAGGTCGCCGCGGCGCTTGGTGAGGTTGACCAGATAGGGGACGATATCGCCCTCGATCTCCTTCGGATTGACAAAGTGCGTCATGCCGAAGCGTTCGCCCCAGGCCTTCTTGTCGTTGTTGAGATCGACGCCGATGATCATGTCGGCGCCGGCCAGGCGCAGGCCCTGGATGACGTTCAGGCCGATGCCGCCGAGACCGAAGACGACGGCGGTGGCGCCGATCTCGACCTTGGCTGTGTTGATGACAGCGCCGATGCCGGTGGTGACGCCGCAGCCGACATAGCAGACCTTGTCGAAGGCCGCCGACGCGTCGATCTTGGCCACCGCGATCTCGGGCAGCACGGTGAAATTCGAGAAGGTGGAGCAACCCATATAGTGGTGGATCGGCCTGCCTTCGAAGGAGAAGCGCGAGGTGCCGTCGGGCATCAGCCCCTGCCCCTGCGTCGCGCGGATGGCGGTGCAGAGATTGGTCTTGCCGGAGCGGCAGGAATAGCATTCCCGGCATTCGGGCGTATAGAGCGGAATGACGTGGTCACCCTTCTTGAGGCTGGTGACGCCCGGACCGACATCGACCACGACGCCCGCGCCCTCATGGCCCAGAATGGCCGGGAACAGCCCCTCAGGATCGGCGCCCGACAGGGTGAAATCGTCGGTGTGGCAAATGCCGGTGGCCTTGATCTCGATCATCACCTCACCGGCCTTGGGACCGTCGAGATCGACCTCAACGATTTCAAGCGGCTTGCCGGCCTGGAAGGCGACGGCGGCACGGGTCTTCATGACGGGATTCTCCTTGGCCTGTCTTTTGCCAAGGTGTGGCACGCGGCCCGCCCAGCGGCAACCCGGCGCTAGCCGCCGCCCAAGCTCATCATCACGTTCACCGCCGCCGCCAGGATGATGGTGTTGTAGAGGTGCGAGAACACCAGATGCACCGTCACCCTGCGCCGCATGGCGTTTGAGGTCAGCTTGGTGTCAGAGGTCGCGACCGACGTGCCGACCGTGTAGGAAAAGTACATGAATGCTGTGCCGTCGGGCTCTTCCTCGCCCGGAAAGTCCAGCCCGCCCACGACCTGTCGCTTGCCGCCGCCACTCGCCTCGCGCGCCTGATAATATTCATAGGCGTAGTGGAACGCCCCCACGGCCTGAACGGTGAACCAGCCGAACAGCACCGAGGCAAGGCTCAGCACCACTTCAGCAGCATCGGGCTGCTCGCCGTTGAGGGCGAGAAACAGCGATACCACCGAGGCGAGCACCACAATGAGCACCACAAGGAAGATACCGCCTGCGGGCGTATCTTCGTCATGCGCATGGGCATGGAGATAGTCTGCGCTCAGCCGCGGCAGCTTGATTGCGGCCAGCGCCAGATAGACCACGAAGAGGGCATTGGCGCCGATGGAGACCGCAAACTTGGGCACCAGAACGAGCGAGATGACGAAGGCGATGATGCCGGCAGCGAGGCCGAAGTAAAACGGCGCATGACGGGGCATGACCCGATCCAGGGGTGACCGGCGCGTGGAGGCTGGGCGTTGCCTTGTTGCTGGCATGGAGACCACGGGGTGACGCTGCTGTTGCAGCGTCACAACGCAGTCAGCCGGCAATGGCTCCCGGACCCGGCGTGGCGCCGGGCGGCACCTTGCCGAGGATGATCATGCCCAGCACTTCGTCCTTGGAAACATCGCTGGTGCGGGCGCTGCCGACCACCTGGCCGTTTTTCATCACCACAACGCGGTCGGCGAGATCGAATACGTCATGAATGTCGTGGCTGATCAGGAAGATGCCGATACCGTCTGACTTGAGCTGCTTGATGAGGTCGCCCACCTGGGCCGTTTCCTGCGGGCCCAGCGCCGCCGTGGGCTCGTCCATGATCAGGATGCGGGCATTGAACAGGATGGCGCGGGCAATGGCCACCGACTGGCGCTGGCCGCCCGAGAGCGCCTTCACCGGCTCCTTGAAGCGCCGGAAATTGGGGTTGAGACGCCCCATCACTTCGCGCGCCTTGGACTCCATCGCCGCATCATCGAGCGTGCCGATGGGCGTGGTGATCTCGCGGCCCAGGAACAGATTGGCTGCGGCGTCGACATTGTCGGCCACGGCAAGCTGCTGGTAAATCGTCTCGATGCCATAGCCCTTGGCATCGCGCGGATTGTTGATCGTGGCGTCCTCGCCATCGATGCGGATCGAGCCGGTATCGCGCTTGTAGGCGCCCGACAGGATCTTGATCAGCGTCGACTTACCGGCACCATTGTGCCCGAGCAGGCCGACGACCTCCCCGGGAAACAGGTCGATCGAAGCGTGGTCCACGGCACGAATGCCGCCGAAGGAAATCGAAATGTCATTCATTTCGACGAGAGGCGTTCTGGTGTCCAGCATGACAAGGACTCCTAGTTTTTATTGCGGCGGTAGAGCGTGTCGAGCCACACCGCGAAGACAAGGACCGCACCGACGACAATGGATTGCAGCGGGCTATCAAGGCCCATCAGCACCATGCCCGATTGCAGCGACTGCATAACCACCGCACCCAGCAGCGCCCCCGCGATACTACCGACGCCGCCGGCCAGCGAGGTTCCCCCGATCACCGCCGCGGCGATGACATAGAGCTCGTCCAACGTGCCCAGGGCGTTGGTTGCGGCGTTGAGGCGTGCCGTCGAAATGGCCGCGGCAATGGCACATAGCGCACCCATCAGCATGAATATCTTGACGGTGACCCAGCGAGTATTGATGCCGGCCAGCTCGGCCGCTTCGGGATTGCCGCCCATGGCGAACACATAGCGACCGAAGCGCGTGCGGGTCGCGATGAAGGTCATGACCACGCCGACACCCAGCGCGATCAGCACCGGAACGGCGATGCCGTGCGAGATGAAGAGGCCCGTCTCCGGAACCGTCAGGTTGTTGGCTGCAGCGTAGTTCTCGGCGATACGGCGCGGCCAGGGATAGGCGTTGGCCACCCACACCGCGCCAATGGCCAGCGCGCAGCCGATGGCTCCCAGCGTGGCTTCGGCCCACAGGGGGCGCAGCGGAAAGCTGAACCGGCGACGCTGCCGGCGGCCCCAATAAAGCCCGATAAGAATGGCCGCGCAGGCCACGACCGCGACGATCCAGCTCCAGAGTGCGCCAACCGAGCCGGACGGCCCACCGCCCATGAGCTGGAAGGTGGGATCCATCGGCGCCACGGTGCGGCCCATGGTGACCCACCAGGCGGCGCCACGCCAGACCAGGTAGCCGCCCAGCGTGACGATGAAGGCCGGCACGCGCAAATAGGCGATGATGGTGCCCTGCAGGCCCCCGATACCGACGCCGACGATAAGCCCGGCCGCCAGCGACAGTGCCCAGATCAGCGGATGGCCCAGGCCCAGGCCAAGCTGGTTGGGCAGGATGTCGGTCTGCATCACGCCCATCACCATGCCGACCAGCCCCAGAATGGAGCCGACCGACAGGTCGATATTGCGGGTCACGATGACCAGCACCATGCCGGTGACCATGACGGCCACCGAGGCCGTCTGTACCGAAAGGTTCCACAGGTTGCGGGGAGTCAGGAACAGGCCGCCCGAAAAGATGTTGAAGCCGATCCAGATGATGGCCAGTGCGCCGATCATCCCCAGCAGGCGGGTATCGAGCTCGGTGGCGACCAGGAAACGTTGCAGCGGATTCTGTACGAACCTGCTGGGATGGATGTTGGTCGGAATGGCTTGCTGTTCTGCCACGTTCTGTCTCCCCGCTGGGCTGCGCTGCCTGCCCGGCAGCGCGGTCCCGTCACGACAGTGCCGCAGCGCGAACGCCGCGGCACTGTCTCAATGCCAGACTATTATGTCTGCGCCCTAGTTACACGCAGCAACCGAACCGGCGGCAACGCCGGCGCAGACCACATCCTTGGCCACCCAACCAGCGTCGATGACGACGTTGAGGTTGTCCTTGGTCACGGCAACGGGGGCGATGAAGAACGCGTTCATCGCGACGCCCTTCGGGCCACCAGCGAAAGGCACAACGCCGGTGACGGCGTCTAGAGCGGTGCCGCCAGCCAGTTCGAGGGCCACTTCAGCGGCCTTCTTGCCGAGCTCGCGAGCGTCCTTCCAGACCGAAACGGTCTGGGTGCCGAGCGCGATGCGGTTGAGGGCGGCATGGTCGCCGTCCTGACCCGAGACCGGCACGGAGCCAGCCAGACCCTGGGCAGCGAGGGCGGCGATGGCACCGCCTGCAGTACCGTCATTCGAAGCGACAACGGCGTCGACTTCGTTGTTATTGGCGGTCAGGAACTGTTCCATGTTCGCTTGGGCGACTTCGGGGTTCCAGTTGTCGGTATAGGCTTCGCCGACATTCTTGATGGCGCCGGAGTCGATACCGGCCTGCAGCACTTCCATCTGGCCTTCGAACAGGAAGTCAGCGTTGGGATCGGCACTGTTGCCCTTGATGAAGACGAAGTTGCCTTCGGAAACCACAGCGGCAACGCCGGCAGCCTGCAGACGACCCACTTCCTTGTTGTCGAAGGTGAGATAGAAGGCGTCCGGGTTCTCGATCAGGCGGTCATAACCAACCACCGGAATGCCTTCGGCAACGGCAGCGGCAACGGCTGGGCCGACAGCTTCGCTATCCTGGGCCAGCACGATGATGGCATCGGCGCCCTGAGAAATCAGGCTTTCGATGTCCGTGAGCTGCTTGGAGGCCGACGACTGCGCGTCAGCCGAGATATAGGTCGCGCCGGCGGCATCGAGCACGGCCTTCATGGCCGCTTCGTCGGTCTTCCAACGCTCTTCCTGGAAG
Source organism: Devosia sp. (assembly GCF_036676215.1). GTDB lineage: Bacteria > Pseudomonadota > Alphaproteobacteria > Rhizobiales > Devosiaceae > Devosia. The sequence goes on along the minus strand of NZ_JAKFDJ010000036.1, from coordinate 35,348 downwards.
TTGTTCCAGGAGACGCCGACGACGACACCGTCCTGCGCATAGGTAACGCCGGCCGTGCCGGTGATGACAGTCGTGCAAAGCAAGACCGCTAGAAACTTGTTCATGTCTGTCCTCCCGTGTGGGCCAGTCCTCCTGCCCACATATGTGCCGGTGGTGTTACCCCAGCGGGCCCGCTCCACCGGCGCCCTGAGCATTAATTTCACTGCTCGAAAAAAGAAGTCGCATAAGTGCCGCGAACGAGTCAACTTCAATTTCGAAACTCGAAATAAATACGATTGCGATAAGCGCGGAGGAATGGTGTGTTGCGTTTGGGTGAGGAGTAAGCTGCTTGGCGCGGAACGTCAGCGATAGCGACAGCGTCCGGCGGCAGAACCGGGGCCTGGTGCTTGGTGCCCTGCGCGTGCAGGGTCCGCTGTCACGCACCGCGCTGGCCGCGGGCACCGGGCTGAGCCACGCCAGCATCACCGCCATCACGCACGACCTGATCGAACAGCAGGTCATCGCCGAGCTGGAGCCGGCGGAACGGCATGACTCTCGCGGTCGCGGTCGTCCGGCCACGCTGGTTGGCTTCAACCGCCATGTAGGCGCGGCGGCCCTGTTCGAGATCGACGTCAACCGCGCACGCCTGTCGCTGGTCGACTATGGCGGCATACTGGTGGATCGCATCGAGGCCCCGGTCACGCCAACGACCTTCGCCGAGTCGTCGCCGTCCACCTTCCTGGCCGATCGCCTCCGACAGCTCCAGGCACGCAATCCAGTCAAGGCCGGCGTCCTGCGGCGCGTGGCGATCTCGGTGCAGGGCATTCTCGACCGCGATGGACAAAGCCTCAAATGGTCGCCCATCGCCCATCTGGCCAACAAGCCCTTTGCCCTGGAACTGGCGGAGACATTCGCCCTGCCGGTATCACTTCATAAGCGCGGACGGCTGCTCGCCGAGGGTGCACGCTGGCTCGATCCGGCGCTGCATGACGCCAGCGTTGCGACCGTGTTCGTCGGCTCGACGGTTGCCATGGGGATGACGTTTCGGGGCCAGATCCTGGGCCGGGGCGATGAAGGCGCAACCGAATTCGGCCACATGAACCATCTGCCGAACGGCGCGCTCTGCCGCTGCGGCATGCGTGGCTGCATTGAAGCCTATGCGTCAGACTATGGGGTATTGCGCACGGCCTATTCCGTTCCTGAAACAACCCCTCCTGCCCCCGCTGTACCAGCACAGCAATATGAAGACCTCATCGCCCGCGCCGAGGCCGGCGACCGCAACGCCAGCCATGCCTTTAATGTCGCAGGCCGCGCCATTGGCTTCGGGCTCAGCCGCATGATGGCGGTATTCGATCCCTCCCATATCCTGATTGTCGGCCCCGGGGCGCGCGCCTTCGGACTGATGCAGACCGAGATCAACGCGGCGCTGGCCAGCGCGCTCATCTGTCGCGTCAACGGCCTGCCCCGGGTGGTAGCCTATCGCGACGAGCGGGAACCCGTATTCAAGGGGCTGTTGATGAAGACCCTCAACGAAATCGATCAGACCGACTTTGCCACGCTCGCCTGACTGCATGGCAGCCAGACGCCAGCCGGCATGGCCAATCGATTGTATTCGCGTATGAAATCAGGCTGGGCGCTGTTAACCACCCAGAAATATCTACTGCCATGTTTCTGCCAGACATAGTATCGAAAGCGCCGGCATCATTGTGTATTTCCCCAGCGAAGTAGGGCCTGCCACCATGACCAAACTGATTGTGCCTGTCATCCTAGCCGGCGGACAGGGAACGCGGCTGTGGCCAATGTCGCGGGCAGCGCGGCCAAAGCAGTTCCTGCCGCTGATCGGGCCCCAGAGCCTGTTCCAGAAAACCCTGGAGCGAGTGGGCGACAGATCCCTCTATGCCCCCGCAATCGTCATCACCAATTCAGACTATCGTTTCATCGTTGCCGAACAGGCCATCGAGGCCGGCGCGACGCTGTCCGCCATCTTGCTCGAACCCGTCGCACGGAACACGGCGGTCGCCATCGCCGCGGCCGCTGCTTATGCCGACGAGATTTTCGGCGCCGATACGGTGCTGCATGTACTGCCCTCCGACCACGATATCGCAGTCGATGACGGCTACGGGCTTGCCGTACGGCAGGCGGCGGAAGCCGCGCAGGCGGGCCAGCTGGTGACATTCGGTATCATGCCCACCCATCCCGAAACCGGCTTCGGCTACATCAAGGCGGATGCCGAGATCGGCGCCGGCATACGCCCGATCGAGCGCTTCGTTGAAAAGCCGAATGCCGAACGCGCCGCCCAGATGCTCTCAGAGGGTGGCTATTTCTGGAATTCCGGCATGTTCATGATCGGAGCCGGCGCCTTCCTGCGCGAATGCGCGACCCTGTCGCGCGACACGCACAAAGCAGCGCGCGAGGCGGTCAGCAAAGCCAAGGCAGACCTCGATTTCATTCGCCTTGACGAGGCCGCCTTTGCCACCGCTCCCAATATCTCGGTGGACTATGCCATCTTTGAAAAGACCGACAAGGCGGCGGTCGTGGCCGTCAATTTCGGCTGGAGCGATCTTGGTAGCTGGGATGCCGTGTGGAAGAACGCCGCACGCGACAGCGAGCAGAACCTGACCCAGGGCTCGGTAACACTGTCCGGCGTCAGCAACTCGCTGGTGGTCACCGACCACGCCCATGTTGCCGTGGATGGTCTCGACGACATTGCCGTCATTGCGACCAATGATGCCGTCTATGTCGGGCGCCTCTCCGAGGCCCAGAAGGTGGGCGCCATGGTCAAGACCCTGCGCGCCGACAGGGGCACTGCCGGGCTGACTGAAACCCATCGAACAGCCTATCGACCCTGGGGCGGCTACGCTTCCGTGCTCAGTGGCGAGCGTTTCCAGGTCAAGCGCCTGTTCGTCAAGCCGGGCAAGAAACTCAGCCTGCAGAAACACCACCACCGCGCCGAACACTGGGTCGTGGTGCGGGGCACGGCGGAGGTCACTCTGGATGGCACCATCATCGTGCTGAGCGAGAACCAGTCGATCTACCTGCCCCTGGGCTGTACTCATCGCCTGGCTAACCCTGGCAAAATCGATCTGGAACTGATTGAAGTGCAGACCGGTTCCTATCTGGGCGAAGACGACATCATTCGTATCGAGGACGAGTTCGGGCGCGCCTAGGTGTCTCGACCGTCCTGCCGATAAAGCAATTAGTGAAAGGAAAGTCATGGCTTCGAGCAAGCGCGTCAGGACCGCGGTATTTCCCGTGGCCGGCCTCGGCACCCGGTTTTTGCCGGCAACCAAGGCCCTGCCCAAGGAAATGCTGACCGTGGTCGACCGGCCGTTGATTCAATATGCGGTCGATGAGGCGCGTGAAGCCGGTATCGAGCACTTCGTTTTCGTCACCGGCCGCAACAAGGGCGTCATCGAGGATCATTTCGACCGCCAGTTCGAACTCGAAACCACGCTCGAGAGCCGTGGCAAGACGGCAGCGCTGGAAGAACTGCGCCAGGACCTGCCATCGGCGGGCCGCACCAGCTTCACCCGCCAGCAGGAGCCGCTTGGCCTGGGTCACGCCGTCTGGTGCGCCCGCCACATCGTCGGCGGCGAGCCATTTGCGTTGCTGCTGCCCGACATGCTGTTCAAGGGCGAGCCCGGCGTGCTCAAGCAGATGATGGACGCCTACGAAGAAACCGGCGGCAATGTCATTGCGGTCGAGGAAGTGCCCGAGCAGGAAGTGTCGTCCTATGGCGTAATCGCCCGCGGCGCGGGGCCGGACGATGGCTTCAAGGTTACCGGCATGGTGGAAAAGCCCAAGCGCGAGGATGCGCCGTCCAATCTGATCATTTCGGGCCGCTATATCCTGCAGCCGGAAATCTTCAATCTGCTGGCCGACCAGCCCAAGGGCGCCGGCGGGGAGATTCAGCTTACCGATGCGATGCAGACCCTGATGAAGTCACAGTCCTTCACCGGCGTGAAGTACCAGGGACAGAGCTTTGACTGCGGCTCCAAGATCGGCTTTCTGACCGCCAATGTCGTCTATGCGCTCGATCGCGACGACATCCGCGACGGCTTCCTCAAGGAACTGCGCAAGCTCGACCTGGACGACGCCCTGCAGGTACCCGCGCAGTAAGAAAAAGGGCGCCTCCTGGCGCCCTCTCTTCTATCTATCGATCCAGCCATTCGTGCAGCTGGTCGGCCAGCACGAGCGGCTCGGCCTCGGCGCCGTGCAGCACCAGTTCGGCATTGGTAGGCGCCTCGAAGGGGCTATCGATACCGGTGAAGTTCTTGATCTCGCCGGCGCGGGCGCGTTTGTAGAGACCCTTGGGGTCGCGGGCCTCGCAGACCTCGATCGGGGTATCGACATAGACCTCGATGAAGTCGATATCGCCGGCAATCTCGCGCGCCAGCCGCCGTTCGTTCTCGAAGGGCGAGATGAACGATACCAGCACGATCAGCCCCGCATCGGCCATCAGCCGAGCGACCTCGGCCACGCGGCGGATATTTTCCACCCGTGCTGCCTCGGTGAAGCCGAGATCACGGTTGAGGCCATGCCGCACATTGTCGCCATCCAGGATATAGGCGTGGCGGCCCTCGGCGGTCAGCCGCTTTTCCAGCAGGTTGGCGATGGACGACTTGCCCGAGCCCGAGAGCCCGGTGAACCAGATGATCCTGGGCGTCTGCCCCTTCATCTGCGCCCGCACATCGCGGTTCACGTCGAACGACTGGTAGGTCAGATTCTGCGCCCGTCGCAGGCCGAATTCGATGGTGCCTGCACCCAGCGTCGCATTGGAGATGCGGTCCACCAGGATGAAGCCGCCGGTCAGCGCATTGCTGGCATAGGCGTCGAAGGCGATCGGCTTGCCGGTGGCGATGGTGACCGTGGCGACTTCGTTGAGATCAACCTTGGTCGCCGCCGTATGCTCCAGCGTGTTCACGTTGGTGCGGAACTTGAGGTCGGTAATCGTCGCCGGCACCAGCTGCGTGCCCAGCTTGAGCAGATAGGAGCGCCCCGGAAAGGCCGGCTCTTCGCTCATCCACACCAGGCGCGCCTGGAACTGGTTGGAGAATTCCGGCGTCTCGCCAGGATGGCTCAGCATGTCGCCGCGCGAAACATCCACTTCGCGGTCCAGCACCAGCGTCACCGCCTGCCCAGCCACGGCGCGCTGCAGGTCGCCATCCATGGTCACGATGCGGCTGACGACCGCCGGCTTGCGCGACGAGGCAATCAGCACATCGTCGCCCACAGCCACGGCACCCGATGCGACCGTACCCGAGAAGCCGCGGAAATCCAGATTCGGCCGGTTCACCCATTGCACGGGAAAACGCAGCTTGCCCGCACTGCGGTCCTCGGCCACTTCGACCGTTTCGAGATAGGGCACCAGCGGGGAGCCGTCGAACCACGGCGTCCGCTCGCTCTTGGCCAGTATGTTGTCGCCGCGCAGCGCCGAAACCGGCACCGCCGCCAGTGTGCTGAACCCCAGCGGCTCGGCAAAAGCGCGATATTCGGCGACGATGCGGTCAAACACTGCCTCGTCATAGTCGACGAGGTCGATCTTGTTGACCACCAGCACCACGTGCTTCACCCCGATCAGCGACAGGATGAAACTGTGGCGCCGCGTCTGGGTCAGCACGCCCTTGCGCGCGTCGATCAGCACCAGGGCCAGGTCGGCATTGGAGGCGCCGGTCGCCATGTTGCGGGTATACTGCTCATGACCGGGCGTATCGGCGACGATGAACTTGCGCTTGTCGGTGGAAAAAAACCGATAGGCGACGTCGATGGTGATCCCCTGCTCCCGCTCGGCGGCCAGGCCATCGACCAGCAGCGAGAAATCGATCCCCTCGTCGCCGGTGGTGCGGTTGCGGCTTTCCTTCTTCAGGCTCGCCAGCTGGTCGTCGAGAATGAGCTGGCTGTCATAGAGCAGCCGCCCGATCAGCGTGGATTTTCCATCGTCGACGCTGCCACAGGTCAGAAAGCGCAGCAGCGACTTTTCCGTCTGCTGGTTGAGCCAGAGGGCGATGTCGGTGTCGGGCGTAGCCAGGGAAAGGCTCATCAGAAATACCCTTCCTGCTTTTTCTTTTCCATCGATCCCACAGAATCGCTGTCGATCAGGCGCCCCTCGCGTTCCGAGGTGCGGCTGGCCTGCATTTCCATGATGATCTCGGGCAGGCTCGCCGCGGTGGAGCGCATCGCTCCCGTCAGCGGATAGCAGCCCAGCGTGCGGAAGCGCACCAGTTCCTCGCGCGGCACTTCGCCCTTGGCCAGCGGCATGCGGTCATCATCGACCATGATCAGCGTGCCGGAGCGCTCCACCACCGGGCGCCGCTTGGCATAGTAGAGCGAGGGCAGCTCGATGCCTTCGGCATAGATATAGGTCCAGACGTCCAGCTCGGTCCAGTTCGAGATCGGGAACACCCGCATGCTCTCGCCCGGGTTGAGCCGCGTATTGAACACGCGCCACAGCTCGGGACGCTGGTTCTTGGGGTCCCAGGTATGGCTGGCATTGCGATGGGAAAAGATGCGCTCCTTGGCGCGCGACTTTTCCTCGTCGCGCCGCGCCCCGCCGATGGCCGCGTCATAGCGGCCGGCATTGAGCGCCTGGCGCAGGGCCGCAGTTTTCATGATGTCGGTATAGCGCGAGGAGCCGTGATCGAACGGATTGATATTGTCGCGCAGTCCGTCCGGATTGGAGTGGGTGATGAGATCGAACCCGAACTGCTCCGCCATCCGGTCACGGAAGGCGATCATCTCGCGGAACTTCCACGTCGTATCCACATGCAGCAGCGGAAACGGGATCTTGCTCGGAAAAAAGGCCTTGCGCGCCAGATGCAGCAGGACGCTGGAATCCTTGCCGATGGAATACATCATCACCGGCCGCTCGAAACTCGCCGCCACCTCGCGCAGGATCTCGATGCTCTCGGCCTCAAGGCTTTGCAGATGCGTCAGGGAACCGCTGGTCACTCTGTTCCATACTCCAAACAGCCCCCGCAGACAGGAGCGCAATCCAAGCCCGTTGGTAAGGCGGGAGCGGTCCCTCCATCAAGTCCAAAAACGCCGGAAACCCTTCTGGCAAAAGACTTTGGGTATATTTGTCTGCCTTTGCCGCCCACGCGGACACAGCGCACCAGACGCCCTGCCCCGTGACGGTCAAAATGTGCAGGATGCCCACCGCAGGCGGAAAAAAAGTTCCGCATGCCAAAGAGCTCCGAAGAGGCTATCGGGACCCTCGTGGCGCGCGCCGCCGCTTCCTGAAATGCAGTCATCCCAGTTGGGCGGGCTGCAGCGACAGTAGTGCCAGCGGGGCATCAACCGGGAAAGCGCACTCCACCATGTTGATCAGATCGGCCGCCGACCACATGACCTGCTTGATTGAAACACGGTTCTCGGCAGACGCGATTGCAGCCCTGGCGCCCAAGGCGATAGGCAGGATTGCGTGCCCACTTTGACGTGCAGCCGCCAGCGCGGACGTAATGTCCTTGCGCTGGTCACCCACATACCAAATCACATCGGAGCGCCTTATCGGGCGACCGATAGAGCCAAGCGCCTTCAGAACCGGCTCCGCCGTCGGCTTGCCGTGTGTGACGTCCTCTCGGAAAATGCAGGTCGCGAAGTACTTTCGCAGGTCGAAAGCATCCAGCACGTCATGCCCATAGCCCTTGCCGAGCCCGTTGCTGACCATACCCATCGGAATGCCGTTGGAACGAAGCAGGTCGAGCACAGAGCGCATGGCGTCACATGGCTGAAGCATCGCCTCGACCGACTTGCGTCGCAGTCGGTGCATCGTCCGATGCACGACGAGTGAGGGCGTCTTTGGCCCCGTGACCAACTGGCTTCGCCGCATCAGCCGGAAGCGCGCGGCGAACCGCCCACTACCGTGCGAAAGGTCATCCAGGAACTCCAGCATCTGGAGGACTCGAGGATTGATATGGTGAACCAGAGTTCCGTCCAGATCGAACAGAACAATGGTTGGACGCGCTGGACTGTGCCCCAGAACCTGCCCTCCGAACACTTGCGAAATCGAACGTCGACCACTTTGCCCGTGCTGGCAACCAAAAAGCGGTGAAACGCTGGTGCCAGGCTCTACCGGAACAGCATAACCGGAATCTTGACCGAGCGGACCATCTCGTTCGTCGTGCTACCGATGATGAAGTTGCGGATCCGTGAATGGCCATAGGCCCCCATGACCAGCAGGTCGATGTGATCCGCCTCGGCATGGCGCGCAATCACCTCGTCCGGCTCGCCTTCTTCGAGGTGCGTTTCCACTTCGAACGATGCGCCTCGCGACAGGTTTGCGGCCGCTTCAAGCTTGCCGCGCGCTTCGAGCGTTTCTCGCCCGAATCGAAGGCGTTACCGAGCGGACTTCCTGACCCCGAAAACCGAGCTCAGGAACCGGTGCGCCTGCCGCACGAAGCTGGCATGCGAGGAGACCTCGGAAGGGAAGATGGCGCGATTGACGGCGTCGGTCAGCAGGTCGTGGTCGCGGACCGCAGTGTGGAAATGATCCACCCCCAGCAGCTTTTCCACATCCTTGCGGGAGATCGGGTTGCCGAACATCCTGAACCGGGTCTTGTTGGCCAGAAGGGCAATCCCCTTGCTGCCGCCCCGCGCCGCCTCGACCCGCCGCAGCAGCATCTTGGCCTGGCGCAGCGCCGCCACATTGGTTTCGAAGACGATGACGACATCGTCGCTATGCCGGACTACGTCGTCGAACCACGGTGTCGACAGGTTGGGCAGGTCGATGACGACCTCCTTGTGGCGCAAGGTCAGCAAGTCGAGCAGCCGCAGCGCAAAGCGCCTGGCGGTCGGTGCAAAGACGAGGTCCGGCCGCTCGAAGGAATAGAGCTCGAGATTCGCCCGTTGGCCGGCTTTGATCAGGTCGAGAAGCTCGGCGTCGAGCCGGTCGGGATTGGCGACGACCGCCTCGAGGTCGAATTCGTTCTGGCTGTTGAGATAGGCCCCGCAGCTCCCGGTCTGGAAATCCAGGTCGACGAGCGCAACCGTGCCGGACTGGGAAAGATAGTGCCCCGCCATCAGCGCCAGCGTGGTGGCGCCCGCCCCGCCCGATGCGCCGATAATGGTGGTGACCCGCGAGGAGGACGTGCTTCCCTCCATCTGTGCGAGCACAGCCGAAATATCCTGGTCGAGCAGCGGCTTGCGCAGCCAGTCAGCAGCCTGCAGCTTGACCACCTGCCGCACGCGCTCCGGCGCCAGCGCCTCCGAAACGACGATCAGCGGAACGCCCGCGAGTTTGTCGCGCGCCGCCTGGAAGCGCGAATCCTCCAGCATGGCCCCATCCCCCACATCAAGGACGATGAGATCGTGCTTCGACGTGGTCGCGCTCGCCGACAGGAAGGATGCGGGCTCGGCCTCGACCATGGCGGCACGGCCGGTATCCGCGAGCCTGGCGGCAAACTGCGCCCGCAAACCGGCGTCCTCGGAATAGATTCCCAGTGTCCTTGTGCCCGGACGAGGCGCGCTCTTGGGCATGTGCTCTGCTCTTTCAATTTGTATAGGTCGTCGAGAGATCTTCACCGGTTATCGTGCTTAGCATGTTGGGCATGGTGATATCGGCAAAGCTGAGCAGACCGCCGAGGAAGAAAAACTCGAACTGCCGCCCCACTATGCTGACCCGGATGGTGGGAACCGCCCCCCCCGGTCGCGTCCAGTAGCCGAGCCCGGTGGCGATATATTCGATGCGCACGTTCTGCGGTTCGATACCGGGAAAGAAATCACACATGCCGGGCCGATCTCCGGCAACCACCGCTCCGCAGAGGGGAGTGTCATCAAAATCGTCTCCAAAATAGACGAGGTCGAAGGCGTCCTGGCTGGCGGTGAGGCCGGCGCAGCTACCCGAGGTGCAGGCGCAGGACGGGACGCCGGCAGCATTGGAGGAGCAGGTATAGTGATAGGTACCGGACGCCACCGGCGTACCAATGGCGGAACTGTTGGCTGGCGTGAACGCCTCCAGGACCAGCCCCTCGGCGACAGGACTTGAAACAGCAGCCAGCCGCACACCGACCTGCACGGCCTTGTTGGCGGCGTTCCATTGGTAGAAGGCATGGCCGAGATCGACGAAGCCGAGGACGAGCGTCAAGAGCAGCGTTATGACAATGGTGAACTCCACCATCACCGCCCCCGCTTCGTCGCTGAGGAAATGGCGCGCACCCATGCTCAATTCCCCAATACTCGTTCATCGTGGGAGGCCGAGAGGGTGAGGTCGCCGAAGCCGAGAAAGGACCAGAGGCCAGTGCCAGAATAGGCATAGTCGGTCGAGACGCGGACGACGTTCACCACGCCGCTCGAACTGCGATAATTTTCCTCCCCGGTATCGACGTCGATCACGGTGACGTCGATCTGTTTGGAATAGGCAATGGTGACATCGCCGACAGCCCAGCCAATGACCCGGGCGGTGCCACCGCTCGCGGCCTGGCCAGTCACCGCGATGTTCTTGCCCACCGTTTCACAAGCGGCAAAATTGCTGCCCTTGTCGCAACGGGCGAAGTAGCGGGCGCCGTCCCGCACGCCGGCCTCAACGAGCAGCTTGGAATGAATGATGCTGGAGAATTCGAAGACACCGGCGGAAAGCACCACCATCAAGGGCGTAATCAGCGTCATTTCGACCAGCGCGGCGCCGGCCTCGTCACCCCAGAAACGCTTCAGCCATGTCGTCCCCCTCCACATGGCGATCACCGGTAGAGCTGGGCTTCGTCATGCTGGAAATCTTCCAGCGTGCCGCGGCCATAACGGCCGGTGACGTCGACGAGCTCGACGAAGATGTTAGCGTCGTACTCGCTCTGTGGAATGTCCTTGACCGGCTCGGTGATGAAAAAGCTGGCGAAAACCTCGACAGGCAGGTCCTCCTCGTGCCCGCCAAGATCTTGTCCCTGGGCCTCAAGCGCCTGGCAGTTGAGGACCGCGCCATAGAGCAGACGCCGGTCGACGCCGGTCACCGGCGCCCCGCAGCCGCTTTTGGGGGTACCGACCTCCCCGCCCGTTGACTCGTCGGCAACCAGGTCGTTGTCGATTTCGTAGCGGTAGACCTCGTATCGCGTCGGCTGGTCGGCGCCCGTAGCGCTGAGCTCGACCGGCAGCGGCACCCCTGGATGATTGACCTCCCAGTAGGTGTCAATGTCCCAATTCCCATCGCCCATGCGCCCGCCCATGAGTGTGCAGGTACCCGACTGGTGGCAGTCGTCGGTGGGAAGCCCAATGAGCCCGGTCAGGGGATCGGTGGAATATTCGATCTGGTTCCCATTGGGACAATTATTGCCACTGGCCGTTTCCACCCCCTTGCGTACGTTCTCGGCAGGTCCATATTCGGCCCCGTTCCAGCTCGCGCCGGGCTCCTTGATACCGAACCGGATGTTGATGGCACCCTTGACCGGCCCGGAATTCTGTCCGGTCTTGGTGTCGACCCCCTCGCTCGAATAGCACGCGAGCGGGCGTGAACTGGCGATCATTTCGGCAAGCGCACGCGCACCATTGGCACCCCCCGCGTCGAGGAACCCGAAATTGCCCGGGAAATAATCCGCGCCGCCACCGACGCTTCTCAGGCTGATCTGGCGTCGCCTGTATTGGGTCTCTGCGACCGCGTCTTCCAGTGACAGGTTCTCGTCATTGGGCAATTCGTAGGGGTTGCAGATAAAGACCGGCGTGAAATCACAGACAGCGCTGCCGAAGCCGGCCACTGCGCTTGACCCGACATCCATGGTGTCAGCGCCGCCGAGGAAACTGGCCGGGAAAATGGTGGAGAAGCCGGTGGGCTTGACAACCACCTCTATGAAGCTGGTCTCACCCGGGCCCTCCGTCAGATAGGGATCGTCGAGGATCGGGTCGGCGTCGTTGGGCGGTAGGTCCTCGAGGAAGCGCCAGGTGATGTCGTTGCCGTCCCCCGTCAAGATGTGGGTACCGGCGTCGGAAAACCTGCTCGCGTTCTCCACCAGGTTCAGCAGCGCCCGCTCGGCCCGCTCGTGTGCATCCCCCTGCCCATCCAGCTCCGCCGCTGCCGCCAGGGCGAACGCGTCAGCGGCTTTCTGCAGGTCGTTGTGGAGGTTGTTGACCCGCGCCATGTCGATGGCAAGCAGTGACAGGCCGATCAGCACCGGCAGGGTGATGGTCACGAAAACCAGCGCAACGCCGCTTTCGTCTCTACAAAAGCGCCTGATCGTTGCTCTGAGCCTGATCATAACGCGCTCCCATCTCCATTACCGGCGGGCCCTGCCTCGGGCCTGCGGATGGGTGCAATTGATGGCGGAGCAAAGACCGGTCACGGCGCTGCCTCCGTGCTTTCCTCGTCGGGGATGACGATCCCATTCCTGCCGAGCCCGCCGACTCGGTACATCGAGTCCTTGGAGGGATTTACCGTCTCGCGCTCGAGATTGGCCCGCACCGCATTGCCCGCCGCAAAGGTGACACGGTCCGAATGATTGCGCTGGTCGTAGCTGCAGCCGGCGGCCACCGCGCCAAGAACGACCATGGTGCCGGCCTTGAGCAGCAGGTCTCCGAACCGGAACGCGGGGAATTTCGGCATCGGCCTACTCCGTATCCACGATATGACCGAAGGGGCCGATAATGCCGGAACCGTCTTCGAAATACTGCACCAGCTCGCGCGTCACCTCGACCTGACCCAGCAGGAAAAATTCGGCATCGTTGCTGGAGCGCGAGTTGTCGAAGGGCGTGGCGGCGACCTGCCCCGGCACGCTCGGCTGCACCAGGCGCGGGGTGACGATCACCACCAGCTCGGTTTCGCGCTTCTGGAAGCTCGATGACCGGAAGAGCGTGCCGAGAATCGGGATGTCGCCAATCCACGGAATCTGGTCCTGCTGGCGCACATTGCTACTCTGCAGCAGTCCGGCCACGGCAAAGCTCTGCCCATCGCGCAGTTCGATCGTTGAGTCGAGATTGCGCGTGGTGAAGATGGGATCGCCGCCCGACGTCAGGCCGGTCAACTCGCTGACTTCGGGCGTCAGCCGGATCTGGATGCGGTCCCCGCTCAGGACCACCGGCAGGAAATCGAGCTTAACACCGAAATCCTTGTATTCGAGGGTCGTTGACCCCTCCGCGTCGCGCAGGCGGACGGGCACTTCGCCGCCGGCAAGAAAGCTGGCCGGCTGGCCCGACAGCGTGGTCAGGTTGGGCTCGGCAAGCGTGCGCACCGCGCCCTTGCCCTCGAGCGCGGTGATGATCAGGTCGAGATTGTGGGTGCCGGAGATGACGCTGGTGATGAAGGTAGCAAAGGAATTGCCCGTGTCTGCGGTGTTCGAGCCGGAATTACCCGGATTGACGTTGATCGGGCCGAAGCGCCAGTTGATCCCGAGTTCCTTGCCCGCATTGCGCGACGCCTCGAGAATGCGCACCTCGAGATTGACCTGCTGGCCGCCCTTGATGGCCACGGTATTGATGATGTCGTCGCTGCCATATTGGGAGGCGACGGCGAGAACCTGCGCGAGCGTTCCCGCGTCGGGCACGTCACCCGAAAGCCGCACCCGGCCGTTGACGGTGCCGACCTGGACGTTTGCATTGGGCACCACGCTGCGGATCGATTGGGCGATGTCGGCGGTGTCGACCCCGACCTCCACCTCGATCAGCCCGACCGGCCGCTTGTCGGCATTGAAGAGGCTGACCGTCGTGCGGCCGAGGATCTTGCCCACGATATAGAGCGACTGATCGGTGATCGGCTGGGCATCGGCGATTTCGGAATTGGCGACGACGAGTTCGCCGATCGGAACGTTGACCGTAATTGTGGCCGATTGCGATTGCGGCAGGTTGATCCGCAGCACCGACGTCGTGGTCAAATCATACTCGATGACCTGGGCGCTTGACGCAACTGTCTGGCAACCAATGAAAAGCAGGACGGCCGCGAGCCTGGTGAAATTCTCAAGCAGGCCGCCCCGAACGAACGCAAACAACTTCATGTACCCGCCTCCGGCAGGGCTCCCTCGCCCCGCAATGCCATTACCGGCCGATCGGCACGTCGTAGGTATCCCGCACCACGCCGCGGGTTACACCAACAGACACTGTTGTCGGCCGGACAGGAACTACGTTGGGCGCAATTTCCTTAATATCCGGTTCGACTTCGGCAACGACTGCCTCTGGTACCAGAATCCTCGCAGGCTCACCAGACAAGTCCCCCAAAGAAATGCGGCGTGTGACTTCTTCATCACCCGAAGCCGACTCGCGCAGCGCCAGCGACAATTGTCCGACGCCGGCCGCCAGCACCAGCTTTTGTGCTTCGACGGTCTGCACCTCGACTGTTACCGTCTTGACAACAATAGGGTTTTCCTCGCGGTCGTTGGCGCTCTGGTCGATGGCGAGGACCTTGACGCCCTGCAACAGCACATCGACAAAGGTTTCCTTGTTTTCCTCCCGGGTCAACATGATGTCGACGCGATCCCCCGGCAGCACGAAGCCGGCCACGCCAAGAACGTCGTTGACTCGGATGGACACCGCCCTCGTGCCGTCTGCCAGCACCGACGACAGCGACGCCCGTTCCCCTGCCCCGGTGATCTTCCAGTTGAGAATGGGCTCATTGGCCTCGATCGAGGTCAGGACCTGCCGGTCCCCTTCCTCGCTTTCGATCAGTTCGGCGCGCGTGCGGAAGCTGCCATCGGGCAGGACCGACGCGGTCCAGGGGATTTCGCGGGTATTTTCCTCGGTGAGGCGGTCACCAAACCGCAAGGGAATTGCCGCGACGACCACGGTATCTTCAAGTTGGACATTGTCCGAGGCCGCGGCCGCAACCGGCTGGCGGCTCTCCAGCCAGATATTGGAGAGGAACACCGCGCCTACACCGAATACAACGGCGAACACGAGCATCAAAACTGTTCCGATACGCATTGTACTTCTCCAGCCATGTGATTGACTGATCTGTCGCCGATCAGGAGAATATCGCGGCAGGCAGTCTGCCCGCCGCGATTGGCATTACTAGCAGACCTGTCCAACAGCAGTACAAAGCAAAGTCCACTGCGTGCCCATCCACGCGGCCATGACTACGATTGCCGCGATCACGCCAGCCGTAATCATCCCGACCAGCACCGTATATTCGATCATTGCGGCGCCATCATCCTCCGAGCGGAAGCGACGGGCCAGTTTCGCAAACTTTGACATTCCAAAACTCCCATTTACACAGCGAATTCGGGGAAAGCTCCTCAGCTCTTCTACGCCCCTGTTTCGAATTAGCGCTTTGTTAGGGATTTCCGTCATTGACAAGCATCAACGCCGGCAGCTGGCGCGCCTGCTGTAAAGTCGGGCCGCGCCACAACTGGCTGAATTGATTGCGACTTCCTGGATTTAACTATGCCGCAGAATTCAAGTAAAGGCTGCCTTTCAGGCACTCTTTTCACGGGCATTGAATAGGAATCAACCCCGATGCGTCAGCAACGATGACGTACTTTTCCTGATTCTGGCCGTTCGTCCAAAGACGACTGGCAAGCATCTGCACATGTCTTCTGGCATCTGCCGCGCATCCCTATTAGCAAACCGGTCACACCTCCAACCGTAAACTTGTGCTCGGTCGGTCTTGATGCGATCATTGCACGCAGGGTCGCCAGCAGAGGGTGTAGCGATGTGGGGACGCTTTTCCAGTGACAATCGCCCGACGCATGAGACGCCGGCAAAGTCCGACGCCGCCATCGCCGTGCCCGCGGCGGCCGCTGTTTCAGAACAGGACGGCGCGACCGACCTGCGCCACAGCGACCAATATCTCGCGCTCAAGCTCAACCTGCACGCCTACCTGATCGAGAAATACAACCTCGCTGCCCTCGACGACACCGACGGCGCCCGGCTGCTTAGCGACATCCGCCCCATCGTGCGCGACTATGTACGCGACCAGGGCGTTGCCCTGAACGCGGCCGAACTCGATACACTGGTGTCCGACACGGCCGACGAAATGCTTGGCCTCGGGCCTATCGAGCCCCTGCTCAAGGACGATTCCATCGCCGACATCCTGATCAACACCCATCGCAGGGTCTATATCGAGCGGCGCGGACAACTCGAGATTACCCCGGTGCGCTTCAGCGACGAGGCCCACCTGCTGCGCATCATCAACAAGATCGTCTCCGGCATTGGGCGGCGCGTCGATGAATCCTCCCCCATGGTCGATGCCCGCCTCGCGGACGGCTCGCGCGTCAACGTGGCGGTGCGCCCTGTCTCGATAGACGGCCCGCTGGTGTCGATCCGCAAGTTTTCGCGCCAGCCCTATACGCTCGAACGCCTGATCGCCTTCAACTCCATCTGCCCCCCGATGATCGAGTTCCTGCGCATAGCGGTGCAGACCCGCAAGTCGATCCTGGTTTCGGGCGGCACCGGCAGCGGCAAGACCACGCTCCTCAACGCCCTCTCGCACCACATCTCGGATCGCGAACGGCTGATCACCATCGAGGACGCCGCCGAACTGCAATTGCAGCAACCCCATGTGGGCCGGCTCGAGACCCGCCCGCCCAATGTCGAGGGGCGCGGGGAGATCCGCCAGCGCGAACTGGTCAAGAACGCCCTGCGCATGCGGCCCGACCGCATCATCGTGGGCGAGGTGCGCGGCGAGGAGGCGTTCGACATGCTCCAGGCCATGAATACCGGTCACGAAGGGTCGATGACCACCATCCACGCCAATACCCCGCGCGACGCACTGGCCCGCCTCGAGCAGATGGTCGGCATGGCGGGCATGCCCATGTCCCAGGAGAGCATACGCGGCCAGATCGCCTCTGCAGTCGACATCATCGTGCAGACCCAGCGCCTGTCCGATGGCGGCCGGCGGGTAACCAGCATCGCCGAGATCACCGGCATGGAAGGTACCGTGGTGCAGATGCAGGAGATCTACCATTTCGTACGCACCGGTACCGGCGAGGGCGGGGCTGTGCTCGGTCACTTCAAGGCGACGGGCGTGCGTCCCCGCTTCGCGTCGGAGGCCGAGGCGATGAACCTGGCCTTCGCCCCCGATGCCTTCAACCCCCAGGCGACGTTCTGACATGACCAGCGAGCAGCTCGTTCTCTATGCGATCTATGCCCTGGCCGCCGCGGCGGCAGCGCTGCTGGTCGTCGCGCTGGGGAGCCTGTTCGCTGATCGCGGGCGCCACAAGGCCATCAATCGGCGGCTGGCAAGACTGGCCAGGGACGAGCAGCCGCAGGTGGCATTGGGCACGCTCCTCACCGAGCGCGGCCTGACCGCGTCTGGCGACTACCTGATGCGCGTCGTCTGGCTCAACCGACTCTACCTGCAGTCCGGCCGCACCGGCGGGCCCCTCGCCTATTTCCTGAAATACGCGGTCGTGGGCATGGGGCTGACCGCCGTCCTGACGCTCTTGCGCTTCCCTCTTTTGGTCAGTGTGCCCAGCGGTCTGGTCCTGGCCGCGGCATTGCCGCTACTGATGCTGCGTCGGGCCCGGCACAAGCGGATTCGCACTTTTGAACGCCAGTTGCCCGACGCTCTCGACATGATCGTGCGCAGCCTGAGGGCGGGCCACCCGACCTCGGTGGCCATCGGTCTGGTTGCCCGCGAAATGTCCGATCCGATCGGCACCGAGTTCGGCATCGTGTTCGACGAGGTGAGCTTCGGCTCCCAGTTCGAGACCGCCACCCAGAAACTGGCCGAGCGCGTCGGGTTCGAGGGACTGCAATTGCTCAGTGTCGCCGTCGGCATCCAGGCCAAGACCGGCGGCAATCTTTCTGAAATCCTCGGCAATCTGAGCGCCACCCTGCGCGAGCGCCACATATTGCGCCTCAAGGTCCGCTCCCTCGCCTCTGAGGGCAAGATGTCGGCGATCATGATGTCGCTGTTTCCCCTGGTCATGCTCGGCATCCTCTTGCTGATCGCGCCCACCTACTACGGCGCCGTCTGGAACGACCCGCTGATCGTTCCGGTCTTCACCGCATTCGGCGCGTGGGCGTTGCTGGGCGACTTCATCATGTACCGAATGGTCAATTTCGATTTTTAGGTTGAACATGCCTGACTTCATCGCCAACCTCACCAACAGCGACCAGACGAGCCTTTACATCTCGATCCTGGTGTTCCTGGCGGCCGCGGCGATCTTCCTGGCAATCGCCTTCCTGATGCGCCCGGTGCTGCAGACCCAGTCGCGCCTCAACCGCGAACTGCACGAAGAAGGCCTCGGCGACCGGCGTGCCCTGGGCGCCCAGGCCCACCTGCGACGCCTCCAGACCCAGAAGCCCGTCGAGGCCTATTTCCGCGCCATCGAGCGGAGCGGCGGGCGCACCGACGCGCTCGAACAGAAATTGTTCCAGGCCGGATTCTACGGTCGCGCCGCACCGTTGCTCTTCCAGTTGTCGCGGATTACCCTGGTGGTCATTGCCTTCGTCGTCACCTTCGGGGCCGCAACGCTCCTGCTGCCCAGTTCCATCCCGACGCCCCTGGTCTTTGCTGTCTGCATGGTGTTCTCGCTCGGCTTCATGGTCATTCCAAGCATCGCCCTCGACGCCTACGCCAAGGGCGTCAAGGAACAGCACCGCCGCGGCTTCCCCGATTTCATGGACATGATGATCACCTGCGCAGACGCCGGAATGAGCCTTGAGGCCGCCGTCAGTCGCGTGAGCACCGAGTTTTCCGCTACCCACAAGCATCTGGGCGTCCAACTCAGCATCCTCATGCTGCAACTGCGGGCGGGCAAGTCGCTGCGCGAAGCGCTGCGCGATCTCGCCGATCGGATCGGGCTTGAGGAAGCCAAGTCGTTGGCCGTATTGTTCCGCCAATCCGAGGAACTGGGAACGAGCCTTGTCGACGCCCTGCGTGTCTATAGCAATGAAATGCGTCGCCAGCGTATCCTGCATGCCGAGGAAAAGGCGAACTCCCTACCCGTGCGCATGGTTCTGCCGCTTGGCCTTTGCGTCTTTCCCGTCGTTTTGATGATTATCATGCTGCCTGTCGTGATACGGATGCGCGGCATATTCTTTTAGAGGCGGCGGACCCGCCAGGACTACCAGGAGCAAACGCCTATGCACCCATCCACTCGCAATTTGGCCACTCTGCGCCTGATGGTGCCGATCGTGTTCGCAGTTGCCCTCGCAGGGTGCAGTACCCTTGGTCAAAGCTCGTTTGGCGGCAAGCCGGGGAACTTCGCGGACGTTCCGGGGGTGGAATTCTACGCCTCCGACCGGGCCCTGGCTGAGGCCAAGGCCCATTTCCAGCAGCGCAACTATGGGCACTCGGCAACGCTCTACAAGCGGGCGGTGGAACTCAACCCCAAGGACGCCGAGGCACTCAACGGGTTGGCTGCGTCCTACGACCGGCTCCGCAGGTTCGACCTTGCGGACCGGGTCTACACGCAGCTCCATCAGCTGACCGGCGGCACCGTGGCCTACTACAACAACGTCGGTTACTCCTACCTCCTGCGCGGCAACCTGATTTCGGCGAGGACGAACTTCCTCAAGGCCCGTGACCTTGATCCGGGCAACGTAACCGTCGCCAACAATCTCCAATTGCTGGGGTCGAGCTATAATGTGGCTCAGCGCTGAACCGGGTCACTCCATCATGAGGCCTCCCACATGCTGCTGGGCCTGACCTGGCTGATCCTCATCGCGGCGGGCGTCGTGGTATTAGGTCGCATCGTCATGATCGACTTCCAGCGCCAGAAAATCAGCAACGACAATGTCATCCAGTTGCTGGTGGTCGGGTTGGCGCTACGGGCCCTCGACTATTCCGCCCGATTGGACGCGGCCCTGGTCTGGCAGCCCATGGCTATGTCGGCCGCCTTGTTCGTCGTCCTGATCGGGTTCTGGCTGGCCGGAAAGATGGGCGCTGGTGATGTCAAGCTGCTGTCTGTCATGCCGCTTGCCGTGGGGATGAGCGGCATTTTTCCCTTCGTCGCAACCTTCCTTCTTTTCGCCATCCTCACCTATCTCGGCCTGAAATACCCCACGCTCGTGCCCCAGGGACAATGGCGCGACCATGCCGAACGATTTGCCGTCAGCAACCGGGTGCCGTTCGGGGTCCCTATCGGAGCAGCCGGCATCGTCGCCCTGCTCGGCCTGCTGCCGACAGCGGCGGCCGCCCTGGCGCAATAGTCGCCGGACGTCCGGGCTGGCTGCAGCTGTCCATCGTCGTCCATGATCCGACTTGGCAAGTTCCCGATCGACAAGATGTGTCCGGCACCGAAATTGTCCAAGTGAACCCCTGGACCGACCGGTCAGCGGTTACCGGATCGACCTTTGCTATCCCAAAGAAGGTGAGCTCTGACGGTCGAACCCGCTGGCCCGCTACGCGCCATGCGATAGCGGCTGAGGCATTCCCGAACAACCTATTCCATTACTTGCTATCGCGAACGTTATACATGGTGCGCGTGATCGCAGGATAGGCTTTGTCGACGTCCTTCCTCAACTCGGACTTTTGCAGGTACGCTTCGGCAGCATCGCGGCTGTCCCAGATGGTCACCACGACGCCGTCTTCGGCGTCCTCCACGCCTTGTAGGTTATAGGCGTGGTGGAGGCCTGGAGTTTGCTTGAATCGCCTGAAAAACTCGTCGCTTTGCGTATCGGTGGGTGCGTGAAGCCTTAGTATGTACGAGAACATGGCATCCTCCCCTGAGGCGCCCCCTGTATGGGGCGGCGCGATTGTAGCAGGGGGTGATGGCTAACGGAAGCAAGGCATGTCGCCGGCCACCATCGGATGGATCGATTCCAGACAGGTCGCCGAGAGCTGCACCCGGTTCCTGCCGTTGGCGTCGCCGCAATACGCGGAAGATGGTTCGCGCGGATGCAAATGGCTGAAGGGCGCACAAATACTGGAGATTTCTGGTGCCGGCAGCAGGGTTCGAACCCGCGACCCCCTGATTACAAATCAGGTGCTCTACCAACTGAGCTATACCGGCGACGGGACGCATCTATCACCACGCGCGTTTGCCTGCAACCGCGCCATCTTGGACGCCGATCGTTGTGGCGGCCTGGCAGGGCGTTCTGCATGCGTCACAGCCTTGCCGGTCATGCGCGGCACCGCCCATAACCATTTTGCTCATTCGGCAATTGTCAATTCTGCCTGTGTAAGCTAACCGCTCGTTGTCATGGAGCAGTGGTAATGAAGCTATCTGTCGTCGGCGCATTGGCGGCCGGATTGTGCACGGCGTTACTTGGGGCATGGTGCGTCTATCAGGAAAGCGCGCCCGTTCTTCGTGGCGGCAGCAATTCCTTCGAACGACTGGCCGCCACAAGTGCCAATGACCTCGGTATCGGCCTCAGTCTGTTGTCGCAATCTACTGCCCTGCGTGATTGCCAGACCGTGCTGCTGGCCTATGAATCGGCGCGCATGGCGGTCATGCCCGACGACTTCAAGGCGGGATTGCCATCGCAATGCGCCGGCCTGGCCCAGCGCGTGCTGCAGACCACCCCAATTCACGGTTTTGCCGAACTGGTGCTGGCTCAGGTGGCCGATATCCAGGGGGATGCCGGAGCGCTGGACCGCCACCTCCAGCGTTCACAGGCAATGGCGCCAAGCGAGGCACGCGTGATCCTGCCGCGCGTGAGCCTGGCCGAGGCGCATATCGAGGCGCTGTCCGATCCCACCCTGGAACGCCATCAGCAGGATATCGGCACCCTGCTCAAGAGCTCGCAGGGCCTCTGGCTCCTGGCCAGTCTTTACGTCCGTGACGAAGCCGCGCGGGGCCGTATCCAGGCCGCCCTTCCCACGGCCAGCCCGGCCGATCAGTCGCGTTTTCTCTGGGCGGTGCGCCAAACCATCGATCTGCGCGGACGCTCCTCATGACCATTCTGGACGACAGCATGCCAATGCCGCGCTCCGGTCGCCGCCAGAGCGAAAGCGATATCGCCGCTCGCAAGTCGCTTAACCGGGCGACGATGGGCGCACTCATCGCGCTGCTTGCTCTGGTACCCTTGCCCTTCGGCGCCGTGCATGCCTTCAGCTGGGGATTTTTTGCGCTCTATACCGGCGCAGCGCTGACCCTTTATATGCTGCGGATGTCGACACTCGACATTGGCCTGTCGGCACCGCTGGCCAATATGCGTGTCTCGATCGCCCTGTTTGCCCTCTATTGTGGTTACCTGGTGCTGCAGATGGCGCCATTGGGCTGGATAAACACCGGGCTAACCAGCTTTGTCGCCAATGGCATGAGCATCGAGTCGGCCACGATTTCCGTGGCGACCAACCAGACCGCCCTGATGCTCATGCGGCACCTGACCTATGGTGCGTTGTTTCTGCTGGTCATTCAGGTCACGCAAAATCCGGCGCGACGCGAAGTGTTCCTCAACGCCATACTGACGATTATCGCGATCTATTGCCTGCAGGCGCTAGTGAGCTTGCAGACCGGTGACACAGTGCTCGGCGTGACCAAACGCGCCTATATCGGCTCGGCAACCGGCCCATTTGTGAATCGCAATTCCTTCGCCACCTTCCTGGCGATGGGCGCCATGATTGCGCTGGTGCAGGCCGGCCGCAATCTCATCCATCAGACCGAGCGTCACCCCCATGATGGGCTCGTCCCAGGCGCCATCAGCAATTCCGTGCTCTATGGCGTGGCCTATCTCGTTCTGGTGGGCGTCGTTTTTGCTACCAATTCCCGCATGGGGGCCTTCTGCACGCTGGCCGGCTCCGCAGTTGTCATCGCCATCATCATCGGGCGGGTGGTGCGCTCGCTCACCGCCGTGATTGTTCTGCTGGCGGCCATTTTCGGTTCCTTCATCCTCGCGCTGGTGCTGTTCGGCGAACAGTTGTTCAACAGGCTGGTGGAAGTGGAAAGCTCGACCATTGTCCGCTCCGATCTCTATGAACAGGTCATGCAGTTGATCGCCATGCGCCCCTGGCTGGGCTTTGGCGGCGGCGCCTTCGAACAGGCCTTCCAGATCGTCCATCAGTTTCCCGTCAGCCCAGACCTCCGCTGGGACCGGGCGCACAACAGCTTCCTCTCCCTCTGGTCCGAGATGGGGCTGATCGCCGGTTCGCTTCCTGTGCTGGTGTTCGTGTGGATCGGCATCAGGCTGATGAGGGCGTTGCGACAGGAAGGGCCCGAATGGCCGATTCAAGCCGTGGGCCTCGCCGTTCTGGTGGTCGCCGGCTTGCACTCCCTGGTCGATTTCAGCCTCGAAATCCAGGCAAATGCAGTGTTCTTCGTCGCCCTGATCGCCATGGCGCTGGGAACGACTTTCCGGAACGAAACGACGCGCTAGCAAAAAGGCGCGGGCCACCTGTCGATGCAACACCCGGGTTTTCATAGGTAGGTTGCGTGTCAAATACTTGCCCTCCCGCGATTTTTGCAGAATATCCAACACCAGCGTCGGATTAACAGGATCATGCCCATCTCAACGTTTCCTATCAAAGCCGGATATGTCGTGGCAGGGTGGAACGTCACTTCGGGTTGCGAGGCTTGATGCTTGGTCTTTTTCGACGCCGCACCACGACATCCCTGCCCTTCCAGCGGCGGCGCCTCACGGCCGATGAGCCGGCAGTGGTCTATGCCATAGGCGACATCCATGGCTGCTTCGATCAATTGCAGGAATTGCTCGACAAAATTGCCGACGACGCGCGCCATATCGCCGGCCGCCGGATTCTGGTGACCCTGGGCGATTATATCGACAGAGGGCCCAAATCCGCATCGGTATTGGATTGGCTGTGTGGCCCGGCGCCCAAGGGCTTTGAGCGGATCAGTCTCGCCGGCAATCATGAACTCATGATGCTGGACTTTCTCGACAACCCCAGCCCCACTTCGCGTTGGCTGGAGTTTGGCGGCAACGAGACCCTGGCCTCCTATGGTATCGACATCCGGGACTTCAGCCGCACCAGCCCGCGCGAGCGCCTTGCAATACTGCGGGCAAACATACCGCAGGAGCATATCGACCTGCTGCAGAACCTTCCCGGTTTGCTGGAGCTGCCAGGCGCAGTCTTCGTGCATGCCGGCATCCGACCCGGTATCGCGCTGGCCGAGCAGCATGATGAAGACCTAATGTGGATTCGCGAGCCCTTTCTCAGCAATGTGTGGGAACACGGTCCATTGCTGGTCCATGGGCACACGCCCGACGTCGCGCCCGTTGTCGCTGGTCGCCGCATCTGCGTGGATACCGGCGCCTTTGCCACCGGGGTGCTGACGGCAGTCCGCATGGCCGGGACCAACATTTCCTTTCTGAATACCAAAGCCCACCCCCAACAGGTTGGCAGCTAGCGCCAGCGCATAAACATCAGCCTGCGCCGCGCGCAATGACGAGGAAGCCGGACCATGGACGAAACCACGATTGACCTGCGCCAGATATTCGAGCTGCTGCGCCGCCAGCTCAGGCTGATCGCGGTGACCGTCATTGCCGTCATGGTCATCTCCGGCTTCGTGGTGTTCTCGCTGGCGCCGGTCTACACCTCTTCGGCGCTCATTCTGGTAGACCCAAGCCGGAAGAACCTGCTGGCTGGCGATGCACAGGCCATGGGGTCGACCGGCGATAGCGCCAGGATCGACAGTGAGGTCGAAATCCTGCGCTCCGACAATGTGCTGCTGAAGGTTATCGAATCCGAGAACCTGCTCGCCAATGCCGATATTGTTTCCCTGTCGCTGACTTCGCGGATCCTCGCCTTCCTCCGCCTGGGCGAGCCGGAACTGCCGACCGCCGAGCAGGCCCTGAGCCAGGCGCTCACCACGTTGCGATCGAGCGTATCGGTACAGCGCCGGGGCCTGACCTATCTCATCTCGATCCAGGCCCGCTCCGGCGATCCGGCCCAGTCCGCGCAACTCGCCAATGCCGTGGCAACCGCCTATATCCAGGATCAGCTCTCTTCCAAGATCGACAGTAGCCTGGCGTCCCGCGACCTGTTGCAGGCCGGCATCGCCCAGGCTCGTCAGGCCATGATCAGTTCCGAGGGTTCGTTCGACGCCTTCATCGAGCAGAATATCCAGCAACTGGCCGATGCGCCGGGCGGCACGCAGGTCGCCAGCATTCGCGACCAGATTGCCCAACTCGAGCAAGCCCGCAGCCGCAACGCGCAACTGGCCGATACCGTGCGTCAGGACCTGACGGAAAATGACTGGGCCTCGCTGGTCGATACCCTGGGTTCCACTGCCCTCACCCAGCTCGAACAACAGCGCGCAGATCTACTCGCGCGCCTTGATGGCTCCCCCGCCAATTCGCCCGCTGCAACCGATCTGACGGCCGCCCTTGCCGAACTCGACGAGCGTTTGCGCACCACAGCCTCCAGCGAAGTCGAGGGCCTCCAGGCCTCGATTGCCCAGTCGCAGCAGCGCGAAACCGAGCTGCGCAGTCAGTTGCGCACCGCCGTGCTCGGCAGCCAGCTCTCCACCGATACCCTCACCCAGCTCTACAGCCTGCAGCAAGGTGCCGAAGGGGCGCGGCGCCAGTATGACACCCTGCTGGCACGCGTCCAGGACGTGGAGACCCAGGCCGACCTGCAACTCGCAGATAGCCGCATCGTCTCGGCAGCCCTGCCCCCGCTGAGCCCCTCCTTCCCCAACAAGCCGCTGCTGCTGGCCATTGCGGGCATTCTTGCGCTTGCCCTGGGCGTGGCCCTGGCATTCCTCTACGACAGCCTGATCGGTGGCTTCACCAGCGAAACCCAGCTTTCCTCGGTGCTGCGTACCCGCACAGCGCTGGCCGTTCCCCGCGTCCGGGCCAAGTCCGAGAAGGAAAGCCTGGCCAATTTGATGGCGACCGCCCCGCTTTCCATATTCCCTGAATCGATCCGCCGCATCCGCGTGGCTCTCGAACAGTCCATCCGCGCCAGCCGCGATGCGGATAACGCCTATGGTGGCAAGGTCATCGTCGTCTCCTCGACCGCGCCCAACGAAGGCAAGACCACACTGGCCCTGGCCCTGGCGCGCTCCTACGCCCTGTCCGGCCACAGCACGCTGCTGATCGACTGCGACCTGCGTAAGCCGAGCCTGCATCGGCACCTTGGCATCGAGCCCTCGCGCGGCCTGCTGGACTTCCTCGACAATGAAGAAGCCGAAGACCTCAGCGCCATCGTCAACCTCGACAGCCTTTCCCCATTGACGAGCATTGTCGGCGCGCGCCGCAGCGACGTGCCGACTGACCAGCTCCTGGCTGGTCCGTCTTTCACCCGCCTCATGCGCGCCGCCCGCAGCACCTTCGATTTCGTGGTCATCGACACTCCCCCCGTCGGCCCCGTGGTGGACAGCCTCTATGTCGCTCCCTTCGCCGACGCCATCCTGTTCGTGACCCGCTGGGCCTCAACCTCCCAGCTCGACGCCAAGCGCGCCGTTGCGGACCTGGTCAAGAGCAAGGCCCCCAATGCCGAGATCATTGGCGTGGTCAACCAGCAGGACCAGGCGCGCGCCAGCTATGTGCGCCGCTATAGCGGCTACTACGCAACCGCCGACTAGGGCATCGCGCGGAACACAGTGGGGCCGTTTCTCCACGAAATGATGCGACAATAGGCTGACGGAGCGCCATCTCGGTGTCCGTCAGGACGCAGAGCGCTCCGGCACGTCTGGCGCAGCAGATATCTGCGCTCACGGCCGGGGGCCGCCTCGCATTTGTGCCCCCTTTATCCCCGCCCCACGGCGCGGCCCTATCATGGCCTCTCCATTCAGAGAGGATCATCATGCCAGATCGTTTTGCCGAACACGCCATAGGGCTGGATTCGCCAGCCACGCACGGCTTCCACGTTTCCCCCAATGATGCCGTGGATTTGCCTGACGTCACCCGCGCCATCTATGTCGGCGGCAGCGGCGCCCTGGAGGCCACGCTGGTGTCGGGCGCCGATATCAGCCTCGCCGGCATTGCCGCCGGCACAATCCTGCCGCTCCGCATCCGGCGCATCAAGGCCACCGGCACCACCGCCACCTTCA
Source organism: Devosia sp. (assembly GCF_036676215.1). Classification (GTDB taxonomy): domain Bacteria; phylum Pseudomonadota; class Alphaproteobacteria; order Rhizobiales; family Devosiaceae; genus Devosia. The sequence continues at coordinate 8,625 of NZ_JAKFDJ010000036.1, read as the reverse complement.
TCGTGGGGCTGCTGTAATGCCCGGCCTGGGTTTGAGTGACACACAGATCGGCCCGCGGCACTGGTGGCCGGCCGATGCCACCTTCGCCATCGACTTCGCCAGCGGCATTGCCATGCGCAACCGGGTCATCTGCCCGCTTGCCGAGGCGATGAGCCTCACCCGCCCATCCGCCAAACTGGCCCGCGACAGCACCGGCCGCTGGCACAGCTTTGCCGCCAATGTCCCCGCCATCACCGATCTGGGCCTGTCTATCGAGCCGGAGCGGACCAATCTGGTCCTCGCCAACACCGCCAATAGCGGCGCCGGTTTCGGCCCGAACAACACCGCGATCCGCACCAACCTCGCCCCCGGCGACAGCCCGTCCGGCGATGCCTTCGGCAAGCTGGTCACCCAGGGCGCCGGCGCGTCCGATGCGCTCTACATTGGCGGGTTTACCGGGCTCATCACGGCCGGCTCCACCCACGCCGTCAGCGCCGCCTTCAAGTACAGCGGCAGCACGCGCTACCTGCGCATTGTCCTGTCGGACAATGTCTCGGTCGTCCGCGAATGCTGGGTCGACCTGCTGGAAAAAGTGGCCAGCAACACCTCCCCCGGCTCAACCGCCCGCCTCACCCCCCTCGCCGACGACTGGCTCGGCCTGGAACTGATCGCCGCAAACTTCCCCAACACCACGGGGAGTGGGGCGATGGGAATCATATCCGTCGCGTCAATAGGCAACACCGTCCGCCAATCTGGGTCGTATAAAATGTGGGGAGGCCAGCTCGAGAGGGGCCAGACAACAGCCACCTCGCCGATCTTGACGACGGGCATGGCCGTCACGCGGGTAGCAGACGACGCAATTCTGCATCTCCCCGTAGGAAGCCAGTCGGTGACATTCGACCTAACAGATGGCCTCTCGCAAACTCTCTCAACGCAGGGCGGGAACTATACAATTCCGGTTGACCTGCAGCGCTCCGTTGTCCGCCGCGTTACCAGCCTTGTCGGGTCATGAGTCGTCCGATACGTCCCATGCCGCGAGACCCGCAGGAGGCCTCCTATGCGCCGTCCACGAGAGGTCGGCGTAGCGTTCTGAGGGCAATAATGTAGACAACCATGGTAGCCAAGGTAGCGCCAACCAAAGTGATCGGGGCGGCAATCAATCCAAAAGCAGGCAAAAATAGCGGTAGCCCAACGGCAACTATTAGGACACCGAGTCCTTGCCCCAACACACGAAACCGCACGCCACGTCGCGCGACGAGTGCGACACCAAAAGATGCTGCGACAAACCGCAAAGCCACAAAAACACCGAACGCTGCCCAAACTTCAAACGGCGCGGAAAACTCCTGGCCAAACGCAACGGGCGCAAGCAACGGCATTACAACGGCGAAAAGCACGCCGAATAAAAGACCAAGTACAAGGAATTCGAGCTCCATCCGACGTTCCAAGTCGTGTCCGCTTTGGCCGGCGTGATGCTGGGCCGACAAAGATGGTATGTAGACCCCGGCGAACACCTGCGCCGGTAAAAGCAGGTATCCTGCAATGCGCGACGCGATTTGATAAATGCCGACCGCCTCCAGTCCGAGCAACGCGCTTACGAAAATGATGTCGACCTGGGTCGACAAGGTCGTAAGTATGGCATCGAGAGCCAATCCAACGGATTTTTTGGTGAAACTCCAGACTTCACCAGCTGGGCCGAGTACCGGATTTTCAAACTTCACGTTACGGCTAACACAGACTAGCGCGATGGCCATATAGGTCAGGCGGGCCAGTAGCAATGCCAGCGAAACAGGCAGTATCTGGGGGACAAGAACCGCTGTGGGGCCAACCACGATGGCAAATAGCAGCGCCCCTGCGACCGCAATATATGCCTCCTGGCCGTATCCGCCGATACCGCGGAATGTGACAAGAACGAGATCGGCATAGGACAGACAAATTATTGAGGCATAAAGCAGAACGCAGGCCAGCATCGTCTCCGGCCGAAGCGGCAAGACCAGCAACGCTGTCAACGCCAGCACCGAGGCCATAGCCACTAGAATATTTTTGACTCGGAGACAGGCGGATATGATTGCACCCGCCCGATGCGGCTCGGCACCTATGTCGCGCAGTGCCTGGACGCCGAAACCAAAATCGGTCAGCATTGCGATGAGCTGGGAATAGGCCAAGACGGTTACGACAAAGCCATAGTCCGTCGGGCCAAGTGCGCGGGCCAGAAACAGAAGCATCACCACGCCAGCACCGACTCGGCTGGCTAAGGAAATTGCTAAATATACTTTCTGCCGGCCCATATTACTCATGGATAGACGCACCATCTGTCTTCGCGAGTTGACTGGCAGAAAATGCTAGATCAACTATGGCTAAGCCAGCCCCAGATGTGCCCGCAAATCGGCCATCGCCAACTCTGGCATCGATCCACCATTTTCGTAGTCGCGCGGCTTATAGAATGTCAGTTCTTCAATCTGGAAATCGGGAACAGCCCAAGTATTCAGGTACGCAGTGAGCTTTGAGACCCCGTTTGGCACTAGTGCCGCCGCAGGCACCCCATACGACAAAGACGTAATTGCACCATGGAGACTAGATCCCGCATACGCTGACGCGCCAGCGATTGTAGCCATAATCTGAAAAATGTGCATTTGGGGAAGAAGTACGGCATCAACGTTGATGTCCGAAAAACGCGATTTCAGCTCTCTCAGGAATTTGTCGTCATCATGGGCGGGAGCTGTTCCAATAGGCAGCAAGACAATTTTGGCACCCCGTTCTTTACCCAGTGCAACAGCCCGTCGCATGATGTTTTCTATCTCGGACTTCCCAAGATACAACGCACATTGAACCACTACATATCGAGAAGGCAGCACGACGGGCCTGTGCTGGCTCAGAAATTTCATGTCGTACATCAATGACATGCTTGAGGCAGAATCGGGCCTGAGTGTTACTGCAACGCCGCGATCTTTCAAAAAGGCGAACGCTTGAGCATCTCGAACTGAAATACTTGTTGCCCTTGATAACTTATGTATAATTTCTGAAAAAAGAGAACTCCCCGGATTGTTCATAAATCCAGATGCGCCAACCGCATTATAAATCACGTCTGGCTGAGAGGTAAAATCATCGGGGGAAATAACAAATGGAAAATCCAAATCGGATCCATATAATTTCCCAGCAAATTTTCCGGCGTATCTTTCGCCAAATATCTTTCTAATGATTCTGAGAAAATTGTAATACGTATATCCAGAACTATGGCCGATAAGGGTTGGCCAGTCGGCGGTAAGCACATCTCCGCCAGCAACAAAAATCAAATCACTTGAGCTTACTGAATTCCTGTCAAACGACTTAATTGGCTTCGTGACAATTCCACCAAATGGCCGGAGGTCTGAAGAAGAAACCGAGTAATAATACCGTGCTGGATTGTCTGACCGCTCACTAAGCAAGTCGTCTACAATTCTAGAAAATAGAATGTCGCCGTAGTTGAATCGGTCAAACGCGCCAAAAACGTGATAGGTCATATGCATTCGACTTTCGGAATTGCGCGCCAAAGCGTTCTGCTAGAATACAGAGTTCACAGATTTATATGCATATGAACGGCTTTTCTTGACTACAAGAATTCATTGAGCAACGCACGGCTCATGGTCAGCTTGGACTACGGTAGAGTGGGCATCTTTGCGTAGAGCGGCCATGTCGGTGTGTCTAGGCACATCTACTCCGAGATTCGGCCAACCGAATGTTTGGTTCAGCAGACCAACACGAACTGCCATAATGTCCCTTTCGCTGCTTCGGCCACACGCTAATGCAGGGGCGAATACAAAACAACAATGTAGCATCCATGCATGGGAGCCATGCTGCTGTACTGATCCATGGCCGCCGGCAGCCGCCCTGATATATTCGGTAGAGCCATTTAGGGAGTTTGGCCTGTTTGATAGCATTGATGTTTCCCGCGATTTCCCAGCGGAAGTCCACCCTGATTGCGTCGCGACCTTACCGTTGTTGGCCAACCATACCCGCCCAGCATAGAGGCCTCCGCCGTTAGCAGTCATCGCTATGCCGGGACCTCAGCGTTAGGAGACAAGCTACAATGACCGAGACCTCCCACCGCGGGATCGATGTCGCGCTGTCCAGCTTCCGTGGCGGCCCCTACCTCGCCGAAACGTTCGGCAGCATCGCTATGCGGGATCACCCCGCTACGCGCGCCCTGCCATCCGGTAATGGCTTCAGCCAAGATACGCTTGTGATCGCCCACCGCCACGTCGTGACCATGGCGTTGGCGATTGTCGGTGGCCCACCCAGCGGTTGGCTCCAATGATCGCCATTGTCATCGTGAACTACAACGGATGGCGCGACACCATTGAGTGCCTGGATTCCTTGTCGCGGCTTGAAGGCGGCGACTGGCGCATCATCGTGGTCGACAACGGATCGCATGACGGGTCCGTCAAGCAGTTGGAGGACTGGGGGGCGTCCACAGCGGCCGCGTTGCACGTCCTCGACAGTTCGGAAAGCGTCCACGCCCTGCCTCGGGCCGGCGTCACCCTCATAGGCAGCAACGACAATCTCGGCTTTGCCGGCGGCAACAATGTAGGCATCCGACACGCGCTCAACGACCCAGCATGCACCCATGTCTGGCTGCTCAACAACGACACCGTCGTCGAAAAATCCGCCGGTCTTGCCTTGCTGCATCGCATCCAAAGTGACGACCGTGTCGGAATCGTCGGCTCCACACTGGCCTATTATCATCAACCGGACCGGCTGCAGGGCGTTGGCTTCGCGTACAATATCTATGCGGCAACCGGACGTCAGCTTGGGCATATGCGCATGGTGACAGACTTGCCGGCGCAGATGGAAGTGGAAGCCCAGATGACCTACGTCATCGGGGCCAGCATGATGGTCTCGCGCGCCTTCCTTGAGGCCGTTGGCTTCATGTCCGAGCGATATTTTCTCTATTTCGAAGAACTGGACTGGGCCGTCCGCGCGCGCGGAAAGTACCGGTTGGCCTGGGCGCCTGCGTCACTGGTCTACCACAAGGAGGGCGGCTCCATCGGCACCTCCACCACATCGCGACCAAGCGATCTGTCGACCTTCTACATGACGCGCAATCTGCCCGTTTTCTACTGGACCTTCTTCCCCGCTCTGATGCCGGTTGCCATTGCGCGTCTGGCATTCAACATGTTTCGATTTGTCCTTCGGCGGGACTGGGCCGCATGGACCGCCGCCGCAAGAGGGCTATTTAGCCTGACCCAGAAAATCCCACCCGAAAGACCGCCGCATACGCTATTTGACTGGAAGCGGTGATGCGGACGGTTGGCCGACCACAAATTGATCAAACACGGGGCAAAGCCTGATGACTAGGGCATTGTTTGTATCGGCCTATTTCCCCTCAAAGGGCGTTCCTGCGGCGGGAAACAAACTCAGCGCGGCAACGCTCGACGACCTTGTCGGGAAATATGACCATGTCGATTTGATCACGTTTACGAACGCGCATGAGCGGCAAAGCAGTCCGCGCTTGCAGGCGGCACCTGGCATCGTTCCTCATGTGTTCGACATAACCACTTGGCACAGGCTTCTGGGTGCCGTTCGGCACCCGACACTGCCCTCGGGCGTAGCGGTGCGAAAGCATCTAGCGCGCTCCACGGCAAAGAACCTGCTGCTGCGGCATGAGTATCAGGAGATATATGTCGACTTTACCCAGGCCATGGACGTGCTTCCCCGTTCTGCTCTCGCCAAGTCCACTGTCAGGGCACATGATGTCATGTCCCAACTCTACTCCCGGCACTCCCAAGCCGCTGGAGCAAGAGCCTTGCTGGGACAGTTTGAGCATTTCAAGTCGCGCCGATGGGAAAGCCGTGCATTGTCACTCGCTGGACAGATCAGGGCGCTTTCAGGCAAGGATGCAGGGCTTATCACGCAACTGACTGGCCGACGTGATATTGCGGTGGAGCTCCCCACTGAATATTACAAGGTCCAGGGCCGGACCGAAGTTACGATAGAACCCGGGCTGCTGCTGTTTTGGGCTAATTATGCTCGCAATGAAAATATTGAGGCGGCCCGCCTGCTCATCGACGACATCTTTCCGCGTGTAAGCGCGGCGGTGCCCCATGCCCGACTGGTTCTGGCCGGAGCTAACGCTCCAGTCACCATGGTCAAGAACGCGCCACCAAACGTCGAATGGACGGGCTTTGTCGAAGATCCCACCGACCTGTTCCGCAAGTGCCATATAGGCTTGGTCCCACTGAGAACGGGCGCCGGTATCAAGATCAAGACGCTGGAATTTCTCTATGCAGGCATTCCCACCATCGCCACGCAAGTGGGGGCCGAGGGAGTGCCCGCGTCCCCCCTCCTGCATGTTGTCGACGATCCACGCCAAATGGCGCAGTTGTGCGTGGACATGCTGACTGGTCACTACGGCATGGCAGAAACTGACAAGACCGCCCAGCCATGACCACCGCAGAAGCAGTCTTGGAAGAAAATCGTTCAACCATAGATCGCGTGATTATCGTCGTATTGATAGCATGCAATATAATATCAACATCCGGTGTCTTCGAGAATTACATAGGCGGAATTGACCGAGCAGCTCTGGTAACTATTGCATTAATTTCAACTTTCTACATAATCTACTCGATTGCCTCAATAGACAATACGGCCTCGATGTTCTCCATCGGGTTTATAATCCTGTTTACACTGCAAATATCGACATTTTACTTTCACACTCAAATACCCATAAACCCACTTCCGCTATCTATTTTTGCGCCTATATTTACTTTCTCGGTTTTCTTTCGAGTTCGTCTCGATGCCGAAGAAATACTTCGAATCGCCTACTATATTGGACTTACTTATGCGTTGCTCTATGTGCTGATCAGCCTGCTGCCTGGTCTACTACTCCCCCAAAGCAGTTCCCTGTCCGGCCTATTGATAGGCTATGAAGGCAGAGCCGATAGATTTATAGCCAGCTCCTCCTATTTGGCGTTTGTTCTAATCTATTCTCTGTTGCACAAAGGAGCTAAGTTCAGGGTCTTCGCGATTACATTATCACTTGTGGCGATATATCTTACATATTCGCGAGTTTTCCAGGCGTGCTTATTGGCCACGATAGTTCTCCACTATGCTGGAGTGGGCATAAGAACCACATCCATATTGTTCAGAACGATCTTCCTGGGTTTCACGGCGGTGATGTTATGGGGGGTCATTGACAGTGGCTGGATGCCCTTTGAGCCGTTCATGCAAGATGCATCAGGCTACATAAGGCACTTGGGTTACATGCAGGTCACGACCTTCCTGTCGCATTCACCCATTTTTGGAGCCGGACTGCCGTCCAGTCTCGACGCTATGAACGCGCTGCTGGGCAGCGCAGTTGACGTGTATGGGGCCGACTATGGAGCCCTGGGCATATGGCTCAATTGGGGGCTCGCGGGCGTCGTACTTTACATTCTGGGGGTATATTTCTTGACCTCGACGGGCGGCGCATCCGGCAAGGTCTATATGCGCGCGGCAAGCGAAGACCAGAAGACGCTGAGGCTGCTGGGGCTGCATTTCGCACTATATTGTTCCACCGCTCCGGTTATCTTCGGCGGCAGCGGTACGGTGCTATTTTGCCTGATCCTCGCTTACCGGTTGCGCAATCGCTGACTGCCACGCGGGCTTGATCCGGTCAATGGAAGGCCTGGCTGCGGACCACCCGTTTCTCAGATAATACCTAAACGCGTCGACGACATGAATGCGCATGGTTCGGCTTGAAAAAACACCAAGTATCCCGCCTTGACTTGCCCGTATGCCGTCCGCTCGGACACCGGATATGGGGGTTAACGCGACGCGAAAACCGCGCCTCCAGGCCTCGAGGCAGAATTCGATATCCGCCATAAACAGGAAGTATTGCGGATTTAGGCCGCCAATTTCAGCAACAACCTCTTTGCGGATCATCGAAAAAGAGGACTGCAGCCAGTCTACATCCAAGATGGCTGGAGCTTTATCTCGGACGAGGGTTTCCGTTATCAAGACTTCATCGGACTGCCGCCACAAGCGTCGGGCTATCTGCTTTAGGGGATTTGGAAACTGCCGGCCAATCTCTGGGATGGAACCGTCGTCATTGACCTGAACGGGAGAAATAATACCGATATCCCGATTGTTGGCCATCAATCGAACAAGACCGGAAACTACGGATTTGTCCCCAATTACGATGTCCGGGCTCATGAGCAAGAAATAGTCAGAGCTCTCAAAGGCCTCAATTCCCAAATTGACGGCCCTCGTATAGCCAATATTTTCGGTGGAAAACATTGTACGAAAATTAAAGTCACGAAGGATGTCGTTGATCGCAGATCGCTCGGAATCGTTGTTAGAGTTGTCAATCACTATGCAATTGATACGCCCATCAAAGTCCTGCAAAAACACCGATTCAATGGCAAGGCGCAATCTTTTTGCTTTAAAGTAGTTGACGACAATTACGGTAACACTCTTCATCGACATACCACCCAAACTGGAGTTGAGAAGTGGCAGCAAGCTCCCTTTTGGGGTGCTCGCCGGCCTCTACCGCTGTTCCCTAACCTTCAAAACAGACTTCAGATACGCCCCATACGCGCTCTTCTTCAGCTTCTCCGCCAGCGTCTCGAGCTGCCGTTCGCTGATATAGCCCATGTGGAAAGCCACTTCTTCCGGGCAGGCGATCTTGAAGCC
>NZ_JAKFDJ010000035.1:0-5083 GCF_036676215.1 Devosia sp. | reverse complement strand
CGGAAAGCCCCGAGCTGGAAGTCGTGCTCGTTGGCCAGGTCCAGGCGGCGATGCGGCGCGAAGCTCTTGGCTTCGCCTGTCAGTTGGCTGCCGTCGTCGGCCATCATCGGGCTCCCATCGGGTAAAAATCCGAACTGCGCCCAAGTCTTCCGGGCCCATCACGCAGAGCCTCGATCTGCGCGGCGCATGGTCCGCGGCTTGGTTTCGAGGCGTTGATGTCAGTCATCGATCGCGCTCCGCAATTCGCGGTTCCGAGGTGGTTCCAGTGAACCGCCGCATCCCCCGTTCCCCGGACGATATCGAACAGTCGCTGCTTACCGCGATCTCCGATCCTATCCGGCATAAGATCATCGTGCACCTCAGCGCCCGGCCACTCTGCGTCGGCAAGCTGGCCAGCCGGTTCCCGGTCGTTCGCGCCGCGATCTCGCGCCATCTGAGAGTCCTTCTCGATGCGGGCCTGGTCACCTGCCGGCGCACGGGCTCGCTCAACATCTACTCGGTGCGCCCCGAGCCGCTGGAGCGGCTGCGGACCTATTTCGGCCAGATCTCCTACGAGGCGGCTCGCACGGTCGAAGGCCTCGACGGGGACCGGTGGCTAGACGCCGCCTAGTTCCCAAACCCGCACCCAAGATCGCACCGGTTACATAGGAAACAATACAAAATGTAAAAGGCGTAACAACTGAGGCAATTCTGCGACAAATAGACTCGAAAGCGCTGCGTCGTTTGGCTCAGTGTTCGGCTATTCATGCTTGCCTCAAATCTAAACAGTAACGCGTAAGCATAAATTCCAAATCCGACAGGTTGGAGAAACCGCCACAACGGCGATCAACACTGTCATGTCCTGGGGGATATCAATGACGAATCGAAACAACCGTGGGCGCTTGCTCGCGTCGTCGATGTTGTGCGGGGTGCTCTTCGCGAGCGTGTCCACACCGGCCTTAGCGCAAGACATGGATGAAGAGGCCGTCGCCGAGATCGTGGTGACCGGCACGCGGATTCCGACCCCGAACCTGGAGAGCATCAGCCCGGTGGTCGCCATGAGCGCCACCGACGTCAAGGCCCAGGGCGTGATCCGGGTCGAGGACCTGCTGAACAGCATGCCGCAGTCCTTCGCCGCGCAAGGCTCGACGATCTCCAACGGATCGAACGGCACCGCGACCGTGAACCTGCGCGGTCTGGGCGCCCAGCGGACGCTGGTCTTGATCAACGGCCGTCGCCTGATGCCCGGCAACCCGACCTCGACGGGCAACCCCGTGGCCGACCTGAACTTCATTCCCAGCGCGCTGATCGAACGCCTGGACGTCTCGACCGGCGGAGCCTCGGCGGTGTATGGCGCCGACGCCATCGCGGGCGTCGTCAACTTCATCATGCAGAAGAACTTCGAGGGCGTGCGCCTCGACGCGCAGGTCTCGACCTATCAGCATTCCAACGGCAATGCCGTCGCCGACGTGATCCGCGCCAAGGCCGCGACCGCGCCGGTGCCCGAGCAGTTCGCGCTGCCCAAGAAGAATGTGGTCGATGGCGAGGCCCAGGAAATCACCCTGACCGTCGGGGTCAGCACCGATGACAATCGAGGCAACATCACTGCCTATGTCGGCTATCGGCACGCCGCGCCCATCCTGCAAGCCGACCGGGACTACAGCGCGTGCGCCCTGAACTCAGGCGCGGTCTTCACCTGCGGCGGGTCCGGCACCAACGCCTATAGCTGGATCGGCGGCTTCGTCGTCGATCCGCTGGGGCCGGGCAATACCTTCCGGCCCCGCAACGCCGCGCTCGACGTCTACAACTTCGGCCCGACCAATTTCTACCAGCGGCCGGACGAGCGCTACACCATGGGCGCCTTCGCCCGCTATGAGTTCTCCGAGAAGCTCGAAGCCTATGGCGAGCTGATGTTCATGGAGGACACCTCGGTGGCGCAAATCGCGCCCGGCGGGATCTTCGCGGCCAACTTCAACATCAACTGCGACAATCCGCTAATGACCGCGGCGCAACAGGCCCAGCTCTGCGGCGCCAACGCGGGCACGCCGACGCTCTTCCGCGGTATCGTCGCGCGCCGGAACGTCGAGGGCGGCGGTCGCGAAAGCAGCTTCCACTCGATGGCCTACCGGATGCTCGTCGGGGCGAAGGGCGACCTGGGCGAGAACTGGAACTACGACATGTACGCCCAGTACGGAAAGACCATCCTGGCGGCCGACACCGCGAAGTTCTTCCATTCGGGCCGCATCCAGAACTCGCTGATCGTCAAGCGCAACGCCGCGGGCCAGATCGTCTGCCAATCGGTGATCGACGGCAGCGACCCGGCCTGCGTCCCCTACAACATCTTCACCCTGACCGGGGTCACACCGGCGGCATTGAACTACCTCCAGGCGCCGAGCTACCTCGACGGCCACACCATCGAGCGGGTGGTCAACTTCTCGCTTGGCGGCGACCTCACCGAGTACGGGATCAAACTCCCGTGGACCGATGAGGGCGTCGGCGTCGCGCTGGGCGCCGAATATCGCAGCGAGGACATGAAGGTGGTCGCTGACTTCCTGGCCACCAACGGCCTGATCAGCGGCGCCGGCGGTCCGATCCCTCCGATCAACGCGAGCTACGACGTCAAGGAAGTCTACGGCGAAGCGCGTATCCCGCTCGTCAAGGACATGCCTGGGATCCAGAGCCTGCAAGCCGAGGTCGGCTATCGCTATTCCGACTACTCTTTCGGCCAGACCACCAATACCTATAAGGCTGGCGGCGACTGGGTTCCGGTCGAGGGCCTGCGGCTGCGCGCCAGCTACCAGCGTGCTGTCCGCGCGCCAAACCTGGTCGAGCTGTACGGCGCCCAGACCATCGCGCTGAACGGCACGAGCGATCCCTGCGCCGGCCTCACCGCCGGAGATCCGCTGGTCGCCCGCTGCGCCGCGGCGTTCAACCTGACCACCGCCCAGGTCCTGGCCATCACGCCGAACCCGGCCCCGCAGTACTACGGGCTGATCGGCGGCAACCCGAACCTGAAGCCCGAAACCAGCGACACGGTCTCCTTCGGGTTCGTGGCGGCGCCGACCTTCCTGCCGGGCTTCAACTTCTCGCTCGACTATTTCGACATCAAGCTGAAGGACTTCATCAACTCGCTGGGCCAGGACAACACCCTGTCGCTCTGCCTGGCAGGCGACGCCGCCAAGTGCGCCCTGGTCAAGCGTGACCCCCAGGGATCGCTCTGGCTGACGCCGAACGGGCCGGACGGCTATGTGATCGACCTCACGGAGAACACCGGCGGCCTGCGGACCAGCGGCATCGACATCAACGCCAATTACCGCGCGAACCTGGACGATTTTGGCTTCGAGGGGATGGGCACGATCTCGGCCAGCATGACCGGCACCTACCTGCTTAGCTATAAGAGCCAGACCCAAAAGGGCGATCCTTGGGTCGATTGCGCCGGCCTCTACGGCAACAACTGCAGCGGCCGCGGCGTCACCCCGGGCGTGCCGAACCCCGAATGGCGCCACAAGGCCCGTCTGACCTGGAACACGCCGTTCATCTGGGACCTGAGCCTCTCGGCTCAGTGGCGCTACTTCTCCAGCGTGGATCTGGACGGGACGTCGGACGATCCCCTGCTCGCGCAGGCCGCTCCGCCGGCAACGGACTTGAAGCTCGGCGCGCGCAGCTATCTCGACCTGATGGCCAATTGGACCATCGCGGAGAACTATACCTTCCGCGCCGGGGTCAACAACGTGCTGGACAAGGATCCGCCGCTCAACGGCGGCACAAACTGCCGCGGCGGCCCCTGCAACGGAAACACCCACCCGCAGGTCTATGACGCCCTGGGTCGCTTCCTGTTCCTGGGCATCACGGCGAAGTACTGACCATCCCCGCGACGAGGCGGGCCCTATCGCCCGCCTCGTCGTCACCGCCTCATCGGAATCCCGCTCCGGCGGGGCGGGGCCTCTCGGGGCGGCGGTTCCCCTCCGTCGCCCCGACCTTCTTGACGAAAAAAATGACGACGTTGCCGGGAGGCGCGAGCCATGACCACTCTCACCGCGAACCCGACCAGGCGCGCCCTGCGCCCGATCGAGGCGATCATTGGCGCCGGGCTGATCGCCGCGGTTCTCGACATCTCCAATCCGATCATTATCTGGGGGCTCAAGGGCGTCCCGGCCGAGCGCATCCTGCAGTCGGTGGCCAGCGGCCTGCTGGGCAAGGCGGCCTACACGGGCGGCGCGGCCACGGCGGCGCTCGGCATGGCGGCCCACACCCTGATCATGCTGGGGGCGGCGACCTTCTACTATCTCGCCAGCCGCAGGCTGCCGGCGATGAACCGCCACCCCTGGATCGCCGGCCCGGCCTTCGGGTTCGGCTTCTACTTCTTCATGAACTATCTGGTGGTGCCGCTGTCGCTGGCGACCAACAAGGCGCCGAGCGGCTGGTTCCCGATACTCAACCAGATGTTCTGCCACATGGTGCTGGTGGGCCTCACCTTCTCGCTGATCATCAGCCGGGCGCGGAAGCCCGGCGACCCCGCCTAGGCCAGGTGATCGCCGGCGGCGGCCCAGCATCGGTCCAGGTCTTCGCGGACCTGGCCGTCCCCAGCGCGCGCTGGAGTGACCTCTCGGACACAAAGCTTGACAATTGCTCCGACAGGAAAGATGTCTACTTATACGTAGAGTAAATAAGCTTAACTATTCAGATTTGGTTAGTCGATATTTACCAATTCAGCCAGTAGATCAAGTATTATTGATCTGCGAACATTGTTGTCGGTGATATGACTCTCGGGCGTTTCTTGGAGGAAACACCCATGACTGCCGCTGTCGCTACAAAGGGGCGCTATGCCCAAATGAGCCTTGTGCAAGGACTCGACAGTTCCGTCCTCAAGGTCTCGACCCCGGGGGACTTCGTCGACAAGGACTTCAGCATCGTCAGCAAGTCGATCCTGGAGCTGATCCACAAGCACACCGGCTGCAACTGCCTGTCCGGCCGCATCAAAGTCGTGATCGAGGACGATTTCGAGGACGTGATCCGCGTCGATCTCGGCCAACGCTTCGGCTGAACGCGTCCGGCCCCGCCCTCGACCCGCGGAGGGCGGGGCCGGATCCTTCACTTGCAGGCA
>NZ_JAKFDJ010000034.1:0-26361 GCF_036676215.1 Devosia sp. | reverse complement strand
CGCCAGCTTCGCTTTCGGTGCCGCCTGGTACATGGTCCTGTCCAAGCAATGGCTTGCCGCCATCGGCAAGACCAAGGAGACAATGAACAGCGACTATACGCCGTTCATCTGGTCGGCCGTACTGCTCCTCGTCATGGCCTATTTCATCGCGCTGCTGACGCCGGCTCTGCTCGGGAGCATCAGCGTCACCAACGGGCTGATTGTCGGCGCCCATATGTGGCTGGGTTTCGTCATCACATCGATGATCATCAACCATCGCTATGAGGGCGCACCGTGGTCGCGCACTGTCATCGACGGCGGTTATCTGCTGGCCGTCCTGTTGATCGACGGCGTGGTCATTGGGCTCTTCGGTGGCGGCGCAGTACCGGCTGCCTGACGCGATCTAGCTGATCCGCGGCAGAAGGCTGGCTGCGGATCAGCTCTCTACAATGATCGGCGGCACGTGCTTGGGCTCGGCCGCCGGCGCATATTTGTTGAGCAGGCTCACCTGGCTGATCGAGAAGATCACGGTCAGCGGCATCACGCCCCAGACTTTGAAGGCCACCCAGATATCGGTCGGAAAGTTGCGCCACAGGATCTCGTTGATCACGGCCAGCAAGACGAAGAACAGGCCCCAGTTGAGCGTCAGCTTGCTCCAGCCCTCGGGGCGGAGCTTGTAGACGTCGCCAAAGACGTATTTCAGCAGCGAATGCCCGAACAAAAGCCCACCCAGCAGGATCGAAGCAAACAGCGAATTGGTGATGGTCGGCTTGATCTTGATGAAGGTGTCATCCTGCAGCCATAGCGTCAGCCCGCCAAACACCAGCACCACGACACCGGTGACCAGCGGCATCACGGCGATCTTCTTGAGGATCAGCCAGGTCAGCACCAGCGAGATCAGCATGGCGCCCATAAACCAGGCGGTGGCGACGAAGATATCGGCGCGCGCATTGGCGATGAAGAAGACGACCAGCGGACCCAGTTCAAGCGCCATCTTGGTGAGCTGGGGGCGAAGCTCGTCCCAGTTGATCTCCTGCTCGGCATTCTCGGTCATGGCAAATCTCTGGTGGCAACAGGGGCAATGTGAGGGCAAGCGCCCCAGCTTGCAAGGACGGGATAGACCGCAAGCATGGTAAGATTGCGGCTACTCGCCGCCCGCGATAGCCCGGGCGAAGTCGGCGGCGGTAAAGGGTTCGAGATCGCCCACGCTTTCGCCGACGCCGATGAAATGCACCGGCAGGCCGAATTTGCGGGCGATGGCGACCAGAATGCCGCCGCGCGCCGTGCCGTCGAGCTTGGTCATCACGAGGCCCGTGACCCCGGCGCGCTGGCCGAAGATCTCGACCTGCTTGAGTGCATTCTGCCCGGTGGTAGCGTCGAGCGTCAGCAGCGTCGCGTGCGGTGCGCTGGGGTCGACCTTCTTGATGACGCGGATGATCTTCTCGAGCTCGTTCATCAGCTCGTCGCGATTCTGCAGGCGCCCGGCAGTGTCGATGATCAATATATCGCGACCCTCGGCCTTGGCCTGAGTCACGGCGTCGAAGGCCAGGCCGGAGGCATCGGCGCCGGCGGGGCGGGAAATCACGGGGGCATTGGTACGCTGGCCCCAGATCTGCAGCTGCTCGATCGCGGCGGCGCGGAAGGTGTCGCCGGCCGCCAGCATCACCGACTTGCCTTCGGCGCCGAGCTTTTGCGCCAGCTTGCCAATGGTCGTGGTCTTGCCCGAGCCGTTGACCCCGATCATCAGGATGATGAAGGGCTTCTGCGCCGGGTCGATAACCAGCGGCCGGGCCACAGGGCCAAGCACCTTTTCGACTTCGGCCGCCAGCACGGCGCGCACGTCCTCGCCGGTCACGTCGCGGTCGAAGCGGTCGCGGCGCAGCGTCTCGGTGATGGCCATGGCCGTCTCGATGCCGAGATCGGCCTGGATCAGCACGTCTTCGAGTTCGTCGAGCGTCGCGGCATCGAGCTTGCGCTTGGTGAAGACCGAGGTGATCGATCCGGTGAGCTGGTCGGACGAGCGCTTGAGGCCCGAGGCCAGCCGGGTGAACCAGCCCTGGCGCGGCTGGTCGGCTGGAACTTCCACGACGGTGGACGGGTCGAGCGGCACGAAAATCGTAGGATCTGCAAGGGGTTGGGTCGGCGCGGCGGCCTGTTCCTCGATGTCCTCGATATAGTCCGGAGTCGTCTCGGGCGGGCCGGGCAGGGGGACCGGCTCGGGCTCCGGCACCAGGTCCGGTGGCGGCACGGGTGTCGGTGCAACAGGGTCGGGAACCGGCGCTTCTGCAGGCAGCGTTTCGGGCGGCGCAGGGGGCTGCACCGGCGTCTCGCCGCCGAACAGGCGCTTGAAGAATCCCGGCTTCTTGTCGGTCATTACTGGTCTTTCAAAAGGTCAGGCGGCTTCGCGCAGGGCTTCGCCCACAAGGCCGTCGGCGGCGACGCCCGTGACCCGAACGGCCAGCAATTCACCCGGTTGCGTGCCGGCTACGGCGATGGGGAGGAACTGTTCGGTACGGCCCAGACCATTACGTTCGATCAGCACATTTTCAACGCGGCCGACGCGGGCAGCACTGAGTTTTGCCAGCTGCATGCTGCCGGCTTGCCGCAAGCTTGCTGCACGTTTTCTGGCGATTTGCGGGTCGACCTGCGGCATGCGCGCGGCGGGCGTGCCTTCGCGGGGCGAATAGGGGAAGACGTGCAAGTAGGTCAGGTCGGCTTCGGTGACGATGCGCAGGGTGTTTTCGAACATGGCGTCGTCTTCGGTGGGGAAGCCGGTGATGATGTCGGCGCCGAAGACCATGTCGGGGCGCAGCGACCGCAGCTTGGCGACGATGGCCAGCGCGTCGTCGCGGCTGTGGCGGCGCTTCATGCGCTTCAAAATCATGTCGTCGCCCGATTGCAGCGACAGATGCAGATGCGGCATCAGCCGGCGGTCGCCGGCGACGGCGTCGTAGAGCGCGTCATCGGCCTCGATGGAATCGATCGAGGAAATGCGCAGCCGCGGCAGGTCGGGCACATGGCGCAGGATTGACTGGGTGAGCTTGCCCAGGGTTGGCGTGCCTGGCAGGTCGGGGCCATAGGAGGTGATGTCGACGCCGGTCAGCACCACTTCGCGGTAACCGTTGGCGACGAGCTTTTTGACCTGATCGACCACCATGCCCATCGGTACCGAGCGCGAGGGGCCGCGGCCGAAAGGGATGATGCAGAAGGTGCAGCGGTGGTCGCAGCCATTCTGCACCTGCACGAAGGCACGGGTGCGGCCGTCCATGCCCTCGATCAGATGGCCCGCGGTTTCCCGCACGCTCATGATGTCGTTGACCTGTACCTTGTCGTTGAGGGGCAGGCCGAACACCATCGGGGTGTAGCTGGCGGCCTTCATCTTGTCGGCATTGCCGATGACGAGATCGACCTCGGGCATATCGCCAAAGGTCCGGCCCTCGGTTTGCGCCGCGCAGCCGGTGACGATGATGCGGGCTTCGGGATTGTCGCGCCGCGCCTTGCGTACGGCTTGCTTGGCCTGCTTGACGGCTTCGGCGGTGACGGCGCAAGTGTTTATGATCACTGCGTTTTCGAGCCCCGCCTTCTGGGCTTCGGCCTTCATCACCTCGGCTTCATAGGCGTTGAGCCGGCAGCCAAATGTCAGGGTTTCGACGGCCATCAGGCCGCGACCTCGTTGCGGGTCCAGTGGCCGGAGGCGGGATCGAGCGTGCCGGTCCATTCCAGCTCGGCCGGGCCGGTGAGGACGACATGATCATCGTCGCGCCATTCGATCAGCAGATCGCCACCCGGCAGGGTGACGGTGGCCTTGCGGGCAGTGCGGCGGGTGCGGGCGCCATTGACCACGGCGGCGCAGGCGGCGGTGCCGCAGGCCTCGGTGAGGCCGGCGCCGCGTTCCCAGGTGCGCAGGATGATGCGATCGGGCGCAAGCACCTGAGCAATCGAGATATTTGCCCGTTCGGGGAAGATCGGGTGGTTTTCCAGCATGGGTCCGAAACGGTCGAGCGCGTAGCTCCAGACGTCCTGATTGACCCAGAACGTGGCCTGCGGATTGCCCATGGAAGCCACCGATGGCGAGTGCAGGACGGGGGCGTCGATCGGTCCGATCTGCAGTTCGATCTTGCGGGTATCGGCGAATTCCTCGGCCAGGGGAATGTCGTACCAGGCGAACTTTGGCGTGCCCATGTCGACGGTGATCAACCCGTCCGCCATGACTTCGCCAAACAAAATCCCCGCCACGGTCTCGTAGGTGAACGACTGATGAACGCCGTCAGAGGCCAGAAACTGGGTGACGCAGCGCATGCCATTGCCACAGGCCTGGGCGCGCGAACCGTCGGAATTGATGATGTCGATATAGGCGACGGTGCCGGCGACCTTCGGATCATGGATAGCCATGATCTGGTCGAACTTGGTGCCGGGGGTGGCATTGATGGCAATGGCGGCTTGGGGCGTGACACGGCCCTCGCGGCCGCGCATGTCGGCCACGATGATCTGGTTGCCCAGCCCGTTCATCTTGAGAAACGGCACGCCGCTCAATTGGTCTGCCTCGCCCGAGGGTGATGGAATGACCCTATATGGCGGATGCGAGGGAAAATTGCCAGTGCATCGCCGCCGCCCCGGCTTCGCACAGCAGGCAACCCGATGGCCAAAAGCTGCAATTGTTCATATATCGTAAGGGTTTCACACTTCATGGCGCCTTAACCAGCCGACCATTCTGGCCACGCCAAACCCCACATTGTCGGCTAGGTTTCTCCCAGATGTTGAGGGTGGCCCCCTCTTGCCCAGCCCATCAGGAGCCCGGCCCATGAATATGACCATGCAGACCGACCAGATCATCACCGACTGGCAGCCGCATTATCCGTCGCTTTTCGGCGGTCATTCGCTGGCGCTGAGCCATAGCCTGGCCAATTCGCCGCTGTTCACCGACGCGGCGCTGGCGCGGCTGATCGACAATACGCCGCGCGAGGCCTACCACGTCAACTATTCGCAGAAGACGCCGGGCAATCCACCCAAGCGGCGCGAGGGCGAGATCAAGGGTCTCACCGGCCAGCAGGTGATCGACGTCGTCAAGAAGGGCAATATCTGGGTCAACCTCACGGCCCCGGCCAAGACCGATCCGGCCTATGGCGAACTGCTCGACAGCCTCTATGCCGAGTTCGAGGAGCGCGTTCCGGGCTTTTCGAGCTACAAGCGGAACCTGACGATCCTGATTTCATCGCCCAATGTCTCGGTGAAATATCATTCCGACGTGCCGGGGCAGAGCCTGTGGCAGGTGCGCGGCACCAAGAAGGTCTATGTCTATCCGGCCAAGGCGCCCTTCATCAGCCAGCCTGCGCTGGAAAAGCTGATCCTGGGGCAGCTGCGTGAAACCGACATGCCCTATGAGCCCTGGTATGACGGCTATGCCGAGGTGCATATGCTGGAGGCGGGCAAGATGCTGCACTGGCCGCTCAACGGGCCGCATCGCGTGGTCAATGAGGGCATGCTCAACGTCTCCTTCACCACCGAGCACTGGACCGACGAGCTGCGCAAGCATTACGCCGTCAACTATGCCAATGGCATATTGCGCGCCAGGACCGGCATGCAGAAGCTGAGCCAGCAGGTGACGGGCCTCTCCTATTATTCCAAGCTGGCGCTGGCGGGCCTGGTGAAATTCACCCCGCTCAATCCGCAGAAGAAAAAGGTCTACAAGGTCGACTTCCAGGTCGATCCTTCGGCCCCAGAAGGCGTGCGCGACATCGAGGGATATTCCTTCAGCAAATGAGTTCGCTCAGCGCATTTTCCGGAACTGGTGAGCGGCGGCGCGCAGGCGCCGCCAATCGTGTCGAGGCACAGGCCTACGCGTTGCGTGCCGAGGTGGTGCGGACGCGCGAGGCGTTCGATGCCGCGGCGCATCGATGGGAGGCTCTGGAGTCCCAGGCAGATGGTGCGCTGCTGTTCCAGGGCAGCGGCTGGGCAAGGGCGGTGTTTGATTTCGAAGCCGCGCGGGGCAATACGGACTTCGATCCGGTCGTGGTTACGCTCAGCGAGGGGCAGCGGCTGGTGGCCGTACTGCCGCTCGAACGCATCCGCACCCGTTCGCGCACTGTGCTGGCGCCGATGGGTCATGCCTTCAGCCAGTATTCCGATGTGATGATCGCCGCCGGGATCGAGCCGCGCGATGCAATGGCGCGCCTGCTGCGGGCTGCCATTGCCGACGCGCCCTGCGATGCGGTGAGCTTTCTCAAGGTGCGCAGTGACAGCATGCTGGCCAAGGGCATGCCGGACAGTCACATCATTACCGGCGACGAGCAGGGCGCGCCCTATGTGGCGCTCAACGCCTTTGCCGATCACGCCGCCTATTTCCAGACCATCAAGACCAAGACGCGCAAGAATCTGCGCAATGCCCGCAACCGGCTGGAACGCGAAGGCGCGGTGACGCACCACGTTGCCACGACGCCGGACGAAACGCTGGGCGTGATCGAGCGGACGCTTAGCGGCCGCGCCGGCCGGCTCAAGGAGCAGGGCCTGTCCTCGCGCGCCTTCCGCGACCATGCCTTTGCCGATTTCTGCGCCAGCCTGCCCGGCCGCGGCGACCTGCAGCTGCTGGCCATGTCGCTGCGCCATCGGGACGAGCCGATCGCCGAGCAGTGGGGGTTCATCCACAAGCAGCGCTACTATGCCTTCATTGCCAGCCGGGACTTTTCCAACAGCGAGGAAAGCCCGGGCAAGCTGCACCTGGACGAAGTCACCCGTGCCTGCGCCGAGCGCGGGCTCGACGGCGCCGACCTGATGGTGCCGGTCATGCCCTACAAGCTCACCTGGGCGACCGGGGTGGTGAGGGTCACCGACCATGCCCTGCCGGTGACGCCACGGGGCATGCTGGTGATCAAGCTCTGGGACAAGACGCTGCGGCCGATGTTCAAGAATGCCATGCTGGGTATGCCCAAGGGCCTGCGGAGTTTTGTGATGAAGGTGGCGGGACGCGGTCTCTAGGCGCCGTGAGATCTCATGGCGAGCTTGTCGAACCACGTGGTCGTGGCACATAGCCCCCTTCCTTGACTCCTGCGCCCCTTTCCCCTACACCCCGCCCATTCATCAGGCTTTGCTCCTGACCAGCCGACCGGGACCCCGTTTAAGGGTATAAACCGATCCCGGAGGCCACCATCCGCCAGCGCGTTGCGCCCGCGGGTGGGTTTGGCGTTTGGACTGATGGATCCTATCTCTCTGCGGATCATCCGAAGAGAATAAAGGACCAGTTCATGTTCGATAGCCTTTCCGACCGGCTTGGCAGAATCTTCGAAGGACTTCGTGGCCGTGGCGCGCTCAATGCCGCCGACGTCGATGCAGCCATGCGCGAAATCCGCCGCGCGCTGATCGAGGCCGACGTTTCCCTTGAAGTGGTCCGGGCGTTTGTCGAGCAGGTGCGCGAACGCGCCGTAGGCGCCGAAGTCACCCGCTCGGTGACGCCGGGCCAGCAGGTCGTCAAGATCGTCAATGACGAACTGGTTGCCGTGCTCGGCTCGGATGCCGTGCCGATCGACCTCAATGCCAAGGCGCCGGTGACGCTGCTGATGGTGGGCCTGCAGGGCTCGGGCAAGACCACGACGACCGCCAAGATCGCCAAGCGGCTGACCGAGCGGAACAAGAAGAAGGTGCTGCTGGCCTCGCTCGATACCCGCCGACCAGCTGCCATGGAGCAGCTGCGCGTGCTGGGCGAGCAGGTGGGCGTCGATACGCTGGCCATCGTCACCAGCGAGACCCCGGTGCAGATCGCCCGCCGCGCCGAGCGCGAGGCGCGCCTGGGCGGCTATGACGTATTGATCCTCGATACGGCCGGCCGCACCCATATCGACGAAGAGCTGATGGCCGAAACGGCCGAGATCAAGGCAATTGCCAACCCGCACGAAATCCTCTTGGTCGTCGATGCGCTGACCGGCCAGGACGCGATCAATGTCGCGCGGAGCTTTGACAGCCGTCTCGATGTGACCGGCATCGTGATGACGCGCGTCGATGGCGATGGCCGCGGCGGCGCGGCTTTGTCGATGCGCGCGGCGACCGGCAAGCCGATCAAGCTGATCGGCGTCGGCGAAAAGATGGATGCGCTGGAGGATTTCCACCCCAGCCGCATCGCCGACCGGATCCTCGGCATGGGCGACATTGTTTCGCTGGTCGAAAAGGCCGCCGAGCATGTCTCGGCCGAAGACGCCCAGAAGATGGCGCGGAAGCTCAAGAAGGGCTCGTTCGACCTCGACGACCTGCGCAATCAGTTGCAGCAGATGAAGAAGATGGGCGGCATGGGCGGGCTCATGAGCATGATGCCCGGCGTAGGCCAGCTCAAGAAGGCCATGGCCAATTCCAATGTCGACGAGAAGGTGTTCGATCGCCAGATCGCCATCATCAATTCGATGACCAAGAAAGAGCGCACCAATCCCGACCTGCTCAATGCCAGCCGCCGCAAGCGCATTGCCGCCGGCGCGGGCGTGGAAGTGAGCGAGATCAACAAGCTCGCCAAGCAGCACCGCCAGATGGCGGATATGATGAAGAAGGTTTCCAAGGGCGGCATGGGCGCGCTGGGCGGCATGTTCGGCGGCAAGATGGGCTCGATGATGGGCGGCATGCCCGACATGAGCAAGATGGACCCGGCCCAGCTCGAGGCCATGGCCCGCCAGGCCGGCATCGACCCCGCTTCTCTCAAGGGCCTGCCCTCTGCACCGACGCCTCAACTCGCTGAAAAGCTGCCGAGTGATGTCGGCGCCCTGTTCAAATCCGCCGGAACGGGTCTCCCCGGTCTGGGTGGTGCTCCCCGTTTCCCCGGCCTTCCCGGCCTGGGCAAGAAGAAATAGTCGTTTCAACCTAAACTCAAGGATACCAAAATGGCCCTCAAGCTCCGTCTCGCCCGTGGTGGCACCAAGAAGCGCCCATTCTACCATATCGTCGTTGCCGATGCCCGTTCGCCCCGCGACGGCCGCTTCATCGAAAAGCTCGGCACGTTCAACCCGCTGCTGGCCAAGGACAATGAAGGCCGCGTGGTGCTGAACACCGAACGCGCCAAGCATTGGCTTTCGGTTGGCGCCCAGCCGACCGACCGCGTGCTGCGCTTCCTCGACACGGCTGGCGTTGCCAACCGCGAAGCCCGCAGCAACCCCAACAAGGCCAAGCCGGGCGAAAAGGCCGTGGCGCGCGCTGACGAGAAGGCCGCCAAGGCTGCCGCCATCGAAGAGGCCAAGAACGCTCCCAAGGCCGCTCCGGTCGAAGAAGCTGCTGCCGACGAAGCGCCTGCTGCTGAGTAAGCTGCTGGTCGCATGAATTGCAAAAGCCCCGGTGCGCGAGCGCCGGGGCTTTTTGTTGTTCTCGATTCACCAGCACCCACCGCGCGGCACCTCCCCCTCGACGGGGGAGGGTGTCGACTGCGAATTCGGAGCTTAGGCTTTGAGCTTACCCAGAATCGCTGCGCCCATTTCTTCCGTTCCAACCGTCTTGCGGTTGTCCTGGGCGATGTCGCCGGTGCGCAGGCCATCGCTGAGCACGGCGGAGATGGCGTTTTCGATTTTTGTCGCCAGCTCGACCATGCCGAAGCTGTAGCGCAGGGCCATGGCCACCGAGGCGATCATGGCGATGGGGTTGGCGATGCCCTTGCCGGCAATGTCGGGGGCCGAGCCGTGCACGGGCTCGTAGAAGGCCTTGCGCTTGCCGGTGACCGGATCGGGCGCGCCGAGCGAGGCCGAGGGCAGCATGCCGAGCGAGCCGGTGAGCATGGCGGCGACGTCGGAGAGGATGTCACCGAAGAGGTTATCGGTGACCATGACGTCGAACTGCTTGGGATTGCGCACCAGCTGCATGGCGGCGTTATCGGCCAGGATGTGGTGGAGTTCGACGTCGGCATAGTCCTTGGCGACGCCCTTGACCACTTCGTCCCAGAGGACGCCGGACTTCATGACATTCTTCTTGTCGGCCGAATGCACCTTGTTATTGCGGGTGCGGGCCAGATCAAAGGCGACGCGGGCAATGCGGTCGATTTCATAGGTTTCGTAAACCTGGGTGTCGACGGCGCGCTTCTGGCCGTTGCCGAGATCGGTGATGGTCTTGGGCTCGCCGAAATAGACGCCGCCAGTCAGCTCGCGCACGATCAGGATATCGAGGCCTTCGACCAGCTCGCGCTTGAGCGAGGACGCATCGGCCAAAGCCGGGTAGCAGATGGCAGGGCGCAGATTGGCGAAAACCGCCATTTCCTTGCGCAGGCGCAGGAGGGCCGCCTCGGGGCGGTGCTCATAGGGCACATTGTCCCATTTGGGGCCGCCCACGGCGCCGAAGATCACCGCATCGGCGGCCTTGGCCTTTTCGGTGTCCTCGTCGGTGATGGCCACCTGATGAGCGTCATAGGCGGCGCCGCCGGCCAGACCCGTATCAGTCGAGAAATCGGTGAGCTGCTCGGCATTGGTCCAGGCGATCAGCTTTTCCACCTCGACCATGATCTCGGTGCCGATGCCGTCGCCGGGCAACAGGAATAGGGAATGGGTGGCCATGATGGGAAAGCTCCTCGCCGTACTGGTGGGTACACCTTGGCGGGGCACATAGCGGGTTTTGGGGGGGCAGCGCAAGGACGGCTGTGGCGGAATCGTCCAGTGGCTGTGCCAATGGGCCGGGCGGGGTTACGCCCTCAAGGCTGAAACAGCAGCCTGATATAGCTGCGGAACAGCAGGATCTGCTTGGGCAGGATGGACGGGTCGCCCAGCGCCTTGCTCATGATGATGGCGCCATCGACGATGCAGCTCATCATGCTCGCCAATTGTTCGAGATCGACAGGCTCGGCCGGCGGATGGGCGGCCGCGATGGCGTCGATGCGCTCGCGGAAAAAGGCGTTCCACTTGTGGACCGAGTCCATGGTGAGCTGGCGCACGGTGGAATCGAACAGGCGCTCCTGATAGCAGACGCTGGCGATCAGGCATCCGGGGTGACCATTGGGCAGGTCGGCCATGGTTTCGGCCAATAGCTTGAGCCCGATGAGAAAGCTCTGCAGCGGGTCATCTGCAAGCTCGGCGGCGCGGCCGAAATGTTCCCCGAAGATCTCGTCATTGGCCACCACGTAGCGCTGCAGCATTTCGTGGGCGAGGGCGTTCTTGTCAGCAAAGTGGTAGAAAAAGCCGGACTTGGTGATGCCGGCCTCGGCGATCACCTCCTCGATCGAAGTGGCGGCAAAGCCCTTGGCGAGCACGGAGGTCTCGGCAATGGCCAAGAGCCGTTCGCGGGTTTCCTGCCCCTTGGTCGCCTTCCTGAACATGGCTTGCCCCTATTCCGACTGTACCGCCAGTACAGTTTTGACTGTCTCGATGCCGGCGAAAACGCGGTCGTCGGCACGCCTGGTACTGCAAACTATTGATCTAGCAAGGAAAAGGCAGGCTGCAACAGACTGGACCGCAAGTCTGCTAGATGCGCGCTGCCGATCCGGGGCATCACTCTGGCCACCGGCGGCCAAGATGTAGCGCTGCCTCGACGGGTAAATCAAGTAGCAATGGAGGCCCCCGATGGCCAAGCAGAGCAAGACGCTGCCACAGCTTTCCGGACAGATGTTTGTCACCGATGGCGGTATCGAGACGCATATGATCTTCAATGAAGGTCACGACCTGCCGCATTTCAGCGTGTTCCAGCTCAATGACAGCGAGCAGGGCCGGCGGGCGATGCGGGAATATTACCGCCCCTATATCCAAATTGCCCGCAATGCGGGGCAGGGCTTCCTGTTCGACACCAATACCTGGCGGGCCAATCCCGATTGGGGCGCGCTGGTGGGCTATGATGCGGAGCGCCTGCGCGCGGTCAATATCGGGGCCGTTCGCTTCTGCCGCGAGGTGGCCGGGGCCTTCGAAGTGGCGGGGGTGCGCACGGTGGTCAGCGGCGCCATCGGGCCGCGGCGCGATGCCTGGCAATATGACGGCGCGATGAGCGTCGAGGAGGCCATGCGCTATCACGGGGCGCAGGTGGCAGCCTTTGCCGAAGCTGATGCGGACCTGGTGACGGCCTATACGCTCACCAATACGCCCGAGGCCATCGGCATTGCGAAACTGGCCGAGGCGGCGGGGCTGCCCTCTGTGCTGTCGTTCACACTGGAAACCGATGGCCACCTGCCCGGTGGCAAGCCGCTGGGCGACGCGATTGGCGAAGTCGATGCGGCAACCGGCGGATCACCCGCTTACTACATGATCAATTGCGTGCACCCGATTCACTTCGCCAGCACCATTCGCCATGCCGGAAGCTGGGTGAACCGGATCGGGGGGCTGCGCGTCAATGCCTCGATGAAGAGCCATGCCGAGCTCGATGAGAGCGAGACGCTCGATATCGGCAACTGGCAGGACCTGGCACAGCGCTACAGCCGCATCCTGCCGCTGCTGCCCAATATACGGGTGATCGGCGGCTGCTGCGGCACCGATCATCGTCATATCGGCGCGATCTGCCAGCACTGCCTGCCGCAGGCCGCCGCCTGATCCATCACCCCACACACAGCCGGGCCATGCCGCGGGCATGGCCCTTTGCATTTCGGGAGAATTTCAATGACCGTTATCGATAGCGGCGTGCGTCTTCACGCCCGCCCGCGCTTCTTCACCATGCAGGGCTTCAGGCGACTGCTGGTGCGCCTACGCCAGCACCGCCGTGCCGCCCAGACCCATATCGCGCTGTCCCGGCTCGACCCAAGGCTGCTTTACGATATCGGGCTGGAGCCACTGGACCTCTATGCAGTGCACAAGGCCAGCCAGCCGCCTTCCATGCTGCTCGACACAATGCGTAAGCAGTTCGTCTATCGCGATAAGGAACAGTCGGAATAGTTACGCGCCGGCGGCGACCGCAGCGCTGCCGCCGGCCTTACACAAAGCCATTGCCGTCGAACAGCACCCAGAAGGCCATTACATTGGTGAGGGTGTGGGCGATGGAGGTCCAGAACACCGAGCCGGTGCGCCAGGCGATCCAGTTCCACAGCAGGCCCAGGGCGGCCGCCCCGCCCACCAGGGCCATCCAGCCTCCCTCGAAGACAATGCCGTGGCTCAGCGCCAGTGGCGCATGCCAGAGGGTGAACAGGACCCAGCCGAGCCAGAAGCCCAGGCGGGGCCGGTCGGCAAAGCGGGTCATGAAGCCGCCACGCCAGGCAGTTTCCTCCAGCGGGCCGTTGATGACGCCGATCAAAGCCGCGAGCATGGCCCCGTTTGTGGTGAGCATGCTGGTATGGGGCGTTACCGCCACCATACCGACGACGCCCAGTTGCAGCAGCAGCAGGCCCGGCACGAACCAGTCCTGCCAGGCCAGCCGCTCCGAGAACAGGTGCGGCCCGCGCCTGCCCCGTACATGCAGGGCGATAACGGGCAGGCAGAAGCCGAGCCAATAGGTGAGCAGCGACAGCAGATAACCGGTGGGGCTGCCAAGGGCCCGGGTCAAAGCGGGGACAATGAAGGCCAGCGCCCCGATCAAAATCAGGGCATGCACAACAAGAGCGATCTGGGGCCGGCTCATGAGATCTCGGGAATCGTCGGTATTGGCGACTATTGATCCCGAAGCGGTAATTTTCGCAATGCCGGATTGCGGTCAGGTCGCTGCATGCCTGCATCCCGCCGACCGGTGCTGCCGCAGACTTGTCGGGTTCGTCGCGCGCCAGGCGCGAGACGTGGCCCACGGATCATGTCCGTGGGCCACGAGAGTGGGGGTGCCAGATTCGTGGTTTCAGGCCGAAGCCGCGCGGATCAATTTGCCTCGCGGCGTTCCACCAGAGCGAAATCGTTGGCTGCCAGGTCGACCTTTAGCGCCAGTTGCTGGCGGTCGAGTTCGGCAAGCCAGGCGGTCCAGGAGCAGGGGCTCATGCCGTCATCCTGGCTGGCCATGCCTTCACCGGCCTTGATGCGTCTCTGAAAGCTCAATTTGAGCTGGGCGTGCTCTTCGCCGAAACGGTTGCGTATTCGGGCTATTGCCGGAATGCCGTGCCGATCGGTGACCCAGTTCTGGATGTCGCGGTGTCGTGTAAGCATGTGAATCTGAGTCATTATTGGCCTCCCCGCCAATTATGGATCCTAACCTCAGGAAACGGTCCGGTCCTCCGCCGGTTCCCCTCCCGGGTATCAATTGTCTGCTAGTTGCGTGACAAGCTTGAGACGCGTCATCTCCTCTGGGTTGAAGTAATACAGCCGGTCTGGCGGTGTCTTGAGCGCATGCAGCCACAATGCCGGGTCGACGCCGGTCTTGGTGAGGTGGCCGATGATCTCGGCAGTCGTGGTCTGGGCGTCGCTCATGGCAGCGCCAGCAACGCGCAAGGCGCTTTGCGGATCGCCGGAGAGCCCGGCAGCGTAAACCTGGTGCACGCCGATGGCCGCGTCCGGGCTGGCGATGCGGGTCGCGCCCGAGGCAAAGATGATGGGGCAGGACGAGGCACAGAGCGAGCCGGCAGCGACCTTGGTGGCAAGGCCCTTTTCATGGATCAGACTGCCAATGGCGAGCGCATCCACGACCGACCCTCCAGGGGACTCGAGAACCACAGTGTGTACGTATTCTCCCCGCGCTGCAATCTCTGCGGCGAAACGTTCGGCTGAACCGATCTCGATGGTGCCGGTAAGGTGGAGTTGTCCACCCGTGCCCAGCGCGATTTCCAGCGGCCGCTCAAGCACTTCAGGGCTGGTGGTCACATTTGGGCGAGCGCCCTCGGCCGGTCCCTCGGGATCATAGGGCGGCAGGATGGGCTGCATCGGCATGGCCAAAGCCGCGCCCTGGCTGGCGGTCAATTCGCGGAAATCGACATAGAGCACCGAGGCGGTGCCGATCAGCAAGGCAAGGAAGGCGACGCGCAGGATATTGCCGTCATCGACGGCGGCGGCTCGGCGGAGAAACCGGCGATAGAAGGAGCCATGCTCGGTGCGGGCGTTGGCGGCGGTCTTCATGCCGGGCGCGGGCTATCGGTGCGCTTGCGTTGCGCGGCGTCGATGGGGGTCACCGTGCTGTCATCGGGCGCAGGCCCGGCGACGGCGGGGGTGTCGACCTGTTCGGGTTCGGCCGGCAGCGGCGCCTGTCGCGGATGGCCGGTGGCCACGTCAATGCCGGCAGCCTCCATCCGGCGGAACAGGGCCATAGCGCGCAGCATTTCGGCGGCGGTGATGTTCTCAGCCTCGGCCAGGGATTCGGAATCCTTGCGCATGGCGTCGTTGACGATCATCAGCACGAGCACCAGCACCACCGGCAGCAGGTCGATGGAAATAGCGCCGGCCCAGCTTGGAATGAAGTCCTGCCAATAGCGGATCACCGCTTCGGCGCTGGAGAGCGGCACGAAACGGCGCTGCTCCACCGCCGGATTGGCGAGGATTTCGTCGGCCGCCTGGGTCAGGGCCGCCGATTGGGCGGCCACCGAGGTCCGCACGGTTTCCATCACCTGATCCTGCCGGTTGGCGAGATCGGTGGTGCCGCCATCGGCGACCGGGGCGATGAAACCGGCGCTGAGATCGGCCGAGGCGCGCTTGACCGAGGAGGCAACGTCGGTCTGCTGCAGGGCGGCGATGACCGCGGAAAGCTGCACCGCTTCGGCCTGGAAACTGTCGGAGCGCGGCTCGATGGCGCCGGGGGTGGAGACCAGTTCGCGCATGGTGGCCAGCCTGACTGAGCCCTGTTCGAACAACAGGGCCACCTCGTCGCGCGAGCCGGTAATGGTGGCGGCCAGCTGGGTCATCTGCGTACCCATCTGGGTCAGCAATTGCACGACGCTGCCTGAGCCGGTCGTGCCGGTCAGCGCACCGCTTTCGCGCTCGTCGGCGGCGAGGCCGGCAAAGCGCTCGGCCGCCCGCTGCACATCGGGCAGCAGGCTCTGGCTGGCCAGGGCATTGGCATGGGCATTGTCGAGATCCTCGGCATAGCCTTGCAGCGTCACCGCCATATGCTGTTCCAGCGAGGCCGAGCCGGCCAAAGCGGCGGCATTGAGCCAGCTCGACATGGCGATGATCATGGCGCAGCCGATGGCCATGGTGAGGAACAAAGCCAGCCGTTGCACGCCGGAGGTGACCAGCGGCACGAAGCGGAGCATGAAGCTCCAGAAGGCATAGATGGCCACCGACACGGCGGCCGAATAGACGATGGCGGCAAAGAAGACGAAGCTGGCCGAGCCGTCGAGCAGGCCGCGCACCCCGAGATAAGTATAGACCCCCGAGGCCAAAGCCAGCACGGCCAAGGCAAAGCGGGTCATCGTCTCGACGCCCTTGACGGTTTCGTTGAGGCGGTAGGCGTTCGGCTTGAGCTGCATGTGCGAGGGCCCCGATGTTAAGGGGACGTTAACACAGCGATGGCGGCAAGATGTGGGCGGAGTGGGTGAGGGTTAATGACGGTCGCGTGAGGGGCGGCCCCTGGCCGCCCTCTCCGCTCCAGTTGCCAGATCTTACGATCTTGGACCGAGCAGACCAGTGAAATAGACCAGGCTGTATTGGTAGTCGCTGCCGAAGGAACCACCCAAGGCCGTGCCCGGGCCGCTGACAGCGACGGATACACCCGTGGTGCCGCTTCCAAGCGTGGCGCTACCTCCGGCGGTTCCGACGCCACCCCGGAAATTGGTGACGTCCGACACCTTATCGGCGCGCTGCGCCGATGTGAGTAGGACGATTTGCGTACCGGCACTCTCGAGGCCCGCAATGGCCGCGCGACACTTGTCGCCGATCGAACTGTTGACCAGCTCTATGCCCGCATCGGTGATGGAGAGTAGCCTCAGGTCGTCGACCGTGTAGGTCTGCTTGGCGCCCAGGTTTGCCGTTCCGGTAATTCCCGCGAATGGCAGCCCCACGCCTGCATCTACACCCAGCGTGCCGGTGCCCTTGGCCATCGTCACCGAGTCTTCGGCAATGTAGGCAGACAGGTCCTTGAGGGCGGCAGTCTCCCGGAAGTCGTCATAGCAAAGCTCGTACCAAATCGCTCCGTCACTGGTCCGGAATGCTGGTCGTTGGCCCTTTGTCCCCGAGAAGTACAGATGACCGAGCTTCGGGGTGGTGGTGGGCACGAGGGTCATGTGACCCGGTTGTTCGGGTATATTGATAGGACTTGCGCACCCTGCCAGCAAGGCCAGCACCGCAACGGTAGACAAGTACCTCATTTGTTAGCCCCCAAGAAATGACCTGTCGTCATTATCAATGAACTAACTAGTTTTCAGGATTTCTGCAAAGTGGAACAGGCAAACATTCTTCCAGCGGGTGGCGATCTCCACAGAAAAACCAAATAACATTCGTAATCAGCTGGTTGCCAACTTGCCAGGTTGGAGGCGCGTTATCGTGCGGCGGCATGGCTACCCGTTCAACTTCGCCATCAGCTTTTCCACCCGCTTGCGCTTGCTTTCCTGGCCGATCTTGGCCAGCCGGTCCTTCAGCACTGCCAGAAAGCCGGGCCTGGCTTCGGGCGTCAGTACCGGCGCGATCTCTTCGGCATAGGTGGGGAACTGGTTGGGCGCCGCGGTCTTGAGCCGCTCCACCAGGATCGGCACAGCCTTGGCGCCATAGCCGGCGCGGGCGAGCTTGACCAGGATCGAGTTGCAGTGGTCCTTGGCGATCACCGAGCCCTTGTCGGCTGCGGCGATGATGGCGGGCAGTTCGGCCACCAGCGCATCGGCGCGGCGCTCCGCCACGGTGTCGAGCGCGGTCATGGCGCCCCAGACCTGCCTGTTGTTGGCGCTGTGCAGCGCCTCGAGGAAGACCGGGCACTGTGCCGCGATCAGCTCCGGATTGCGGGCGCCGATTTCGTAGAGCACCTTGATGGCATCATTGGCCTGCCGCGTCGGGCCGGAGCGGACGGCCCCGGCCAGTTCGGCGACCGCGGCCAGGTCATGGCGGGCCGCAATGTCTCCGGCCAGCGCGACATTGGGCGCCTCGTCACGGCGATCCATGGCGCCGGAGAGTTTGTCGAGAACGGTCATGGCTTGATACTCGGAGCACGGGTGCGGCACCCTCCGAGATAGGGCGCTCAGGCCTCGATCGCAACCTCGAGCGCCACGGTCACCATTTCCTTGAGCGAGGTCTGGCGCTCATTGGCGTCGATCTCCTCCTTGGTGATCAGGCAATCGGTCATGGTGCAGATGGTCAGCGCCTTGACGCCAAAGCGCGCCGCCAGCGTATAGAGCGCTGCCGCTTCCATCTCGACGCCAATGACCCCGTGCTCGGGCAGCTTGTCGTAACCGGCCATGCCGTCGGCATGGTAGAAGATGTCGCTGCTCAGCATATTGCCGGCATGGTAGCGCATGCCCTTGGCCTCGGCCTTTTCGGCGGCGGAACGCAGCAGGCCGAAATCAGCCATCGGCGCGAAATTATAAGCGCCGAAGCGATCCCGCACGATGGCGCTGTCGGTGGAGGCCGCCTGTGCCAGGATCAGGTCGCGGACCTTGACCTTGGCATTGAGCCCGCCACAGGTGCCGACCCGGATCAGGGTCTTGAGGCCATAGACGTTGATCAGCTCATGCACGTAGATCGATAGCGACGGCTGACCCATGCCGGTGGCCTGCACCGAAACCGGCTTGCCCTTATAGGTGCCGGTATAGCCCAGGCAATTGCGCACCGAATTGACCAGCCGCGCGTCCTCGAGAAAGGTCTCGGCGATCCACTTGGCGCGCAGCGGGTCGCCCGGCAGCAGCACGGCTTCAGCATAGTCGCCTTGCTTGGCGTGGTTATGGGGGGTCATCGGCCTTCTCTCGATTTTTTGTCCAGTTGGTCAAACCAATGCCATCGGCAGCACGGAACGGCAAGCGTTCCACGCCGTTTCACTCCAAACGGCAGGAGCGTCCGATGCCCGACAGAATCGAAGCCAAGGTCACCCATCGTTTCAAGGCCAGTCCCGAGCGCGTCTACGACACGTTCCTTGATCCGGACCAGGTCGCGCATTGGCAGGCGGCTTGGCTGCGCCATGGCGGCATGGGTGGCGACGTGACCGCAAGCGAACTCGATCCCACAGTTGGTGGTGCCTTCCTCTTCGCCGACAAGCGCGAGGACGGCGAGGCCCGCCACTGGGGCATATTTCTCCATCTCCATCGACCGACCAAGATCGCCTTTACCTGGATCGTCGATGAGAGCGAGGAAGACGATCCGTCCGAGGTTACCATCATCATCGAGCCCGAACTCGATGGACCGGGCGCCATCGCCACGCTCTACCACACGATGGATGCGCAATGGGCCGACTATGTCCCGCAGACCGAAAAGGGCTGGCGCGCCATGCTCGAAGGTATTGAAACGGTGCTTTGACCACCGCGGTCTTGACCCCGTCACGTCAGAGGTCCATTTACGCTGCCGCATCTGGAGAATACGCCAATGGTCGCCAAGATTTTCATCGACGGGGAAGCCGGAACCACGGGTCTGCAGATCCGCGAGCGCCTGGCTGGCCGGCGCGACCTCGAGGTGCTCTCCATTGCCGCCGACAAGCGCAAGGACCTGGGCGAGCGCAAGCGCCTGCTCAATGCGGCCGATGTGGCGATCCTCTGCCTGCCCGACGATGCGGCCAGGGAAAGCGTGTCGCTGATCGAGAATGGCACGACGCGGGTGATCGACGCCTCGACGGCGTTTCGGGTCGATCCCGACTGGGCCTATGGCTTTGCCGAAATGGACAGGGGCCAGAGCGAGAAAATCGCCAATGCGCGCTTCGTGGGCAATCCGGGCTGCTGGCCGCAGGGGCTGATTGCCAATGTGCGGCCGCTGATCCAGGCGGGCCTGCTGCCGGCCGATTTCGCCATCAGCTATAATGGCATTTCCGGCTATACCGGCGGCGGCAAGCAGATGATTGCCGAATATGAGGCCGAAGGGGACGCGGCCAGCCATTTCATGCCGTACGGGCTGACCTTCAACCACAAGCATGTGCCCGAGATGACCAAATATACCGGGCTCGCCAGTGCACCGCTCTTCGTGCCGACCGTCGGCGACTTTGCCCAGGGCATGACCACGTTTGTGCCGTTGCAGCTGGGCCAGCTGGCCCGCGTGCCAACGGGCCGCGAGCTGCATGCTGCCATTGCCGATCACTTCGCGGCGATCAAGGACAGCTTCGTCCTGGTGGCGCCCTATGAGGAGACCGCCCGGACCCCGGCGCTCGATCCGCAGGCGCATAACGACACCAACACCATGACCCTGCATGTCTTTGCCAATGACGCGCGGGCCCAGGCGGTGCTGGTGGCGGTCTATGACAATCTGGGCAAGGGCGCGTCCGGCGCTGCGGTGCAGAATTTGAACCTGATGCTGGGCGTGAGCGCCCGGGAGAGCCTGGCGGCCTGATCAGCCGAATTTGCAGTCGACACCCTCCCCCTTGCGGGGAGGGATCAAGGGTGGCGGACGTTTAGCCCGAATATCCGGGCCAACCGGCACCCCCTCCCAGCCTCCCCCGTCGGGGGGAGGTGCCGCGCTGTGGGTGTGGCACCATCCAGCCGAACGCTTCTGCCCATTCCCGACTTGACCAAAAGCCTGCTTTCGCGCGATGAACCGCCTCAAAGCGAGGTTTCCTCATGGACAAGTTCACTAGTCTGACCGGTGTCGCGGCGCCCCTGCCGATCATCAATATCGACACCGACATGATCATCCCCAAGCAGTATCTCAAGACGATCAAGCGGACGGGCCTGGGTTCGGCGCTGTTCTCGGAGATGCGCTACAACGAAGACGGCAGCGAGAATCCGGATTTCGTGCTCAACAAGCCGGGCTACCGCAAGGCGAGTATCATCGTGGCCGGCGACAATTTCGGCTGTGGATCGTCCCGTGAGCACGCCCCATGGGCGCTGCTCGATTTCGGCATTCGCTGCGTGATCTCCACCAGCTTTGCCGACATTTTCTACAATAACTGCTTCAAGAACGGCATTCTGCCGCTGGTGGTCACGCCCGAGCAGCTCAAGCTGCTGCTCGACGATGCCGATCGCGGTTCCAATGCGACGCTGACCGTGGATCTGGAAGCCCAGACCATAAAGGGTCCGGATGGCGGCACGCTGCATTTCGATATTGACCCGTCTCGTAAGCAAATCTTGCTCGAAGGGCTGGACGATATTGCCGGCACGCTGAAGTCCGATCCGTCGATCACCTCGTTCGAAAACAAGATGGCGGCCGACCGCCCCTGGCTCTGAGGCCGTGACTGAGATCGTCTACGAAGCCGAGTTGCGGCCGGAAAGCCGTCAGGCGGTGGTGGACGGTCTCGTCGCCTTCAACCGCAGCCAGACGCCGGATTTCACCGGGCCATTCGCCAATATCGGGCTGCTGCTCAAGCATCCCGAATCCGGCGAGACCGATGGCGGGCTCACCGGACGGATCACCTTCGGCTGGCTTTTCGTCGAACTGCTGTTCGTGCCCGAGCGGCTGCGTGGCCAGGGCATCGGACGCCAGTTGATGGAGCAGGCCGAGGTGGTGGCGCGCCAGCATGGCTGCGTCGGCATCTGGCTCGATACCTTCACCTTCCAGGCGCCGGGTTTCTACGAAAAGCTCGGCTACAGCACCTTTGGCGAGATCGCCAACTATCCGCCCGGCTCAAGCCGGTTTTTCCTCCGCAAACACTTGAGTTGATCGCCATGGTCCAACGCGTCTCCACCGGTTCACCCTTCGAAGCGACCTTCGGCTATTCCCGCGCCGTGCGGCACGAGGACACCGTCTATGTGTCCGGCACCACCGGCTATGATTATGCCACCATGACCATGCCCGCCGATGTCGGCCAGCAGGCGGCCAATGCGCTGGCCACCATCGACAAGGCGCTCAAGGAAGCCGGCTCGTCGATCCAGGATACGGTGCGCGTGGTCTATTATGTGGGCGACCGCAATGACGTGAATGCGGTCGTGGCCGCCGTCGGTCCGGTATTCAAGGATATCCGCCCGGCCGCCAGCATGCTGATCGTGCAGATGATCGAAGCGGGCATGAAGATCGAGATCGAGGTTACCGCCCGTATCGGGGCGGCGAACTCCTGATTTCAGGCCTGTGGCTGGCGTGAGCCCTGGCGGCGCTCGCCGGCCATCGGGGCGGTGAGCGGGGCCGGGATATCCGGCTCGGCAATGCACACCCGGTCGCGGCCGCTCTTTTTGGCTTCATACAGTGCCGCATCGGCGCGGCGCAGCAAATCGGACAGGCCGTCGCCCGCCCTGAGCTGCGCCACCCCGAAACTGGCGCTGACCCGGCGGTCGGGCCCCAATTGCGCTATGGAAAGGCCGGAAAAACCGCTGCGCACGCCCTCGGCATAGAGCCGCGCCGTGGCCGGATTGCTGCCCGGAATAAAAGCAGCGAATTCTTCGCCGCCCAGCCGGCCAACGATAGTGCGCGGCTCGGCAATGGCGCTCAGCACCTGGCCGAAGGCGGCAATGACCCGGTCGCCTGCCGCATGGCCGTAATTGTCATTAATGGCCTTGAAGTGATCGAGGTCGGCCACGACCATGGTCGCCGGAACACCGTCGCGCAGCGCGCTGGCCAGCATTTTTTCGGCCAGGTCGTCGAATCCGCCGCGGTTGAGCAGGCCCGATAGCGTGTCGGTTTGGGATCGCCGCGTCAGTTCGGCAAGGGCGTCCCGCACGAAGACCAGCAGCATCAGCACCCCATTGGTGATTAGCAGGAAGGCGATCAGCACCTGCGAATAGGCCCCATAGGCGCTTTGCAGATAATCCTGGGCGCTGACGGCTCCCAATCCTGCCACCAGGAGCGGCTTGGCAACGTATTGCAGGCTGCTGAACAGCAGGAACACCAAAAGCGTGATGTCGAGGGCGTCGAGCCGCCGGCGGCTGCGCAGCAGCACCGCCGCAGCCAGCATATGGCCGAAGAAATACGGCGCCTGATAGATCGCGGCATGGACGAATGAACTCGAGGACTGGCTCTCGATGGCGATATTGGCCGGCACCGACACCGCGAGCAGCCCGGCAATGGCCCGCCACGGCGGCGCGACCCCATAGTGTCGGGCCAGTCCAGCAATACAGGCGGCAAAGCCCAGCAGGGGCACCGTGAATACCGCCAGGCTCATCCAGCGGGGATCGGCCTGGGCCGGCAGTGCGAATTCGAGCACGGCATTGATGATACCCATGCCATAGGCGAGGCTCAGCCAGCGCGCGCCAATCACGGTACGGGTGCGCCAGGCCACCACTGCGAAGGCAGCCGCGAACAAAGCGGCGACAAAGACATTGATGGCGAGCACGAAGCCGGCGGCGCTCATGGTGGGCCCAGAATTTCAACCGGCACCATGCTAGCCGCAGGGGGCAGAACGAGACGTTAACGCGGAAAATCTAGTCGCCGCGCCAAAGCGATGACCGAAACGCCTAGGTGCGCGGTGCTAGGCCGAACGCCTCGGCGACCAGGCTATAGGAGCGGCGGCGCAGTTCGTAGCTGTGAATGGTGGTAGTGATCATCACCTCGTCTGCCCCGCAGCTCTCGGCCTTTGCGGCGATGGCGTCGCGCACTGTGCTCGGCGAACCGATGATCCACAAACTCGATTGATGATCGATGACGCCTTGCTGCTGGGTGGTCAGCACCCGCGCATGCGCGTCTTCCGGGCTCATCAGCTTGCGCTGCTCGCCGGTGGTGAACAGGGCCCAGCTCACCGCCTGCGAGCGCGAGAGATAGAGCGCCTCCTCATCGGTCGGGGCGCAGATGACCGAGACGCAGAGCATGGCCTGAGGCTTGGGGAAGGCTTCGGTAGCCTGGAAGGCGTAGCGATAGGCCTCGAAGGCGGGGGCCGGCGGGGTATGGCTGAAATGGGCGGCAAAGGCATAGCCGATGCCCAATTGCCCGGCCGCCTGGGCGCTGGCGCCGGACGAGCCGAGCAGCCACATCGGCGGTAGGCGAATGCCGCCCGGCGACACCGGCACGCGCGAAAACGGATGCTCGGGCGGAAAGCTCTCCTCATCGAAGGCCATCATCTCGGCCAGATAGGCGGAAAATTCCTCGCCGCCGCCACTGCGCAAGGCGCGCATGGCATAGCCATCGCCACCCGGGGCGCGGCCGATGCCCAGATCGATACGGCCAGGATGCAGCGCCTCAAGCGTGCGATAGGCTTCGGCGATGCGCAGCGGCGCGTGGTTGAGCAGCATGACGCCGCCCGAGCCGATGCGGATGTCTTTGGTATGGGCGGCGGCGCTGCCGATCAGGATTTCAGGGACGGAGGAGGCGATGGAGGGCATGCCGTGATGCTCGGCATACCAGAGCCGCGTATAGCCCAGCCGGTCGGCTTCCTGCGCAAGGAGGATGGTTTCGGCCAAGGCCTGGGGCGTCGTGGTGCCTTCGGCAATGGGGGCGAGATCCTGCAGCGACAGGGCGAAGGGAGCGGCCATGAGAAATTCCTTTGATGCAATCGTCCGCCTTCTATCGGCAAATTGCGATGAAAGCGAGATGGAGAAATGCCGCCGGTAAGGTCTCGTTCATAGCAATTTGATTCAAATCTTGCCGATCCGGCGCTGCGGCCGCTCAATCGAGGATTGACGGCAAGGAGCTTTCCCATGCGCGGCCTGATTGCCCCCCTCGGCTTCCTCCTCGCTCTGCTGCTGGCCATGCCCGCCCAGGCGCAGTTCAATGTCCTGCCCGAAATCCGCGCCGGAATTTCGGCGCGAGGCGTCGATGCGGGCAATCTGTTCGATGCCAACCGGATCGGTGACGCCAATGTGGAATTGCTGTTCACAGCTCCCGACCTCAATGCCTGGACAGTGATCGGCGAGCTGCGACCGCATCTGGGGGCCACGATGAGCTTTCGCGGCCAGGACAGCTATGGCTATGCCGGGCTGAGCTGGACGGTGCAGGCGCCGGTGCTGCCGGTCTTTGTCGAAGCCAGTGCAGGCGGGGTGTTGCGCAGCTCCATGTTCAGTGCGCCGCAAAACGATCCGGCGCGCCATTTCGGCTGCGGGGTGGGCCTGCGCGTGGCCGGCAGCGTGGGCGTCAATCTGCCGCTGGGGGCCTCGATCATCGCCACGGCCGAGCATCTGCCCGATTTTGGGACCTGTGGGGTAGCGCGGGCGAATACCAATGTCGGGGTGAGGCTGGGGTTTCGGTTTTAGGCGGTTTGGCGCGCTGAATATTCAGTCGACACCCTCCCCCCTTGTGGGGAGGGATCAAGGGTGGGGGTGATTGGCCCCTATATCGGGGCTCTCAACACCCCCTCCCAGCCTCCCCCATCAAGGGGGAGGTGCGGGCCGGTGGATGGGGACTATCGCGGCAAAATCCTAAGCCGCTTGCCCGGCCGCCCAGCCGGAGGCCCAGGCCCACTGGAAATTGTAGCCACCGAGCCAGCCGGTGACATCGACCACTTCGCCGATGAAATAGAGGCCGGGCACCTCGCGCGCCACCATGGTCTTGGCGTCGAGATCGCGCGTGTCGACGCCGCCCAAGGTCACTTCGGCGGTGCGGTAGCCCTCCGAGCCAACGGGCTTGAGCGTCCAGGCCTTGAGCACGGCCTCGACCACGGCGAGTTTCTTGTCGGAGAAATCGCCGATCATGCCGGGCAGGTCGAGCTCTTCGCCGAGCAGGTGGGCGAGCTTTTTGGGCAGCATTCCGCCCAGCATGGTCTGCACCTGCACTTTGGGCGTCGCCTTGCGCGCGGCGCGCAGCAGTTCGCCGGCATTCTGGTGCGGCAGCAGGTCTACCGCAATGGCATCGCCCTCGCGCCAATAGGAAGATATCTGCAGGATGGCCGGGCCGGAGAGGCCACGATGGGTGAAGAGCAGCGCCTCCTCGAACGCCGTCTTGCTGTGGCTGACAATGGCGTCGGCGGCGATGCCGGAGAGTTCCTTGAGGCGTTCCAGTGCGCCGGTCTCGAAGGTCAGCGGCACCAAAGCCGGGCGGGTTTCGGTCAGCCGCAGGCCGAACTGGCTGGCGAGCTGATAGCCCAGACCCGTGGCGCCCATCTTGGGAATGGATTTGCCGCCGGTGGCGACGACGAGGCTGTCGCAGGTGATGGACGAGGTGGAGAGCTGCACGGCAAAGCCGGTCTCTTCCTTGCTCACGCTTTCTACGGTGGTTTCCAGCACCAGAGTCACGCCGGCCTTGCGCATTTCGCCCAGCAGCATGGTGTTGATCTGGGTGGCAGGGCCATCGCAGAACAATTGGCCCAGCGTCTTTTCATGAAAGGTGATGCCATGGTCCTTGACCAGGGCGATGAACATTTCGGGCGTGTAGCGGCTGAGCGCCGAGAGGGCGAAGCGCGGATTGTCGCTGAGGAAGCGGTCGCGGCCTTTGTCTATGGTGGCGTGGATATTGGTGAAGTTGCAGCGCCCGCCGCCGGAAATGCGGATCTTCTCGCCGGCATATTTGGCGTGGTCGACCAGCAGTACGGAGCGGCCGCGCTTGCCGGCCTCGATGGCGGCCATCATGCCGGCAGCGCCCGCGCCAAGGATCACGACATCATAATGGGGCATGGCAACTCACCGCGTCACTCCCGCGACGGCGGGATGGGAAGGGTTGCGTCTTAATCGAAGTGCCAGACCGTGCCAATGGTGACCTTGGAGGTCGT
>NZ_JAKFDJ010000033.1:0-2809 GCF_036676215.1 Devosia sp. | reverse complement strand
GCCGAGCAATTTGCCGGCGAAGGCCTGGGCCTTGCCGGCGTCGAATTCGGTCTGCTGTTGGCGCAAAGCCGTTGCGGTGGTCATGGGAATCTCCCGAAGTTGTATCGTCAGGCGCGGCTCATCCGTCGCCTCTGGGGCCAGCATCTAGGCGGCGGACGCGTCTACTGATAGGCTGGGTTCCGACAGAAACGGTTCATATCGGACATACAGTCATGACGGCGGATACTCCCCGACCCCTGCTCACGGCCGTGCTCGCGACGCCTGAAACCGGCAGCGCCGGAGCCTTTATCGTGATGGATCTGCTCGCCTCGGTGGGGCAGCTCTGGGAGACCCTGCACGGGGAAGAACCCAAGCCGCGCTTCCTGCCGCGGCTGCTCTCGGTCGACGGCAAACCGTATCGCGACTTTCACGGCGTGCTCATCCAGCCGCATGGCGCGCTGGCCGATTATCCGCAGCCCGACATCATCATCATCCCGGAAGTGACCATCGGCCCGTGGCAGCCCCTGCCCGCGTCTTCCAGCGATTCCTACGACTGGATCCGCTCGGCCTATGCCGGAGGGGCCCTCGTCGCCTCGCTGTGCTCGGGGTCGATGCTGCTGAGCGCGACCGGCCTGCTGGACGGCGAGGAGGCGACCTCGCATTGGGGCTATTGCGACGCCATCCAGAGCCAGCACCCCAATGTCCGCATTCGCAAGGAGCGCGTGCTGGTGCCGGCGGGCGAGGGGCACCGGCTGATCACGACGGGCGGATTCTCGTCATGGCACGACCTGCTGCTTTACCTGATCGGCCGGATTGTCGGGCGGGAGGAGGCGCGGCGCATCGCCAAGCTGTTCCTGCTCGACTGGCACAGCGAGGGCCAGCTTCCCTTCGCGGCGCTGACGGTGGGCCGCCGCCACGAGGACAAGCTGGTCACGGCGGCGCAGGTCTGGGCGGCGGACAACTATGCCGATGCCAATCCGGTGGCGGCAATGGCCGCGCAGAGCGGGCTGACGGAGCGGAGCCTGCTGCGGCGCTTCAAAACCGCGACCGGCCAGTCGCCGATGGAATATATCCAGACCATGAGGATCGAGGAGGCCAAGCAATGGCTCGAGACCAGCGACAAGCCGCTTGACGATATCGCGGCGGAGGTCGGCTATACCGAGCCCTCCGCCTTCCGCCATCTGTTCCGCCGCCTGGTCGGCGTCACGCCCTCCGCCTATCGCCGCCGCTACCTGGGGGCGAGCGGCTAAGGTCGAGCCATGCCGCTGGCGCCGCCAGGCGGTATTGCTGCCGATCAGAACGACAGGGTCGCGGCACCGGACTTGATCTCGGCATGCATGGCACTGGCACCCGTG
Organism: Devosia sp.; assembly: GCF_036676215.1. Classification (GTDB taxonomy): domain Bacteria; phylum Pseudomonadota; class Alphaproteobacteria; order Rhizobiales; family Devosiaceae; genus Devosia. The sequence continues at coordinate 1,475 of NZ_JAKFDJ010000033.1, read as the reverse complement.
ATGATGACGCCCTCAAGCAGGTCCTCCTGCGCATAGCCGCGGGATTTGACGCAAGGCGGGCAGGCCCAGATGGTGCCACCGCGCTGCTGGAAATCAGCGATGAGGGCCCCAAGGCCCTCGAGCGGCGCCACATGGGTCATGGCCTGGCCACCCCGGCGGACGAGGTCTATGCCGGTGCTGGTCAGAAAAATCGAGACCTTGAGGCCGGCAGTGAGGCCGCCATTGGCGATGGTGAAGGCGACCGAGGAGAGTTCGGAATCGATCCCCTTGGTCACGAGCACAACAAGCTTGTCAGTGATATTTGACACGATAAAGTTCCTTTGTGAGTGGTTTCGTCTTGGCGCCCAATGTCTAGGGCGCGGCGGAGGAGACGTCTTTGGCCGCGACACCGCATGAGTTGATCGAAACACCGGACCGCAGTGCCGATGTGCTGGCGGGGGTTCTGGCGACGATCCGGCTTTCGGGTGCATTGCAATTTGCCTTCGAGCCCTGCGGCGCGTGGCAGAGCGACACGACCCTGCCGCTGGCGACGCTCAGTGCCCGGATGCCGGGCATTATGCCGTTCCACATCGTGGTGGAGGGCGATTGCTGGCTGACCTTCGACGGGGAGACGCGCGCGGTCGAGGCCGGTGATGTGCTGGTATTTCCTTTTGCCGACGGGCACCGGCTGGGGTCGGGCCGCGGTGGGCAGACGGTGTCCCCGATGGTCGAGCTTCCACCCCAGCCATGGAGCGCCCTGCCAGTGATGCAGTATGGCGATGAGGATGCCGAGCGCGTGCGCATTCTCTGCGGCTTCGTGAGCATCGGGGCGATGGGCTTCGCGCCGCTGCGCCATGCCATGCCGCGGCTGATCCATATCAATACCCGCGGCGCCAATGATGCCGACTGGCTTGGCACGATGATCCGCCAGATGATGGCCGAGATCGACAGCCGGCGCCCCGGAAGTCTCACCATGCTGGAGCGGCTGACCGAGCTGGTGTTTCTGGAATTGCTGCGGTTGCGGATCGTGAACCGGGAAAAGGGCATAACCGGCTGGCTGGCCGCGTTAGCCGATCCGGCGCTGGGTCGGTGCCTGGCGCTGGTGCATACCGAGCCCGAGCGGGCGTGGACGGTGGAGACAATGGCCAGCCAGAGCGGGCTGTCGCGGACCGCCCTGGCCGATCGCTTCGTCGCGCTGCTGGGCACGACGCCGATGCGCTACGTTCGGGACTGGCGGCTCTATCTGGCCAGTGTAGCACTGACGACGACGACCCAGCCAATCGCCGCTATTGGCTTCGCCGCCGGGTATGGCACGGAAGCGGCGTTCAACCGGGCGTTCGCGCGGGCCTACGGCATGCCGCCCGCGGCGTGGCGGCAGCAGGCTACCGAAGGCACTGCCCGGCTGGGCAGCGCCTTCAATGACTGAACGACGACTAGCGCAGCCAGCCGGTGGGGCGGGGGTGGAGTTCCATCTGGCCGTCCTTGGTGGCCTCGTC
>NZ_JAKFDJ010000032.1:0-1840 GCF_036676215.1 Devosia sp. | reverse complement strand
ATCGAGGCCCTCGACATCGCCGTGGTCGAACAGACCATCGCCAAGCTGGCCTCCGATCCGCAGCTGAAGCTGGCGGCCAATATCTCCGGCCGCACCATCACCAGCCCGGCCTTCGTCCAGGCGGTCAAGACCATGCTGGCCGGGACTCCCGAGGCCTGCGGCCGGCTGCTATTCGAGATCACCGAGAGCGCGGCCATCGACGACCTGGCCGTCGCCGACCGCCACCTGAAGGCCCTGCGCTCCGAAGGCTGCATGATCTGCCTCGACGACTTCGGCGCCGGGGCTGCCTCCCTGGCCTATCTGCAGCAGCTGACCCTGGACATCGTCAAGATCGACGGCCGCTACATCCGCGAGCTGCAGCATGGCGGCCGCGAGAGCACCTTCATCCGCCACCTGGTGACCATGTGCTCGGAGCTGGGGGTCAAGACCCTGGCCGAGATGGTGGAGAACGCCAACGCCGAGGAGGCCGTGCGCCGGGCCGGGGTCGACTTCGCCCAGGGCTGGTTCTACGGCGCGCCCGCCGACACGCCGGAGCAGCCGACCGGCGCCGCCGTCGACACCCTGGCCCACGTGAAGCCCGCCGCGCGGCGGATGGGATCGGTGGAGGGCTGGGGGTAAGGGCTTTCAGCCCCCCCGGCGCGCTCGGGCGCTCACGCCTCGGCGAGGATCACCCTTGAAGCGAGCCGCCGCCGCGTCGATTCTCGATTGCTTGCGATCGGGCGGCCGGAGCAGTACGAGAATCTCAGGGAGGGCCGAGGATGAAGCGCGTTGGTCGTTATATCCTTGAGACTGGGCTGATTGCGGCAGTCGTTCTGATAAGCATCCTGGGCTTCTGGAACATATATTTCGGGGCCGATGCTGATGCGCAGCCCCATCACCATCTTCATATCGCGACAGCTTTTACCTGGATGGGCCTGCTGCTGACCCAGCTAACCCTGATTGCAAGGGGCAGCTACGAGACGCACAGGAAAGTGGGACTGGCTGTGCTGGTTGCTGGTCCGGTGCTGGTGGCCACGACGGCCATGCTGTCGGTCCATTCAGCCCACCGGGGCGTAGTCTCAGGGGAAGGAGACTTCCTGATCGTTCAGAACGTAATGGTAACGCTCGAATTGGGCCTGCTCATCTTTCTGGCTTTCCTGCTGAAAAGCCGCAGGAAACTGCATGGCTCCCTGCTCCTGAGCACAACTATTCTGTTCATGGGCATCGCACTGTTCTTCGCCATGATCAGCTTTGTGCCCCAGTTCAGGATCGAAGGTCCCGAGACATTTTATCGGTTCCAGATGGCCGCCACTACCGGACAGGTCATATGTCTTGCCGTGGGATTTCTATTTTTCATAAGGGATCCGAGAAACGGATGGCCCTTCTTGGTCGCGGGCTTCTGTTTCTTCTTAAACGAGGCGATCCGATCACTGTTGATGAGGTTCGGCCTGATCGATCCGCTGACTGAAATCGTTGGATCGATGAGCCAGCCACTTACGTTTGTCACAAGTCTTGCGCTTCTGTTTTCGCTCCTAGCTGCGACCGCATTGCCGGCCGCGCGACAACCTCGGGCAGTCCGATCGGGGCCGTAAGGCCAGCTGCGGACGTGGAGCCCAGGCGATGAACTGGCGCGGCGTCGCGGCCGCCTAGCTAGACCCGCGCCACCCACTCGCCCAGGTTCCGCTCCAGCACGGTCAGCGGCATGGAGCCCGAGAGCAGGGCCGCGTCGTGCCAGGCCTTCAGGTCGAACTTCGGGCCCAGCTTGGCCTTGGCCTCCTCGCGCAGGCGGGCCCAGACGGTGTGGCCGACCTTGTAGCTGGTGGCCTGGCCCGGCGAGCAGCAGTAGCGGTCGATCTCGCGC
>NZ_JAKFDJ010000031.1:0-5663 GCF_036676215.1 Devosia sp. | reverse complement strand
GACATCGATTATGACGGCGCCGGTGGCGCGCTCGACTTCGACGAAGTCGGCGACGTGGACGGCATCATCGTCGAGCTCGCCGTCGAAGGCGGCGCCTTCGTCGAAAAGGGCCTGATCCAGTAACTCCGCACCATCCGCACAATATAGAGGGCCCGGGATCACTCCCGGGCCCTTTTGCTTGGAGGCCCCATGCCCGATCCGGAAACGCTGAAATTCTACGCCGACAACGCCGCCCAATACGTGCAGCACGCCAGTCGCCCGGCGCCGCAGCTGGTCGACTTCATGGCAAGGCTGCCCCCTGGCGCCTCCGTGCTCGAACTGGGCACCGGCAATGGTCGCGATGCCGCCGCCATGCTGGCAGCCGGCTTTGCCGTCACCCCATCCGATGCCTCTCCCGAGCTTGCCGCGGAAGCCCGGGCCCGGCTCGGCTGTCCAGTCCGCATCATGGCCTTCCACGAACTCGACGATAGCGAGGCCTATTACGGCGTCTGGGCCAATGCCTGCCTGCTGCATGCGCCCCGCGCCGAGCTAACCGGTGACCTCAGCCTGATCCACCGCGCCCTGCGCCCGGGCGGCCTGCTCACCGCCAGCTTCAAGGCCGGCCAAGGGGAAGGCCGCGATCAGTTCGGTCGCTACTACAATTACCCCGACCGCGCGACGCTGCAGGGCCATCTGCTCGCCGCGGCACAGTGGGCCAGTCTCGACATCAGCGAGAGTGACGGCTCGGGTTACGACAACCGCCCGACCCGCTGGCTCTGGGCATCGGCTCGCAAGGCGGCTCCTTGACAAAAGACCATCGTTCTCTTAATTAGAGACCAATGGTTTCTTATTGAGGACGACGTCATGAGCTTTTCCGAACGCGACATTCCCGACCTTGCCGGCAAGACGGCCATCATCACCGGCGCCACCGGCGGGCTGGGTTATGAGACGGCCCGCATGCTGGCCGAGCATGGTGCTCGCGTCATCCTGGCCGGCCGCAATCCAGCCAAGGGCGACGAGGCCCTTGCCCGCATCCGCGCCACCACGCCCCATGCCGATATCGCCTTCGACATGCTCGATCTGGCCAGTCTCGCCTCGGTCGCCGCCTTCGTCGCGCGACGGGAAGCAAGCGCCACGCCCATCGATATCCTGGTGAACAATGCCGGCGTCATGACCCCGCCGACCCGCCAGACCACGGTCGATGGTTTCGAGCTGCAATTTGCCACCAACTATCTCTCCCATTTCGCGCTGACCATGGGGCTCCTGCCGCTGCTGCGGGCGGCGTCCGCCCCGCGTGTGATATCTCTGTCCAGCGTCGCGACCCGCCAGGGACAGATCGACTTTGCCAACCTGCAGTCGGAGAACGGCTACACGCCGATGGTCGCCTATAGCCAGAGCAAGCTGGCCTGCCTGATGTTTGCCTTCGAGCTGCAGCGCCGCAGCCACGCCCAGGGCTGGGGCATCACCAGCATAGCGGCCCATCCGGGCATCGCCCGCACCGAACTCATCGTCAACGGCATGGGCGAGGCCAGCCCCGCGGCCTTCATCCGCCGCCACCTGACCTTCCTGTTCCAGCCCGTGCCGCAGGCGGCTATGCCCAGCCTGTTCGCCGCAACCGCACCCGAAGCGATGCCGGGCGGCTATTATGGACCCAGGTGGCTGATGGAAGTCCGCGGCCCGGTAGGCGTGGCGGCCACGCCAGCCGCGGCGCTCGACACGTCAGTCGCCAGCCGTCTGTGGGACAGGTCCGAGCAACTGGTGCGCCTGCCCTTCCCTGACATGGCCGGTGCGGCTTAGAATGGACGCATGAGCGTTGCCCCACCATTCCAGCGTGCCCGCAAGCCCGAAGAGATCAGCCAGCGCCGCGAGACCTTGCTCGCGGCCGCTGCCGAACTGTTCGATGCCGAGGGCCCGGCCGGTGCCGGGCTCAATGCCATCGCGGCGAGGGCCGGCTTCACCAAGTCCAACGTCTATCGCTATTTCGAAAGCCGCGAACAGGTCCTGCTGGAGCTGTTCCGCGATGAGTTCGGCCAGCTGGTCGATGTGCTCGAGCCGGCTATTGCGGCGCAATCGCCAGGCGATGTCCCCGGCCTCGCTGAAACGATTTCCAGCACCTTCCTGGCCCGCCCGCGCTGCTGCGAACTGATCTCGATCCTGTCGAGCACGCTGGAGCAGAATGTCTCCGAGGAGACAATCGCCGACACCAAGACCTTCATGAACAACCAGACCGCGCGCATCATAGCGGCGCTGGCCGCGCGCCTGCCCGGGGCGACACCGGCCGATTGCGGCTGGGCCATTGCCATGATCGGTTCGCTGCTGGCCGGCATGTGGCCGGGTGCCAATCCGCCGCCAGCCGCTCGGGCCGTTCTGGCACGGCCCGAATTCGAGCATCTGCGCGTGGTGCCGGCGCGCGACCTGAAGCGCGCGGCCATCGCGCTGCTGACGAGCATTGCTCAGGGCCGGGTCTGACGCCGCGATTGCGGTGGACCCGCGCCCAGCCGTGTCACCGCGATCGTCGCGCTGTCGACCGCCACTGCAATGTCGAAATGCTCGGCTTGCACCACCTCGACCACCTTGCTTGGCCGATAGGCACAGATGGCCACCCCGCCCTGATGGCGCAGGCTGTCATAGATCACGCCATCCTCGCCCGCCGCGCGCAGAGCTTCCCCGAATGTCTGGCTGGCGGCATAGTTGCTGCGGTCATAGAGTGCGGCGTCGTTGAGCCCCCTGATATCGCGATAGGCGCCCAGCAGGCGGCAGCCATAGGCGCGATAGCGCCGCCTCGCCGTGGGCAGCCTGCGGGCAAATGCCTCGCGCCGCAGGTGGTGCGCCACTTCGGCAATCGCGGTATCGATCCGCGCCGCCCCGTACCAGGCGCCCAGGTCCGGCCCGGAAAAGCGCGCGCCGCTGACCGGCGCATGGAGGAACGCCGCCATGACGATGGAGGCATTGGCGCGTCCAAAGGCCCATTCGGCGCGCGGCAGGCGGCCAAGCCGCTCGGCCACCAACCGGTCGTTGGTCCAGCCCGCCAGCTCCATGACCGCCTCGAGATCGGCGGCGCGCGCCACCGTGTCGAAGAGCCCGATGGGCGGAAATTGCGAGGGAATCAGCCGATGCGCCGGCACGGGCGCCGCGGCATGGACGATGCTCACCGCCAAACAATGTCCCGGTCGGTGCTGGGCGCGAAACCGGCATCGAGCCCGTTGGGCGGCATATAGAGCCCGCCCCGCGCCGCATCGAGAAACCGGCGCACCTGCAGCAGTCCGTCCAGAGTTCCAGCCGTCACCAGCGTAATGGGCGGCTGGCCGCCAAACAAAGGCGCATCATGCGGCCCGGTGAGCCATGCCACGCCCTCGCCTTGCGTATCGAACAGCACGCCAAGCGCCTGGTGAATGCCCAGCAGCGCCGACAGCCGCGTCAGGCTGTCCACATCCAGGGTGACATCGGCCTGCTCGCGCGCCAGCCGCATCCAGTTGTGGTAGGTCGAGCGCGACGGATAGCCCAGCACCAGCCGGCGCTGCTGCTCATTGAGGCCCCAGAGATCGGCAATAGCGGCAAAGCTGCGCAAAGCCGGCCCGCTGAGCCGACGCCGGTTGGCCGGCTCAAAGCGCTCGGCACCCAGCGCCTGTGCCGGCGCAAACCCAGTCTGTTGCATCTCCGCAAAGCCGGCCCGCACCATCTGTGCCTCCAAAGAAAGAAAAGCTCAGATGCACACATAGTCCATATTTGGACTTTTCACAAGACCTATCCCTCGCGGCGCACTACTTCGGGTATGAGTCCCTTGGGCGCGTATCGCAGCGCGATGGTGATCACCAGTCCCAGCACGAAGACGCGCATCTGCGCCGAACGCGACTCGATCTCGGGGATGGCACCCCAGCCGATATTGCTCGACCAATAGCTGACAAACTCGAAGATGACCTTGGCCAGCGGCTCCGACACCACCCAGACCAGCCAGATCAGCACCGCGCCGAACACTGCGCCCCAATTATTGCCGGCGCCGCCGACAATGATCATCACCCAGATCAGGAAGGTGTGGTTGATCGGCTGATAACTCGACGGATCGAAGATCTGCGTGAAGCTCACCAGCATGGCGCCGCCGATACCCATCAGCACCGAACCGAAGACGAAAATCTCGAGCTGCCGCGCCGTGACATTCTTGCCCATGGAGGCGGCGGCGATGTGATTGTCGCGGATGGCCCGCATCATGCGGCCCCACGGACCGGCATAGGCTCTGGCGATCAACCAGATGGCCGCGCCCAGCACAGCGATCCCCAATAGCAGGAAGCCGCCGCGTGCCAGCAGCAGCGAGGAAAACATGTCCGATCCCGAAGCCTGATAATCCTGCGGCAGCGGCGTCGGCCACGGAATGGGCGACACGGTCAGCGTGCCGCGGGTCAGCCAGTCCATGTTCTTGACCAGCGCGCGGATGATCTCGGAAATGCCGATCGTGGCGATGGCCAGATAGTCCGTGCGCAGCCCCAGTGCGATCTTGCCGACGATGAAGGCAATACCCGCCGCCAGCACGCCGCCAAACAGCCACCCCAGCACCGGATGCGCACCCAGGCCCCCGACGAAACCGGCATTGGCCTCGATATAGGCGGCAGCCGGATCGATCTGGCTGCGATAGACGCAATAGGCCACGAACCAGGCCAGCACGGTGACTAAGCTCTTCCACTTGCCGCGAATGCCGATGCGCTCGCTCTTGCGCGCGCCGATGACCAGCAAAGCGCCGGCGGCAAAGGCGATCAGCGCTCGTCCCAGCATCCACGGCCCGTCCGAGCCCCAGAATTGCGGGTTGACCGGATAGGAGATGAAGGTGACGGCAAAGCCCCCCAGCATCAAAAAGCCCATGATGCCGAAATTGAACAGCCCGCCATAGCCCCACTGGATATTGAGTCCCAGCGCGATCAGCGAATAGGCCGCGGCCTCCACCAGCCGGCTCGAAGTAAAGGGCAGACCCATGAGCCAGCCGATCACCAGGATCAGCACGAACAGCCCGGCAAACAGGGTAAGCGACCGCCGTATCATGACGAAGCTCCCTTGAAGATACCGGTCGGCCGCACCAGCAGCACGACCACCAGGATAACGAAGGCCACGGTCAGCTTGTATTCCGTCGGCACCAGCGCCAGCGTCGCGGGCAGTTGCAGCCATTCAGGCAGCACGCCATTGAGCGGCCGCAGCACCATGGTCCAGTTGAACACCGCCAGCGACTCGGCAAAGCCGATCAGCAGTCCCCCCGCAATGGCGCCATAGGCCTGGCCCAGCCCGCCGACAATCGCCGCGGCAAAGATCGGGATGATGATGTTGAAGGCCAGGTCCGGCTTCAGCGTCACGTCCAGCGCCAGCATGGTGCCGGCCATGCAGGCCAGCGCCCCGGCGACAATCCAGGTCACCCGCACCACGAGCGCTGTGTTGATGCCCGAGACCTGCGCCAGATCGGCATTATCGGCCATGGCGCGCATCGCCTTGCCCAGCCGCGACCGGGTCAGGAAGAAGTGCAGCGCCAGCACCGAGGCGATGGTCACCACGATCATCAGCAGCTGCGGCTCGGTGATCACCAAAGGCCGGGTCGAACCGAGGAAACTCGTGTCGATGCGGAACACATCCTTGGTTTCATTTTCGAAAAAGGAATAGCTCCCGGCGCCGAAGAACAGCCGGATCAGCCCCTGCACCATCAGCGTCAC
>NZ_JAKFDJ010000030.1:0-2359 GCF_036676215.1 Devosia sp. | reverse complement strand
CAGCGCGGCGGGCAGGTCCCAGTGGAAGAGGGTGGCGACGGGCTGGATGTCGTTCTCCAGCAGGGTGTCGACCAGGCGTTCGTAGAAGTCCACGCCTTTCTGGTTCACCCGGCCCTTGCCCTCGGGCAGCACCCTGCTCCAGGAAATGCTGAAGCGGTAGGCCTGCATGCCCAGCTCTTTCATGATCGCGATGTCTTCGCGCCAACGGTTGTAGTGGTCGCAGGCTACGTCGCCGGTGTCGTTGTTGAGCATGCGGCCCGGCGTATGGGCGAAACGCTGCCAGATGCTGGGGCCGGCGCCATCGGCGAGCGGAGAGCCTTCGATCTGGTAGGCGGCAGTGGCGCTGCCCCAGACGAAATCATCCGGGAACTGGTAAATATTCGACATGGCCCCTCCGGCGGTGTCGGTGGATGGTTCAACAGGATTAGGGATATTGCGTTGTGAAAACGGTTACATGGCAGAATACCGCAAGCCTTCGGTCAGCGGAACCGCTCAAAGGGCAGAAATAGAAATAAAGCCAACTGCATCCCGATTGCCGCACATGGCGAACGGTTGCATACCAGCAGTCACCGGGAGGGCCGGCGACAGTCAGTACTTCATCGCCGGAGAGATGATGGCCAGCGTTCAACTAGATAGCGTCCGCAAGATATACGACAACGGCCAGGTGGCGGTGCACGGCGCCAGTTTCGAAGTCGCCGACGGCGAACTCATGGTGCTGGTCGGGCCGTCTGGTTGCGGCAAATCCACCTTGCTGCGGATGATCGCCGGACTGGAGGACATCACTGCCGGCACGCTTTCCATCGGCGAGCGCGTGGTCAATGAAGTGGCGCCGAAGGATCGGGATATCGCCATGGTCTTCCAGAGCTATGCGCTTTACCCGCACATGACCGTGGCCGAAAACCTCGCCTTCGGCCTGAAGCTGCGCAAGCACGACAAGGCCACTATCGAGAAGCGGGTTGCCGCTGCGGCCGAGACCCTGGGGCTTACGCCGATGATGGACAAGCTGCCTGGCCAGATGTCGGGCGGCCAGCGCCAGCGCGTGGCTCTGGGCCGGGCGCTGGTGCGCGAACCTTCTGTGTTCCTGCTGGACGAGCCTCTCTCCAACCTGGACGCCAAGCTGCGCCATTCGGTACGCGCCGAGATCGCCCGCCTGCATCGGCAGTTGGGCACCACCATGATCTACGTCACCCACGACCAGGTCGAGGCGATGACCTTGGGGCAGCGCATCGTGGTGATGAAGGACGGCGAGGTGCAGCAGATCGATACGCCAATGGCGTTGTATCTGAAACCGGCCAACCTGTTCGTGGCCACTTTCATCGGCAGCCCGAAAATGAACCTGCTATGGGGCGAACTGCAGCAGCGCGACGAGGGTCTGCGTCTGCGCGTCGCCGACGGCGTCGAGCTGCTGTTGCAGCCGCAGTCGCCCATGGCAGCGGTCTTGCAGAGCTATGTCGGCAAGCAACTGACGATAGGACTGCGGCCTGAAGACATGCACCTGGGGCCGCCAGGGGCGGATCGCTTGCCGGCGAAGGTGGAAGTGGTAGAGCCGGTGGGCAACGAAGCCTTCCTCAATCTTGGCTGCGGCGGCTGCGATCTGGTGATCCGACTGCCGCCCTACGATCTGCCGGCGGTCGGTAGCCGGGTCCATCTGGGCTACGTGTCGGAACGCATGCATTACTTCGACCCGGACAGCGGAACCCGCATCGGGCCGGCATAGCGGGCGCCAGAAGCAGCCCGGTTCGGCGCGCTTTTGCCCCGTGCCTTGTAGAGCCGAGCTTGCTCGGCTGCTCTTCGCGCAGAATCGAGAGCAGCCGAGCAAGCTCGGCTCTACAAGGGAATGCTTGTGGTGGGAGGCGCTCCCGCCCTGCGGCCCGTTATACTCCCTGGTTGGTGCTTTGTTCGCAGACCACCTTCGCCAATTAAATCAATAGGTTGGCGTCGAAACATAATCCCGATTACCAAATGTGGCAGCGCGCCGGCCGATCCGGCCGCGAGGCCCGGAAGCAACCGCCGCATGCGCCTTTCCACCATCAAGCTGTCCGGTTTCAAATCCTTCGTCGACCCGACCACTTTGCATCTGCCCACCAACATGACCGGTGTGGTCGGGCCGAACGGTTGCGGCAAATCCAACATCATCGACGCCGTGCGCTGGGTGATGGGCGAAAGCTCGGCCAGCCGCTTGCGCGGCGACTCGCTCACCGACGTGATCTTCTCCGGTTCGGCCGCGCGCAAACCCGTGTCGCAGGCCACGGTCGAGCTGATCTTCGACAACAGCGACCACACCATCGCCGGCGAATTCGCCGCCTTCAACGAAATCTCGGTCAAGCGCCTGGTCAGCCGCGACGGCACCAGCAACTAC
>NZ_JAKFDJ010000029.1:0-1516 GCF_036676215.1 Devosia sp. | reverse complement strand
GCCCATTAGCACCAGACCGAGCTGCTGGATGCGGCTGTCGGCGTCGGAGTGATACCAATTGCCGGCGGCCAGCACGCCGAGAGCCTTGCGGCGGTCGCGCTCGGCTTTGATCTGCGGCCAGATGTGTTCGGCGGTGGCGGCAGGCGGGTCGATCAGGATCGGCACGCCGTTTCCGGCGGCAACGATACGCTGGCCGGCGGACTCGCCAGCCAGCAGATCGGCATAGAGCTCGTCGGAAATCTCCACCACATCGTCCGGCATCGAGACGTGAATGGCGGGATTGTAAAAGCCCCTCGTGGCTGCTGAATAAAACATGCTGCTCCCCTCTTACTTTCCAATGGCAAAGAAACGGAAGGCGTTGCCATTTGCAGAGCCCCGCCAAACGAATTGCGACAACCCGGCCGGGCTCGAGGCCGCGTAACCGATAGACCCAGATCCGGCGCTGTACATCTGCACCACGTACACGTGATAGAAGACAGTCGGAAAGGCCAGCGGCAGGGTGGTCGTCACGTCCGCAGAAATTGTTGCGGGGGCTGTCGAACCCCACTGAAAGATCAGCCCACCCATCCAAGAAGGGAGGCCAATGTAGCCGGTCGCCGCCAAGCTCGCGGAGAACCCCCAGCGCAACTTTTTGGGTGTGACTGCTACATCATCCAGCGCCCCGGCATCCACCTCGGCCTGCGTGCCTACCCGCAGTACACCCAGCAGCGCTTCGGTGGCTACAGCCGCAGCCGAGCGGATGGCCTGGAATACTCGCAGTGCCGTCATGGTTTTGGTGTTGTCGGTACCCGCTTCGGCCTCTGCTTGCGTGGCCTGAGCTGCCCGCAGCTTCTTCGGCGTAACGATGGTCGCATCATCGGTCCCGGTAGTTACCTGTGCCTGAGTGGCAACCTTGGCGATGCCGAGCACGGCCTCTGTGGTCTGCACCACCTTCGCGGCAATCGCCTGGGCCACCCGCAACGCGGTCGTCGGCTTGGTGTTGTCGGTACCGGCCTCTGCCTCGGCTTGGGTTGCTTCACTGATGGCGTAGCCGGCTAGCGTGGTCGGATTAGTGCCGCCGGTAACGCGGCCGCGCTTGTCCACCGTGACACTGCGGTAGGTGCCTGCCGATACGCCAGACGGGCCAGCCGAGGCCTCGAAGGTCAGCGCCGTGGTGCCGAGCACGATGGCGCCATCGGTGGCCAGTTGCCAGACGCTGTCGGCGTTGGTGGTGCCTTGCTCGACCGGCACCAACATGCCGGGGGTGACCTCGATGCTGGCATCCGCATCGGCGGCGCGCGACCACGCGCCGGTAGCCACCACGTAGATACCGTTTGCAGCGCCGGCGGCCTGGTTCTTCACCAGCACCCGGTCGCCAGCAACCAGGGCGATGCCATCGATGGTCTGGGTGCCACTGAGGACGATGGCGGCGGTGGTGGCGACGCGCACGCTGTTCTTGTGGTCGAGCTTGGCCAGCTCGTCGTCGACGTATTTGCGGGTGGCCAGCACCACGCTGGGGTCGATCTTCAGTTCGACG
>NZ_JAKFDJ010000028.1:0-2265 GCF_036676215.1 Devosia sp. | reverse complement strand
CTACCAGCGCGGAACGGCCATGGGCGTGTTCGCCGAAGACTGCGCCTCGAAATACACCTTCACCCGCGAACAGCAAGATGCCTTCTCGCTCGAATCGCTGCGCCGGGCCCGCGCCGCCACCGAGGACGGCAGCTTCAAGTGGGAGATCGCGCCCGTCACCGTAGCCGGGCGCAAGGGCGATACCGTTATCGACACCGACGAGGGCCCCACCAAGGCCATGCCCGAAAAAGTACCGTCGCTCAAGCCCGCATTCAAGAAAGACGGAACCGTCACGGCGGCCAACTCATCATCCATTTCCGACGGCGCCGCCGCCATGGTCCTCATGCGCGAGTCCACCGCCAAGAAGCTGGGCGCGACTCCCCTGGCCCGTATCGTCGCCCATACCCAGCATGCGCACGAACCCGGCTGGTTCACGACCGCCCCGGTCAGCGCCATCCAGAAGCTGCTCTCCAAAACCGGCTGGAGCGCCGAAGACGTCGACCTGTACGAAATCAATGAAGCCTTCGCGGTCGTGACCATGGCCGCCATGACAGACCTGAAACTGCCGCACGAGAAAGTCAATATTCACGGCGGCGCCACCGCCCTGGGCCATCCCATAGGCGCCTCGGGCGCACGCCTGCTCACGACTCTTGTAGGCGCCCTGCGCAAGACCGGCGGCAAGCGCGGTGTGGCTTCGCTGTGCATAGGCGGCGGCGAAGCCGTCGCCCTGGCTATCGAAATGGTCTAGGAGCAATCAATGCCCGTAATCGAATCCCGGATCAATCCGCGGTCGCAAGCATTCATCGACAATGCCCGCGCCATGCAAGAACAGGTCGACGACCTGCAGCAACAACTATTGAAGACCGCATTGGGCGGCAGCGAATCCGCGCGCGCAAAGCATCTCGCGCGCGGCAAGCTGCTGCCGCGTGATCGCGTCGAGCGGCTTCTTGATCCGGGCACGCCGTTTCTGGAGCTTTCGCCCATGGCCGCGCACAATGTCTATGACAATGCGGCACCCGGCGCGGGACTGATTACGGGCATCGGGCGTATCTCCGGTGTCGAATGCATGATAGTCTGCAACGATGCCACGGTTAAGGGCGGAACCTACTATCCGCTTACGGTAAAAAAACACTTGCGCGCGCAGGAAATCGCACAGCAGAACAAGCTGCCTTGCGTCTATCTGGTCGACTCGGGCGGCGCCAACCTGCCGAACCAGGACGAGGTATTTCCCGACCGCGAACACTTCGGGCGCATCTTCTACAACCAGGCAGTCATGTCGGCCGCCGGCATAGGCCAGGTCGCCGTGGTCATGGGTTCGTGCACGGCCGGAGGGGCCTATGTGCCCGCAATGAGCGACGAGTCCATCATCGTCAAGAACCAGGGTACGATCTTCCTGGCCGGGCCGCCGCTGGTCAAGGCCGCAACCGGGGAAGTGGTGAGCGCCGAAGACCTGGGCGGCGGCGACGTGCACACCCGCCTGTCGGGTGTGGCCGATCACCTGGCCAATAACGATCTCCATGCCCTGTACCTGGCCCGCAATGCGGTGGCCAGGCTGAATCATCAAAAACCTGTGCAGTTGCGGCGCAAGGCCTTCGCCGAGCCGCTGTACGACCCGCAGGAACTCAACGGCATCATCCCGGCCGACACCCGCAAGCCTTACGACGTGCGTGAGGTCATTGCCCGTATCGTCGACGGGTCCGAATTCGACGAATTCAAGGCGCGCTTCGGAACCACGCTGATTACCGGCTTCGCCCATATCCATGGCATGCCCGTGGGCATCATCGCCAATAACGGCGTGCTTTTCTCGGAGGCGGCGCAAAAAGGCACCCACTTCATCGAGCTGTGCTGCCAGCGCAAGATTCCGCTGGTTTTCCTGCAGAACATCACCGGTTTCATGGTGGGCCGCAAGTACGAGAACGAAGGCATTGCGCGGCATGGCGCAAAAATGGTCACGGCCGTATCCACCGCTTCAGTGCCCAAGTTCACCATACTCATAGGCGGATCCTTCGGCGCCGGCAACTACGGCATGTGCGGACGGGCCTTCGGTCCCCGCCTGTTGTTCCTGTGGCCCAACGCCCGTATTTCAGTCATGGGCGGCGAGCAGGCGGCCAGCGTGCTGGCCACGGTGCGCCGCGATGGCATCGAAGCCAAGGGCGGAGAATGGAGCGCGGAAGACGAAGCCGAATTCAAGGCGCCGATACGCGCCCAATACGAGAAAGAAGGCCATCCCTACTACGCCACCGCGCGCTTGTGGGACGACGGCATCATCATGCCGGCCGACACCCG
>NZ_JAKFDJ010000027.1:0-1609 GCF_036676215.1 Devosia sp. | reverse complement strand
GAATTCCCACCAGGTGCGGCTCTTGCCGTCGCCGGTGAGGACGCGGTAGGCATCGCCGCAATAGCGGATCGCGGTCACCTGGCTGGACGCGTCGGCACGCTTGAGGTTCGGCAGCCCGCGCTCCGGCGCCGAAGCGCGACCTCCAGACACGGCCTGGAGATACGCTAGCAGATCGGCACGCGTGCCCGGGTCCGGTATGCCCTCGAAAAGCATGGCGTTGCCCGGGATCAACGTCGCCGGCTTTCGCAGCCACGCATCCAGATTTTTTTCGTTCCAGACGAGTTCCGAGCGCTTCAGGACGTCCGAATAGCGGCCGAACCCCGCGGCGGTGCCCGCCCGGCGGCCCCACACCCCTGCGAGGCTCGGGCCGGTCATATGGCGCCCAGGTGAGAACGAATGACAGGCCATGCACGAACGCGACGCCTGCGCGCCGCGCTCGACGTCCCCGGCTCCATGGGATGGGGCAACGAACGAACTCCCGGTGAGCCCCAGGAGAACGATGAAACCGAAGCGTGCATGAGCCATATGAAGCCTCGTCGATCAGGCCCGCGGCCCCTCGCCGATGAGCAGCTTCGACTCGCCGGTGTAGTGGTGCGGCGGCACCTCGAGGTTGCTGGGAGCGGGCACGTTCTTGAAAACCCGGCCGGCGAGATCGAACTTCGATCCATGGCAGGGGCAATAGAAGCCGCCCGGCCACGATGCACCGATGTCGGCGGCGCCCGGCTCTGGTCTGAAGGACGGGACGCAACCCAGGTGGGTGCAGATCGCCACCAGTACGGCGATGTCAGGCTTCATCGAGCGCAGGTCGTTGCGAGCGTAGGCGGGCTGCTGTCCCCGACGGCTCGAATGTGGGTCGCTGAGCAAGTCGTCGTGGATGCGCAGGGACCCGAGCATGTCCGCGGTGCGGCGCAATACCCATACTGGCTTGCCGCGCCACTCCACGGTCTGTAGCTCGCCGGGCTTGATGGGCCCAACGTCGACCTCCACAGGCGCACCGAGCGCGCGTGCCCGTTCGCTGGGAGCCATGGAAACCACGAAGGGCACGCTTGTTGCGACAATGCCCGCGCCGCCAGCCGCACAAGCTGCCGTGAGCCACACGCGGCGCGCAGGGTCTGGAGGGATTGCCGTGTGTGACATTCGAAGGCCTCGCTTGAATCCAGGGTGGGTGCGATGTGCGGCCGACCGTCAGTGACTGTGGTGTTCGAACTCGCTCGCTAAGCCTTGTCCGGACCGGCCTCGCGGACTCCGGCCTTCGCCTTGCTTTCGCCGGGCTTTTCGGCCTCATTCTTCTTGTCGCCCTGCATGCCCATCATCATGAAGAGCATCACCACGGGACAGATGAGCGCCAGCAGAATGGGTGCGCTGGCCAGAATGAGCACCTGGGCCGCGGGCAGTGCGAAGTAGGCAACCGCGAGGCCAAGGCCTAACCCGATAGCGATCTTCATCATCATTTTCGAATCGCATTTCATATTCTTCTCCTTTGAGACTGGGGGCAGAGTCGAAAACCCCTCTGCGCCCCGGTTAGCGGAACTTTTAATTTGACGATGCAGGCAAGTCATCGGTCCCGGTACGAAGATGGAGGAACCTGTCCACGGGGATCACTGCCACG
>NZ_JAKFDJ010000026.1:0-30653 GCF_036676215.1 Devosia sp. | reverse complement strand
TCCTCCTGGCCAATCCTGTAGTCGACCATCACCATGATCGGCCCGCTGCGCGGCCGCAGGTCCAGCTTCAGCACCGGCTCGTTGAAGGTGTTGAGCGGGTTGAGATCGCGCGCATTGAACTGCGGCAGCGGCAGCCGAAACCCGACCAGCGCGCAGATCAGCATCACCGCCCCCGCCAGCAGCAGCGCCGAATCCGGCCCCAGCGCATCGGCGCTCAGGCCCCAGATCCAGCTGCCGGCCGACATGCCGCCAAACGTCGCTGTCTGGTAAAGCGACAGCGCCCGCCCCACCACCCAGCGTGGCGACGACAGCTGGATCGAGACATTGAACAGCGATAGCGACAGCACCCAGCAGGCCCCCGCCGGCAACAGCGCCAGGTGGCTCAGCAGCGGGTCGCGGCTGAAGCCAAGCGCCGCGCTGCTGATGGCAAAGGCCACGCAGGCCACCCGCACGATGGTCTCGTTGCTGTAGCGCTCGCGCACCCTTCCGTTGAGGAAGGCGCCCCCGATTGCCCCCAGCCCGAAGCTGCCCAGCAGCGTTCCATAGACCATGGCGCCGCCACCGACATATTCCCTGGCCACCGATGGCAACAGCGCCAGAATGGCCACCGCCGCGAAGCCGAACAGAAAGCCGCGGAACAGCACTGTCGTCAGGTTTGGCGACAGCGACACGTAGCGGATGCCGGCCCACATGGCGCTGCCGAAACTCTCCCGCGGCAGTTTGTTGGGCGGCCGCTCCGGCTTCCAGCGCAGCAGCGCATAGAGCAGCGGCACATAGGAGAAAGCGTTGACCGCAAAGGCCGCAGCCGCACCGGCCAGCGCCACGATCAGCCCGCCCACCGCCGGTCCGACGCTGCGCATCATGTTGTAGCCCATGGCATTGAGCGTGACCGCGCCCGGCAGGTCGGCCCGCGGCACGATATCGCCCATCGAGGCCTGCCATGACGGATTGAACAGCGCCGTGCCGCATCCGATCAGGAAGGTGAAGCCCAGCAGCAGCCAGGGATTGAGCAGGCCCATGAAGGCTAGGGCCGCCAGGGTGAGCGACACCACCATCATGCCGCCCTGGGCGATCAGCATGACCACGCGCCGGTCGAAATTATCAGCCAGCGCGCCCGCGGCGATCGAGAACACCATGATCGGCAGCGTGGTCGATGCCTGCACCAGCGCGATCATGTTGTGCGAGTCGGTCAGCGTGGTCATCATCCAGCCGGCGCCCACCGACTGCACCAGCCCGCCCAGATTGGACACCAGCGTCGCCAGCCACAGCAGCCGGAATGTCTCATGCCGGAATGGCGCCAGCATGGGCGGTCGATCGGCCATCACGCTTCCTTCTCAGTCCGGGTTAGTCCCAGACTCGTTTCCCCCCCGGGTGTACCCTCCCCCTTGTGGTGAGGGAACCCCAGCACCCGGCTCCGATACTTCCCCGGCGCCACCCCCAGCGCCCGTTTCATGAACCGCGCAAAATACGCCGGGTCCTCATAGCCAAGCTCCGCCCCGATCTGCTTGATGCTCAGCGTCGAAAACAGCAGCATCCGCCGGGCTTCGAGCGCCACGCGCCTTTCGATCACCGCCAGTGCAGATGCCCCCAGCACCTCCCGGCTGACCCGGTTGAGGTGGGTCGGGCTAATGCCGATCTCGGCTGCATAATCGGCAATCCGCCGCGTCTGCCGGAAGCGTTGGTCCACCAGCCAGCGGAAGGCCTGCGCATGCAGCACGCTGCGCTCGCTGCTGCCGGCCCCTGCCTGCCCCCCATCGCGCCCCGCCCGGTAAATGGCCACCACCAGCAGCGCGATCAGCGCCCGCATGGCGACGCCATGCCCGGCCCCCGGCCGGTCCGCCTCCTCGATCAGCCGGTCCAGCGCCCCGCTCAGTTCGCCATTGCCGCGCAGCACCACCGCGCCCAGATCGCCCAGCCCGGCGGCCCGCACGTCGCGCTCCATCAGCGTCACCACGATCCCCTCGACGTCCTTGCTGAATACATAGCCATGCACCGTCAGCGCCGGCACCACCACCATGGTCGATGGCCGCACCTCGAACACCGCGCCGTCGACCGTCAGTTGCGCGCTGCCCCCGGTCAGATGGAGAATCTGCAGGAACTGCTCATGCCGGTGTGGCGCAATCCGGTAGTCATGTAGCCGGCTGCGCGACTGGATGGTTTCCCAATGCAGCCAATCCTGCTCCCGGTCGGAATCGGCCTCGCCGTACAGCGCATAGCTCGGGATAGATTTCATGTTCGGATAGTCCAACAGATTGCGCCCCCCGTCCATTGGAAAACGGCAAGAAAACCGCCAGCATGCTGCCAGCAAAAGGCCAGCATACTGGCCGCAAGGGAGGATTTCATGCGTGTTCAGGTTGCCATCATCGGTGCCGGTCCTGCCGGGCTCATGCTTGGCCGCCTGCTCGAACTCGCCGGGATCGACGCCGTCATCATCGAGCGCAGGAGTGCCGATTACGTGCTGGGCCGCATCCGCGCCGGCGTACTCGAGCAAGGCACCGTCGACCTGATGGACCGTGCCCTCGCCGGCACCCGCATGCATGCCGAGGGCCTTGTCCATCACGGCATCGAACTGGGCTTTGATGGCGATCGCCACCGCATCGATTTCTCTGCCCTGGTCGGCAGCCAGGTCATGGTCTACGGCCAGACTGAAGTCACCCGCGACCTGATGGCCCTGCGTCAGGCCCCCACCATCTACGAGGCCGAAGACGTCGAACTGCACGATTTCGACGGAAAGCCCTGGGTCACCTACCGCAAGGACGGCGTCACCCACCGCATCGATTGCGCTGTCATCGCCGGCTGCGACGGCTTCCACGGCGTCTCCCGCCATAGCGTCCCCGAGCAATCGCTCACCACCTTCGAACGCGTCTATCCCTTTGGCTGGCTTGGCGTTTTGACCGATCGTCCGCCCGTCGCCCACGAACTCATCTACGCCCACCACGAACGCGGCTTCGCGCTCTGCTCGCAGCGCTCGCTCACCCGCAGCCGCTACTATATCCAGGTGCCCGCCGACGAGCAGGTCGGCGCCTGGTCCGACGCCCGCTTCTGGGACGAATTGCGCGCCCGGCTGGCCCCGGAAACGGCCGAGGCGATGCAGATCGGTCCATCCATCGAAAAATCCGTTGCCCCGCTCCGCAGCTTCGTCGCCGAACCCCTGCGCTTCGGCCAGCTCTTTCTGGCCGGCGACGCCGCCCACATCGTGCCGCCCACCGGCGCCAAGGGCCTCAACCTCGCCATGAGCGACGTGGCCACCTTGGCCGATGCGCTGATCGAGCACTTCACCGAAGGCTCCCCCGCAGCACTCGACGGCTATTCGAGCCACGTCCTCGGCCGCATCTGGAAAGCCGAGCGCTTCAGCTGGTGGATGACCAGCCTGCTTCACACCTTCCCCGAAACCGGCCCCTTCGGCCGACGCATCCAGCGCGCCGAATTCGATTATCTCACCGGCTCGCTTGCCGCCCAGCAGAGCCTTGCGGAGAACTATGTCGGGCTGCCGCTTTAAGGCATTTGTGGTGGTTCACACCACCACGTCTTCCTCGCTGCCCAGAATGCCCGCCAGCACGTTCAATCCGCGCTCCAGCACGCGCCGCGTGCGGGGCGCCATGATGCAGAGCCGCACGCCCGCCACCGGCGACGCCCCCACCTGCGTCGCCGAGGGCGGCGTGATGCGCACACCCGCCTCGCTGGCCCGCCGGGCCAGCTGTTCCGCCTTGAGTGGGCTCATCGGCAGCCACAGATGCGGCGCACCGCCCGGCATAGGCACCGTGTCGATCCCCAATATGGCTCGCGTCAGCCCCAGCCGGCCCCAGCCCTCGGTCCGCAGTGCCGCCGCGGCTTCGTCAGCCATGCCGATCTCGATCATCGCTGCCGCCAGCTCTGCCACATAGGGCGGCAGTCCCCAGCTCTCGGCCCGCAGCCGCTTACGCACGGCCGCCATCAGCGCGGGCGGCGGCGCAATCACCCCAAGGCGGACCAACGGCGTCAGGCTCTTGGAGAGGCTGGTGACATAGATCACCCGTTCCGGCGCCAGATCCCGATAGGTCAGCTTTCCCTTGGCCGCATAGAGCCCGTAAATGTCGTCCTCGACGATCACCGCGTCGTGCCGAGTGGCGATCTTGGCAATTGCCCGCCGCCGCTCCGGACCGGTCTCGAAGCCCAGCGGGTTCTGGCAGACCGGGGTCGTATAGATGATCTTCGCGCCGGTCGCTGCCAGAGCAGCCTCCAGCGCCTCGGGCAACATGCCCTCCCCATCATGCGCCACCGGCGCCATGACCATGCCCAGATTAGCCACAGCGGCCAGCGCCCCGGGAAAGGTCGCGCTCTCGGTGAGCACCGTGCTCGATGTCTCGCGCAGTGTGGCAAATGCCAGATGCAGCCCCTGCTGCGCGCCGTTGCACAGCAGCAGTTCATCGGCGGCCAGCGGCGTCCGCATCTCGCTCAGCCAGCGCGCCACGATCACGCGCTGCCGCTCGGTACCGCCCAGATCGCCATAGCCGCCATGCGGCAGCGCCAATGCGTGCCGGTTGGCCACTTCGCTCGCCTCGGCCATGCGATGCAGCGCGATCACCGGCGGCGGGGCATTGATGGTCAGGTCGACGATGCCGCCGTCATCGGCGCCGGTGTCGGGGCGGTCCAGCACGAAGGTGCCTCGCCCGATCTCCCCGCGCACCACGCCGCGCGCGCTCAGCGCATCGATGGCCCGCGTCACGCTGCCGATGGAGACCGAAAACTGCTGCGCCAGTTGCCGATGCGTCGGCAGGCGCTGGCCCGGCCGATAGCGTCCCTCGGCAATCGCCGCTTCTACGGCCGCAGCGACACGCTCATGTACCGGCCGCGCATTGTCGGGCAGCACCATGATATCTGCATCAGTGGAAATTGTATCACTCATTGAATCGATAGTAGCTGCACCTTGGCTTTGTTGTCGAGCGTTCAGCCTTGTGACGGCATTGTGGCGCTAGGTGCCCCTTGCCGGCTCAATTGCCAAAATAAGGTCATCATAGTTGACATAACAATATTGCAGTGTTTGTATCATTCGTACCATCATAACGGTGATACAAATGACGGCTTTCCGCCTCTCGTCCCGTGCCCAGTCCATGAAGGCTTCTGAAATTCGCGAGCTGCTCAAGCTCGTTGGCAAACCGTCGATGATCTCCTTTGCCGGCGGCATTCCCGATCCTGCTCTGTTCAATGTCGCCCTCTTCCAGGATGCCTGGCGCCATGTCTTCGGTGGCCCCTCCATCGCCCGCGAAGCCCTGCAATATTCCACCACCGAGGGCTATCTGCCGCTGCGCCAGTGGATCGCCGATCACATGGCCCGCCTCGGCGTGCCGGCCAGCCCCGACAACATCCTCGTCACCAGCGGCTCCCAGCAGGCGCTTGATCTCATCGGCAAGCTGTTGCTGGACAAGGGAAATGGCGTCGTCACCGCCCGCCCCACCTATCTGGGCGCGCTGCAGTCCTTCTCGTCCTACGAACCCCAATTCTCGGCACTCGATGCGCCCCAGCCGACCGGCGCCAGCGCTCCACGGCTGCTTTACCTCGTGCCCGATTTCGCCAATCCCAACGGCATCACCATGGGCAAGGCTGCGCGGCACCAGGCACTGGATCAGGCACGGGCGCTCGACGCGGTCATTGTCGAGGACGCCGCCTATTCAGCGCTGCGCTATGACGGCGAGGACCTGCCGGCCGTCGCCGCACTCGACGCCGCTGCGGCCGGCTCGATCGAGCGCACGCGCACGCTCTATTGCGGCACCTTCTCCAAGACCCTGTCGCCCGGCCTGCGCATCGGCTGGATCTGCGGCCCTGCAGCGCTGATCCGCCGGCTGACCCTGCTCAAGCAGGGCGCGGACCTGCATACGGCCACCACCAACCAGATGGTCATGCACCAGGTCGCTATCGCCGGCTATGACACCCAGGTCGCCCGCATCCGCGCCGTCTATCGGGTGCGCCGCGACGCCATGCAGGCCGCCCTGGAACGACACGCCCCACCCGGCGTCCGCTGGAAGAAGCCCGATGGCGGCATGTTCGTGTGGCTGGAATTACCCGACCATCTGGACGCCGAAACGCTGCTGCCGCAGGCCATTCGCCAGGACATTGCCTTTGTCCCCGGCGGCGCCTTTCACCCCGACGGATCGGGCCGCAACACCATGCGGCTCAGCTTCTCACTCTGCGACGAAGCCCAGATCGAAGTGGGTATCTTCAAGCTCTGCAGCCTGATCGGTCAGCAGGCCATGGCCCGGGCGGTGAACGTCTAGTGACCCCAGAGCGGCGTGGTAAGCTCCGATTCTCACGACCGAATCGGAACTTCCCATGACGTCCAGCACGGAGCGGTTGAACCCGCTGCATCTCCTGGCGGCCTTCGGCACCGGCGGCCTGCTGACCTTGATGGTCTATTTCAACGGCGAACTGGGCCGCTACGGCAATGCCCTGTTTTCCTCTTGGGCGGCCCACGGCACCGGCACCATCGCAGCGGTCATCCTGCTCGCCGTGCTGTGGCGCCGACGTCCCGCCGCCACCAAAAGCAAGCCCCGCGCGCCGCTTTGGGCCTATCTTGGCGGGCTGTCCGGCGGCGCCACCGTCATGCTGACCTCCACTGCCGTCAACACGCCGCTGGCGCTGGCCGGCACGCTGGCGCTCGGTCTCGCCGGTCAGGTGGTTTTCAGTCTCGCGGCCGACCGCTGGGGCCTCTTCGGCCTGCCGCGCCGCAGGCTGTCCCTGCGCGACATGGGCGCGCTGGCGCTGATCATCGCCGGCAGCGCCCTGATCATCCTCTTCGGCATGGGCGGGGCAGCATGATCCTCGCCATCACCTACGCCCTGCTGGCCGGCCTGCTGGTCGGCCTGAGCCGCCAGCTCAACGGCCGGCTGGCCCTCTCCACCACGCCGCTTGTTGCTTCATTCTGGAACCACCTCATCGGCTTCGCCATCCTGACGCTGCTGGGTCTGCTCGTGGGCGGATTGGTGCCGGCGGGCGCCGCCGATGCCCCATGGCATGCCTATGCCGGCGGGCCTATCGGCGTCGTCTTCGTTGCAGCGGGGAGCTGGCTCATCCCGCGCATCGGCGCGGTGAACACCGCCCTGCTCGTCATCGGCGGCCAGATGGTCTCCGGCGTTGCCCTCGATCTCGTACGAGCGGTTCCAACCACGCTGTGGGCCAGCGCCCTGGGCGTCGCGCTGATTCTGGCGGGAATGGCGCTGACGCAGCGGCGATAAAAGAAACCCGCGGACGAGGCCCGCGGGTTTGCACAGGCGCCGAACGGCCGCCGTGACCTAGCCGGCTGCGGTATAGGCCGTCTTCACCACGGTAAAGAACTCGGCCGCATACTTGCCCTGTTCGCGCGAACCGTAGCTCGAGCCCTTGCGCCCGCCGAACGGCACGTGGAAATCGACACCTGCGGTTGGGACGTTGACCATCACCATGCCGGCCTCGGCATTGCGCTTGAAATGCGTTGCATACTTGAGCGACGTTGTGACGATGCCGGCCGACAGGCCAAACTCCGTATCGTTCGCCGTGAACAGCGCCTCTTCATAGTCCTTCACGCGGATCACCGAAGCCACCGGCCCGAAGATCTCCTCACGCGAAATGCGCATCTGGTTGGTCGCTTCCGTGAACAGCGTCGGCTGCAGGAAATAGCCTTCCGTCGACCCCTTCACCAGTTCGCCACCAGCGGCCACCTTGGCGCCCTCGGCCTTGCCGATGGCAATATAGTCGGTGTCCTGCTTGAGCTGGCTGGGATCGACCACCGGGCCGATCTCGGTGTTCTTGTCGAGCGCATCGCCCACCCGCAGATTGCGCGTCCGCTCGGCCAGCGCATCGACGAACTTGTCGTGGATACCTTCGGTCACGATGACGCGCGACGAGGCCGTGCAACGCTGCCCGGTCGAGAAGAACGCCGACTGCGCCACGGTTTCGACGGCCACCTTAAGGTCGGCGTCATCCAGCACGACGGTCGGATTCTTGCCGCCCATTTCCAGCTGGAACTTGCGGCCCACTTCGATCGAGGCCGCCGCAACGCGCTTGCCCGTGCCCACCGATCCGGTGAAGCTGATGGCGTTGACATCCTTGCTGTCGAGCATGGTCTGGCCGACGACCGAGCCCTTGCCCATCACCAGGTTGAGCACGCCCTTGGGAAGGCCGGCACGCACCAGGATATCGACGATCGCCCAGGTCGAGCCCGGCACCAGATCGGCCGGCTTGATGACCACCGTGTTGCCATAGGCCAGCGCCGGCGCCATCTTCCAGGTCGGGATGGCGATGGGGAAGTTCCACGGCGTGATGATGCCGATCACCCCGATCGGCTCGCGGGTGATTTCCACGCCCACGCCCGGCCGGACAGACGGCAGCACTTCGCCGGCAAGTCGCAGGACTTCACCAGCAAAGAAGTCGAAAATCTGCGCCGCGCGGGTCACTTCGCCGATGCCCTCGGGCAGCGTCTTGCCCTCTTCGCGGCTCAGCAGTTCGCCCAGCTCTGCCTTGCGCGCCAGGATTTCCTGGCTGGTCTTGGACAAGATGGCATGGCGCTCGAGAATGCCCGAACGCGACCAGGCTGGGAATGCGGCCTTGGCCGCCGCGATCGCCTGCTTGGTTTCCTCGGCCGTGGCGCGGGCATAGAGGCCCACGATTTCGGCGGTGTTGGACGGGTTGATGTTCTCGATACCGTCCGAGCCCACCCATTCCCCGTTGATGAGGTTCTTGTGCAGTTCAGCCATTTTGGAATGCCTTTCGGGTGGTCTTAGAGGAGGTCGGCCTTGGCCAGGTCGCGCAGCAGATGGCTGGCGCCATAGGTCCAGGGCGGACATTTGGTGGAGAGGTTCACCCTGTTAGATAGGGTGCCGAGTTCGGATGTCGATATCGAGACAACATCGCCGAGCTTGTGGGTAAAGCCCTTGCCGACGCCGCCTCGATCCTGCACCGGCGCGAACATGGTGCCGAGATAGAGCACGAGTCCGTCGGGATACTGATGGTGACCACCAATGGTGGCGGCAACCAGCGATTCCGGCGTCCGCGAAATCTGGCTCATCGACGAATGGCCTTCGAGCACGAAACCGTCCTCGCCCACCACGCGCAGCGCGATCTCGCTCTGCTTGATGCTCTCTAACGTGAAATCGCCATCGAATAGCCGCACGAACGGCCCCAGCGAAGCCGAGGCATTATTGTCCTTGGCCTTGCCGAGCAGCAGGGCCGAGCGGCCTTCGACATCGCGCAGATTGACGTCATTGCCCAGCGTCGCGCCGATGATGTCGCCTTTGCTGGTGACCAGCAGCGCCACTTCCGGCTCAGGATTGTTCCAGCTCGACACCGGATGCAGGCCCACCTCGGCGCCATAGCCCACCGAACTCATCGGCTGGCCCTTGGTAAAGATTTCGGCGTCCGGCCCGATGCCCACTTCGAGATACTGGCTCCAGACGCCCTTTTCGATCAGCGCCGCCTTGACCTTCATGGCCGTCTCGGAGCCCGGCACCAGTTCGCTGAGGTCGGTGCCAATGAGGTCGAGGATTTCCCCACGCAGCGCATCCGCGCGAGACTTATCCCCCCTGGCCTGTTCCTCGATTACCCTTTCGAGCAGGGAAACGACAAAAGTGACGCCCGAAGCCTTGATGGCTTGCAGATCGATTGGAGAAAGCAGACTCGGACGGGACGGATCGAGATTGGCGGCTACGCTGTTGGCCAGAATTGTATCGGCCGAACCGAGCACCGTGCCCGAAGCGTTCCGCACGTGTTCAGCAGCCCGCCCGCTCTCGGCGACATCGCGAACCGTCGCCATGCCCTTGGCGGTGATATCCACGATATCCCCGCCCCGAACGGTCACGACACGCGGCTGATCGAGGCCCGGCACGCGGGCACGCCCCAGCAGAATGCCATCGGGATAGTGCTTGTCGCCCATGTCCAGCCCCTGAAATGTCAGTGCAGTGACTACCCCACCGGCACACCGCCGCGCAAGCCTCAAAAGTCATACTTTTGACGGACGCCACTCTCCACAAGTTCGTTCAACTCCGGTTCATCTGCGCCGCAATACTGACGCAATGGATGAGGAGTAGTCCCATCCATTAGCTTGAGGAGTTTTCCAATGCGTCGCCTTATTGCCCTGGTTCCGTTCGCCCTTTTCGCCGGCCTTGCGCTGCCTGCCTATGCCGGCACCATCAGCATAGAAGGGCGCGGGGAGGTCCTGGCGGCACCGGACATGGCGCAGATCAATTCCGGCGTTACCACGCAAGGCGCCACCGCCCGCGAAGCGCTCGACGCCAATACCGCCGCCATGGCCGAGCTGATCGCCGAACTCAAGGCCGCCGGCATCGAAGCCCGTGACATCCAGACCTCGGGCTTCTCGGTCAACCCCAACTATGTCTATTCCGACGAACGCGACGCCAACGGCTATACCCTGGCGCCCAAGATCAATGGCTACCAGGTCAGCAACACCGTGACCGTCACCGTGCGCCAGCTCGACGCGCTGGGGTCCATTCTCGACAAGTCGGTGACCGTCGGCGCCAACACCGTCAATGGCGTCAGCTTTGCCGTCGCCGATCCATCCGGGCTTTATGACGAGGCCCGCAAGGCTGCCTTTGCCGATGCGCGCGCCAAGGCCGAACTCTATGCCGCCGCCGCCGGTGGCACGCTCGACGATATCGTGTCGATTTCTGAAACGCAGGGCTTCAATGCGCCCCAGCCCTACCCCATGTATGCGCGGGCTGATATGGCCGCCAGCGCGCCGGTTCCGGTGGAGGCAGGCGAGCTGGCCTTTGCCATCAACGTCAACGTCCAGTGGGAACTGGAAACCGACGCCCAATAATTCCCATACCCCTCTTCTGAGGGGGCTTGGGCGGTGGGGACGGTCCATCGTAGTCACCCGTCCCCACCAACCTGATTGCCGCAAAGCCCCGCCTAGGCGGGGCTTTGCTTTTCCTGGCCTAGCCGGCCAGCACCTTCCACAGCATGTTCAGGCCCACCACGACCAGGAAGGCAGCGAAGACG
The DNA here is from genome assembly GCF_036676215.1 of Devosia sp. Lineage (GTDB taxonomy): Bacteria > Pseudomonadota > Alphaproteobacteria > Rhizobiales > Devosiaceae > Devosia. The sequence goes on along the minus strand of NZ_JAKFDJ010000026.1, from coordinate 19,688 downwards.
TATTTGAGCGTCTTCTGATCCAGCCGATGGGCCAGCGCGGCGCCCAAGGGTGCGAAGACCGCCGCCAGCACTGCGACCAGCACCAACGCCACCAGGTTGACATAACCCAAGCTGAGCGGTGGCAGGCCATCGGCGCCCCAGCCCGAAATGACAAAGCCCAGCGTACCTGAAATGGCGATCGCGACCCCGACGGCCGCCGATGTGCCCACCGCGGCATGCATGGTGGCGCCAAAGGCGACCAGCGTGGGCACGGTGAGCGAGCCGCCCCCGATCCCCATCAGCGACGAAATGTAGCCGACCACGAAAGCCGAAACCCGGTGCGTCAGCGACGAGCCGTGTAAGTGCCCCATCAGCCTGGTCTGGAAAGCGAAGATGATATTGGCGGCGATGACGAAGGCCATCACCGCAAAAACGATGCGCAGCACGTCGCCGGAGAACAGCCCTGCCATCAGCCCGCCGATAAAAGTCCCGGCCACGATGAACGGCACCCAAAGCCGCAACACGTTGAGGTCCAGCGCACCGCGCTTGTGATGCGCGCGGGCGCTCATGATGCCCGTGGGAATGATGATGGCCAGCGAGGTGCCCACCGCCACGTGCTGCACCACGTCAGCGTCGTAGCCCAGCAGCAGCAGGGCATTGCTCAGTGCCGGCACAATGATCGCGCCGCCACCAATGCCAAGCAGGCCCGCGGCGATGCCCGAGACGACGCCCGTGACCATCAGCCCCAGCACGAAGGGCCAATAGGCAATGAGCGTCGTCCAATCCATCAACGGTCTCCAATGATGTGAAGAATCACCTCGCGGCGATGCGGGCGCCGACGATGCTCGAACAGATAAATGCCCTGCCAGGCACCGAACGCCGGCTCGCCCCCAATGACCGGAATGCCGATCGAGGTCTGCGTCAGCGCCGCCTTGATATGGGCCGGCATGTCGTCCGGGCCTTCAGTCGTATGGACCAGCCAGTCCATGCCTTCGGGGACCAGGCGCCGGAAAAAGCCATCGAGGTCGGTTTTGACATCTGGATCGGCATTTTCCTGAATCAGCAGGGAGCAGGAGGTGTGGCGCACATAAGCAGTCACTAGGCCGGTGGCCACATCGGCAGCCGTCACGAACTGCCGCAGGGCGCCAGTGAACTCGTAGAGGCCTTGCCCCTCGGACGATATAGTGAGCGTTTCGACGGCCTGTTGCATGCAGTGGCCCTAGCATGATCGCTCGCATCCGGCCAGCGCATCGCTGGCGCGATGCGTCCACTCCGCCGCATTGGCGCCATGATCGAGCCGACACCGTCCCGCGCCAACACCGGGGGAACCATCGCATATCCCAGGCGTTTCGGGTCGTGCGGGGAGAAGGCATCGCTTAACTGGCTGCAAAAATCCGTTCAGTTTGCGTTCAGACTGGCACCGCGATGCTTGGCTCAAGTGTCAACCGACATAAAGGAAAGAACAATGCGCCTTAGAAACTGGCTACTGACCGGCACCAGCATCGGCCTCATGGCCCTGCTGCCGCTGACCGTGCGCGCGCAGGACGGCGATCTCGTCGCCGCCTACCAGGCCTACACCGCCGCTCAGGCATCCGGCGACGCCGCCGCCCTCGAGGCGGCCCAAAGCACCCTGACCGAACTCTGCATCGTCGCGGGCTATGCCAGCATTGATGAGTGCATTGCCGCGATCTCCGCCGCTGCTCCGGCAGCTGAGCCTGCCGTGGAACCCGCTCCCGTGGAAGCTGCGCCCGTTGAGGAAGCACCCCCGGTTGAAGAGCCTGCCCCCGAAGTTGTGGAAGAACCTGCCCCTGTCGAGGAGCCCGTTGCCGAACCGGTCCCTGAACCGGCCCCCGAAGTGATGGAAGAGCCCGCGCCGGTTGAAGAGCCTGCCCCTGAGCCTGTGGTCGAAGAGGCTGCCCCGGTTGAGGAGCCCGCACCTGTTGAAGCTGCACCCGTCGAGGAGCCGGCTATGGAAGCCGCTCCGGTCGAAGAGCCGGCCGTCGAGATTCCGGCTGAAGCCCAGGTCGATATTTCTGCCGACCTGCAGGCCCAGATCGATATCTACAATGCTGCCATTGCCGACATGATGGCTGGTGGCGACGCTGTCGCCGCACAGGCCCAGATGGCCGCTGCCCTGGCCGAGATCGACGCACTCTGCGCCGAAGCCGGTTTCCCCGACGCCAATACGTGCCTGACCAATTACGGCCTGTCGCTACCGGCCGTGCCGGCCCTGCCTGAAACGCCGGTCGCCCCTGCCGTTGATCCGGCAGTGCCGGTTGCCGAAGAGCCGGTCGAAATCATCGAGGAACTGCCCGAAGGCGTAACTCAGGAGCAGGTTGCTCCGGTACTCGATAGCGCCAAGGACGAAGAGACCGCACCTGCCGTGGAAGGTGAAGCCGAAGTCGAGGTTCAGGCTGAACCTGCTGCCGAGGCGCCCCCGGTGAGCGATGTCGACGCTCAGGCCAACTTTGCCCCCGAGGAAGCCGCTCGTATCTCGGTCACTGAGGAACAGGGTGAAGCCTTCGCCGTTCAGGTCCTTGCCGAACCCGAAGTGCCGCAGAACGTGACGATCATCGAGCAGACGAACGTCACCAACAACATCACGAACAACGTCACCACCAATATCGGCCAGCAGAACAACGTTCAGCAGAACACAGTTGCGCCGCTCGAGCCGGGCCAGGCCATTACGCAGGTCATTCTGCAGATCGGCACCCAGCTCGTCGTCAACTCGATCGGCCAGGATACCGATCGCTTCTACAATGCCCAGGAAGACGAGATTTTCTATGAAAACCTGAGCAATGGCCGTACCCGCGAAACCATCACCCGCCCCGATGGCACCCAGATCATCACCGTGCGTAACCGCAATGGCGACGTCCTGCGCCGTTCGCGTATCACGCCCGATGGCCGCGAATATGTGCTGGCCTATTTCGACGAGCGTTACGACGATGATCTGATCGTCTGGCGTGACCCGGGTCAGGACCTGCCTCCGCTGCGCCTCAATATCCCGGTGCAGGACTACGTGCTCGACGCTGAGTTCGCTGATGAGAACGAGGTGGAAGTGTTCTTCCAGCAGCCGCCGGTCGAGCAGGTTGCCCGCCTCTACTCGATCGACGAAGTCAAGCGCTCTGCACGTGTGCGTGACAGCGTGCGCAAGCTCGAAGTGGGCGGCCTGACCTTCGACACCGGCGCCGCCACAATCGGCCGCGATCAGGTCGGTGCCCTGTCGAGCGTCGCCAACGCCATGCTGGCCCTGCTGGAACGCAACCCCAGCGAGACCTTCCTGATTGAAGGCCATACCGACGCCGTCGGCTCGGATATCTCGAACCTGCGCCTTTCGGATCTGCGGGCTGCTACAGTGGCGCGCATTCTGACAGACTTCTACGACGTGCCGCCGGAAAACCTGGCTACCCAGGGCTATGGCGAGCGCTATCTCAAGATCCGCACCGAGGCTGCGGAACGCGAGAACCGCCGCGTCACCATCCGCCGCATCACGCCGCTGATCACTACTGCCGCGAACTGACCGTCGCCGACAGACAATGGAACGGCCGGGCCTAGCGCCCGGCCTTTCCTTTGTCGCATCCGCCCCGTGCGCAAGTGATCTTGCAGTTCACAGAACTTGGTATTCCGCATCTCGGGCTGACTGCTGGGTAGTCCTATTGAGTGAGCTTGGCTCTATGCCGTCACCTTCTGCGTCAATATTTCCACGATCCGGGCAAGCCAAAGGCTCATTTCCTTGAAAGATTTTGGACACGAGCGCGTCGGCCAGAGAAATTTCCGGCGATTGGTCGCCCCCAATCCATTGAATTAATGGCCAAATTTTTGCTGCGGCAAATCGGCGCGCGGCGTGATCACGGATTTGGGAACGAAACCAAAAGGTCCGCGTTTCTTTGCCATACGGTGAAACAAAGGAGCGAAATCATGGCTATCCCTGAACGCGATCCCGTTTATACGAACGATGGCAACCGGACTGTGTATACCCGCGAAAGCAGTGGCACCGGTTGGTTCGTCGGCATTATCGTCGCCCTGGCGCTGCTGGCCATTGGCTACCTCGTCTTCTCGGCCAACTCCGGCCCGTCGACTACCGTTGACGTGAACGGCGCCCCGGCTATCGAGGCACCGGCTGATCCGGTTATTGCCCCCGCCCCGATGACCGAAGCCCCTCCGGCTCCGGCTACTGAGGCTGCCCCGATGACCGAGGCTCCGGCCGCCCCCGCTGCTGACGCCGCCCCGGTGACGGAAGCCCCGGCGGTTGAAGCTCCGGCTGCTGAACCCGCCGCGCCCGCTGCTCAGTAGCGGCAACTGACTTCACGGATGCCATCAGTTCTCCCTCTGATGCCATCACCGAGACCCCGGCTCCTGGCTGGGGTCTTTCTGTATCTGCTCGCAGGCGTGCGGAGCCTTGCACTCGCTGCAATCGCTACCCATCTCCGCAGTCAACCACGAAGGGCGCCCCCATGTTCAATATCGACCAGATCGTCAAAGCCCTCCAGACCGACAAGAATGCCCAGCGCACCGCCATGACCGGCGCCGCGGGCCTCGCGGCCGGGATGCTGCTGAGTGGCGGTGGACTGGGCAAGCTCGCCGGCAATGCCGTCAAGCTCGGCGCCGTCGCCGCCGTTGGCGGCCTCGCCTACAATGCCTGGCAGAATTACCAGAACCAGCAGCAAGGCGGCGCCTCCAATGCGCCCGCCCAGGACGCCTTCATTCCCGCTGCCAGTGACACGCAGGGCCAGGAGGAATTGGGCAAGACTCTCGTCCGAGCTATGATTGCCGCCGCCAAGGCCGATGGCCGCATCGACGCCGATGAGAAGGAGGCCATCTTCAGCAAGCTGGAAACGATGAATCTGTCTTCGGAGGAGAAGGCCTGGGTGTTCGATGAACTCTCAAGCCCGCTCGACATCAACGCCGTCGTCGCCCGCGCCGACACCCCCGCGCACGCATCGGAAATCTATGCGGCCTCGCTGGTCGCGATCACCGCCGAAACGGCCGCGGAACGCGCCTATCTCGACGCGCTGGCCTCCAGACTCAGGCTCGATCCCGCGCTGGTCAGCGAAATCCACAAGGCCGCCGGGGAGAAGGTGCCCCAGCCCGCCCCTGCGCCAGCCCCGTTTGCCTATACGCCATCCGGCAGCAACGTCTGAACCTACTGAACCGCGCGCCGACGGGGTGCGCGGTTACACCCGTGTGCGTTCTTGATCGCACTTCCCCCGCAAGCCATCTGTCAGCCAACCAGGAGCTGCCCAGATGGAACTCGGACTCTATTCCTTCGCCGAAAATACCGCTGATCCTCTCAATGGCGACCGACTGCAGAGCCCGGCCGACCGGCTGAAGGATCTGCTTGAGGAAATCGAGCTGGCTGACCAGCTTGGCTTGGCCTTCTATGGCCTCGGCGAACATCATCGCCCCGATTTCGTGGTCTCGGCCCCGGTGACGGTCCTCGCATCCGCTGCCGCCCGGACCAAGAACATCCGGCTGTCAACCGCAGTCACGGTATTGAGCTCGGAGGACCCGATCCGCGTCTGGCAGCAATTCGCCACGCTCGACCTGCTCAGCAATGGCCGCGCCGAGATCATGGCTGGCCGCGGCTCCTTCATCGAGAGCTTCCCCCTCTTCGGGCTCGACCTAAATGACTATGACAGCCTGTTCGAGGAAAAACTCGAACTGCTGCTCAAGATACGCGAGGGCGGCAAGGTCACTTGGCCGGGCGGCGCTCACACCAAGCCCATCCCAGGCATCGAGATTTATCCCAAGCCCGCGCAAGACCCTCTGCCTGTTTGGATCGCCGTAGGCGGCACGCCCAATTCAGTTGCCCGCGCCGCTTACTACGGCCTGCCCCTGATGATCGCCATCATCGGCGGCCAGCCCAGGCAATTTGCCCCTTTGGTCGAGTTCTACCGCGAGACGGCCACAAAGGTGGGCCGCGATCCCAAGGCCCTGCCGGTCGGCATCAGCTCACACGGCTTCATCGCCGCCGATAGCCAGGACGCCCGCGATATCGCTTTCCCGGCCCATAGTGCTGCCATGACCCGCATCGGCAAGGAACGCGGCTGGCCCCCAACCACCCGTGCTCAATTCGACGCCGGGGCCACCCCGCAGGGCGCCTATTTCATGGGTTCGCCGCAGGAGATCATCGACAAGATTCTGATGCAGCACGAATGGTTCAAGCACGACCGCTTCGGCCTGCAGCTGAGCGTTGGCACCCTGCCCCATGATAAGGTCATGAAGGCCATCGAGCTCTACGGCACCGTAGTAAAACCGGCGGTGGACAAGGCTCTCGCCTAGCCGCGCCCGCGATAGGGCGGAACACCCTGGTCGGGGACCCAGACCCCGGCAGGCAATTCCCCGCTCTGCCAGAACACATCGATTGGAATGCCGCCACGCGGATACCAATAGCCGCCGATGCGTATCCAGCGCGGCTTGATCGTCTCAATGATTTTCTTGGCAATATCGATCGTGCAGCCCTCATGGAACGCGCCATGATTGCGGAACGAGGTCAGATAAAGCTTGAGCGACTTGGACTCGACCAGAAACTGGTCCGGCACGTAGTCGATGACCAGATGGGCAAAGTCAGGCTGGCCCGTCACCGGACATAGCGAGGTAAACTCGGGCGCCACATAACGCGCCACATAGTTCACGTCGGGATGCGGGTTTGGCACCGGGTCCAACACCGCATCTTCGGGCTGCTGCGGTGTCTCGACCGCCCGGCCCAATTGCAGGTCAGCGCTCATCTCTATTTCCCCGAACGCTTGATCGTCTTGATCTGCAGCGGCGGCAGGCCGGACTTTTCCGAGATGGCGCGGTCCTGGTCCATGATGGCGGTGCGAGCCGGCTCGTCGCCGTCGAGGCCGCCGAGTAGGTTAGCTTCCACCTTGCGGTTGGATCGCTGGCTGCCATCTTCATAGATCACATCGAAGAACACGTATTCGCTGCGCGCGGTTGGCTTTTTGGCCATGGGTCTAGCTCCTGTGCGGCTTGGCCGCCCCAGCGAACCCTTGCGGTCCGCAGGCGCCGGCTCGTGCCGAGATTGGGTATGCGTGGCGGCTAGCGGAAAATCTGCTCGCCCTGCTCGTCGATGATTTGCCTTCCCTTGGACAGCGCCAGGGCGATCAGATCGTCGCGTGAAGTCATGCGGTCGGCGCGTACGAACCGGTAGGTCTTGAGCTCGCCGCCGATATCCTTTTCGATCGTGCCGGCGAGTTGCAGTTCGCTACCGGCCTTCATCTCGATCGCCTTGATGAGAAAGCCCTTGTAGCCTTCCTCGCCCATAACCTTATCGCCAGCCGGCTCATTGCTCGACAAACCGCCGCCACCGAACAAATTCTTCCAAAACGACATGGTTTGTCTCCTCTTTCGTCCAGTCAGCGCCTGCGGCGGACCGGCAGCGGCAATTGCAGTTCGCCGCGTTTTTCCATTTCCTCGCGCAGCCAGCCCGGCGAGATGTCAAAGTGGTTCGGCCAGGTCGGCTTGCCATTGGCCAGTTCGACCGTGCCAAAGAAGCGCCGGTCCCGCAGCGGCTCGGTGCCCTCACCGCGTTCCGCGATCATCGGCCCCGCATTGAACGTGCCCGATGATCCGTCGGAAAAGGTCACAACCAGCTTGAACGGCACGATGGCCCTGATGCTCGTAACCTTGAGGCGCGGATCGGCCATCACCAGCCGCTCCTAGTTGTCGAGGAAGCTCCGCAGCTTCCGGCTCCTGCTGGGGTGCTTGAGCTTGCGCAGGGCCTTGGCTTCGATCTGCCGGATACGCTCACGCGTCACCGAGAACTGCTGGCCCACTTCCTCTAGCGTATGATCGGTATTCATGCCGATACCGAAGCGCATGCGCAGCACACGTTCCTCGCGCGGCGTCAGCGACGCCAGCACGCGGGTGGTGGTTTCGCGCAGGTTACTCTGGATCGCCGCATCGATCGGCTGGATCGCGTTTACGTCCTGGATGAAATCGCCGAGGTTTGAATCTTCCTCGTCGCCGATCGGCGTTTCAAGGCTGATCGGTTCCTTGGCGATCTTGAGCACCTTGCGAACCTTGTCCAGGGGCATCTGCAGCTTCTCGCTGAGCTCCTCGGGGGTCGGTTCACGGCCGATTTCATGCAGCATCTGGCGGCTGGTACGGACGATCTTGTTGATCGTCTCGATCATGTGCACCGGAATACGGATGGTGCGGGCCTGATCGGCGATCGAGCGAGTGATCGCCTGGCGAATCCACCAGGTCGCATAGGTCGAGAACTTGTAACCGCGGCGATACTCGAACTTGTCGACGGCCTTCATCAGACCGATATTGCCTTCCTGGATCAGATCCAGGAACTGCAGGCCGCGATTGGTGTATTTCTTGGCGATGGAAATCACGAGGCGCAGATTGGCCTCGACCATTTCCTTCTTGGCGATCGCAGCTTCGCGCTCGCCCTTCTGCACCTTGTGCACGATGCGGCGGTATTCTGCGATATTGAGGCCGGCTTCGGTCGCCAGCGTCGCCACATCACCGCGGATTTCGTGGATGGTGTCGGCTTCGCGCTTGGCGAACTCGCCCCAGCCCTTGCCCTCGAAGCTCTCGAGCGAGGCTTCCCAGGTGGGGTCGACTTCGCGGCCATAATAGCTCTCGAGGAATTTTTCGCGCTTGACGCCATAGCTCTCTGCCAGGCGCAGCAGGCGGCCTTCCAGCTTCACCAGGCGCTTGTTGATGTCGTAGAGCTGTTCGACGAGGTTCTCGATACGGCCGGCATTGAGCGACAGCGACTTGACGTCGGCAATGACTTCCACGCGGAACGCATCGATCTTCTTGCGATCGGCATCCGACACCGAGGCACTACGGTCCTCGGCATGCTTGTCCTGCATCTCACGCATCTTGCCATAGGCATCGGCGATGCGATCGAAGGTTTCCACCACCTGCGGCTTCAGCTCGGCTTCCATGGCTGACAGCGACAGGGCGTTCTCATATTCGTCGTCGTCGTCATCGGGCGCCGGGTCCTGCGGAGCCTGCGGCTCTTCGGGAACGTAGTCGTCTTCCTCGTCGCCCGAGGCGCGCTTGGGCGCCGGAGCCGCCTTGGGCCTCTCGACGACAGATTCCATCTTGGGCGCGGCGTTGAGGTTGACCATGTCCGGTGATGGCGCCGCTTGCTTGGCGTCGGGGCCGGCATAGGTGGCTTCAAGATCAATGATGTCGCGCAGCAGGATTTCGCCCTGGGCGAGCTGGTCGCGCCAGATGATGATGGCCTGGAAGGTTAGCGGGCTCTCGCACAACCCCTCGATCATGGTCTCGCGACCGGCCTCGATGCGCTTGGCGATGGCGATTTCGCCCTCGCGGCTCAGCAGCTCAACCGAGCCCATCTCGCGCAGATACATGCGCACCGGATCATCGGTGCGATCGGCACCCGTCTTGGTATTGGACGTGGTGGAGACGGCCGAGCCTGTGGCCGGCGCCACTTCCTGACCCTGATCTTCTTCGTCTTTTTCGACTTCGGTCTCTTCGACCTCGTCTTCGTCGACGACATTGATGCCCATGTCGGAGAACATGGACATGAAATCTTCGATCTGCTCGGACGACACTTCGTCCGAGGGCATCACCGCGTTGAGCTCTTCATAGGTTACATAGCCGCGCTTCTTGGCGACCTTGATGAGCTTCTTTACGGCGGCATCGGAAAGATCGAGCAGCGGGCTGTCATTCGTCGCCTCTGGGGCGCCGGCTTCCGGCTTCTCGGTTTCCTTGGTGGACTTGGGTGCTGCCTTGGTGGCCATGTGGTACTCCGTCGGAACCCATAGCGCCTGGGTCCGGGTAAGGCTTAAGTGGTGACACCTCAAGGCAAGGTAAAGGTTCGGTAACTCAGGCGTTAACGCCTCAAGAGCTACCGGGTTCGCCTCAGAAAAATTTCACATAAGCCATATGCAAAATAGCGCGTACTCGCCGGCTTTTAGAGAAATCCCTAAAAGCTGCGTGTCGCGCGTCCCGATAGCGAACCAAACCCTTCGATCAATGCCTCTGTGCCATCGACAGTGGTAATTTGGTTCTTGATGTCCCGCAGCCTTTCAAAGGTTTCTTCGCTCGGGTCTTCGCCCAGCGCCGCTTCGGCTGCCTTGAGTTCCCTATTTAGCTGAACTTTCTTGTTATGCAAGGCCAGGGCATGACTCAATCCGGTCTCGGCGTCGACCAGGGCGATCTCGGATGCGGCCTGCCAGACGCCCTGCCGGGCCAGGACATCGCTCATCCGGTCCAGCGCAGCCCCGTGCCCACGGGCGCCCAGCGCGGCTTTCAGGTCATCGGCGGAGATGTCGTGGTGACGCACCACCAGGCTCAAAATCTCACTCATCACTTTTTGTGCGCTGGGCGTGTCGAAATCGAGTGCCGCCAGCATCTCGAACTTGTCCTCGACCAGCGCCGGGTGATTGACCAGGCTGAGGATGATCGCCGCCTCGCGCGGCGTGGCTTCGGCCATGGAACCGGGCTTCAGCAACCGGGAATTGCGTAGCGTGTCGGAGACGACAAGCCGCGGCGTACCCCGGCCGGGATAACCATAGGCGCCGCTCTGGCCATAGCGCTGCTGCCCGCCGCGGGGCTCAAAGCGGTTTTGCCGGATCGGCGCAAAGAAGGCGCGCAGTTTTTCGTCGAATGCCTGGGCATAGTGGAACCGCACCGATCCGTCCTGGATAGAGTTGGAGCGTTCGCGCAATCGGGCCTGCAGGGCAGCACGGGCCTCCGGAGTCTCAGGCACCAGTCCGCCGGTCTCCATGCTCCAGATCACATCGGACAGGCTCCGGGCCCGCTCGATCACGTCGGCAAAAGCCCCCCTGCCCTGCGCCTTGATCAGATCGTCCGGGTCCTGCCCTTCTGGCAGAGTGGCAATCCGGACCGTAAAGCCGGGCTTGAGATGCGGCATGACCAGATCGGCCGTGCGTTCAGCGGCCTTGAGACCGGCCTTGTCTCCGTCAAAGCACAGCACCGGATCGGGGCTCATGCGCCAAAGCAGTTGCAGATGCTCTTCGGTCAGAGCGGTGCCAAGCGGCGCCACCGTGCCCTCAAAGCCCGCGCCCACGGCGGCGATCACGTCGAGATAACCCTCAACCACGATCACCGTACTGCCATCACGCGCCGCCTGGCGGGCGGTCTGGCCGTTATAGAGCGTCTGCCGCTTATGGAAGAGTTCGGTCTCGGGGGAGTTGAGATATTTGGCCGGTACATCCGCCGACAGCGCCCTGCCGCCAAAAGCGATCACCCGGCCGCGAAAATCCATGATCGGAAACATCACCCGGTTGCGAAATCGGTCATAGGTCAGCGGATCGTCCTCGCGGCTGGCCACCAGCCCGGTATCGATCATGTCCTGCGCCGAGACGCCGTTCTGTGCCAGATGCTCCTTGAGCCCGTTGCGGCTATCCGGCGCAAAACCGATGCGGAACCGCGTCTGGCTCTGCGCCGACACCCCGCGTTCCAGCAGGTACCCCCGCGCCCGCGCGCCGATATTATGCTGCAGCGCCGCCTCGAAATATTTCGTCGCCAGTTCCATGACGTCGATCAGGCTCTTGCGCTCGGCCTCGCGCTTTTCCTGCCGCTCGTCGCGTGCCGGCATCGGCACCCCGGCCATGCCCGCCAGCTTCTCCACTGCCTCGGGAAAGCTCATCCCGGCCTTTTCGGTCAAAAATCGAAAATGATCGCCAGAAACCCCGCAGCCGAAGCAATGGTAAATGCCGCGCCGGTCATCGGCATGAAAGCTCGGGCTCTTTTCGCCATGGAACGGGCAACAGGCCCACATGTCGCCCTTGCCCGGCTGGCTCTTGCGCTTGTCCCAGATGACATGCTCGCCCACCACCTGCGTGATCGGCAGGCGCTGGCGGATTTCATCGAGGAACTGATCGGAAAATCGCATGTCCTTAATTAGTCGCACGACAGGGCCAAGTCATCCCGCAACAGCGAACTTATCCCCTTCGACGGAATCTGACTGACATCAGCGCCGAACTGCAACGCGAGACCGAAGCGGAACGCACCCGGACAAAGGCCTAGGCGGTCTTGCTGCGCTGGTAGAGCCGCCAGGCCCAGCCGAACAGGCCAAACGCAAAGAATACGAGCAAGATCCCACCGAAAATCACCCCAATCGAGGCGGTCAGCAGCGGGAAGAACAGGAAAACCAGCCCGAGCAGGATATAGGATATGCCCGACAGCACCACCGGCCAGATCCGCGCATAGTGCTCACGCTCCCGCACGATCACCACGATCTGCATCACACCAACGATCAGCGCCGCGATACCTATCAGGCTAGAGAGCAGGGTCACGGTGAGGACTGTGGCGATGAAGGGTTGGACGAAGAACAGCACGCCCAGAATCAGCGACAGCACGTTGGACACCACGTCGAACCAGTAATTGCCGCTCTTGCCACCGCCGAAGGTAAGGCTCCACAGCCCCAGTGCACCATCGACGATGAGTAGAATGCCACCAGCCAGCACCATGACCGTGAGTGCCTCGGCGGGGAAGATGATGGCATAGAGCCCCGCCAGCAGCATCAACGCCCCGCGCAACGCCGTCGCCAGTGCGAAACGCCTTTTCATCGTAGCCGAAACCGTCATTCTAGCCTCCTGCGCGGCGCCAACCGCCTTGTCCCTCCAGCACTCTAGCGCAGTTCTCCGCAATGCCAAGCATCTGCCGGCTTGAGATTTTCTATAATCTAGCCCGCTATTTGTTGATTGCCACCTCGGCCCACCCGTGATTTGAGACCGCTTCAATCGAGGTCCGCCGCGCGCGGTTTGGTTCATGTCGCTTCCGCTCTTCGCATCTTTCTCGCCGCCTTTGCCTTTGGCACAGCAGAATTCGTCATCGCCGGCGTTTTGCCGGAGGTCGCGACCGGTCTTGGCGTCTCGATCCCCATCGCCGGCTATCTGGTAAGCGGCTACGCGATCGGCATCGCCATTGGCGGGCCACTGCTGGCCGTGGCGACCAAGAAGCTCACGCGGAAGACGCTGATCCTGCTGCTCGGCACGACCTTCACCATCGGACAGGTATTGTGTGCGCTGGCACCCAGCTTCGAACTGCTGATGGCGGCGCGCGTCCTCGTTTCGATTGTCCACGGCACCTATTTCGGCATCGCCGCCATCGTGGCGGTGAACCTGGTGCCGGCAGACAAACGCGGTTTCGCCGTGGCCCTGATTTTGTCGGGACTCACCGTCTCAAATATCCTGGGCGTTCCCGGCGGCACTGCCATCGGCAATGCGCTTGGTTGGCGCGCCACGTTCTGGGCCGTCGGTGCGCTTGGTCTGGCGGCGACGCTCGCCGTCGCCCTCTTTCTGCCGGCCCGCACCGGGCAATCCAGCACCACCGGGAGCTTCCTGCGCGAGTTCAAGGCGCTGGGCCGCCAGCAGATCGTGACTTCCCTGGCCATCGTCATCCTGGTGATGATTGGTCAATACAGCCTCTTCACCTATATCGCACCACTGCTGCTCGAGGTGACCGGCCTCGACACCAATATCGTGCCATTGGTGCTGCTGCTCTACGGCGTTGGCGCGACAATCGGCGTCTTCGTCGGCGGTCGGCTGGCTGACTGGAAGCTGATGCCGTCCCTGATCGCCATCCTGACAACTCAGGCAGTGGCTTTCACGCTGCTCTATGTGGTGAGCCCCTATCCGCTGATCATGGCTATCGCGGTGGTGTTTTGGGGCGGCGTCAATTTCGCCTTCGGCTCGCCGGTGCAATCGCGCGTGCTGGCCTGGGCCGGAGATGCGCCCAACCTCGCCTCGGCGCTGATTCCGACCGGCTTCAATATCGGCATCGCCATCGGCGCCGTGCTGGGAGCCACCCTGCTCGAGAGCGGCTTCGGCTACCGCCACCTGCCGCTGATCGGCTCGGCGGCGCTGGTGCTGGCCGTGTTCATCGCCATCGGCTCCTACTGGCTGGAACGCCGCTCGCCGGCCCCGCTGCCGCAAGCAGCCGAATAGCCTGATCAGCCGGCCAGCGCCGCCCGCACCTTGCTGCTTGCCTTGCCGAAGTCGATGCGGCCGGGATAGTCGACCTTGAGCTGGGCGATGACCTTGCCCATGTCCTTGGCGCCTTCGGCCCCGGTCGAGGCGATGGCGGCCTTGATAGCGGCATCGATCTCGTCTTCGGTCAAGGCCTTGGGCAGGAACTCGTTGAGGATGTCGATCTCTTCCTTTTCCACCGTGGCGAGGTCGGCGCGGCCGGCCTGCGCGTAGATGGCAAAGCTCTCCTCGCGCTGCTTGACCATCTTCTGCACGATGGCGAGGATTTCCTCGTTCGTTGCCGGTCCGCGGTTCTCCTGGCGGATGGCAATGTCCTTGTCCTTGATGGCCGAGGTGATGGCGCGCAGCGTGGCCGTGCGCCGCTTGTCTCGGGCCTTGAGGGCCGTCTTGAGACCTTCGCTGAACTGTTCGCGCATGGGTTTTCATCCTCTTGCTATGCGTTTTGTTGGCCCCATATAGGCACAATAAGGCGGTCGCGCCACTTGCGCTGGCGCGCCCGGGCTTCTATTGAGAGGCCTCAACCGACAGACCTGAAAACTTGGAGGCCCACCGTGACCGGCTGGCAGCAATCCCCCGCGACCGCCCTTCTGATCCTTGCAGACGGTACGCGCCTGGAAGGCCGCGGCATCGGCGCCATCGGCCACGCCGCCGGCGAAGTGTGCTTCAACACCGCCATGACCGGCTACCAGGAAGTGCTGACCGACCCCTCCTATGCGGGCCAGATCGTCACCTTCACCTTCCCCCATATCGGCAATGTCGGGACCAATGACGAAGACATCGAGACGGTCAACATGGCCGCGCTCTCCGGTGTCCGTGGCGTCGTGCTCAAGGCCGACATCACCAATCCATCCAATTACCGCGCTGCCGAAAAACTCGATGCCTGGCTCAAGAAGCGCAACATCATCGGCATTACTGGCATCGACACCCGCGCCCTGACGGCACTGATCCGCGAAAACGGCATGCCCAATGGCGTCATCGCCCATGATCCCACCGGTATGTTCGACCTTGGCTCTATCAATGCCGAACTCAAGGCCTTTCCTGGCCTCGAAGGGCTGGACCTGGCCAAGGAAGTCACCACGGCCCAGACCTACCACTGGGACCAGACCGGCTGGCAGTGGGACAAGGGCTACGGCAAGCTCGAAACCCCTGACTTCCACATCGTCGCCATCGACTATGGCGCCAAGCGCAATATCCTGCGCTGCCTGGCCGACCAGGGCGCAAGGGTGACGGTTGTCCCCGCCACAGCGACCGCCGCCGATGTGCTCTCGCACAATCCCGACGGCATTTTCCTGTCCAACGGCCCGGGCGACCCGGCCGCGACCGGCAAATATGCCGTGCCGACGATCCAGAAGCTGATGGAAACCGGCAAGCCGGTCTTCGGCATCTGCCTCGGGCACCAGCTGCTCGGCCTGGCGCTGGGCGGCACCACCTCCAAGATGCATCAGGGCCACCACGGCGCCAATCATCCGGTCAAGGATCTGACCACCGGCAAGGTGGAAATCACCTCGATGAACCATGGCTTTGCCGTGGACAAGGCGAGCCTGCCTTCCGGCGTCACCGAGACGCATATCTCGCTGTTCGACAATTCCAATGCGGGCCTCAGCGTCGATGGCAAGCCGATCTTTTCGGTGCAGTACCATCCTGAAGCCAGCCCCGGCCCGCGCGACAGCCACTATCTGTTCACGCGCTTCCTCAATCATGTCCGCGCCCAGAAGGGCATGGAGCAGCGCCCGGAATACGCAGCGCCCGCCGCCTGATCTTCACCTCTCCCTTTGGGGGAGAGGTCGACCCATCTTTGGGTCGGGTGAGGGGGCCTCCCCACGCACCTGACCCAGCAAAGGCCCCCTCACCCGGCGCTACGCGCCGACCTCTCCCCCAAAGGGAGAGGTGAAGAGAGCCATTCGTTTTCAATCAAACATTGCCCGAGAACGTATCGCAATCGCCGGGACTGCCCGACGTGTAGCCGCGCTCGAACCAGGTTTTCCGTTGCGCCGAGGTGCCGTGGTTGAAGGTCTTGGGCACGGCAAAGCCCTGCATGCGTTTCTGCAGTGTGTCGTCGCCGATCTGGTTGGCGGCGTTGAGCGCCTCCTCGATATCGCCGCTGTCCAGCAGGTCTTCCTGCCCGGCATAATTGGCCCAGACGCCCGCATAGCAATCGGCTTGCAGCTCGATCCGCACCGAATAGGCATTGGCCTCTTCCTGGCTCATGCTGGCGCGGCGCTGGTTGAACTCCGGCAGCACGCCGGTAATGTTCTGGATGTGATGCCCCACTTCATGCGCCAGCACATAGGCTTGGGCGAAATCGCCCGGCGCGCCGAACTGCTCGCGCAACTGGTCGTAGAAGCTGAGGTCGATATAGACCTTCTGGTCGCCGGGGCAATAGAACGGCCCGGTGCTCGAATCGGCAGCGCCGCAGGCGGTATTCACCCCGCCATTGAACAGCACCACGGTCGGCTCGGGATAGTCTTCGCTTGAGGCCTGGAACACCTCGGTCCACAAATCCTCAGTTTCCTTGACCACGACGCCGACAAAGTCGCGCAGTTCAGCTTCTTCGCCGGTCGTGGGCAACTGGCCCGACGAGCTGGCGGAGGAACCGCCGGAGCTCGAGCCGCCGGTGAGAATGTCGATCGGGTTCTGCCCGGTGGCAAACCAGATGATGCCCAGCACCACCACAATGCCGATCACGCTGCCAATACCGCCGCGCGACCCGCCACCGCCCGTCGGAATGCGGAAGCCGCCGCCGCGACCGAAGGAGCTACCGCCCAACCCTCCAAGCCCGCCGCCACCCTGGCCACGCCGGTCTTCGATGTTTGAGCTCTGCTGCCTGCCGCGCCATTTCATGATGGTGTTCTCCGATTGCCCCCAGCATTATCAACAAGCCGCTTCAAAGCAATCGGTTCCGGCAGGCGTGCGCGAGCGCCGCCTGCAACGCGGTTGTCAAAGGTGGACGGACCCCGAGGCGGATGCCGCCTCTGGAAATCTAAAAGTGAGACGATAACCGCCTCGGGGTGCCGGGATTTATGACGCGCAGACTCTGGCCGGGCCTCGCCCGACACTTCCGCTTGCCCGAGCAGGAGCACGACCCCCTACCCCCCGACTGTCGCTGCGCCAGTGGCCGTGCACGCCGTCTCCGCGCAGCAATGGGAGCAGTATAGCGCGGCTCCGAGGTACGGGGATAAGTGGGGGATGGTCGCCGGGAGATCCCGGCGGTTGGAGCAGAATGTCGCCCACCCACCGGGCGGCACCTCCCCTGGGAGGGGGTGTCGGCTGGCCCGAATGTCCGGCTAAACATCCCCCATCCTTGATCCCTCCCCGCAAGGGGGAGGGTGTCGACTGCGAAATTCTTGAAGGACGAGGGGCTTCCCGCTCTTCATATCCATGTACGCATGGGCGAACGCCATTTCGAGCGTGGCTCTCATGGTCTAACCGCCCCCAGCGTCACAATTTGACCACCCGGTCAAAATTCCATAGCGTCATCGCGCCGCCGTCATCCCAGCGTCACCTGCTGACGGCAAGAGCATCGCGCGGGATCGCCAAGATCCATGGTTCGGGAGCACGGCGCCCCCGAATTCAGGTTCATCGATATGAACATTATCAGGGAGACGACCAATGAATTTCCTGCCCAAGATTTCCCGACGCACTTTTCTCGCCGGCTCGGCAAGCGTCGGCGCCATGGCGGCCATGCACCCGTTCGCGCTGCTGGCCCAGCCCAACCAGGCGCATCTGCGCATCATGGAAACGACCGACCTGCACGTCGCCGTGTTCCCCTATGACTACTATGCCGACGCCCCCAACGAGACCATGGGACTGGCGCGCACTGCCTCGATCATCGAATCGATCCGCGCCGAGGCCGGAAATTCCATGCTGGTCGACAATGGCGACATCATCCAGGGCAACCCGATGGGCGACTATATCGCCTATGAGAAGGGCCTTGAGGATAACGTGCACCCGATCATCGCTGCCATGAATACACTGGGCTACGAGGCCGCGACGCTGGGCAACCACGAGTTCAACTACGGCCTCGAATATCTCGACACGGCCCTATCCGGCGCCACCTTCCCCTTCGTTTCGGCCAATCTGGTGCGCGGCGAACTCGCCGCCGATCCGCTGAGCGACGACACCTATATCCAGCCCTACCTGATCGTCGAAAAGGAACTGACCGACGGCTCGGGCGCCACCAAGACCATCAAGGTCGGCCTGATCGGCTTCCTGCCGCCGCAGATCATGACCTGGGACGCGACGCACCTGACCGGCAAGGTCGCAACCCGCGACATCGTCGAGACCGCGACGGCATATGTGCCGAAGATGAAGGAAGAAGGCGCCGACATCATCGTCGCACTCTCCCATTCCGGCATCGCCGCCGACCAGACGACCGGGGCAGAAAACGCCTCGTTGCAACTCGCAGCTATCGAGGGCATCGATGTGGTCCTGACCGGCCACCAGCATCTGGTATTCCCCGGTCCAGACTATGAAGGCGTCGAAGGTGCCGACATTGCAGCTGGCACGCTGAACGGCAAGCCTGCCGTGATGGCCGGCTTCTGGGGCAGCCATATGGGCCTTATCGACCTGTTGTTGGAGCAGGATGCCGAAGGCAAGTGGATGGTGGTCTCCCACACATCCGAAGCCCGCCCCATCTTCGAGCGCGTGGATGGCAAGGTAAGCCCGCTTGTCGAAAACGAAGCCGAAGTGGCCGAAGCCGCACAGGCCGACCATGACGAAACGCTGGAATATGTGCGCCGCGCCGTGGGCGAAACCTCTGCGCCGCTGCACTCCTACTTCGCGCTGGTCGCCGATGATCCGTCGGTGCAGATCGTGAGCCAGGCCCAGACCTGGTATATCACGCAGATGATGAAGGGGACTGAATGGGAAGCCCTGCCGATTCTGTCGGCCGCCGCCCCGTTCAAGGCGGGCGGCCGCGGCGGCCCGGACTATTACACCGATGTGCCGGTGGGCCCGGTGGCGATCAAGAATGTCGCCGATCTCTATCTCTACCCCAACACGATCCAGGCGCTCGCCGTCACTGGCGCCGAGGTCAAGGATTGGCTGGAGCGCTCGGCCGGCATCTTCAACCAGGTCGAAAAGGGCGCCACCGACGCCGACCTGATCAATCCGGACTTCCCCTCCTACAATTTCGACATCATCGATGGGGTGACCTACAAGATCGATCTCACCCAGCCGTCGAAATATTCGAGCGACGGCAAGGAAGTGACCAATGCCGACGCCAACCGCATTGTCGACCTGATGTTTGACGGCGCGCCAATCGATCCGGCGGCCAAGTTCGTCATTGCCAGCAACAACTACCGCGCTGGCGGCGGCGGCTCGTTCCCCGGCACCGGCGCCGACCACATCATCTTCAAGGGTCCCGACACCAACCGCGATCTCATCGTGCGGTTCATCGTCGAGAACGGCACCATAAACCCGTCGGCGGACAGCAACTGGTCGCTGGCTCCGATTGGCGACACCACCGTGCTGTTCGCTACCGGCCCCAAGGCCGCCGAGCATCTGGCCGATGTGACTGCGGTCGCGATCGAGGCCACGGGCGAAACCAATGCCGACGGTTTCGGCCTCTATCGCATCACGCTCTAACCCAAACAAAAGGGGTGCCCACCAAGTGGGCGCCCCGCATCATTAGGGACTGGCATCGAGCCTTTGGCGCAGCAGGTGCAGGCTTTCCCGCAGCGCGTCGCCGTCCGTGGCTTGGCCGCCCAGTGCGTCGCCCACGGCCAGGGGCACCGCCAGGGCCTTGGCCCGCAATCCGCG
>NZ_JAKFDJ010000025.1:0-1823 GCF_036676215.1 Devosia sp. | reverse complement strand
GATGGAGGCCTGAGATGCGCGCCATGTCCCGCAACGACCTGTTGCTGTTCCTCGGCTTCACCATTGCCGTGCTAACCATGCCCATCTGGTTGCAGCCCTTCGGCGCCGCCTATCCGGACCTTCTGCAGCGCTTCATGATCTTCGGCATCTTCGCCGTCGGCTTCAATATCCTCTTCGGCCTCACCGGCTATCTCAGCTTCGGCCACGCCGCCTTCTTCGGCGTCGGCTCCTATGCGGCGGTCTGGTCGTTCAAGCTGCTCAGCCTGGACGCCATCCCGGCGATGATCTTCGCCATCGTCGTCTCCGGCCTCTTCGCGCTGGTCATCGGCTATGTCAGCCTGCGCCGTTCCGGCATTTACTTCTCCATCCTGACGCTGGCCTTTGCGCAGATGAGCTACAACCTGGCCTATTCGGTGCTGACGCCCATCACCAATGGCGAGACTGGGCTGCAGCTCACGCTCAACGATCCACGCCATCTCGATGCCATGCTTGGCGATCGCCTGCCCGGCCAGCCCGTGCCCACCCTGCTCGGCCAATCGCTCGGCGGCTTTGGCGGCTTCTATTTCTGCGCCGGCTTCCTGATCCTGGCTTTCTTCATCGCCCAGCGCATCACCGGCTCGCCGTTCGGCATGATGCTCAAGGGCATCAAGTCCAACCAGACGCGGATGAACTACACGGGGTTCAACACCAAGCCTTATACGCTGGCAGCCTTCGTCATATCAGGGATGTATGCGGGCCTCGCCGGTGCGCTGCTTGCCGTCACCGACCCTCTTGCCGGCGCTGAGCGCATGCAGTGGACTGCCTCGGGCGAGGTGGTGCTGATGACTATCCTGGGCGGCGCCGGCACGCTGGTCGGACCGGTGATCGGCGCCTGGCTGATCAAGTATTTCGAGAACATCTTCTCTGCCATCAACGAGACCATCCTCGCCCGCTTCTGGGATTTCCTGCCCGAAGGCGCGGATCACTTCGCCGTTGTGGTCAGTTCCAAGTTCGTCGGCGAGGGCTGGTTCCTCACCCTGGGCCTCGTCTTCGTGCTGATCGTGGTCTTCCTGCCGGGCGGTATCATGGAAGGGGTTCGCCGCATCGCGCACCTGTTCAACCGCCCGAGCAAGTCACAAGGCAAACCGGGCAAAGCCGCGCCACAACCGCAACCTGCAGAGTAGGACCAGAACGATGACCACACCCAATGTCGTCCTGCACGTTGCCGACGTCCACAAGCGCTTCGGCGGGCTGCATGCCCTCGCTGACATCGACCTGCAGGTCGAGGAGGGCCAGACCCACGCAATTATCGGCCCCAATGGCGCCGGCAAATCGACCTTGCTCAATGTCATAATCGGCAAATTGGCGCCGACAAGCGGCCAGGTGATTTTCGATGGCGCCATTCTCACCGGCCGCAAGCCCTACCAGATCAACCAGATGGGCATTGCCCGCGTGTTCCAAACGCCGGAAATCTTCGCCGACCTTTCAGTGCTGCACAATGTGATGATCCCTGCCCTTGCCAAGCGTGACGGCGCCTTCAAGCTCAACATGCTGCGTTCGCTCGACAGCGAGATCGGCATCCGGCAGGAGGCCGAGCACATGCTGGAAGATGTCGGCATGCACAGCAGCCGGGACATGCATGCCGGCAGCCTCAGCCGCGGCGACAAGCGCCGGATGGAGCTGGCCATGTGCCTCATCCAGCATCCGCGCCTGCTGCTGCTCGATGAACCCACGGCCGGCATGAGCCGTCACGACACCAACACCACCATCGAGCTGCTCAAGAAGATCAAGAGCCGCGGCATGACCAAGGTAATCATCGAACACGACATGCATGTCGTGTTCTC
>NZ_JAKFDJ010000024.1:0-4045 GCF_036676215.1 Devosia sp. | reverse complement strand
CCGCCTATTGCCAGGGAACGCCGCTGCGCAACGAAATCGAGGCGCGCGACGCCAGCTTGCTTCAGCTCGCTACGGACCGCGCGACGGAGGCGATCGCAAGTCGCCATGGCGATGGCCCGGTGGGCGGCAAAATTCAGGCGCATGTGATCGTAGCGACGCGATAGCGGAGTCCCGGTGCAAGGCTGTTGCAAGACCCCGACCAGCATTGGCGATAAGCGCGGGCATCTGAGGCGCGGTGCGCCTTTGCCCGTGCGCACCAGAAGGCAGCCCGCCAAGACGAGATTCCCCCGAGCTTGTGTTCTCGGGCATGCAGCCGACGCGCGTGCTTCATCGCGGCAACTATGGCCTGGTGAGATGCCGGAAAGCCGCTTGTGGCCAGCGACTGGAACTGGCCAGGCCCGGGTGCAGCAATCCTCGAAATCGGCGCCACATTGCCGACACCCAATCTGCCGATGTCTGCGTCGGGTATGGCGCGAGCTGCTTGGATACGCCTATGTCGGCAGTCAGTCTTCTGGCGCCGGTCACCGCCGCCAAAAGCTGACTATCAAATCCAAAGTCGGCTTTGAAGTGTGCCGAGCAGCCGCATTGCGAAAGCTGCTTTTGTTAAGGGTTGTCTGATGCCTGCCCGCGCAGCGAGCTGACCTGCCTCGGGCGCCGGACTAAGGGCAGGCGTCGGACAAGCCTCGAGGGAGGAAACCGCGGGGTGTGCCGCGGGGCTCCGACAAGGCTACGAGGCTATGGGGATTTGGGCGACGGCACTTGGGCTGGCGATGGCCATGTAGCCGCTGATGTGAGCAGTGACGTCGACGGTACGCCAGGCGCCCAAGCTGATGTGCCGGGTTGTTCGGTGACGGGGCGAGCAAGAAACGTCACCATCGAGCGCCAAGGCAAGACCATCCCTGCCGGCCCTGGGCGATGCAGAGCCGATTGAGGGTTGGGACATCGACAGACGTTTGCACTCATGGTGCACCTGGCTGCCGCCGGGGTGGCGCGCGGATGGGCTGCCCACGCGCGAATGTCTCGAGGATGATCATCGCGCTGCCACAGTGGCGGCAGACGAAGCTTGGCGTGACGGGATCGAGTTCGGTAGCGGCACCCTGAGCTTGTGTGTCGGCGCCGGCTTGCTGATGCAGCAGCTCCCGAGCCCGAGCCAGGTTGGCCTTGCGGCTGCCGTTGGCCAACAGCCCGTAGTGGCGGATGCGATGAAAGCCGCCGGGCAGGACATGCAATAGGAAGCGGCGCATGAACTCGTCGGCACCGAGTGTCATGGTCTTGTGGCGCGTGCTGCCCTTGGCCCGGTAGTCCTTCCAGCGGAAGCTGACACCGTGCTCGTCCATGGCAACGAGGCGACGGTTGGAGATCGCCACGCGGTGGGTATAGCGCGACAGGTAAGCCAGCACGGCCTCGGGGCCGGCAAACGGGCGCTTGGCATAGACGACCCACTCGCAGCCGCGCAACGGCGCGAGCCAGTCGGCGAAGGCCTGCGCGTCGGCCAGCGCGGCGTACTCGCCGAAGAACTGCAAGCGACCGGCGCGATGCACCTGGTCGAGCTCTTCGAGAAAGCGCCGCCGAAACAGTCGCGAGAGCACGCGCACTGACAAGAAGAACCCCGGCTTGCAGGAGACCCAACGCTGGCCGTCCGGCGACAGACCGCCGCCCGGGACGATGCCATGCACGTGGGGGTGGTGCGTCAGCGCCGATCCCCAGGTGTGCAGGACCAGGGTCGCGCCGATGCTAGCGCCCAGATGCTTGGGATCGGCGGCGATGGTGCACAACGTCTCGGCTGCCACCTCGAACAACAGGCCATAGATCACGGCCTTGTTGTAGTAGGCGATGGCGCTGATGGGCGCTGGCAAGGTGAAGACCACATGGTAGTAGTCCAGCGGCAGCAGATCGGCTTGACGGGCCTCGAGCCAACGCCTGGCGGCGCTGGCCTGGCACTTCGGGCAATGCCGGTTGCGGCAGGAGTTGTAGGTGATCTCGACTTGCCCGCAGCCCTGGCAGCGCAGCACATGTCCACCCAGCGCCGCGCTGCGGCACTGCTCGATGGCCGACATGACCTTAAGCTGGCCCAGGCTCAGGTGAGCGCTCTGGGCCTTGCGCCAAGCTGGCCCGTGGGCACGGAAGATGTCGGCGACCTCCAGGGCGGGGTGCCCCATGGAGATGCCCCTACGCGGGTTCCAGACTCTCCAGCGGACTGACCACCTCGCGCAGGATCTCGGTGGCCACGTGCGTGTACAACGACGTGGTCTCGAGCCTCTTGTGCCCGAGCAGGACCTGGATCACGCGGATGTCCACCTTCTGCTCCAGCAGATGGGTGGCAAAACTGTGCCTCAAGGTGTGCATCGAGACGCGCTTGTCGATCTGCGCGGCCTCGGCAGCGGCATGGATGGCCCGGTTGAGCTGGCGCGTGCTCAGCGAATCCATGGGATTGAGGCCGGGAAACAGCCAGCCGCCCGGCAGCATCTTGCCCTGGGCATGGGCAAGACGCCACCAGGCACGCAGCCGCTCGAGCAACACCGGCGAGAGCATCGCGTAGCGATCCTTGCGGCCCTTGCCCTGCTCGACACGCAGGGTCATGCGCTGGCTGTCGATGTCACCGACTTTGAGCGCCATCACCTCGCTGGCACGCAGTCCTGCGCCGTAGGCGATCGACAGCGCCGTCTGGTACTTCAGGCTTGGGGCCGCGGCGATCAGGCGTGCGACCTCGTCACGGCCGAGCACCACCGGCAGCTTCTGCGGGACACGCACCGGTTGCATCTTGGCCATCAATTCGCCGCGGTCGAGCGTGACGTCGAAGAAGAACTTCAACCCCGTGATCGTCGCATTGAGCGTGATCGGCGAGGTGCCCTGGTCGACCAGGTGCAGCTGAAAGCGCCGCAGGTCCTCCACGCTGGCGGTGTCGGGTGGGCGGCCGAGGAAGGCGGCAAATTGCCGCACGGCGCGGATATAACCGGTCTGCGTCTTGGCGCATAGCTTGCGCATGCGCATGTCCTCGATCATGCGTTGGCGCAGTGGTGAGATGGCTTGGGTCGACGGGTTCATGGCTGTGCTCCTGTTGAGAAACGAGGCCGATTGCCTCATTTGTCAACATAGCCAGATGTCCACTCCGTGCATACCACCGGCGATGGATGAGCGCTTACCGCGCGAGCGGTTTAGTCCGATGACCCTTAGTCGCTGAATTCACTCGGCAGGCCTTTACCGGACACTCATCCCGCACGGCCTATTTTGTATCCTATGCAGACATCCATCCGACAGATTGCTGGGCGGATTGGCAGCAAGTGCGCCAGCATCTGGCTGCGCATTCCTATCCAGCCGCAGATTTCGGCGATCAGCTTACGGTAGCGTGCAACTCCTTGGCGGAATCAGATGTGGATTATTCTGGGCGCCTCGACCAACGTTCGCGTGGTAGCCGATACAGCACTTGTCTTCGCAGGGGGTTGTTCGCAGGCACCAGTGGGTGGTCGAAATCGTCCACAGGGTCGTACGACATGCCGAGCTTTTCCATCACACGGCGCGAATTGCGATTGGTCGGCACCGTGTTAGCGACGATCTCTTGAAGCCCGCGGTGCTCGAATCCGAAGCTAATGGCCGCGCATGCGGCCTCTGGGGCATATCCGTTGCCCCAGAATCGGCGGGCCATACGCCAGCCCACTTCCACGGCGGGGGTGAAATGGGCGTCGTAGCCTATTTGCAGCAGCCCGGCCGCACCCATGAATTCGCCCGATTCTTTGGACTCGATGGCCCACAAGCAAAAGCCGTGCGCCTCCAGATGAGCTTGTTGGCGAGCGATCCAGCCGTTGACGGCCTCAGGCGAAACAAAGGCTAACAGGTGCGCCATCACTTCGGGATCCGCTGACATGGCCGAGAAAGGCTCGCGATCGCCGTCAAGCCAAGGACGCAGGATTAAGCGATCAGTTTCTAGGGAAACTCTGATCAAGTCCACCGTCATAGACTCTTGAACGTTGCTGCACAAGGCAATTGATGGGACACCGAGATGACCAAGCAGATGACACTGGCAGGTGGCGGTTTCGAGAAATACGGC
>NZ_JAKFDJ010000023.1:0-1702 GCF_036676215.1 Devosia sp. | reverse complement strand
GGGCCGAAGCCGGTCTTGCGGATCGACTTGAGGAACTGCTTGGGAATGATGGCGTCGGTGTCGACGTTCTCGCGGTCCATCGGGGCCACGAGGCCTTTGTGTACGGTAAATGCTTTCATTATTTCTTCTTCGCTGCGTCTTCAATCACGGCACCGGCTTTTTGCACGTCCTGTCCCATGCCCTTGACGGTGTTGCAGGCGGTCAGGGCAAAGACAGAAGCAAGGGCCAACAAAACTGCGATTTTTTTCATGATGGTGTTTCTTGAGCGGGGTTTCAGACCAGTTGACGGATGTCGACAAAATGACCGTGCACGGCAGCGGCCGCAGCCATGGCGGGGCTGACCAGGTGGGTGCGGCCGCCGGCGCCCTGGCGGCCTTCGAAGTTGCGGTTGCTGGTGGAGGCGCAGCGCTCGCCGGGCTCCAGCCGGTCGGCGTTCATGGCCAGGCACATGGAGCAGCCCGGTTCGCGCCATTCAAAACCGGCGGCCTTGAAAATCTTGTCCAGGCCTTCACGCTCGGCCTGTTCCTTGACCAGGCCGGAGCCGGGCACCACCAGCGCCAGCTTGACGGTTTTGGACACTTTCTGGCCGAGCTTCCTGATGACGGCGGCGGCTTCGCGCATGTCTTCAATCCGGCTGTTGGTGCAGGAGCCGATGAACACCTTGTCGATCAGGATGTCGTTGATGGGCTTGCCGGGCGCCAGGCCCATGTAGGTGAGCGCCCGCTCGATGGCGAGGCGTTTGTTGGCGTCTTTTTCCTTGTCGGGGTCCGGCACCTTGTCCTCAATCGACAACACCATTTCGGGCGAGGTGCCCCAGGTGACTTGCGGCCGGAGCTGGCTGGCGTCGAGCTCCACCACCGCGTCAAATTGGGCATCCGCGTCAGACTGCAGCGTGCTCCAGTACTTCACGGCCTGGTCCCACTCCACGCCGGTCGGCGCCAGCGGGCGGCCCTTGATGTAGTCAATGGTTTTCTGGTCCACGGCCACCAGGCCGGCGCGGGCGCCGCCTTCGATGGCCATGTTGCACACCGTCATGCGGCCTTCCATGCTGAGTGCGCGGATGGCGGCGCCGGCAAATTCGATGGTGTAGCCCGTGCCGCCGGCGGTGCCGATCTTGCCGATGATGGCCAGCACGATGTCCTTGGCGGTGCAGCCGCGCGCCAACGTGCCTTCGACCTTCACGAGCATGTTCTTGGCCTTCTTGGCCAGCAGGGTTTGCGTGGCCATCACATGCTCGACCTCGCTGGTGCCTATGCCGTGGGCCAGCGCCCCGAAGGCGCCGTGGGTGGAGGTGTGCGAGTCGCCGCAGACCACGGTCATGCCGGGCAGGGTCGCCCCCTGTTCCGGGCCGATCACATGCACGATGCCCTGGCGTTTGGACAGGAAGGGGAAGTAGGCGGCCGAGCCGAATTCCTCGATGTTGTGGTCCAGCGTGGTGATCTGTTCCTTGCTGACCGGGTCGGTGATGCCGTCGTAGCCCAGCTCCCAGCCGGTGGTGGGGGTGTTGTGGTCGGCCGTGGCCACAATCGAGCTGATGCGCCAGACCTTGCGGCCGGCTTCGCGCAGGCCTTCAAAGGCCTGCGGGCTGGTGACTTCGTGCACCAGGTGGCGGTCGATGTAGAGAATGGACGTGCCGTCTTCTTCGGTGTGGACGACGTGTTCGTCCCAGATCTTGTCGTAAAGGGTGCGTCCCATGGTGTTT
>NZ_JAKFDJ010000022.1:0-8935 GCF_036676215.1 Devosia sp. | reverse complement strand
GATGGCTTCGCGGACCCGCTCGGTATTGGTCAGCACGCTTTCGCGCTGGCTGGCCAGTTCGGCGATCAGTGCGCGCATGCGCGATTCATTGTCCGAATAGGTGCGTTCGAGCGCGGTGACCTCGTTGTGGATCATCACCTCGAGCTCGCCGGCGCGCGACAAAGCACGTTCCAGGCCATCGCCCAATGCATTGACTTCGCGGCGCACGGCCTGGCCGACCGAGGCGACCTTGTCGGCCGCAGTCACTTCCGGCTCGGCCAGGCGCATGGCGGCCTGGGTGATCGACGAAGCGGCATTGCGCAGGTCCTGCGCGCGGCGGAACAGGGTGGCGACGGCGAAGAAGCCGAGCACCGGCAGGAAGGCGATCGCCACCAGGCCAATGAAATCGATGGTGCCGACGAACTGGCCGAAATTGGACAGTTGCGGTCCGTAACGCAGCCAGCCGCCGGCGCCGGCTACGGCGAGCCAGATGATCGACAGCAGCAGCGCGATCCAGGTTGGCGTAGCCGAGGAGCGGTGCTGCAGACTGTAGAGAAGCTTGGAGGTCGGGAAGCGGTCGTCATTGGCGACGGGGCCGGCATGCTGGGCAATCTTGTCGGCGGCGCGCAGGCGCTCGGAGCGCACATTGTCAGTCGACCGCTTTTCGGCGGTCTGCTGCGGCGTGCTGTCCAGGCTGAATACCGATTCCTTGAGGGCGTCTTCAACTGCTGAGAAAGCCAGCGCTGCGGGATCGTTACTGGGGGTCGGATTCTTCGCCATACTCTTTACAACTCTCGCGTCGGCTTCACAGCAACAAGGCGGACAGTAGGCGTTATGACTACGCACCCGTTTCCGGTCGCATGGTCAAATGGAAACAATTCGATGCAATTGCCCCGCATCGTCCCCCCAACCCTCGCCGCCGCGCGCTGGTTCAAAGCCCATTAATACATTCAATTTGATGCAATCCGAGCGTTTTCTTACCCAAAGGTTAATTTTTTGGGGAAGAACCGGCGCCATCAAAACCGTCCAACCAAGGCGAAGATATGGCTTAATCACCTGTTCACCCGGCCCCACTAGGCTGACCTCATGTGGTATTGTCCGTTGGCTCGGGCGCGTCGCTACATGCAGTGTGTGGAGCAGCCAGAATGGCGTTGAAAGCAGCATCGGTCGAAAAGCTCGGCGAGGTCGCCCATGTGCGGGCAATACGGCCTATCGATCTGGTGCATCTGGCCAAGCAATGCCTGGGCGACGAGAATCTCGAACTCGAAGTGCTCCGCCTGTTCGATACCACCATCAAAACCTATTTCGGCCGGCTCGAACTGGCCGCCAGCTATGATGATCTGGCGCTGAACCTGCACTCCATCAAGGGTGCCTCCGCTGGCGTAGGCGCCTGGACCATTGCCGATCTGGCCAAGGCCTGCGAAGTCGAAATGCAGGCGGGCCGCCCGCTCGCCCCCGAACGGATCGCCGATCTCGGCATCGCCGTCGAAGAAGTCCGTGGCTTCATCGCCGATATGCTGGGCGACCAGCAGGACTGAGGTTGGAGGCGTCAGAGCAGGAAAAGGCGAGCCTTGGGAACGCCTGCTTGGCTCAGGCTATCTCGCATCTCGCTCAGCAATACGGTCGTGAGCGCTCGTTTCGGGATCGGGACGAAGATCGGTCCGGCCTCGAATAGTACAATGACACCGTCATCTTCTGCCCAGGATTTTATGTCGCTCCATGTGCGCGTTTGGTGGGCATTGGGCTGCGTCAGTGACAGGTGGGTGTCTGTCCAGGACACCTCGACCTCTTGTTGCATCGCTGTCGACTGTCGGAAGTGCTTCGCTGCCGTCCACGTCGAAGAAATCCGCCGACGCAAAAGATCAAAACCTGTGCGATCATTGCCCCTCCAGCGATCAAAGCGACACTCACTGGTGTGATGGGAGCATCGCGGAGCAGCATGATGCCCAAGATAACCGCGCTGAGGCCTGCAAACGCGACGAAAGGTTCCCAGACCTCGAGCCTGCTGCGCCGCCAGAGATTGTTGCCACCGATAATGTCTCGCTCGGTCAACTGATAGGTAATGGGTTGCATGGTCACTCTGGATTGCTGATTGCGGTGCAGTATCGCGGAACGAGACCATCTTCGCCACGGTCAATTTGACCCTCTCACCGCCATCCCCTATATAGCGGCACAACCTTGCCGCGCCCCTGCAGCGGCCCCCCACAGTCCAGCAGAATCCATGTCCCTATCCACCGTCGCCGAGGCTGCGCCCCGGTCCAATGCCGAACCATTTCGCACCCGCCGTACCTTCGCGATCATTTCGCACCCGGACGCTGGCAAGACCACGCTGACCGAGCGGCTACTCGCCGCGGCCGGCGCGATCCAGTCGGCCGGCGCGGTGCGCGGCAAGGCCGGCACGCGCTCCACTCGCTCCGACTGGATGGAGATGGAGCAGCAGCGCGGCATTTCCATCACCTCCTCGGTGATGACCTTCGAATATGACGGGCTGACGCTCAACCTGCTCGATACGCCCGGCCACTCGGACTTTTCCGAGGACACCTATCGCACGCTGACCGCCGTCGACGCGGCCATCATGGTGATCGACGCGGCCAAGGGTATCGAAAGCCAGACGCTCAAGCTCTTCGAAGTCTGCCGCCTGCGCGACATCCCGATCATCACCTTCATCAACAAGATCGACCGCGAGGGCCTGGCCCCGCTCGATCTCATCGACGAGATCCAGGGCAAGCTGGCGCTCGATCTCACGCCCGTGCTCTGGCCCATCGGGCAGGGCGTCGATTTCCACGGCTATCTGGATCTACTGGAAAAGCGCGTGCTCTCGCCCCAGGGCAAGCCCATCGCGGACTATGAGCAGATCGAAGACCTGCTCGACAATGAGGCCCTGGTCGATGATCCGGTCTTCATGATTGCGCTCGAGACGCTCGAAATGGCGCGGGCCATGCTGCCGCCATTCGATCTCGACACCTTCCATGCCGGTCATCTGAGCCCTGTGCTCTTCGGCTCCGCCCTCAAGGGCATCGGCGTCGCGGAATTGCTGCGCACGCTGGGCGAATGGGGGCCTGAGCCGCGGCCGCAGCCGGCCATTCCGGCGCCGATCGAGCCATCAGACAAGAAGGTCACCGGCTTTGTCTTCAAGGTGCAGGCGAACATGGACGCCAATCACCGCGACCGCATCGCCTTTGTGCGCCTGTGCTCGGGCACCTTCACCCGCGGCATGCGGCTCAAGAATGTCCGGTCGGGTAAGGACATGGCGGTCTCCAACCCGATGTTCTTCTTCGGCAATGACCGTGAACTGGCCGAGCAGGCCGTGGCTGGCGATATTGTCGGTATTCCTAATCACGGCACGCTGTCGGTCGGCGATACGCTGACCGAGGGCGCTACGATCAACGTCACCGGCATCCCGAATTTCGCGCCGGAAATCATCCGCCGCGTCCGCCTCACCGATCACATGAAGACCAAGCAGATGGCCAAGGCGCTGTCGGACCTCTCCGAAGAGGGCGTCACCCAGGTGTTTCGCCGCGTCGTCGGCGCCGACTGGATCGTCGGCGTGGTCGGCCAGCTGCAGCTCGAAGTGCTGAGTTCGCGCGTCGCCAAGGAATATGGCGTGCCGATCACCTTCGAGAGTTTGAACTACGAAGTGGCCCGCTGGATCGAGAGTGACGACTCCAAGGAGTTGGAACGCTTCATCGCCGCCCAGAAGATGAACATTGCCGAAGACCGCACCGGCGCACCGGTCTTCCTGGCGCAGAATGCCTGGTGGGCCGATCGTGCCAAGCAGGACTTCCCCAAGATCCGCTTCCTCACCACCAAGGAACGCCATTGAGTTCCCCCGAGCGCATTGAGGAGTTCCTCTCGGCCACCAAGTCCGCATTCATCGGCGGTTCATTGTTGCGGCTGAAATTGGGCGGCTATCACGGCCAGGAGCCGGATCTGAAGTCCATCGACGTCAAGAAGATCGTGGTCAAGGGTGGGGATAAGTTCAGCTTCACCTTCCACTACAAGACCCGCGACATCATCAAGAATCACATCCAGCCCGAAGCCATCGGCCATCTGCGCACCGCGCTCAGGGACGAGTTCCGCAGCGCCCAGCTCAGCACCACCGAGTTCGACATGAGCTTCGAGCGCAATGGGGACAAGGTGCGGCTCAAGCGCAGCGAAGTGGCCGGCCGCGAGGCGCCTTCGACCGAGCATAACCGCGCCAAGAACCGCCCGCTCGCCACCAGCGACAAGCCTTATCTGCACGCGCTGGGCATTACCGGCAAGGACGGCGCCGTGCGCAACGATGCGCAGGATAAGTTCAGGCAAATCAACAAGATGGTCGAAATTTTCGCGCCATTGATTCAAGCGATCAAGGCCGAAAAACCGCGCATCGTCGATATGGGGGCGGGCAAGGGCTATCTCGATTTCGCCCTTTATGACTACCTTGCCAATGTGGCCCAGCGCCCCGCCGAGATCATCGGCGTCGAAATGCGGGACAAGCTGGTGGAAGATGGTAATGCCACGGCCGCTCAATCCGGTTTCGACGGCCTCAGCTTCGTGCCCGGCACGATCCTCGACTATGACGCAGCGGGCGCCGATGCCGTCATCGCGCTCCATGCCTGCGACACGGCCACCGACGACGCCATCTACGGGGGGATAAGTGCCGGCGCCTCCCTCATCGCGGTGGCGCCGTGCTGCCACAAGCAGATCCGCCGCCAGATGGAAGCCGGCGAGCCCGAGGATAAATTACTTATCCTCCTCCGCCACGGCATCTTCATGGAGCGTCAGGCCGAGATGGTCACCGACGCATTGCGGGCCTTGCTGCTCGAACTCAACGGCTATCGCACCAAGGTCTTCGAGTTCGTCTCGGACGCGCACACGCCCAAGAATAATCTGATCGTTGCCGAAAAGGACGGTCGGGTTGGCCGCGACCGCGACGCGATCCTCAAGCAGATCGCCGAGACCAAGGCGATGTTCGGCATCGAGCGCCATTATCTGGAAGGGCTGCTGGGGTTATAGCACTTTCTCACCTCTCCCCCTTTGGGGGAGAGGTGAAGCGCGCAAACCCCACCTTGCCTCTCCCCGCCTTCCTAAACTCACCCCCATCCCCTATATCGGTTGCACACAAGCAAGCCTTGAGACCCATGACCAAGATCACCTTCGTGCAGCAGGACGGCGAACGCATCGAGACCGAGGGCCAGAATGGCGCCACCGTGATGGAAACCGCCATCATCAACGGCATCCCCGGCATTGTCGCCGAATGCGGCGGCGCCTGCACCTGCGCCACCTGCCACGTCTATGTCGATGACGCCTGGACCGAGACCGTCGGCGGCCCTTCGAACATGGAAGAAGACATGCTCGATTTCGCCTTCGACGTGAAGGCGCAGAGCCGTTTGAGCTGCCAGATCAAGGTCAAGGACGAACTGGACGGGCTCGTGGTGCACGTGCCCAGCCGTCAGGGATAGGCCACAGCGCTAGTCGCAGCGCGTAAAGGCGTAGGGCTCGCCCCAGTCGGCTTCGTCTTCAACATCGGCTTCGTACAGGTGGAATCGGTCGGGCCCCACCCAGACGGCGAAGTATTGCGGACCGCCCGCGATCGGCCGCCAATGGGTGCGCCCGTCGCGAGCCACCAGTTCGGTCGCCGCTTCGGGCTCCGGGTCCTTGGGGCCGACATAAAAGATGTGCGTGTCATCGGGTGCCTGGATGCGGACAGGCAGGTCGCACGTCGCGTAAGTCGTCGTCGGCCGGCCGGCAAGTTCCATGGACCAGTCGCCGACAAAGGGCGCCGACTTGCCGTCTTCGATATCGACAATGTTCTCGCGCGGCCAGGGCGTCAGGCCCAGCGCCACCGGCATGGCTGCGGCAAAGAAAATCAGGGCGAGTGCTGAACGTATCGTGTGCTTCTGCGTCATTCCATCTGCTCCACCAGCGTTCTGGGACGCGCAAAATTTTCTCATGGCATCCCCCGCAAAGATTCATTTAGCGGCTTTGCGCTAAACCCATGCGCAGCGTTCCAAGCGGCGCCTCTGCAGGGAAATATAAAAGCTATTGATTCTCAACATCTTGCCGCAGCAGGCTGGTTTGGATTATTTTGCCCTCTATCCACCATCAGGGTTCCAATGGGTCAACTCAACACATTTCCGTTGAGCTACAAAGTTCAGGGTCTGCGCATCGTCATCGTCGGCGGTGGTGAAGAAGCCCTCAACAAGGTCCGGTTGGTCACTAAGACTACCGCTCAGGTCGTGATTATCTCCCGCCATGTCGAAGCCGATTTCAGCGGCTTTGCGGTCGAGCAGATCGAGCGTGCCTTTGTGCCGGCCGATCTTGATGGCACCGCGCTGGTTTTCGTTGCGGAAGAGGGCGCCGATGCCGAGCTGGCCAAGGCCGAAGCCCGTGCCCGCGGCATTCCGCTCAACGTCGTGGACGTTCCGGCCGAGTGCGACTTCTACACGCCGTCGATCGTCGAGCGTGCGCCGCTGACCATTGCCATTTCCACCGAAGGCGATGCGCCGGTGCTGGCTCGCCTGGTGCGTGCACGTATCGAAGCCATGTTATCCCCAGGGATAGGCAGAATCGCGAGTCTGGCCGGTGGTTTGCGCCAGCGCGTTGAGAGCCTGATTCATGATGGGGCTGCGCGGCGCCGCTTTTACGAGGCGCTGGTAACCTCGCCCGAGATCGAAGCTGCTGAACAGCGCGGTCAAGGGCTTGATGCAGCTCACGATTTGCTGAGCCAGCACGTCAATGCCGAGACCAAGGGCGTCGTCTGGCTGATCGGCGCCGGCCCGGGCTCGGAAGACCTTCTCACCCTGCGCGCCCAGCGCCTGCTGCAGGAAGCCGACGTCATCGTGCATGACCAGCTCGTCCCCACCGTCGTCGTCGACATGGGTCGCCGCGATGCCGAGCGGATCGATGTGGGCAAGGCCAAGGGTCACCACAGCTTTTCGCAGGCGCAGATCAATACGCTGATCGTCCGGCTGGCCAGGCAGGGCAAGCGCGTCGCCCGGCTCAAGTCCGGCGATCCGATGATCTTCGGCCGCGCCGGCGAGGAAATATCCGCTCTGCGCAAAGCGGGGATATCTTATTCCATCGTCCCCGGCATCACAGCCGCTCTCGCTGCCGCTGCCGATACCGCCACGCCGGTGACGCTGCGCGGGGTATCGAGCGGCTTCATCATGGCGACAGCGCATGGCGCGGACGACAGCGATTTGCAGCATTGGGCGGCTTTGGCGCAGTCGGGTCTGACGCTAGCGCTCTATATGGGCAAGTCGATTGCATCCGAGGTCGCCGGCCGCCTCGTCGCCAATGGTGCGAGCCCGACCACGCCAGTTGGCATAGTGGTCAATGCCGGGCGTCCCGATAGGGCAACATATTCCGGCAACCTGCGATCCCTGATCGAAGGTCAGGTGACGTTCATCGATGGTCCGGCAATCATTTTCGTAGGCGAAGCAGTGGCGGCGGGAGATTGGGCAGATGCTGGCCAACTCGCCGCCCTGAGCTTCAAGGTGGCGTGACGACATGGAAATTCTGACAGGCAATGAGCTGATCTCCGGTGCGACGGTTTATCTCGACGTATCAGGTACTTGGGTCGAGGACCTGCAGTCCGCACGCATCTTTTCCAAGGAAGAGAGTGCCGAGCGCGACGCAGCCTTGGCCGCGACCAAGGGTACGGGCCGGGTGATCAGCCTCGAAATCGAAGAAGTGACGCAGGAGCAGGGCCGCATCGTGCCCAAGCGCCTGCGCGAACGCATCAGGGCAGCGGGTCCAACCGCGCCTTTGACATTGAACGGCGAGATCTATGACCGCCAGCATCTGGGTGAGGACGGTCATGTATCGATATGACGAATTCGACGCGGCCTTCGTTGCGGGCCGCACCGCGCAGTTTTCCGACCAGGTGAAGCGGCGCCTCTCGGGCGAGTTGAGCGAGGACCAGTTCCGCCCGCTCCGCCTGATGAATGGTCTTTATCTGCAGCTCCACGCCTATATGCTCAGGATTGCAGTGCCTTACGGCACGTTGTCCTCCAAGCAGATGCGCATGTTTGCCCATATTGCGCGCACCTATGACCGCGGCTATGGCCATTTCACCACGCGGCAGAACATCCAGTTCAACTGGCCCAAGCTCAAGGATATTCCCAAGATCCTGGAAGAGCTGGCGAGCGTGGAAATGCATGCCATCCAGACCTCTGGCAATTGCATCCGCAATGTCACGGCCGATCATTTCGCCGGAGCCGCCGCCGACGAGATCATCGACCCTCGTCCGATTGCCGAAATCCTGCGGCAATGGTCGAGCCTGCATCCGGAATTCTCGTATCTGCCGCGCAAGTTCAAGATCGCCATCACTGGCGCGCCGAACGATCGTGCTGCCATCCGTTTCCACGATATCGGCCTTCAGGCGGCGACCAATGCCGCGGGCGAAATCGGCTGGGAAGTCTGGGTCGGCGGTGGCCTTGGCCGCACGCCGATGATCGGTAAGCTGATCAACAGCTTCGTGCCCAACGAGCACCTGCTGGCCTATCTCGAGTCGATCATGCGCGTTTACAACCGCTATGGCCGCCGGGACAACAAGTACAAAGCGCGCATCAAGATTCTGGTGCACGAAGAAGGGCTTGAGACCATCAAGGGCCAGGTCGAGGCCGAATTCGCCGAAGTGCGCGGTGGCGTGCTGACGCTGCCGGCCGAGGAAGTTGACCGCATCACCGCCTATTTTGCGCCGCCCAAGTTCACCGCACAGCCGGCGACCAAGATTGACGTGGCCTATCAGTCGATCATCGACCCGGCCTATGGCCGCTGGCTCGACCATAATATCAACTCGCATCGCGAGCCTGGGTATGCCTCGGTCACCATTTCGCTGAAGCCCGTCGGCGGTGCCCCGGGCGACGCGACCGACAAGCAGATGGACGACATTGCCGACATTGCCGAGCGCTATGGGTTCGATGAGCTGCGTGTCACCCACGAGCAGAATCTGGTTCTACCGCACGTC
>NZ_JAKFDJ010000021.1:0-1529 GCF_036676215.1 Devosia sp. | reverse complement strand
ACGCTGCCTTCCGCGAGCAGCACATCGAGCGTGACCAGCAGGTTGAAATCGGGTGTTGCCATGCACGGACCATAGCGCAATTTGGCCGTGACATGGCGTCAAACGCACGAATAAAGTGCAAATGATGCGCCTTCCGCCATGTCAGGCAAAGAACTACGCTTCAGGCAGCTCCATTTCGGTGTCGCCAGTCAACGGAGCAGGAAGCGGAATTCATGTTGAAGTCAATCATTGCAGAACGGGATGAGGCAGTCGCCGGAAGTGAACCAAAAAGCGGAAATTCGGAGCGGACACCGTCAGTCCGGTGGGCGCTCGCCGCCCTGTCGCTGTCCATGCTCCTGTCCTCGCTCGGCACCAGCATCGCCAATGTGGGCTTGCCGACCTTGGCACAGGCGTTCAACGCCTCCTTCCAGGAGGTCCAGTGGGTCATCCTCGCTTATCTCCTCGCCATCACCACCCTGATCGTCAGCGTCGGACGGCTGGGTGACCTCACCGGCC
This sequence comes from Devosia sp., assembly GCF_036676215.1. Classification (GTDB taxonomy): domain Bacteria; phylum Pseudomonadota; class Alphaproteobacteria; order Rhizobiales; family Devosiaceae; genus Devosia. Next base: position 1,034 of record NZ_JAKFDJ010000021.1, on the reverse strand, counting down.
GAAAGCGGCTGCTGCTGGCCGGCATCTTCCTGTTCACGGTGGCATCCAGCCTGTGCGGCATCGCGCCCACACTCCGGCTGCTGATTGCCGCCCGAGCGGCACAGGGCCTGGGAGCCGCCATCATGATGGCCCTCACCATGGCGTTTGTCGGCGAGACGGTGACCCAGGCAAAGACCGGCAGCGCCATGGGCCTGCTCGGCACGATGTCCGCGATGGGTACTGCGCTCGGTCCATCGCTGGGTGGCATTCTGATCGCCGGACTCGGCTGGCAGGCCATCTTCCTCGTCAACGTACCGCTGGGCATCCTGACTTTTCTTCTCGCGCACCGCTACCTGCCCGTTGATCGCCGGGGGCCGAAGACGGATCGGCCCGGTTTCGACCCTGTGGGCACGCTGCTGCTGGCCCTGACGCTCGCGGCCTATGCACTCGCCATGACCATTCGTCATCATGACGGGCGCGGCAGTTTCGGCCTGCTCAACCTGGCCCTGCTGTTGGCTGCTGCCTTGGGCGCCGGCCTCTTCGTGCGCGCCGAGGCGACAGCCGCATCCCCTTTGATCCGGTTGGCGATGTTCCGCGATCCCCTGCTGAGTGCAAGCCTCGCCATGAGCGCGCTTGTCTCGACGGTGATGATGGCGACGCTGGTGGTCGGGCCGTTCTATCTCTCGCTCTCGCTCGGGCTGGCCGCCGCTCACGTCGGACTCGTCCTGTCGGTCGGTCCGCTTGCCGCCGCGCTGGCCGGTGTACCGGCCGGCCGCATGGCGGACCGTTTTGGCGCCCAGCGCATGACCCTCGTGGGGCTCATCGCCATAGCGGCCGGTTCCGTCGTTCTATCGATGATGCCGGCGACGCCCGGCATCCCCGGTATCGCTGGCTATATCGCCCCCATGGTCGTCATCACCGTGGGCTATGCGCTGTTCATGACGGCCAACAACACCGCCGTCATGGCGGATATCCGTGCGGACCAGCGGGGCGTCATTTCCGGCATGCTCAGCCTGTCGCGCAATCTCGGGCTCATCACCGGTGCATCCGTGATG
>NZ_JAKFDJ010000020.1:0-8742 GCF_036676215.1 Devosia sp. | reverse complement strand
GTGGTGGCAGTGGAAGTGCGGCGGCTGGCACAATCGGCCGCCGGCGCCTCGGCCGATGTCAAGAAGCTGGTCGAGCAGTCGGCCAATGAGGTCAAGGGTGGTTCGCAGCTGGTCTCGGACGCAGCGGCGCGGCTGTCGGACATGCTCGAGGCGGTCAAGCAGAACAGTGCGCTGGTCGAGGCGATCGCCAAGGCCAGTGGCGAGCAGGCCTCTGCCATCGAGGAGGTATCGACCGCCGTGCGCACGCTCGACGAGATGACCCAGCACAACGCGGCGCTGGCCGAGGAAACCAACGCCGCCATGGAGCAGACCGAGGCGCAAGCGCAGACGCTCGATCGCATCGTCGATATTTTTGTGCTCGATGATGGCGGCCAAGCCGTTGTTCGTACTGCGGAAAGGCCGAGAAACCGGGCGGCCTGACTGCCGATTAAGTTCGGACGCCAGCGTTAATTCACCGACTCTTTACGATGACAGGCACATGCTTGTTCCCAGGCCGCGCCTCCCCTCGCGCGGCAGAGGAGAACAATCACTGTGTCGAAACATACCATCCTGCGCCCCACCCTTGCGGCCCTGAGCCTCGCCGCCGTCTTGTCACTGGTGGCTGCCCCGCATGCCCAGGACGAATTCACTGCGCCGCTGACCGAGCTGGCCAAGAGCGACATCGCCGCTTTCGCCGCCGATCCGGCACTGGTTGCCGCCATCGTGGCGCAGAATGCGGTCACCGGCGCCTATGACCAGGCCCAGATCGATGCGCTCGATACGCAGTGGCGCGCCGAAGTGGGCGCCGCCAGCAAGCCGCTGATCGACGCAACGCTGGCCAATGCCGCCTCGCAATACCTGGCCGGCGTCCAGGATGCTTCAGCCGGCAAGTATACCGAAATCTTCGCCATGGATGCCAAGGGCCTCAATGTGGGCCAGAGCACGCTGACCTCGGACTATTGGCAGGGCGACGAGGACAAGTTCACCGCGAGCTTCGGCGCCGGTGCCGATGCCGTCCATATCGGCGAGATCGAGCAGGACGAGAGCACGCAGATATTCCAGAGCCAGGTTTCGGTGCCGATCACCGATCCGGCCAGCGGCGCCGTCATTGGTGCCATCACTGTCGGCGTCGACGTCTCCATGCTCTGATCCCTCGCGGCGGCCCCCGGGCCGCCGCCACTCTTTCACCCCCAGGTTTTCCGCCATGCTCAAGCTCACTCTCACTCGCAAGATCGTCGGCCTCGTGCTGCTGGCGCTGGTCGCCGGCTCAGTCGCCATCAGTTATGTCGGCACCAGCCAGAATGCGGCGCTGCTGCGGAGCGAACTGGAACGGGCCAATGTAACGGTCTCCACCGCCAGTACCGAACAGCTTGCCGGGGGCATCCGCTTCGGCAAGGCCGATGCGGTGCTCACCGCCTATGACGGGCTCAAGGCCTCCCTTGGCGACCAGTTTGCCGCCGGTGCCAGCTTCGACATGCAATCGACGCTGATTGCCACAACGGCCGAAGGCTCTGACCATGGCACGGCCATGGCCGATGTCGCTGCCCGGTCGCTGGCCAGCGGTGCGGTGGAAGCCCGCTCCGAGGGCGCCATTGCCTATGTCGCCGTGCCGGCCCGCTTCGGCCCGGACAAGGCCGTGGTCGGCACCGCTGCCTTCGCCTGGGATATCAGCGACAGCCTGGCGCGGCAAAGCCAGACCCTGGTGACCGCCGCACTGGTCGGCGCCGGCGTCATTGCCGTACTGATCGTGGCCCTCTATTTCTTCATTCGCCTGTCGGTCACCGGACCGCTGCTGGGCCTGGTCCGCGCGGCCACCCAGATCGCGCAGGATCCGGCCTCGGTCGACGGCGTTCCGGCCATTGCGCGCTCCGACGAGCTGGGCGAAATGGCCCGCGCCGTGGCGGTGTTCCGCGACAATGGCGTCAAGGTCGGCGAGATGAGCCTTGCCGAGACCGAGCAGCGCCGTCGCACCGCCAGCGACCGCGCTGCCATGATGGCCTCGCTGCGCGCGGCCTTTGGCGAAGTGGTCGATGCCGCCGTTGCCGGTGACTTCAGCCGCCGGGTCGATGCCAGTTTTCCCGATGACGAACTCAACGAACTGGCGGCCAGCGTCAACAATCTGGTTGCCACCGTCGATACGGGGCTCGAGGAGACCGGGCGCGTGCTGGCGGCGCTCGCCGACACCAATCTCTCGGTCCGCATGACTGGCGACTATCGAGGCGCGTTCGGCGCGCTCAAGAACAGCACCAATCAGGTCGGCGAGCAGCTGACCCGGATCGTGGGCCAGTTGCGCCAGACCTCGCGGGCGCTCAAGACGGCAACGGGGGAAATTCTCTCGGGCGCCAACGATCTGTCGGAGCGCACCACGCGGCAGGCGGCGACGATCGAGGAAACCTCCGCGGCGGTCGAACAACTGGCCGGCACGGTGGGGCAGAATGCCGTCCATGCCGCCGAGGCTAGCACCAAGGCCGAGGCCGTGCTGCGGTCGGCGGACCAAGGCGGTTCCGTTATGGGCCAGGCCAATGAAGCGATGGCGCGCATCACCGAATCCTCATCCAAGATTTCCAACATTATCGGGCTGATCGACGACATTGCCTTCCAGACCAACCTCCTGGCCCTCAACGCTTCAGTGGAGGCGGCCAGGGCGGGCGATGCCGGCAAGGGCTTTGCCGTGGTTGCGGTGGAAGTGCGGCGGCTGGCACAGTCTGCCGCCGGCGCCTCGGCCGAGATCAAGCAGCTCATTGACCGTTCCGTCAGCGAAGTGGCCGCCGGCTCGCGTCTCGTCGCAGAAGCGGCGGAACGCCTGTCGGGCGTCCGTGACGCGGTGCGCGAGAATAGCGGTCTGCTTGAGGGCATTGCCCAGGCCAGCCGCGAGCAGGCCTCGGCCATCGAGGAGGTCAACATTGCGGTCCGCACGATGGACGAGATGACCCAGCACAATGCGGCGCTGGTGGAAGAGACCAATGCCGCCATCGAGCAGACCGAGGCGCAGGCCAGCGAACTCGATCGGATCGTGGCGGTCTTCACGCTCGTTGACGTCGATCAGCCGGCAACGGGTCGCCGCGCAGCCTAGGCGCCTAGGCCAAGGCGGCCGTGACCAGGGCCTTGGCATGCAGGTCGGTCGTGTCATAGACCGGCAGCGGGCTGATGGAGTCGTCGATCAGCATGGTGATCTCGGTGCAACCGAGGATCACCGCCTCGGCGCCGCGCGCGGCGAGGCGCTCGATGGCGGTCACATAGACCTGGCGAGACTCCTCGCGCACGATGCCTCGGCACAGCTCCTCGTAGATGATGCCGTTGAGATTGGTGCGATCGACTTCGGGTATGAGCGAGGTGAGCCCGCGACTGGTCAACCCGTCGCGGTAGAAGCTCATTTCCATGGTGAAGCGGGTGCCCAGCAGGCCCACGGTCTCGAACCCGTCCGCGATCAGCGCATCGCTGGTCGGGTCGGCGATATGGATGAAGGGCACATTTATGGCGTCGATGATGTGATCGGCGATGATATGCATGGTGTTGGTGGCCAGCCCGATGACCTCGGCGCCGGCCACCTCGAGGCTGCGCGCGATGTCGGCCAGTTGGCGTCCGGCGCCGTCCCAGTCACCGGCCGCCTGCATGGCCGCGATGGGGGCGAAGTCCACCGAATGGAGGATCAGCGGTGCCGAGTGCAGGCCCCCCAGGCGTGCCGCGGTTTCCTGGTTGATGACGCGGTAATAATGCGCCGTCGATTCCCAGCTCATGCCGCCGATAAGGCCGATGGTTTTCATGTCGATGTGGCTAAGCGTGGGTGAAGCGTTGGGGAATGTCGGCGAAAGCCGCGGCGACCTTTTCATAGGCCTGTTTCTTGAACGGCACGATCAGGGCAGGGGTCCGGCTCAGCTTCTCCCAGCGCCAGGCGTCGAACTCGGCGGCATATTTGCCGCCGCCGGGCGCAGTGACGTCGATCTCGCTGTCGCTGCCGGTAAAGGCAAAGGCGAACCAGCGCTGGCGCTGCCCGCGATACTTGCCCTTGAGGGCCGTGCCCAGCGAGTCATCGGGCAGGTCGTAATAGATCCACTCGGGCGCCTCGGCCAAAAGGCTCACTGCCGTGATGTTGGTTTCCTCGTGCAACTCGCGCAAAGCGGCCTTGAGCGGATCCTCGCCCTTGTCGATGCCGCCCTGCGGCATCTGCCAGGGCGCGCCCAGCTCGGCGCTATCTTCGGGGTCGTCCTCGGCTTTGCGCCGGCCGATGAAGACATTGCCGTCGTGGTTGAACACGGCGATCCCCACGCAATCGCGATAGGGCAGGCTTTCACGGTCTGGACGGGCTGGCATGGACGAGGATTCCTACTTCATCAGAGCGCTGGCGGGCACCAGCATGATGCCCCGGGACTCAAGTTCGCGCGACCATTCGGCAATAGCGGCCACCGATATGGGCAGGGCGCTGACAATACCGATTGCGGCGCCGTTCTCCAGCGCCCTGGCCTCAAGGCTGGCAAGCGCTGCGAGAATGGATTGCCGGGCCGGATTGGCGTCGATGACCAGGTCGGCGCGCGAGAACGGCACCTTGTTGCCGGCTGCCAGCTGGTTGGCCACCGAGCGGTTGGATGAGCCGTCGTCGACATAGCCGAGGCCGCGTGCGCCCAGCTCTTCCATGATGGGAGAAAAATCGGTGGCCGCGGCGGTGAAGCGGGCGCCCATATTGTTGATCACCCCGACATAGCCGCCGAAGCGGGCCATCAGCCAGAACAGCTTTTCGAGATTGGCACGTGGCGGCTCACCGGTCAGCAGGGTCTGCGGGCCCGGGTCGTTCTGGGGAAAATCGAAGGGTTCGAGGGGAATTTCGAGCAGCACTTCATGGCCGGCAGAGCGGGCGGCCGCCACGGTGGTGACCAGCGTCTTGCCATAGGGGGCGAAGGCGAGCGTCACCGCATCGGGCAGCTGATCGATGGCGTCGAGCGAACCCTGTTCGTTGATGCCCAGGCCCGTGACGATGACGGCAACCATGGGCAGACCGCTCGCCACGGCTTCCCCGGCCGGACGCGAATAGGCCGCAAAGGGGGTGAGGCCCGTACTCGAGACGCGCGGGATGGGGCCATCGCTGGTTTCCTCGCTCAAGTCGGGCAGGGCGCCGAATATGTCAGGCAGGCCCGTAATGGAATTGGCGCCCGTGGTGCCGCTGGGCACAGCGGTCATGGAACTGCCGGCGGGGAATTGCTGGGGATCGGCGGTGATGGTCACCGGGCCGGTGGCGACTTCGTTGGCGATCTCGTTGCTGTTGCGCGTCGAGGTGATGGCCACTTCCTCGCTGGGGCGGCCGCCATTGGGGTCGTCGGTCAGCACCAGGCGCAGTACGAACGCGATAGCGAGCAGGGCCAACAGCGCGAACAGGGTCCGCGCGATCGGCAGATGCGGCCGCGATCCGGACTTGCGCTTGCGGCCGGTCAGCGGCGTCGTCAGGTCATTGGCCATTGTTCATGAGTTCCGCACGACGAAACACAGCGGGGGCGTGGCAGCGAATCAGCGGCCCGCCCCCGGCTTTGTCATAACACAGCAGCCCTGGGGCCCGTCATTCGGCCTTGGGCGGGAAGGCCGCGTCGGTCTCCTCGCCCTGGACCAGCCGGATCGCATATTGCAGCTGGGTGTCTTCGGCCTTTTCGGCGGGGACATAGACCGAGGAACCGACGCTGGTCTCTTCCTGGCCTTCGATGGTGATGTGGCCAGCCAGGCCCGCTTCACCGATGATCTCGTCGCGGCCCTGGAATTCTTCGGGCACCACCTGCTTGATCTCGATGTCGGGCGTGATGCCCAGCGCCTGGATGGAGCGGTTGTTGGGCGTGTAGTAGCGCGCCGTGGTCAGCCGCATGGCGCCGTCCGGCCCCAGCGAAATGATCGACTGTACCGAGCCCTTGCCGAAGGACCGCGTGCCCACCACGGTGGCGCGCTTGTGGTCCTGCAAGGCCCCGGCCACGATCTCGGAGGCGGAGGCCGAGCCGCCATTGATCAGCACCACCAGCGGCACGTCGGCTATCATGGCGTCGAGCGTATCGGGCTGGGCGTCGTAGCGGGCGCTTTCTTCGGCAATGCGGCCACGGGTCAGCACAACCGCGCCCTGCTTGAGGAAGGCGTCGGCGACATAGACCGACTGGTCAACGAGCCCGCCGGGATTGTTGCGCAGATCGAGAATGATGCCCTTGGGGGCCACGTCCTCGCGCTGGGCGTAGATGTCCTGAATGGCCTTTTCGATGCCGACAAAGGCCTGTTCGGAGAAGCGCGACAGGCGCAGCACTGCAACGTCGCCTTCGCCCTCGGTCTCCCCGCCTTCCATGCTCCAGCGTACGGCGCGCATGGCGATGACGGCACGGGTCAATTCGAATTCGAGCGGTTCGTTGAGACCTTCGCGGAAGACGGTGACGTTAATCGAGGTGCCGATCGGTCCGCGCATCTTGGCGACGGCTTCGTCCAGCGTCAGCCCCTGCACCTGCACGCCATCGAGTTCGATGATGAGATCGTTGGCCATGATGCCGGCGCGGGCGGCCGGGGTGTCGTCGATGGGCGAGATCACCTTGATCACGCCCTCTTCCATGGTGACTTCGATGCCAAGGCCGCCGAACTCGCCCGAGGTGTCCTCGCGCATGTCGTCATAATCGGCCGGCGGCAGATAGCCGGAATGGGGGTCAAGCGAGGTCAGCATGCCCTGGATGGCGGCGCGGATCAGCTCCTGCTCGTCCGGCGGATCGACATATTCGGCGCGGATGCGGTCGAAGATTTCGCCGAACAGGTTGAGGTCCGCATAGATTTCGAGCGGGTCGCGGGGGGCCGCGGCATTTTCCTCGGGTGTCGGCTCGGGCTGTTCGCCACCGGGAGCGGGCTCGGCCGGGGGCGCCTGCTCTTCGGCCGGGGCCGGAGCCGGCTCTTCCTGGGCAATCAGCAGGCCGGCAGGCAGCGACAGCGCCAGGACGATGGCGAGCGTGCGAAGGGGAGTCAGGCGCATGCGGGTTCTATCCACTCTGTGTCGGGGTAGCCCACCATCCGGTCGGATCGACGGGCTCATTGTTTTGTCGAAGTTCAATATAGAGGGTCGGCTGGTCGGCGCCAGCATTGGTGGTGACCGAACGGCCAATAGTGCGTGATCCCATCGCTCCCAGAGGCATGCCCATCTGCACGAACTGGCCGATGTCCACGGTCACGGTTTCAAGGCCCGCCAGCAGGACGGTGTAGTTCTGCCCGGTATTGAGAATGACGATTTGGCCGTAATTGAGGTAGGGGCCCTTATAAAGCACCCAGCCATCGGCCGGGGCCAGCACCTGTGCGTCGGCGCGGGTGACCACGGAAATGCCCTGGCTGATGCCGCCAAAGCCGTCGCCGGCGCCATAATCGACCACATTGACGCCATTGGCCGGCAAGGTGAGATAGCCCCTGGCGGCGCCAAAGGGGATGGCCGGTTCGGTGCGGGCGGTATTGGCCAAGGCAAGCTGGACGGCCTCTGCCGTCAGCACTGGTGCATCCGGATCGGTCGCGGCATCGGCTGCGGCTGCCGCGGTGGAAACCGAGGTGACGCGGTCCGAAAGCGTGCCGATCAATTCCTGCAGCGTTGCGGCGCGGGCGGCCAGCGCTTCGGCCTCGGCCTCCTCGGCAGCAAGTTCGGCGCTGCGCACGTCGATGCCCTGCCTTCGGGCGGCAATCAGCGTGGCAATGCGGAGCCGATCCTCGTCGAGCACCGAATAATTGGCCCGAAGCGTCGCTTCCTCGGCCAGGGCCTGCGCCTTGATCTCGGTCAGCGCCTGCAGGTCGGCCGTCACGGCGGCGGCCCTGGCGGTCAGCTGCGGCACGATGGCGGCGATCAGCATGGCGCTGCGGGCCGAGCCCAGCGCATCGTCGGGATCGACGATCAGCGCCGGCGGCGGGTTGAGGCTGATGCGCTCGAGCGCTGCCAGCACATTGGCGATCTCGGCATTGGAGCCGTCGAGCCGGCCGCGCACTTCGAATTCTGAGACGATCAGCGTCGAGAGGCGCTCCTCGACATCGGCAACCTCGATTTCGGCCAGCTTGACGCGCTGGGCGGCAGCGATCAATGCGGCGTTCTGGCGGGTGCGGTCGCCCTCCATTTCGGCAATCTCGGCCTTGAGCGCATCGATGCGCTCCTGGGTCAGCGAGATGGTGGCTTCCACTGCCTCGAGGTCAGCCGGCGTCGGCGCGGCCTCAGCTGGCGGCGCGGCTGGGTCTGTTGCGGCAAGGGCCGTCGGCTCGGACACGGTGCCACGCAGCGGCACATCCACCGGTGTTGCGAGCGCCGGTTCCGGCAGGGCCGGCGGCGTCTCGCTCTGGGCAAGCAGCGGCAAGGTCGTCGCGCCCGCCAGCAGCAGGCCGGCCAGCGTCAAACCCAGTCTCTTGCCCGGCTTGAACGCCATGACCTCTCCAGCAAGGGCGCGACACGCCCGAATCAATGCCGGCACCATAGCAAGCTGCCGGAAAACCGCAGGTTAACGTTGCTTAACCATAGCGTGATGGCAGGGCCTCAATCGCCGCGGTGATAGGGATGGCCGGAGAGGATGGTGGTCGTGCGATAGAGCTGCTCGGCCAGCATGATGCGGACCAGCTGGTGCGGCCAGACCATGGGCGAAAAGCTCAGCACCAGGTCTGCCGTCGCCACGAAAGCGGGATCGATCCCGTCGGCGCCGCCGATGATGAAGCTGGCGGCAGGGCGGCCATCGTCGCGCCAGCGGCCGATCTGGCTGGCAAAGGCTTGCGAGCCGATGGATTTGCCCCGCTCATCCAGCGCCACGA
>NZ_JAKFDJ010000019.1:0-6309 GCF_036676215.1 Devosia sp. | reverse complement strand
TTCCCACGCGTTACTCACCCGTCTGCCACTCCCCTTGCGGGGCGTTCGACTTGCATGTGTTAAGCCTGCCGCCAGCGTTCGTTCTGAGCCAGGATCAAACTCTCAAGTTTGAAATCTGACTTGTGTCGCTAGATGCACGTTTGCATGATTGACGAGAACTCACACTATTCTCAGCAACCGAAGTTGCGAGAACAATATGTCTTCTCTTAGAAAACGTGCACCCATCGAAGTCTTTTTAACTTCCACCGGAATTGCTTCCAGCTTCAGTTCGCAAGAACCTCGCCGTCCACGTTTCTCTTTCTTCCATCTTCACAATTTCAAAGAGCTGACCTCACTGCCCTCGCGGGCTAGGACGTCATTGGAAGCGTTGGCTTCCACATTCTTTCAGGGAACAGGAGTTTCTGTCCGGTTGCCCGGCAGATCGTCTGCCCTTTCAGAAAACGTTGAACAGTGGGAGCGAAGTTCGCTCGGCGTCGTCAACGTGGCGGGTTGTAGTCGAGACGTTTTCGTCTGTCAACACCCTAATTTCGATTTCCGTTTCTTACCGAATTTCGAAAAACTGAACTCTCTAATTTCTTAGTGATTTCAGTGGCTTGCTGCTCGTTCGGGCCGTTGCCGGCGCCGCGGTCTGCAGCGATGAGCCGGGTTATAGGGGCGGCTGATTTTCCTGTAAACCCCCCAAAACGACAAAAGCGTCATTTTCCGAATTTGGGTGATTTGGCCATGTGGAAAACTCGACTGAATCACCAGTGATTACGGGCCTCTCCCGCCGCTGCACCCGATACTGGATTTTTCGCAGTCTTTTCAGTGGCTCCCGGGTCCGGCCTCCTCCGCGGGGAGAACGTCCTCCACCAGCTGCTCGAGTTTGATAGGAACCAGCCTGTCGTGCAGCAGTCCCTGGTTCTGCAGCATCACGATGCCATGCAGCGACGCCCATATTCTCAAGGCAACCCGCTGCGCACGCTGCTGGTCGGTCAGGCCTGTCGCATCCACCAGCAGGGCGAAACTGCCGCTTGCCGTCGCCTGCAGCGCCACGCCATCCCGCGCCTGGGGAAGAATGTGCGAGGCGAACATCGCCTTATAGAGACCGGGATGATCGAGACCGAAGCGCAGATAGGCTTGGGCCATGCGCGACAGCGCCTGGTGGCCCGTGGCCCGCTTCGGCGCCGCCTTGAGGGTCGCAGCGAATAGCGTGAACCCCTCTGTCACCACTTCGGTCAGCAGCGCGTCGCGATCTGCGAAGTGCCGGTAGGGCGCCGGCTGCGATACTCCCAGCGCCTTGGCGATTGCCGAAAGGCTCAGCGTCTCGATCCCGCCGCGCTCCACCTCCGCCATGGCCGCTTCCACCAGCGCCCGGCGCAGATCGCCATGGTGATAGGTGTTGCCGGGCTTGCTTTGCGACATTGGCTGTTCCTGGAAACGGGAGGCTTGACTCGATGTTATACCCAATGACAATGTAATAGCTAATAACATTGAGGGTCGAAGCGATGTCATCACTGTGGTCTTGGGTCCGGCGCGTGCCGTGGACGCTATGGACAATCCTGAGCGTGGGCGTTGCGCTCTTCTCCTATCGCTATGTCGTCGGCATCGGCCCCTTCCCCGAGGAGATCACCGGCAACCTGCTCGCCTTCCCCTGGCTACCACTCCATGCCGCGGCGGCTTCGACGGCCCTGCTGGTGGCGCCACTGCAGTTCATCGCTGCGCTGCGCAACCGCAACCCGCGCGTCCATCGCATCATCGGCCGTCTCTATGTTGCGGCATGCCTAATTGGTGGCTTCACCGGCCTGCCTTTGGCATGGGGCGCCACGGCCGGGCCGATAGCCACCGCCGGATTCGGCATTCTGGCCATCCTCTGGCTGTGGACGACCACCATGGCCTGGCGCCTCGCCGTCGCGCGCCGCATCGTCGAGCATCGCCGCTGGATGGTCCGTTCCGTCGCCCTCACCGCCGCCGGTATCATGCTGCGCATCTATCTCGGCATCATGCTGACCCTGCCCATCGAGTTCGACGAAGGCTACCGCGTCATCGCCTTCCTCTGCTGGGTCCCCAATATCGTACTCGCCGAACTCTATCTTCGCCGCCGTCGCCCTGCCGTGGTGGCCTTGGCATAGACAGGCCGAGAGGAGGAGCCCGACGCCTGCACCTCCGCCCGCAGTTTCGCCGCATTTTTTTTGGATCAGGAGAGCTGATTGATATAGACTCCGCGCACGCATGTAAGCGCGTGCCTGCGTAGAGGCCGGCAACTGCCGGCTGGGGGGACTGTCGTGACACATCAAAGGATGGGGCGTTGAACGCAGCGCAGAGAAACCGTCATACCGCGCTGCTCAAGTCTACCGGCTTCGAAGACAGTCCAGCTCTGACAGTACAGTCGACCGATGGCGAGATTCCCCATGGCCGCGAACTGAGCTTTGCCTGGCTGACCGGCACGGTGATGACGGGCCTTACCAGCGTGCTGCTGATGGGTGCGGCGCTTTATGTTTCCTTCCAGGGCCAGGACACCTTCTCCACCGCCTATGAAGCCCTGCAGATTTCCCGCCCGAAAACCGAAGCGCTGACCCCGACCGATCTGTCGGCCAAGTCGTCCCGCCTGCGCCCGGTGACCGCCACCCGCTCCGACCTCGAGATCATCGAAGCCTCGATCCGCGAGACGGTCGATGGCCGCGACATGATCCGCAACCAGCCTTTCGTGCGCATTCGCGCCACCCTGGCCACGGCGCCGACCTCGCTTTCCGATGGTGTGCCTGCCTACGACCCGGTGGCCATTCTCAACGCCACCCAGCCCATCGAGACCAGTGCCGACGCCATCGACATCAATACCGATGTCTATGGGGCAGAAGTGGAAGGCGAAGTCGCCGTCCGGCTGGCTGCCATGCCGATGACCTTCGTGCCCCCGCGCGCCATTACCGATCAGACCGCCGCCGAATATGTGCGCAGCGTGGTCGAGGCCACCTTCTATAGTGACGATACTGCGCCCACCCTCGCCTATGCCGCTCTGGGTCCATCGGTGCGCGACCTCGGCCTGTCCGATGGCACCACTCTGGGTGGCGTCGCCGAGAATGTGACGGTCGTGCCCAAGACCGTTTTGGCGGCCGATGCCGCACTCGGTCGCTCCGAGCGCATCCTCACCGTCAAGGAGCGTACGCCGCTCAATGATGTGATGCGCCGCAACGGCTTTACCGATGCCATGATCGCGGCCATCGACGCGACTCTGCAGAACGTCTTCCCCTCCACCGAGCTGCCGACCGGTGCGCGCCTCCGTATCCTGTTCGGGCCCTCGCGCACCTCCAACACACTCATTCCCTATCGCCTGAGCATTTACCTGCATGACGACGCCAACGACATCGTCGTGCATCGCGCCACCGTGGCGCTCACCGACAAGGGCCAATACGTGCTGGGCCTCGCCCCGGCCGAGATCGAATTCCCCGAGGAAGATACCGAAGAGGTCAACGTCGCCAATCTTCCCAGCGTCTACCGCTCCATCTGGGAAACCGGCCGCAAGCATGACCTCGACGATGCCACCATCGAGCGCATCATCGGCATGTATGCCTATGACGTGGACATGACCAAGAAGATCGCCGCCGGCGATTCCATCGAGATCCTGAAATCCGTCCCCGATGCCGAGGGCCGCACCGAGCTGCTCTATGTCGGGCTGACGCTCGGCAGCACCACCCGCCAGCTCTACCGCTTTGGCACCGATGATGGGGTCATCGACTTCTATGATCCCGATGGCGAAACCGGAAAGCGCTTCCTCACCCGCCGGCCGCTCGAAGGCGGCGGCACGCTGCGTTCGCGCTTCGGCTACCGCATCCATCCCATATTCAAGAGCCGGCGCCTGCATACCGGCGTCGATCTGGCGGCCCGTACCGGCACGCCGATCTACGCCGCCGGCGATGGCGTCATCCAGTATTACAAATGGCAGTCCGGCTACGGCAACAAGGTCGAGATCCAGCACGTCAACGGCTACGAAACCGTCTATGGCCACATGTCGCGCTATGTCGATGGCCTGGGAGCCGGCAGCCATGTTCGCCAGGGCCAGATCATCGGCTATGTCGGCTCCACCGGCCAGTCCACCGGCCCGCATCTGCATTTCGAGATCATGATCAACGGCAATCTGGTCGATCCTCTCAGCGTCAAGCTGCCCAAGGACAATATACTGCCCCAGCAGTATGAAGCCGAGTTCGCCCAGACCATGGCCCAGATCAACGACCTGATGACCCGCGATCCGGCCCCGGTTACTGTGGCCCAGGCGAGCCAATAGGCTCGCGGGCAAACAACCCCTTGCGCTCCAGCGTCAGCCAGGCGACCGCTGCCGAAACGAGGCTCAACCCGGCGGTGATATAGCAGACCGCTGCAAACGCCGCGTCGGTCGCCCCCATCCGCAGCGCCTCCTGCCCTTCGGTCAGTCCGTCCGTCCGCATCCCGAAAAAGATCGGCAGTTCCGCTGCCTCACCCAGCCCGCGCTCGAATACCGTCGCGACAATCGCCCCCAGCATTGCCACGGCGACCAGCCCGGCCACCCTTGCCACCGCATTGTTGACCCCCGAGGCAACGCCCGTATCGCCATCCTCCACCGAGGTCATCACCGCCGTCGACAGCGGCGATACCACCAGCCCCATGCCCAGCCCGAGCAGCCCGATGCAGGGCACGACCGCCAGCCACACCGAATGCAGCGGCGCGATAACCCCTAGGCCCGCAAAGGCCAGGGCCACGATCAGCGAACCTGCCGTGATCAACGGTCCCGGCCCCAGCTGATCAGCCCACTTGCCGCTGAACGACGACAGTGCCGTCAAAATTATCCCCAGGGGCAACAAGGAGAGCGATACTGTGGCCGGGGTTTCACCCCAGCCCCCAATCATGGTCATGGGCAGGAAGAACATGATGCCGGCAAGGGCAAAGTACAGCGCGAAGGTGAGGCCATTGGCGCCCGAGAAACCGACATTGGCAAACAGCCGCAGGGGGAGCATCGGTGCGTTGCTGCGCCATTCCCAGAGCACGAACGCCACCGCCAGAACCAGCCCGGCGCCACACCAGGCCATGGTATGCGACAGCGGTGGAACGCTCTCGCTGCCGTCTCCGGTCAGGCCATAGGCAATGAACATCAATGCCAGCGTCGCCAGCACCGCGCCGATCACATCGAGCCGCCGCCCTTCTTCCGGCCTGTCAGGCGCCACCTTGAACCAGAGCAGCGCCAGTGCCGACATGCCCAGCGGCAGGTTGACGGCAAACACCAGGCGCCAGCTCCAGTCCCCCAGCGCGGTCAGCAGGAACCCGCCGATGATCGGTCCGGCGATCGAGGTCAGCGACGAGGCCGCTGCCCAGATGCCTATGGCCCGGCCCCGTTCCTCGCGCGGATAGGCCTTGGCGATGATGGCCAGGCTCCCCGGCACCATGACTGCCGCTCCGCTCCCCTGGATCGCCCGCGCCACCACCAGCACCAGCGGCGTCGGCGACATGGCACAGACGATGGATGCCCCGACAAACGCCACGATGCCCAGCCCGAAGACGGTTCTCAGGCCAAAGCGGTCGCCCGCGGCACCGCCAAGCAGCATCAGCGCAGAGAGGAACAGCAGATAGCCATTGCTCACCCACTGCGCCTCGGCCAGCGTCGCGCCCAGATCTGCCCTGATGGCAGGAATGGCGATCGCGATCACCGAACCGTCGATAAAGCCCATGCTCGACGCCAGAATGGCGGCCACCAGCACGAAGCGGCGGCTCTGCGGGGCGGTAATATCCTGGTCCATGCTGTATCCGGAGCGCTCGTTTCCCGGGCGAGTCTATTCCCGCGCGATCCAGACTGCCATCTCGTTTCCACCCGGCTCGCGGAAGTGGAAGCGCCTGCCGCCTGGAAAATCGAACTGCGCCCTGGTGATCGTGCCCCCGGCCGCCAGCACCCGCTTTTCGGCATCGTCGAGATCGTCGGTCCTGACCACGGCCATCGTGGCCGCGACCTTGTCGGCACCCTGGTCTACGCCGCCGTCGATACCGGCCTGCCCGAGCGCGTCATAGTCGGGGCCGTAGCTGACGATGCCCCAGCCAAAGGCCGCTTGGAAGAAGGCGCTGGTCGCCGCCCGGTTGCTCGTGGGGAATTCGATATAGTCGATCCTGTCACTCATCTGCCTGCTCCTAATGTTCTTTGTTTGTTCTAGATCGATCACTTCCCAGGTGCAAGTCCTTGGCGGCCGACATAGTCTGCTCGTGCGGCTTGGCGCCGCGCAAGTAGCCGACCGATGATGAGGGGAGAGACGTCATGACCTTGCCTTTGCGCGGCCCGCTTGTGGCCTTGCTCGCGGTACTGCTGGGAACGGCCTG
>NZ_JAKFDJ010000018.1:0-109019 GCF_036676215.1 Devosia sp. | reverse complement strand
GCGCGGCGCCGAGCTTGCCGGCAAGCTGCCCATGCGCGCGCTCACCCGCGCCTGGCAGATCCTGTTCAAGGGCCATGACGAAGTCGCCCGCGCCAATAATGGCCTGCAGGCCGCCGAAATGGCGCTGATCCGGCTGGCCTATGCCGCCGATCTGCCCAGCCCAGACGATCTCATCGCCCGCCTCGCCAACCAGCCCGCCCCGGCCCCCAGCCTGCCGCCCAGCGCGCCGATCTCGCGTGGGCCCTCCAATGGCGGTGGTGGCGGACCTTCGGCCATGCGCGTCGAAGCGCCCCGTCCGGTGATGACAGAGGCGGTAGCCGCCCAGCCATCCGTGCCCCAGCCACAGGCGGCTTTGGCCACCGTCACCAGCTACAAGGAACTGATTGCCCTGGCCCAGGCCAAGCGCGACGTGCTGGTCAAGATCGCCCTCGAAGGGCAGATGCGGCCCATTTCCTTCGAGCAGGGCCGCATCGAGGTCGCCCTCGCCGATGGCGCCGATCCGGGCATGATCGCCACGCTGTCCGCGCGCCTCCAGCTCTGGACCGGCCAGCGCTGGCTGGTCACCGTCTCCAGCAAGCCGCCCGAGGGCATGACCGTCCGGCAGGAAGCAGCCCAGCGTCAGCAGGCGGCCCAGGCCGCCGCCCATGAGGACCCGCTGGTCAAGGCCATCCTCGATACATTTCCCGGGGCCAAGGTGGTCAATGTGACGGTACGCGACGACGCCACCACCACGCTGCCTGAAGCGCCCCCGCCCCCACCCGAAGAGGACGACGAATGAAAGACATCATGGGTATGATGAAGGCCGCCGGCGAGATGAAAGGCAAGATGGAGGCCATGCAGGCCGAGCTTGCCACTCTCGTGGTCGAAGGCCGCTCCGGCGGTGGCATGGTCACCGTGTCGCTCAGCGGCAAGGGCGATCTCAAGGGCCTCAAGATCGATCCGTCCCTGTTCAAGGAAGACGATGTCGAAGTGCTCGAAGACCTGATCGTCGCCGCGCATGCCGACGCCAAGGCCAAGTCCGAAGCCGAAATGCAGAAGAAGATGGCCGAGGTCACGGCTGGATTGCCCATTCCCCCGGGCATGAAGTTCCCGTTCTAGAGCCTATACAATGGCATCCGGCGGACCCGAAATTGAACAGCTGATCCAGCTCCTGGCGCGCCTGCCGGGGCTCGGGCCGCGTTCGGCCCGGCGTGCCGTGCTGCACCTGGTCAAGAAGAAGGATCAACTGATGATCCCGCTCTCGGCGGCGCTCGACCGCGCGGTCGTCGCCGTGCGCACCTGCGAGGTCTGCGGCAATATCGACACCATGAGCCCCTGTTCGATCTGCGCCGATCCACGGCGCGATAGCGGCATGCTGATCGTGGTGGAAGATGTCGCCGATCTCTGGGCGCTGGAACGGGCCGGCGTCGGCCCCGTCAAATACCATGTCCTGGGCGGCGTCCTTTCCCCGCTCGACGGCGTCGGACCGGATGATCTCTCTGTCGATGCGCTGCTCAGCCGCGCCGCGTCCTTCAAGGAAGTGGTGCTGGCCGTCAACGCCACCGTCGAGGGCCAGACCACGGCCCATTACATCACCGACCGCCTGGCCGGCTCCGGCGTCAAGGTTACCCGCCTCGCTCACGGGGTTCCCGTGGGGGGCGAGCTCGATTATCTCGACGAAGGCACCCTCAGCCAGGCGCTCAAGGCCCGCACCGAGATCTAGGCCGACAGCGTTTCCCTGAACAGCGCTATGGTGCGCGACCACGCCAGGTTTGCCGCCGCCTTGTCATAGCGGGCTTTGCTCGTGTCATTGTTGAAGGCGTGGTTGACCCCGTCATACATGAACAGCTGATAGTCGGTCCCGACGGCCTTGAGCGCATCCTCAAAAGCCGGAATGCCGGCATTGATCCGATCGTCCAGCCCGGCATAATGCAGCATCAGCCGGGCCTTGATCCGGGGCACGCCCTCCGCGGCGGGCTGACCGCCATAATAGGCCACCGCGGCCGCCAGGTCGGGGGACGCTACCGCCAGATTGTTGACCGTGCCACCGCCCCAGCAAAAGCCCATGGCGCCGACCTTGCCCGTCACGTTTTGCAGTGATTTGAGATAGGCGATGGCGGCAACGCCATTGGCCGCCACGTCTGTCGCCGAGAGATTGCCGAACAGGCCCCGGGCCGCTTCTTCATCGGCGGGCGTACCACCCAGGTCGGAGAGAAAGTCGGGCGCCAGCGCCACGAATCCCTCCAGCGCCACGCGACGAGCTACATCCTTGATATGGGCGTTGAGTCCGCGATTTTCGTGCACCACGATCACCGCGCCACGGGGGCCGCCGGCCGTGGGGACAGCGAGATATCCCTTCACTTCGCCCTTGGTACCCGGATAGGTCACATCGGAAATGGTCAGATTGGCGTCGGTCTCCGACGTCAGGCTCTGCGCTTGTGCATTGGAGGCCATCAGCGTCGCTGCCGTCGTTGCGGCTGTCATGGAGCCGGCGAGCTTGGCCAGGTTATCCATGAACGCCCGACGATCGAGCGAGAGATGGGTGTATTCGTCGAAGAGGTTGATCATGTCCTGCGTAATCGCCGGACGGTCGTCGCCAAGGTGGTCCGTCATCATCGTCTCCTCCGCTTGGAGCCAGGACGATAGGCCCCGCCATGGCGCGCCCATGGACATAACGGCGATTGAAACCCTAGTGGAAATCCTTGTCGGCCCGGAACTCGTCGCCGCCATCCCACTGTTGCTCTTCGAGCAGGGCAGCCTCATCTTCTTCGTCCAGAACCTCTTCATCCCCCTCGATGGCGTAGCGGCCGTCCTCGTCGTCGGGTGACAGGGCATCCAGCCGATCCGCGGGATCATTGTCGAAGTTGGTGGTGAGCCCGGAATAGGTTTCGCCATCCTCGCCATTGGCAATGATCGCGCTGAGTTCGTCGATGGCCCGGTCCAGTTCCTCCAGCATCGCGGCCGGGTCCTGGTCGCCCCAGTCGCCGCTTTCGCGAATGGCGCTTTCTTCCCGCAGCTCCCGCAGCCGCGCCAGCCTCTCGCTGGCAGGGCGATCATCGCCATAGAGCAGTTCTTCGATTTCGCTCTGGCTATAGGGCTGGGCAATGCCCGGCTGATCGGCATTATCGAAATTGGTATCCTGCGGCACCATGGTGCCATGATGGTCGTGATGCTGCGCCATTCTCGCCTCCCGTGCTGGATGAGCAGGAGATCAACGCGGCGGGAGCCAAGAGGTTCGACCCAAGGCGCATAAACGTGATCCGGCGGCCTACGCCAGGTCGCCCGGTTCGTCCTTGCCCACGATGCGCAGGGTTGGTGTCTCCTCGGTGCCGCCATCCCAGCCCGAGGGCAGGCCGCGATTGGTCTTGGCGCCCAGTTCACGCAGCAACTCCACCTGCCGCACCACATTGCCCCGGCCGGTCGAGAGCTGGCCCCTGGCCTCGTCAAAGCTCTGCCGTGCCTTGTCCAGCTGCCCGTCGAGCTTGTCCATGCTCGCCAGGAACCCGGCCACCTTTTCGTAGAGCGCGCCCGCCCGCTCGGCGATTTCGTCGGCATTGCGATGGCGCTTCTCGATGTCCCAGACATTGCGCACCGTGCGCAGCACGGTCATCAGCGTCGTCGGCGTGGTCAGCATCACGCCCTGGCTCATGCCATATTCGAACAGCTTGGCATCGGCCTGCATCGCAGTGGCCAGCGCCGCCTCGATGGGCACGAACATCATGACATAGTCGAGGCTGCTGCGCGCATGCCGCTGGTAGGTCTTCTCGCCCAGCGTGCGGATATGGCTGCGCACCGACACGATATGAGCCGCCAGGTGCTGCTCGCGCGTGTCGTCCTCGCAATTGGTATAGGCCTCGAAGGCAGTCAGCGAGACCTTGGAGTCGATCACCAGCCGATCATCGTTCGGCATCAGCACTTCGACATCCGTGCGCAGGCGCGCCCCGTCTTCGCCGGCATGGCTCTGCTGGGTCACATATTGCTCGCCCTCGCGCAGGCCGGAGCGTTCCAGGATGGTCGAAAGGATCATCTCTCCCCAGGCGCCCTGCGTCTGCGAATTGCCCTTGAGCGCCCGCGTCAGGTTGTTGGCTTCGGTGGTGATCTGCACATTGCTTTCCAGCAGCGCACGGATCTGCTCGCCCATCGTCGCCCGGTCCTTGATCAGCCCGACGTGAAACTCGCCAATCTTCTCCTGCAGCGGCTTGAGCAGCGTATCGACCTGCTCGCGGTTCTGCTTGGTGAAGGTCTCGCTCTGGTTCTTCAGCACATCCCCGGCAATGGCCTTGAACTCGTCGGTCATTTGCTGCCGGGCGGCGAGGAACCGCGCCTCGCTGGCCTGGGCCTGCGCTGTCTGCTCGGCCATCCGCGCCCGCAATGCCGACACGTCGGCCAGCAGGGCCGCGCTCTTTTCCCGCTCGCGGTCGAGCAAGTCGACGCCGCGCTCGCGCTCGACCCGCACCTGATGATCCAGCTCCTGGATGCGGCGGTCGCGCTCGCCGAGCTGGGCGAGGAAACCCTCGCGCAGCTGCGCCACCAATTGTGCACCGGCCTCGGCCGCCCGGCTGGCACTGGCGCTCATCACGGCAATCGTCACCACCACCAGCAACAGGGCAACCAGCGCCACGCCGCCGACCAGCGCCATGGCCAGCGTTACGGGGAAATCGCCGATGATAAAGAGCACATTATCCATCCCCGCTTCTTACCGCGATTCGTCTGTTCGCAGAATGTTCTCTTTCGCGGCGGCCACAAGAGTTGACCACAGCGCGGCAAATACCATATCGAAAGGGCAAATCCCTTTCCGCCGGACCTCTACCCATGGCCATCCGCCCTATTCTTGTCATTCCCGATGCGCGCCTGCGGGCCGTCGCCGATCCCATCATTGAGGTCGATGACGAGATCAAGACGCTGGCCAGGGACATGCTCGACACCATGTATGATGCCCCCGGCATTGGCCTGGCCGCGCCCCAGATCGGGGTGATGAAGCGCATCGTCGTGATGGACCTGGCTCCCGAGGGCGAAACGCCCGAACCCATGGTGCTGATCAATCCCGAAATCACCCATTTCGGCGAGCAGATGCAGGTCACCGAAGAAGGGTGCCTCTCCATCCCCGAGCTCTATTACGAGGTCGAGCGCCCCAACGAGGTCACGGTGAAATATACCGATCTCGACGGCAAGGAAGTGATCAAGGAAGCCGAGGGCAAGCTTGCCGTCTGCATCCAGCACGAACTCGATCACCTCGATGGCGTGCTCTATATCGACTATCTCAGCCGTTTGAAGCGCGACCGCGTCATCAAGAAATTCGACAAAGCCGCCAAGCGGGCTGCTGGCTGATTGCCACGACCTCGTCCTTCGACAAGCTCAGGATGAGGTCTACTGATACGCCGCGAATGACCAGTAGCCCTCATGGTGAGCCTGTCGAACCAAGAGGGCGTGCCCAGGAGTTTGTTTCATGCGCGTCGTCTTCATGGGCACGCCCGATTTTTCCGTCCCCACCCTGACCGAAATCGTTTCCTCCGGCCATGAGGTCGTCGCGGTCTATACCCGCGCGCCAAAGCCCGCCGGGCGCGGCCAGGAAGAGCGCAAGTCGCCGGTCCACCTGGCGGCCGAAGCCTTCGGCATTCCGGTCTTCACCCCGCGCTCGCTCAAGGGCGAGGCCGAGCAGATCGTCTTCGCCAGCCACGAGGCCGATGTGGCCATCGTCGTCGCCTATGGCCTGCTGCTGCCCAAGCCCATTCTCGACGCGCCGGCCCTCGGCTGCCTCAACCTGCACGGCTCGCTGCTGCCGCGCTGGCGCGGCGCCGCCCCCATCCAGCGCGCCATCATGGCAGGCGACACCCAGACCGGCGTCATGGTCATGCAAATGGACGAGGGCCTCGATACCGGTCCGGTCGCCATTGGCGAAGTCATGCCCATCGGCCCCGACATGACGGCTGGCGAGCTTCACGACACCATGATGCGCACCGGCGCCGACCTGATGGGCCGGGCCCTCGCGGCGCTGGAGCGCGGCAGCCTCGATTTCACACCCCAGCCCGAAACCGGCGCGGTCTATGCCAGAAAGATCGAAAAGGCCGAAGCCCGCATCGATTGGTCCCGCCCCGCCGCCGAGGTGCACAACCACATCCGTGGCCTCTCACCCTTCCCCGGCGCCTGGTTCGAGCTCGAGTTGGCCGGAAAGCCCGTCCGCATCAAGGCCCTGCGCTCCACCCTTGCCCAGGGCACCGGCGCCCCCGGCACGCTGCTCGACGGTCTCACCATCGCCTGCGGCACCGGCGCCGTCCGCCTCACCCAGCTGCAGCGCGAAGGCAAGGGCGCCATGGACACCGCCACCTTCCTGCGCGGGGCAGGGGCCTTGCCGCCGACCGTGCGCTAGATGCCCCGTTATAAGCTCACCATCGAATATGACGGCACCCCCTTCTCCGGCTGGCAGCGCCAGCCCGATCGCCCCAGCGTGCAGCAGGCGCTCGAACAGGCCATCGCCGCCATGTCGGGCGAAACCGTCACCACCCAGGCCGCCGGCCGCACCGATGCGGGCGTGCATGCCCTGGGCCAGGTCGCCCATTTCGACCTGTCAAAGCAATGGGACCCGTTCCGCATCCGCGAGGCGCTGAACTATCATCTGCGTCCGCAGCCGGTCGCCATCATCGCCGCCCAAGCCGTCGATGACAGTTTCGAAGCCCGCTTCTCCGCCAAAGCGCGCCACTACGAATATCGCATCCTCAACCGCCGCGCCCCGCCGGTCATCGAGCGCAATCACGTCTGGCACCTGCCCATGCCGCTTGATGCCGACGTCATGGATCATGCCGCCGGGCTGATCCTGGGCACGCATGATTTCACCACCTTCCGCTCAGCCGAGTGCCAGGCCAGGTCGCCTTTGCGCACGCTCGACGCCTTCGCGGTGCGGCGCGAACTCGACCATATCGTCATCACCGCCAGCGCCCGCAGCTTCCTGCATCATCAGGTGCGCTCGATGGTGGGCTCGCTCAAAATGGTGGGGGAGGGCAAATGGTCGCCGGCCGATTTCCGTGCCGCGCTCGATGCGCGCGACCGCACACGCTGCGGGGCCATGGCCCCGTCAGCCGGGCTCTACCTGACGCGCGTCGATTACTAGCTCTGGCTCAGAGCAGCGCGCCCAATAGCGGCTGCATCACGAATGCCGTCGCCAGTTGGGCGATGACGAACAGCGCCACATGCAGCGGGCGCAGCGTCAGGATCAGGCGGGCGATGTTGATGGAAATCACAAAAGCCGCAATGCCAAGTGCGACGAACGGAATGCTGCCAGTGGTGAGCCGGGCCATTTCTCCGCCAGGCTCCATGGCAAGGGGTTCGCCGAAGATCGCGATCATCGCCACGGCAAGAATGCCCTGGAACATGGTCGCCCAGTTTTGCACCACCACGAACGGCACGAAGCCATCGCCGCGGCCGAACTGACGCAGCACCACATAGGCGACGCCGAACTGGATGCCGGCGACCACGGCCCCCAGGATCACCACCGTGCTGGCCACGCCGGCGGGTGCTGGCGTTCCGAGCAGGGGCGGCCCAAAGGCCTGCACGGCGAGGCCAATCACCAGCGCGATGAACGAGCCGACAAGGCCGGCCTGGCGGAAATCGAAGAATGTGGGGGCCTGCCGGTTGCCGACGACGAGGGCAACGCAACCGCGCGCGGCAGCCACCAGTTCATCGAGGAAGGTCGTGGTCGGCTGGGCCAAGGGCTTGTCTCGATGCTTAAATGGATGAACCGGCTTGCGTGCTCAGCATGTAGAGCGCCACGCGCATGGCGACAAGCAGCACGACGGTCAAAACTGCGAAACCCGCCGAAACGCCGATCGTCCAGCCGGTCGCTGCCCGCGTCAGCGCAAACAGCAGATAGGCCAGCGCCAGCCAGCTCAGCATGACGACCGGCCCGCCGATCATGGCCAGCAGTCCCTCGGTGATGAGGAAGGCGGTCAGCGCATGGATGCCGGGCACCAGCACCGCATAGATCGGCGCGGCGGTCTTGAGCAGTATGCGCGTGCCCAGAAAGGTCACCACCAGCGAGGTGACCGGCAGCGCCAACACGAACATGGCGGTGAGCACGCCGCCAAAGCTGGGCATGCCGATGCTCATCGATGCCACGGCTACCGCCAGAAACGCCACGAAACCGAAGATGACGAGGGCCGTAACCAGCCCGGGCGCGGTCAGCGAAAAGCGCTCGCGCCAATCCGGCTCCCCGCGCAGGATCATCATCCAGCCGGCAACGGCCTGCGACAGCGCGGCCCACAGCTTCATGCGACCCCTCCAAAGAACCGGACCATGAAGCTGCGATAGATATCGGTCAGCCCGATGAGGTCGGTTATGGCGATATGTTCGTCCGCCTTGTGCATGCTCGGCCCCACCAGCCCGCATTCCACCACCGGCCCATATTGCGCGATGAAGCGCGCATCCGACGTGCCGCCGCCGGTCGACAGCTCCGGCCGCCTGCCGGTCACTGCGGCGATGGCGTCGGCCAGCGTGTCGACATCCCCGCTCAGCGGCGACAGGAACGAGCGGGAGGGTATGCCGGCAACCGTGAAGTCCACCTTGGCCCCCGCCGTGTCCACTCCGGCAATGCGCCCGCGCACCCAGTCGGTCAGCGTCTCGGGCGTCCACAAGTCATTGTAGCGGATGTTGAAGCGGATCGTCCCTGCGGCCGGGATGACGTTGGAAATGGCATTGCCGACATCGATCGAGGTGACTTCCAGATTGCTCGCCGGAAAATGCGCCGTGCCGGTGTCGATTTCGCAATCCAGCGCCGTCACGATCCGCGCCAGCGCCGGCAGCGGATTGTTGGCCTTGTCGGGATAGGCGACATGCCCCTGCATGCCAGTCACCGTGATGCTGCCCGACAGCGAGCCGCGCCGGCCGATCTTGATGCTGTCGCCCAAAAGCGCCGCCGAACTCGGCTCCCCGACTAGGGCAAAGTCGAAATGCTGCTGCTGGTCCTGCGCCCATTCCATCAGCTTGTCGGTGCCGTTGATGGCGTCGGCTTCCTCGTCATTGGTAATGGCCAGCATTACCGTGCCGGCCTGGGCCGGAATCGCCGCCGCCGCGGCAACGAAGGCGGCAATACCCGACTTCATGTCGGCAGCGCCCCGCCCATAAAGCTTGCCGTCGGCCTCGCGCGGGGTGAATGGATCGGACGTCCAGTTCGCCAGCTCGCCGGGCGGCACCACGTCGGTATGCCCGGCAAACAGCAGCCGGCGGCCGCCAGTGCCGCGGATGGCGAAGAGATTGTCCACGGGATAGGAGCCGTCGCCCTCAAAGCGCAGCCGCGTCACCGCAAAGCCGATGGCGCTCAAGGCGCCATCGAGCACATCAAGAGCGCCCGCAGTTTCGGGTGTTACCGAAGCGCAGCCAATCAGGTCCTTGAGCAGTCGGACGGGATCGTCCGGTCGTTCATTCGTCACGTGCAATCCCGTCCTTGTCGATCAGGCAGCGGCGGCGTAGCCCAGCGGATCGGACCCATAGCTGTTGGGACCCGCCGTGCCGCGCAGGAAGCCGAGCTGCACCAGCATGTAGATGCCGAAAACGCCCAGCAGCAGATAGAGGATCGACATCCACATGTCCGGCGTGGGCACGATGATGCCATTGCCAATATCGGTCATGCTCACGCCGATTCCGAAGGCCTGCATGAGCGTCAACAGGCCCGAAACGCCCATCAGCACCTTGAAGTCGGTGGCATTGTTGTCCCGGTCCTGCCGGCGTTTGATGCCGATGCACCAGCCCGGATAAAACAGGATGACATAGGCGATCAGCTGTCCCCAGCCCGATGCCCCGCCCAGCCCCACGATCCTCAGGATGATGCTCAGCAAGATGCTGGCAACGATGAGGCCGACAACGCCGATCCACCACTCCTTGCGCGAAATGCGCCCGTCTGTGGTGGTGTAGAGTAGCTTGAGTTTGTCCATGATTTTCCCCCTCGGAAATCGAACGCGCCAGGACCCATCCGGCACGCCGATACCTTAGGTGAATCGCAGGTCTCCCGCCAGTCCGGCTCAGTCGCGCAGCAGCTCGTTGATACCGGTCTTGCTGCGGGTCTGCGCGTCCACGGTCTTGACGATGACGGCGCAGTAGAGGTTCGGGCCGGGATTGCCGTTTGGCAGCGGCTTGCCGGGCAGCGAGCCCGAGACCACCACCGAATAGGGCGGCACCTTGCCGATGTGGATTTCGCCGGTATTGCGGTCGACGATCTTGGTCGATGCACCGATGAAAACACCCATCGAGATCACCGAGCCTTCGCCCACAACCACACCCTCGACCACTTCCGAGCGCGCGCCGATAAAGCAATTGTCCTCGATGATCACCGGGCCGGCCTGCAGCGGCTCCAGGACCCCGCCAATGCCCACGCCGCCTGAAATGTGCACGTTCTTGCCGATCTGCGCGCAGGAGCCGACGGTGACCCAGGTGTCCACCATCGTGCCTTCGTCGACATAGGCGCCCACATTGACGAAGCTGGGCATCAGCACAACGTTGCGCCCGATAAAGGCCGGGCTGCGGACGATGGCGCCTGGGACGGCGCGGAAGCCGGCTTCGCGGAACGTATTCTCGCTCCAGCCTTCGAACTTTGTGGCCACCTTGTCCCAGTAATGCGAGCCGCCCGGCGCGCCTTCGATAAGGCGATTGTCGTTGAGCCGGAAGTTGAGCAGCACGGCCTTCTTGAGCCACTGGTTGACCTGCCAGGTGCCATCGATCTTCTCGGCGACGCGCGCTTCGCCCGTGTCCAGCAGGCGCAGCGCTTCCTCGACAGCCTCGCGCACTGGACCTTTGGTGCTGAAACCGATCTCGGCGCGGGCCTCGAAGGCGTCATCGATGGTCTTGGCGAGATCGGCGTGGGACATGGAAGAATTCCTTGGATGAATGTGGAGCGGACCATAGCGGGGAGGGCCGCGGTGTCAATTGCGTTGCGCCGCAGCCGGGCATCCGATGGCTCGATCAGTCCTGCCGTTAACCAGCGGGCATCTATCGGCTGTGGGCGCGCGCGCCAATCCACTGGCGCCGTCATCGGCCCCGCCATAAACTCGCGCGCGATTTGGGGGTGCAAAAACCATGTCGGAACAATTCGATGCCATCATTATCGGGGCCGGCCAGTCCGGGCCATTCCTCGCTGCCCGGCTTGCCAGCGCCGGCAGGAAAGTCGCGCTGATCGAGCGCGAGCATCTCGGCGGTACCTGCGTCAACGATGGCTGCACGCCCACCAAGACGCTGGTGGCCAGTGCCCGCGCCGCCTGGGCAGCGCGTCACGCCGCCGAGTTCGGCGTGGTGGTCAAGGGGCCGGTGACTGTCGACATGAAAGCGGTCAAGGCCCGCAAGGACGCCGTCGTAGGCGCCTCGGTCAAAAGCCTCGCCGATTGGCTGGGCGGCCTGCAGACCCTTGAATATATTATGGGCTCGGGCAGCTTCGTGTCACCCACCGAAGTCAGTGTCGGCAAGCGCATCCTCACGGCGCCGCAGATATTCATCAATGCCGGGGCCACGGCCAGCGTGCCGGACTGGCCGGGGCTGAATGGGGTCAGCTACCTCACCAACACGTCGATGATGGATCTGGATACCCTGCCGGGTCATCTGATCATCGCCGGGGCCGGCTATGTCGGGCTCGAATTCGCCCAGATGTATGCCCGCTTCGGCGCCAAGGTCACCGTCATCGCTCGCGGCGCCCGCCCAGCCTCGGGCGAGGATGCCGATATCTCCGCCGCCATCAGGGGCATCCTTGAGGCCGAAGGCGTGACCTTCCTCTTCAACACCACGATCGAGGCCGTCGCCCGCGCCGGCCATGGCGTGCTGCTCTCGCTCAAATCGGGCGAACGTCGCGCCTCGGTGGAAGGCAGCCATCTCCTTTTGGCCATGGGGCGCACGCCCAACACGGCCGACCTCAACCTCGCCGCCGCCGGCATCGAGACCGACGAGTGCGGCTATATTCCGGTGGACGATCACCTGCGCACCAGGGTCAAGGGCATCTGGGCCATGGGCGATGTCAACGGCCGCGGCGCCTTCACCCACACCTCCTACAACGACTTCGAGATCGTCGCTGACAATGTCGTCGACGGCGGCAAGCGCTCCACCGCCGGTCGCGTTCCGGCCCACGGTCTCTTCATTGATCCGCCACTCGGCCGCATTGGCATGAGCGAATCTGAGGTACGCAAGTCAGGCCGCAAGGCCCTGATGGGCGTGATGCCCATGGCCTTGGTCGGCCGGGCCAAGGAGCGCGGCGAGACCCAGGGTCTGATGAAGGTGCTGGTCGACGCCGAGAGCAAGCAGGTTCTGGGCGCAGCCATCCTGGGCATTGGCGGCGACGAAGTCGTTCAGTCCCTGCTGCAGTTGATGGTCGCCGGCACGCCTTACACCACCATGATGCACACCATGCATGTCCACCCCACGGTGACCGAACTGATCCCGACCCTGCTGGCTGGTCTCAAGCCGCTGGACTAGAGCTCAGCCTCATACATCGCGCGTTGTTATGAAATCCCGCTCGGTGGCCAGCCCATGCCATTCGTTCGGAACGTCGCTGTCGAAGATCAGCGTATAGGGTCCCGTGTAGCCCGCCTCCTCGGCCAGCCGCACGCAGGCGCCATAGTCGGCTTCATCCAGGTCGCCATCGATGAAGTTGGCCTTGGCATGGCACAGCTCCGCCCGCCCGAAGATCGATTTGAGGTCCGAATACTTGTTCGGCCCGCCCCAATTGCCGAAATCGCCGAGCAGGCCGATCCGCCCATCCAGCTTGTCGAGCAGGAAATGCACATGCGCCGGCTCGGCCAGCAGGTCAAACCAGTTCTCGGTGACGAGCCGCACCGGTGACCCCGCATTGCCGTCCGCCAGCGCCGTCAGCGCCTTGACCGAACGGTCCAGCGCATCGCGCGTCGGCTTCTGTTTGCCGGCGATGATGCGGGCATTTTCCGCGCCCAGCTCGTTGGCGACCTCGATCCAGCCAGCGATCCATTTCTGGTCGCGTGCCCCATCCTGTGGATGGCTGATATCGCCGGCGTCGATCAGCAGCGTCTGCAGCCGCACCTCGGCAATTTTGAGCTGGTCGCGCAATTCGCCCAGATAGATCGGGT
The DNA here is from genome assembly GCF_036676215.1 of Devosia sp. GTDB lineage: Bacteria > Pseudomonadota > Alphaproteobacteria > Rhizobiales > Devosiaceae > Devosia. The sequence goes on along the minus strand of NZ_JAKFDJ010000018.1, from coordinate 95,976 downwards.
CGCGGCTGCGCAGGTGGAACGACACGATTTCCAGCCGATGATAGCCGTGATTGGCCAGCACCGACGGCAGCCCCAGCAGCGATTCCTCGCCCTCGCCATAGGTCTCCTGCATCGGCCCAACCTCATTGGTGGTCAGGTCGTGCGGATAGGTCATGCCCAAAAGGCGATGCAGTGACCAGGTGGAAACGGCGATACGGTCGGCGGCGATCTGGGCCATGATGAGGCTCTCCATTTTGCTGGCGAGCCTTCCATGCCAAAGGGTTGGATTCAACCGGTATTATCGCTCAACCGCCGGACTTCGTGGGCAGATGGGCATCGTCATCGATGCCGCCCGCCCCCATGATGTAGATCGTACGTTCATTACCCATTCAGGCTTGCGGCAAAATGCAGGCAAAACGCCAGCATGCTTGCAGCGTCTCGCCAGTATGCTGCAAGGGGCAGTGGGCTCTAAACCTTGTAAATCCGCTCCGCATTCCGATGCAGCAGCTTGGCCTGCTCCTCTTCGCTGGCGCCGCTGATGATCTCGCGCGTCGCCTCGACCCAGCGGGTCAGCGAGCCGGTCAACCTCACCACCGGATGATCGCTTCCCCAGACCACGCGGTCCCAGCCGAAGCTTTCAATGACATGCTCGACATAGGGGCGGATGGTCTCGACGGTCCAGTCGGGGCCGGAATAGGCCACGATGCCGGAGATCTTGGCGTTGAGATTGGGCAGTTTGGCGATGCGGCTGATATTGGCGCGCCACGGATCGAGACCGGCGCGGGTCACGTCCGGGACACCGCAATGGTCGAGGATGAAGGTCACGTCGGGCGCCCGTTCAACCAGCATCTGGCCGACAGGCAACTGGTCGGCACGCACGCAAAGATCAAAGCTCAGGTCATAATCGGGCAGGTGGCGGATATTCTCGACGAACAGGTCCGACTGGCTGAGATCATCCGGCGCTTGATGCAAAATCCGGCGTACGCCCTTGATATGGGCATGTTCGCTGAGCCGCTCGATCTGGTCGACGAAGTTCATATGTTCCGGCCGGCAGGCGGCGATGGCGCCGGAAATGCGGGGCAGGGTGAGTACGAATTCGCTCTCGGCCAGCATGTCGGCCTCGGCGACATCCACCTCCATATGCAGAGCCGATTCGATCCCCAGCGGTGCGGCCTCGGCGAAGTATTCGGCGATGTGCCAGGGCTTGTTGATGGTCGGATAGCCCGGGAGCCAGGGATAGGAGAACTTGTCCGGATAGATCAGGTGCAGATGGGTATCGAGAATGCGCATTGCCGGTTCTTCCTTTGCTGCCAGCTTGTGTTGCGGACGATAGCCCGTTCAGGCTGGCGCGCGCTGCGAAATCTCGCGCCCGGCTTCGCGCAGCAAGGCGAGCACCTGCGCGATATCGGGTGCGTCATCCTTGTCGAGCCGCTGAGTATAGGGCGCCGTAATCACGGCCAGCACGCTGCCAAGCGGCCCAAAGATGGGGACCGAGAGATTGAAGACACCCGGTGTCTGGGCGCTGGGCATGCTTTCGTAGCCATGTTCGCGAACCACCGCCAGGCGCGCCTCAAGCCCCGGCGGCAGCGTGCCCGGCATGTCCAGCCCCTGCGCCTCTAGCATCAGGGCGCGTTCCTCGGGCGGCGCGAAGGCCAGGAAGACATGACCCGACCCGGTATTGATCAGGCCGATCCGCGAACCGATGCGGATCGAAACGTTCCAATAGCCGGGCCCGTCGAACTGGGCGATGACAACCAGGATGTTGCGCTCCTGCACGACCAGATGGACGGACTGCTCGGCCCGGGCGGTGAAGCTGCGCAGGACTGGCGCTGCCTGGCTGATCAGCCGATGCAGCGGCGGCCGCTGGTGTGCCAGTTCGAATAGCTTGAGCGTGATCTCGTAGCGATCTCCCGTGGTGCGGCAAACGTAGTCGCGCCGCACCAGCCGGTCCAGCATGCGGTAGATTTCGTTGGGGGAGCGATCGAGCGCCTTGGCGATTTCGGCTTGGCTCAGACCCTCGGCCGTTGCTGCCAGAAGCTCGAGAATATCCAGACCCTTGTCGAGTGCCGGAGCGCGATACCTGTCGACGTCGTCTGCCTCGTTCATCCTGCCTCCCCGACCGGTTGCGCCACGTCGACTGCGGGTCGCAATAGATGCCGGTTTGCCTACACTGACATGTTAGTGCTTGCCACCATAGTTCATTTATGAATAGATTGTTTGTATGCGCATCGCAAGAATGCGCGGGAGGATGTTTCTACAATGCAGTTCGGACACCTGCGGCACCGGCGCCGCCAGGCGAGGTCGTGATGACATCGCTGGTCGAAATGATCGACATCGATAAGTCGTTTCCCGGCGTGCGTGCGCTGTCGCGAGCGCGTTTCGACCTCAGGGCTGGCGAAGTCCACGCGCTGATGGGCGAGAACGGTGCCGGCAAATCGACCCTGATGAAGATTCTCTCCGGCGTCTATTCCCGCGACACGGGCGAAGTTCGCCTCGATGGCAAGCCCGTGGAAATTGCCTCTCCCCGCCAAGCGCAGGATCTCGGTGTGGGCATCATCCACCAGGAACTGGCGCTGATGCGCGACCTGACAGTAGCGCAGAATATATTCATCGGCCGCGAGCCGCGTCGTGGCTTCATGCTCGACGAGGGCGCGCTCAACCGCAACGCCAAGGCAATCTTTGAGTCCATGCATCTCAAGATCGAGCCGACGGTGCGGGTCGAAACCCTGACCATCGCCAAGCAACAGATGGTCGAGATCGCCAAGGCGCTGAGCTATAGGTCGCGCGTGCTGATCATGGATGAGCCCACCGCGGCGCTCAACGATGCCGAGATCTCCGAGCTGTTCGCCATCATCAACCGGCTCAAGGCCGAGGGCGTCGGCATAGTCTACATTTCCCACAAGATGGACGAGATCAAACGCATCTCCGACCGGGTGACGGTGATGCGCGATGGCGAGTATGTGGGCACCGTGCCGGCCGCCGATACGCCGATCGAAACCATCATCTCAATGATGGTGGGCCGCACTCTTGCCACCGAGGCGCTGGTCATCCCCGATACGGCCAGTGCGCCCGTGGCGCTCGAAGTGCGCAAGCTCAACCGTGGCCGGGAAATCCGCGATGTGAGCTTTTCGGTACGCAAGGGCGAGATTCTCGGTTTTGCTGGTCTCATGGGGGCGGGGCGGACGGAAGTTGCCCGAGCCATATTCGGCGCCGACCGCCGCGGCAGCGGGGAAATCTGGGTGCATGGCAAGCGCGTGGGCATTTCCTCGCCGCGGGATGCAGTGCGCGCGGGTATCGGCTACCTCTCCGAAGACCGCAAGCATTTCGGCCTCGCCACCGGCATGGACGTGCGCAACAACGTCGCTCTCGCCTCGCTTGAACGGTTCACCAATCCGGTGGGGGTGCTGGACGATGGCGCGATGCAGAGGGCGGCCCAGGACTACATTGGGCAACTCTCCATCAAGACACCCAGCGACACGCAGGAGGCCCGACTCCTGTCTGGCGGCAACCAGCAGAAAGTGGTCATCGCCAAATGGCTGCTGCGCGACTGTGACATCCTGATCTTTGACGAACCGACGCGCGGCATCGATGTCGGCGCCAAATCGGAAATCTACAAGCTGCTCAATGCCCTGGCGGCCGAGGGCAAGGCGATCATCATGATTTCCTCCGAACTGCCCGAAGTGCTGCGCCTTAGCCACCGCATCGCGGTAATGTGTGAGGGCCGGCTCACGGGCATTCTGCCGGGCGGCGCCAGCCAGGAAGAGATCATGCGGCTGGCCACCCAGCGGCAGAGTGCCGTGATTGAAACATCAGACGAACGGAGGTCAGCATGACCGATACCGCAGCCCCCGCGCAGAAACCCGGACTACGCATTACCGGCGCCTTCCACCGGCTGCTAGCCTTTTCCGGGCTGATCGCGCTCGTGATCGTGTTCTCGCTGGCATCGCCCAATTTCATGCAGACCCAGAACGTACTGGCCATCCTGCAGGCCACCTCGGTCAATGGCGTGCTTGCCATCGCGGCGACCCTGGTCATCATTACCGGCGGCATCGACCTGTCGGTGGGTACGCTGATGACCTTCTGCGCGGTCATAACCGGCGTCGTGCTGACCTATCTCGGATTGCCCCTGCCGCTGGGTATCGTGGCATCGATCCTGGCAGGGACGGGGGTTGGGCTCATTTCGGGCACCATCATCGCCAAGCTCAAGGTGCCGCCCTTCATCGCCACGCTGGGCATGATGCTGATCCTCAAGGGCCTGTCGCTGGTCATTTCGGGCACCAAGCCGATCTACTTCAACGACACGCCGGGCTTCAATCAGATCGCGCTGGGCTCGCTGGTGGGCACGATATTCCCATCCGTTCCGCTGCCCAATGGCGTGCTGATTCTGTTCGTTGTGGCGCTGGTGGCGGCCTTCGTGCTCGGCAAGACGGCCCTAGGCCGCTACACCTTCGCACTGGGCAGCAACGAAGAAGCCGTGCGCTTGTCGGGCGTCAACATCGATCGATGGAAGATCGCGGTCTATGCCACGGCCGGCAGCATCTGCGGCGTGGCCGGCCTGCTCATCGCCAGTCGCCTCAATTCGGCTCAACCCGCGCTCGGGCAGGGCTATGAACTGGACGCCATCGCAGCGGTGGTCATCGGCGGCACATCGCTATCGGGCGGGCGTGGCACCGTGATCGGCACGCTGATCGGCGCCCTCATTATCTCCGTGCTGGCCAATGGCCTGCGCATCCTTTCGGTTCCCCAGGAATGGCAGACGGTCGTGACCGGCTCGATCATCATCCTTGCGGTCTATGCCGATATCCTGCGGCGCCGTGCACTTTAGGCGCCGACGATCCCCCGCGCCGTCCACAGGCGCCAACAAGAAAGCCGCCAAGGCTTCGCCGCAAGACTGAGTTTTACCCAATGGGAGGATTACCATGCTCAATAGACGTACCCTGCTCGGCGCTCTCAGCGCCGTAGCCCTTCTGACCGCCACCGGCTCTGCCTCGGCCCAGGACAATTACGATATCGCCCTGATTTCCAAGGGCTTCCAGCACCAATTCTGGCAGGCCGTGAAGGCCGGTGCCGATCAGGCCGCGATCGATCTCGGCGTGACCGTGACCTTCGAAGGTCCGGAAACCGAAAGCCAGGTCGATCGCCAGATGGACATGCTGGCGGCCGCCCTGTCACGCCAGCCCTCCGCCATCGGCTTTGCGGCGCTCGACAGCCAGGCCGCCACGCCGCTGCTGCAGCAGGCCAAGGATGCCGGCATTCCGGTCATCGCCTTCGACTCCGGCGTCGACAGCGACATTCCGCTGACCACTGCCACCACCGACAACGTCGCCGCCGCCGCCTTGGCTGCCGACGTGATGGCCGAACTGATCGGCGGCTCGGGCAAGGTTGCCATCGTTGCGCACGACCAGACCAGCCGCACCGGCATTGACCGCGTCGAAGGCTTCTCGAACCGTATTGCGGAAGCCTATCCCGACATCGAGGTCGTCTCGGTTCAGTACGGCGGTGGCGACCAGCTGCAGTCGACCGAAATCACCAAGTCGATCCTGCTCGCCAACCCCGACCTCAAGGGCATTTTCGGCGCCAATGAAGGTTCTGTCCTGGGCGTTGCCAACGGCAAGCAGGAGCTGGGCAGCTCGGTTGTGATCATCGGCTACGATTCGGGCGCCGCACAGAAGGCCCTGATCGAAAGCGGCGTGATTGCCGGCGCCATCACCCAGAACCCGGTCGGCATCGGCTACCAGACCGTTGCCGCTGCCGTCGCTGCGCTCAAGGGTGAAACCCTTCCGCCGGTGATCGATACCGGCTTCTACTACTACGACAAAGACAACATGGCCGAACCCGAAATCGCGGCCGTGCTGTACGACTAATCTCCCGCCGGGCCAGGCAGTCCTCCCAACGGCTGCCTGGCCCAACCTTTACCCAGGACAGACAATGGCCGACCTCACCGGAAAGATCGTTCTCATCACCGCCGCCGCCCAAGGGATCGGTCGCGCCTCAGCGGAAGCCTTTGTGCGAGCCGGCTGCACGGTGATCGCCACCGACATCAATGCCGCCAAGCTGGCCGAGCTGGAGGGGGTCGCGGGCGTCACCACGCGTCTGCTCGACGTGCTGTCGGCCGAGGCGGTCAAACAGGCGGTGGCCGAGATCGGCCGCATCGATGTGCTCTTCAACTGCGCCGGCGTCGTCCACAACGGCACCGTGCTGGAGATGAGCGACAAGGATCTCGACTTCGCGCTCGACCTCAACGTCAAGGCGCAGATCCGCACCATCCAGGCCGTCCTGCCTCAGATGCTGGAGCGCCAGGATGGGGCCATCATCAACATGGCGACCGTGGCCAGCTCGATCAAAGGCGTGCCCAATCGGGCGGCCTATTCCATCTCCAAGGCAGCGGTGGTCGGCCTGACCAAATCGGTGGCGGCCGATTACGTGACACAGGGCATCCGCGTGAACGCCATCTGTCCCGGCACGGTGGAGTCGCCGAGCCTGCACGAGCGCTGGTATGCCACCGGCGATTTCGAGGCGGCCAAGAAAGCCTTCATCGCGCGCCAGCCGATCGGCCGCATTGCCCGGCCCGAGGAAGTGGCGGACCTCGCGGTCTATCTGGCCGGGGCGACCTATACGACGGGCCAAACCCACATCATCGACGGCGGCTGGACGGCCTGACCTTTCGGAACTCCCATGACCAAGATCACCTCCCTCGCGACCCACGACCTGCGCTTTCCCACTTCGGCCTCGCTGGACGGGTCAGACGCAATGAATCCGGACCCCGATTATTCGGCCGCCTATGTCATCCTCGGCACCGATGGCGCCCACGAAGGCCACGGGCTGACCTTTACCATCGGGCGCGGCAACGAGGTGGTCGTGGCGGCCATTCGGGCGCTGGAGAGCCGCGTTGTCGGTCTCGAACTGGAGTGGATCGCGGAAAATCCTGGCCGCTTCTGGCGCCATGTGACCGGCGACAGCCAATTGCGCTGGATCGGGCCGGACAAGGGCGCCATGCATCTGGCGACCGGAGCGGTGGTCAATGCCGTTTGGGATCTGCTGGCCAAGCAGGCGGGCAAGCCAGTCTGGCAATTCGTCGCCGACATGACGCCTGAGCAGCTAGTCTCCATCGTCGACTTCCGCTACCTCACCGACGCCATCACGCCCGATGAAGCGCTGGCGATTTTCCGCAAGGCCGAGGCCGGCAAGGCCGGGCGCATGGCCACGCTCCAGGCCGAAGGCTACCAGTGCTACACCACCTCGGCAGGCTGGCTGGGCTATTCCAACGAGAAGCTGACACGGCTGGCGACGGAGGCCGTCGCCGAGGGCTTCCAGCATATCAAGATGAAGGTGGGGCGTGATCTCGACGACGATATCCGCCGGCTCGAAATCGTCCGCGAGATCATGGGGCCGGATCGGTTCCTGATGATCGACGCCAACCAGGTCTGGGAAGTCGATCAGGCCATTGACTGGGTCAAGGCGCTGTCGCGCTTTAACCCCTATTTCATCGAGGAGCCGACCAGCCCCGACGATGTGTCCGGCCATAGGGCCATCCGCTCGGCCATTGCCCCGATCAAGGTGGCCACCGGCGAGATGTGCCAGAACCGGATCCTGTTCAAGCAGTTCATCAAGGATGGCGCGATCGATATCGTCCAGATCGACGCCTGTCGCATCGGCGGCTTGAACGAAGTGCTGTCAGTGCTGCTGATGGCGGCCAAATTCGGCCTGCCGGTCTGGCCGCATGCCGGCGGCGTCGGCCTCTGCGAATATGTGCAGCACCTCAGCATGATCGATTATCTCGTGGTGTCGGGCACCAAGGAAGGTCGCGTGATCGAATATGTCGACCACCTGCACGAGCACTTCATCGAGCCCTGCGACATCCGCAATGCCGCCTACATGCCCCCCAAGCTGCCGGGCTTTTCGATCCAGATGAAGGCGGAGTCGATCGCGGAGAATGAGTTTAAGGGCTGAGATCGGAGTACCGCCTCAATAGCTCATCTCCGCCGTCACGCTGCCCCAATCGCCCATCTTGCCTTCGACGTGCTTGGATGTGCCATGCGGCGCTAATACCCGTGAGCCGGTGATGATGACCTGACCTGCCGTCAGTGGCAGGCCGCGGGTTGCGGCGTGGCGGGCGAGCCAGGTGATGGCTTCCACGATGGCGTCCCAGCTTGCGCCAGTAGCAGTGCTCTTGGTCTCGACGCCATCGAGCAGCAGGCTCACCGGCAGGGTGGCGAGGTCCGCCTTGATGGCCGGATCGAAAGCCGGGCCGACCACGACGGCGCCATTGCTCTGCAGGTCGCCCAGCCTGACATTGGCATGGATAGAATCGCGGTCGACGAAGGGGTTGCCGATCATTTCCAGCACCGGATGGAGGCTGGCAATGGCCGCCTCGACTTGGGCGGCGTCGGCGTCGCCGGGCAGGTCGCTCCCGAGTTTTACCGCCACCTCCACCTCCGGAAAGATGAAGCGGTGCCGCGTGGAATCGATGCCGGCGCCATTGTCGAAATAACGATTGGCCGGGATCGGTGCACAGGTCGGTTCGCCTTGGCCGCCGGCCATGACCTTCCAGCCGCCCACTGGGCCGAGCAGGCCGATGACAACGTCCTGCATGGCATAGACGGCGGCCATGTCGGCCGGCGTCAGGTTTTCTGGCACGCTCTCGATGAGCGGGCCGCCGTCATGAGCGGCATTGAGGCGTAGGGCGAGGTCGATAACCGCGTCGGTCACGGTACTCAGTTCGCCCACTCGCCGCCGCGCATGACCGGCTCGGTGCTGCCATCGACATGGACGCCGTCGATGTCGATCTTGTCGCTGCCGATCATCCAGTCGATGTGGATGTTCGACATATTGCCGCCCTGCGCGGAAATCTGCTCCTGGCTCAGATCCTTGCCACCCACGAAACAGTCCGAATAGCACTGGCCCTGCGCGATATGGCAGGAGGCATTCTCGTCATAGAGCGTGTTGAAGAACAGGATGCCCGAAGCCGAAATCGGTGAGGAATGAGGCACAAGCGCCACTTCGCCGAGGCGCCGACCGCCCTCGTCGGTGTCGAGCACCTTGTTGAACAGGTCCTGGTTCTTGGATGCCTTGAACTCGACCAGCCTGCCGCCCTCGAAACGCGCCTGCATGTCTTCGATCAGCGCGCCATTGTGGCTGAGCGGCTTGGTGCCGGCGACATAGCCGTCAACGCGCAGCTTGTGTGGCGTGGTGAAGACTTCTTCGGTCGGGATATTGGGATTGCAGGTAATGCCGTTCTTGGCTTCCGAAGCGCCGCCCTTCCAGCGGTGACCATCGGCGAGACCGACGGTGAGATCGGTGCCCGGCCCGGTATACTTGAGCGCGGCGAAGGACTTGCCGTTGAGCCAGGTCCAGCGCTTCTTGAGATTTCCATTGTGCTCCGCCCAGGCGGCGATGGGATCGTCCTGATCGACGCGCGACGCTTTGAAGATGGCATCGGCGAGCTTGGTCACCGCTTCTTCTTCGCTGTCATTGGGGAAGACCAGCTTGGCCCAGGCGGCGCTGGGATAGGAGACGATGTTCCAGTTGATATCGAAGCCGGTGATGAGCTGCAGCGCTGGCTTGTAGGCGGCTGAATTGGCGCGCATGGCGCGGGTCACCTTGTCGGGGTCCTGGCCGGCCAGCATCATCGGATTGTCCCCGGCAATGGCGAGGCGCGCTGCATTGTTCTTGAAGGCCTCGGCCATGCCCGAATAGAGCCAGCCGGCGGCCTTGTCGAAGCTGGCATTGTTGGCATGCTTGTAGCGGGCGAGGGTGGCTTCCTCATCGGAATAGATAGTGGTCACGAGACCCGCGCCTGCCTTGTAGGCGTGTTCGGTGATCCGGCGGACCAGCGGTGCGGCCGTCATCGGCGCGGTCATGATCAGGTCCTGGCCCTCGGCCAGTTGCAGGCCGACCTTGATGGCAACCTGGGCGAGCTTGTCGAGCTTGACGGGATCGATAGTCATTGGGGCGAATGCCTCTGTTCTGAATCGGTTGGCTGAACCCTAGACCCGGTATGGAATGAGCGCCACCCGGCCAAATCGGAAAATATCTTGATCTGAATCAAGGGTGAATCGCGGCGACGCGGCAAGGCTCCGGCAGTCATCATAGGAGCTGACAATGGCTGCCAATCTGCATTTGGTCATCATCGCGGTACTGACGTTCTTTGGCGTGTTCACCGCTGCGCTGGGGTATGCGCAGTGGGCTACGCGCGGCATCGAGGTCTATCGGGCAGAGAAGCGCTGAATACGCAGTCGACACCCTAGCCCTTGTGGGCGCCCGACCGCGAATGGCACCGAGACCAACCGCATTGATCCTGCCATTCGGGCTTAGCCCTCATGGCCCTCGCACCTAGAATCGTGCCACTGGCGCGATTTTGCTTTCGGCCGGCGCGAAGTGTGTCATTCCCGCACCATCTCTTGCGACGTTGCAAATATCCGGTTGGCAAGTCCGAACGGTTTGGCTACAAAACGTCCACCGCTTCAGATCTCGAACCAGGGAGGCGTTGTATGGCAGTGACATTCATCGAACTCCCTCCGATTGGCATGACCGGACGTTAGGTCCCTGCCATCCGCGGCCCGCCGCATAGGCCCGCCGCCCGCGGTTTTTCCATCACAGCCCAATTGATCTGACGGGATCATTTTGCCTCCCGTTCCGGCTGTGCCTTTCATCCCCTGCTATTGAGGGCCGGTCACCGGAAAACGGGACCGGGCTGCCATTATGAGTCGCAAGAAACTCGACTTCCGCGCCGATGCCTATCGCAACGTGCTCGGCTTTACCTTCCGCCACTGGTCGGGCCGTCCGGCTCTGATTGCGCTGATCTGCGTGCTGGTCATCGTCTCGACGCTGGCCGAAGTCATGGTGCCGGTATTCTCCGGTCAGATCGTCGATGCCATCGCTGGTGGCACCAGCTCGGGCGCCGATGAGGCTCTGCGCGCCTTTGTCATTGTGGTGGGGCTTGGCCTCGCCAGCGTCGCGCTGCGCTGGTTCATCTTCCAGGGCGTCATCCGGCTGACGATCCGCATGATGGCCGAGATCGTCAATAACGGCTTCCACCGGGTGCAGCGCTTCTCGACCGACTGGCATGCCAACAGCTTTGCCGGCTCGACCGTGCGCAAGATCACCCGCGGCATGTGGGCGCTCGATTCGCTCAATGACGTGCTGCTGGTGGCGCTGTTGCCATCGGTGGTCATGCTGGTGGGTGCCACCGTCATCCTGGGCTCGTACTGGCCGGTGATGGGTCTCGTGGTGGGCCTCGGCTCGATCATCTACATCGGCGTCACGGTGGCTTTGTCGATGGGCTTTGTCTCGCCGGCGGCCAGCCTCGCCAACGCCTGGGATACCAGGCTCGGCGGCGCGCTGGCCGATGCGGTGAGCTGCAACTCGGTGGTCAAGGCCTTCGGCGCCGAGGACCGGGAAGAGCAGCGGCTGCGCCATGTGCTGGGCAAGTGGGATGTGCGAACCCGACGGACCTGGAAGCGCGGCACACTGAGCGGCACGATCCAGGGCTTTATGATGGTGACCATGCAGGCCGGCATTCTGGGCACTGGCCTGCTGATGTGGCAGCGCGGGCTGGCGACGCCGGGCGACATCACCTTCGTGCTGGCCATGTTCTTCGTGCTGCAGGGTTATCTGCGAGACGTGGGCCAGCATATCCGCAACCTGCAGCGGGCGGTCAACGATATGGAAGAGCTGGTGGCGCTCGACCGGACGCCGCTCGGCATCGACGACAGGCCGGATGCTGGGGCCATTGCCATCGGCAAGGGCGAGATCGCGTTCGACCATGTGACCTTCCAGTATGGTGCACATCCGACGCCGCTCTATCGCGACTTCTCGGTGCGTATCGCGCCGGGCGAACGCGTGGGGCTGGTCGGCCATTCGGGCTCGGGCAAGACGACCTTCGTCAAGCTGATCCAGCGGCTTTATGACGTCAATGATGGCGCCATCACCATCGACGGGCAGAACATCGCCGATTTCAAGCAGGCGAGCCTGCGCGGCCAGATTGCTATCGTGCAACAGGAGCCGATCCTGTTCCACCGCACCCTGGCTGAGAACATCGCCTATGCCCGTCCCGACGCCACGCGCGCCGAGATCGAGCTAGCGGCGCAACAGGCCAATGCGCATGACTTCATTCTCGACCTGCCCAAGGGCTACGAAACCCTTGTCGGCGAGCGCGGGGTGAAGCTGTCGGGTGGTGAACGGCAGCGCGTCGCCATCGCCCGGGCGTTCCTCGCCGATGCGCGGGTGCTGATCCTGGACGAGGCGACGTCCAGCCTCGACAGCGAGAGCGAAGTGCAGATCCAACAGGCCATGGAACGGCTCATGGTGGGTCGCACTACGCTGGTGATTGCGCACCGGCTGTCGACGGTTCGCGCCCTCGATCGCCTGCTGGTGTTCGACAAGGGCAGAATCGTCGAGGAAGGCACGCATGAGGCGCTCATCCGCCTCAACGGTGGCATCTATCGCCGGCTGTTCGAGCGGCAGGCGCTGGAACTCACCAAGGGGCTCAAGATCGCCTGATACGAAAACGCCGGGGTGTGAGCCCCGGCGTTTTGCTTTTTGGTAGTGTGATCCTCAGGCCGCGCGGGCCATTCCGCGGCGGGCGGTGCTGGTCTCGCTCACCTTGAAGATGTCGACGATGGCATCGAGCTGGGTCGCCTGGTTCTCCGTCTGCTCGATGGCCGCGTTCATTTCCTCGACCAGCGCCGCATTGTGCTGGGTCATTTCGTCCATCTGGCGCACGGCGATGCTGACTTCGGTAATGCCGGTGGACTGCTCCTGACTGTCGCGGGAAATTCCCTCCATCAGCGTCGAGCTGGAACGGACACCTTCGAGCATGCCATTGAGGCGCTCGGCGGCATCGGCGACCAGGCGGCTGCCATCGCTGACCTCCTTGGCGCTCTGTTCGATCAGCACCTTGACGTCGGCCGAGGCACTCGCCGCCGATTGCGCCAGGCGCCGCACTTCCACGGCCACCACGGCAAAGCCCTTGCCGGCATCGCCAGCGCGGGCGGCTTCCACCGAGGCGTTGAGCGCCAGCAGGTTGGTCTGGAAGGCGATGTCGTCGATCAGCCCGATGATGTTGGAGATCTTGGACGAGGAGGTGGTGATGCGCTCCATCGCGCCGGTGGCCTGGGCCATGACTTCGCCGCTCATTTCGGCCGAGGCGGTGACGCGGTTCGCATTGCCATTGGCGTCCTGGGCGCGCTTGGCATTTTCCAGCACGGTGGAGGCCAGGGTCTCCATGGCGGCCGAGGTTTCCTCGATAGTAGCGGCCTGGCGGGTGGTGCGTTCGGAGAGGTCATTGGCGCCGGCCAGGATTTCGCTGGTGGCGGTCTTGAGCGAACGCGAGGTGCCCTTGAGCTGAGCGACAATGTCGGCCAGCTTTTCGGCCACCGCATTGGTATTGTCCTTGAGGGCACCGAAGGCGCCCTGATATTGGCCGGTGACGCGATGGGTGAGATCGGTATTGGCGATGGCCGAGAGCACGGTGCCAGTTTCTGCCAGACCCCGGTCGACTGTTTCGACCAGACCGTTGACGCTGGCGGCCAGGCCATTGAGTTCATCGTCGCTGAAATTGGTGGGTACGCGCTGGGCGAAATCGCCGGCGCTGGCGGCCTTCATCACCGAGCCAAGCTCAGCCTGCAGCAGCGCCATCATGTCGGCGCGCTCGACAATGGAGAGATTGCGCGCGGCCTCCTCGGCGCTGAGCGCGGCGACGCGCTTGCCATTCTGGCGGAACACTTCGACAGCGCGCGCCATGGCCCCGATCTCGTCCTTGGCGTCGGCATTGGCAATGGTGACGTCGAGCTTGCCATCGGCCAGTTCGATCATGGTGTGGGTCAGCTCGCGGACCGGATTGACGATGGTACGGCGGCCCACCAGGAGGCTGACCGCCAGGCCGATGACGATACCGGCCGCGGCCGAGATAGCCAGGGTCAGCATGGCGGTGAAGGCAGAGGTCTCGGCCGCATCGCGCATGCTCGCCATCAGCTCGCCCGAATAGGTGCTGTAGAGCTTGATCGTGTCGGTGACCACCAGTTGGGCTGCCAATGCGTCGGCGAGGGCGGCATCAAGGGCGGCGGCATCGAAGGGTTGCGCCGCGGCGACCTTGAGCATGTCGTTGATCTTGCCGAAATACGCATCCATCACCGGCTTGACGGCCTCGAGCTGTCCGAGTTCGGTCTCGTCGGCGGCAGCTTCGATGATGGGAAAGCGCCCCTTCATCTCGGTCATGCGCCGGTCGGCCTGGGTGACGAAATCGGCGACGCCCGCAGGGTTCAGCACCAGCTGGTAGGTCATGCGGCTGATGGCGATCACGTCCATGCGCAGATCCATGGCCTCGCGCGCCGCCACTTCCTTGGCACCCACCCGATCCATGACGTCGCGCAGCGAGCCCAGTTCACGCCAGCCGATGGCGGCGATGGCGGTAGCGACCACGCCCATCAGCAGGACGGTCAGGACCAGCTTTTGCAGGATTGGAATATTGCGAAAATTCATGGCGAAGCGACCCTGATGCCCGAGTGATGTCCTCGGCGATCAGCCTTCAGACAGTGCAACAGCAATCTCTGAAACTGCTTAAGTTTGCGTGAAACTGCCGGGAGTTAAGGCCCCTCGCATGGCTCGTATGCGTCAACACGCAACCACGTCTGCGGAGACCATCCGGCTTTGGCGAACAATGCCTTCGGCGCAGCGCCGATGGTGGCAGGGCCTTGCCGGGCCTATATGCTGGCCAACAGTGAAATTCAGGAGCCTCGCCATGATCGACGCATCCGTACAGACCAATGTGAAGTCCAAGCCCATCCTGCCGCTGAACACGATGCTGGGGCCCGTCCACATCGCCGTCACCGACCGGGCCAAGGCGCTGGCCGTCTGGCAGGAGGTGGTGGGCCTCGATCTTATCGCCGAGGCCGGCAATGAGCTGACGCTGGGGGCGGGCGGCAAGCCGCTGATTGTGCTGGAGACCGGCGCTGTGCGCCCTGTCGTGCCGCGCACCATCGGGCTTTATCACGTGGCCATCCATGTACCGAGCCGGGTCGAGCTGGCGCAGATGGCGGTGCGGGCGTTGCAGCGCAATGTTCGTATCTCGCCCACCGATCACCTCGTCTCCGAGGCGATCTATCTGTGGGACCTGGACGGCAATGGCATCGAGATCACCCTCGAGACGCCTTGGCGCGGCACGCTGGGCGACCCCGACAAGGGCCAGACCTATGCGGTGACCGCTGAGGGCCGGCCCCATTCGGGCCGCGAACCTATCGACCTCGACGGGCTGCTGGCCGAACTGGGTCCATCGCCCGTTCTGGCCCCGCGCATGGCTGCCGGCACCCGCATCGGCCATGTGCATGTGCATGTGAACGATCTCGGCCTGGCGATGGATTTCTATCGCGATGTCATCGGCTTTGCCGGTTTCCTGATGATCCATTCCTTCGGCATGGGCGATGTGGGGCTCGACTACATGCCGCATACCCTTGCCTTCAACATCTGGGCCGGCCCCAATGCCGGACTGCCCTCGGCGGGTGCCGCAGGTTTGCGCTGGTTCACCATTGTGGTGCCTGATGCAGCGACGCTCGATGGGGTAAAGGCACGGCTGGCCTCCGCCAGGGCGCCGGCATCGCCGGTCGAGGGCGGTGTCGAGACGCGGGATCCCTTCGGCAATCGGATCAGGGTTCTGGTCGCCTAGTGGCCCTCCGTTCGACGCGGCGGTGGACACCCTGAGGGCAGCGGGTCGATGGCTCAGGCGAGCAGCTTGGGGTCGACCAGCGCTCCCTTCTGGCCGATGACCACGCCAGCCACGCGATGCGCTGCCTCGGCCGCCTCGCGAAGTGATTTGCCGGCCAGCCGGGCCGACAAATAGGCCCCGTTGAAACTGTCGCCGGCGCCGGTAGCATCCACTACCGTGGCGCCGGGCTTCGGCGCGACCCGGACGCGCTCGGTTGTTGTGGCGATCAGCGCCTCGCCCGCGCCGTCCTTGACCACCACTTCTTCGACGCCCAGTTCCAGATAGCGGTCGGCCGTATCCTCGACCGACTTGTCGCCGAATAGCGGCGCTTCGTCGGTATGGGTGGGTAATACGATGTCGCACATGGTGGCGGCAGCGGTCAGCACCGCGGTCATGACGCGCGGGCTGGTCCAGAGGGCCGGGCGGATATTAGTGTCGAACACGACCCTGGCACCCGCATCGCGCGCCTTGACGATGGCGCCAAGCAGCCGGCCGCGGGCGCGGGGCGCCAGGATGGCCAGGGTGATGCCGGAGAAATAGACCATGCTGGCACCATCCAGCGCCTTGGCCAGTGCTTCCTTGTCATCGGCCAGGAGCTTGGCCGCCGAGGTATCGCGCCAGTAGGTGAAATGGCGGTCGCCCTTTTCCTGGTGGATCATGTAGAGGCCGGGGCGGCGGCCGGGCACGGTGCGGATGTGGCTGGTGCCGATATGGTTGGCATCGAGGAAGGCGCGGATATCGGCGGAATACTTGTCCTCGCCCAGGCCCGTGAAATAGTCCACCGACCAGTCCTTGCCGAGCAAAGCCCGCATGTACCAGGCGGTATTGAGCGTGTCGCCAGCATAGCTGAGACGGTATTGACGATCCTCGCCACCGCTCATCTCGATCATGCATTCACCAATGCTGACGAAGCGCTGCTGTGCCAAACCCTGCTCCTCCCTTGCGTGCCTGAGGCTTATGCCGGTAAAGCCCAAGAACCCGCAAGCCAGTATCTTCCATACAAGATAGGAAGGCACTATGGTGCCGTTGATTTTACCCCGGAGATTTCCATGACGCGCCTCAGCGCCGCCATCCTCGCCAATACCCCTGCCGGGGTGAGCGGGCCCGACTATGACCGCAGCAAGATCACGCCCGGCATCGTGCATCTGGGAATCGGCGCCTTTCACCGCGCGCATATGGCGGTCTATGTCGATGATCTGCTCAAGGACAATCCCACTTGGGGCATTGTCGGCGCCAGCCTGCGCCGGCCCGACACCAAGGAAGCGCTGGAGCCCCAGGATGGGCTCTATACCGTCGCCATACGCGACGCGGCGGGGACCCATCCGCGCGTCATCGGCTCGATCCTCAAGGTGCTTGATGCAAATACCGAACGCGAGGACCTGCTGGCGCTGATGGCGAGCCCCCAGATCCGCATTGTCTCGCTGACGGTGACCGAGAAGGGCTATTGCCACGATCCGGCAACGGGAGAGCTGGACCAGCGCCACCCCGATATCGCCTATGACCTGGCCAATCATGCGTCGCCGAAATCGGCGCCCGGCATGCTGGTCGAGGCGCTGGCGCGGCGCAAGGCGGCGGGTATCGCGCCCTTCGCGGTGATGAGCTGCGACAATCTTCCCTCCAACGGCGCGACGGTGAAGCGCATCGTCACCAAATTCGCCAGCTTGCGCGATGCGGCGCTGGGCGAATGGGTCGCCAATGTGGCCTTCCCCGGCACCATGGTGGACCGCATCGTGCCCTCCACCACCGACGCCGACCGCGACATGGTGGCCGGGCTGATCGGGGCGGAGGATGCTTGGCCGATCATGACAGAGCCCTTCACCCAATGGGTGATCGAGGACCACTTCCCCCAAGGCCGACCGCCCTTCGAAAAAGCCGGGGCGCAACTGGTCGAGGACGTCGAACCCTTCGAGCGCATGAAACTGCGGATGCTGAACGGCAGTCACTCGACCATGGCCTATCTCGGTTACCTCGCGGGCTACGAGTATATCTCCGACGTCATGGGCGATGATAACTTCGTCAAGCTGATCCACGGGCTGATGACCGAGGAAGCCATGCCGACGCTGGATATGCCCGGCGTCGACCTCGGCGCCTATCGCGACCAGCTGCTCGACCGGTTCCGCAACCCGGCGCTCAAGCATCGCACTTGGCAGATTGCCATGGACGGAAGCCAGAAACTGCCGCAGCGTCTGCTTGGCACCATCCGCGATCGGCTCGAGGCCGGCCAGCCCTTCGAGCGGCTGGGGCTCGGGGTGGCGGCATGGATGCGCTACGTCACCGGCATCGACGAGAAGGGCGAAACCATCGACGTCCGCGATCCGCTGGCCATGCGCATGATGGCGATTGCGGCAGACGCAGGCGACGACGCCGAGGCCCTTTATGTGGGGCTGGCGGGGCTGACCGAAGTATTCGGGACCGACCTCGCCGAAAATCAGGCGTTTGGCGAGACGGTGGCGACCCATCTCGACAGCCTGTTCGAAGAGGGTGTGAAGGATACGGTGGCAGAGGTCGCCAAGGGCTAGAGACCGAGGCAACCCTCTTCCGTATTGTAGTCCGGGTGATAGATGATGAAGCTGTCGCGCGCCGCCGCCTCTTGCTCAGCCAGGCGGCGGGAGAGCCATTCGGTGACGATGATCGGCGCAAATACGTCGCCCGGTGTAGCCGTGGTGACGAGGCACACATCTTCTACCCCCACGGGCGGTGCGACGATGACGAAATCGGCCGGCAGCATTTTCTTGGCTTGGCCGGGCGGCATGTGGTGCCCCGCCTTGTGATGGGCTGCGGCACCGGTGACGCCGAGTAGCAGGGTGAGGCAAGTTGCGGTGATGATGCGACGCATGGCGGTTCCTTCGCGTGAACCTACCAAACGCCGCGCCGGACCATTCGTTTCACACCCGCCCCTCCATCGCACGATCAAAGATTTCCAGCGCACGGGCTTTGGTGAGTTCGATGGGATTGCCCCCAGCGGTGGGATCGACGATTGCCATGTCGCCGATCAGTTCGCGCTTGGTGCCATCCACCTTGAACTCTGCCAGGGTGTGCGGCACGTCGAGCCGCAGGCGCAGCCCGATGACGGCGTGCTGGAAGGCCTCAAAGCTCGGTGCGAGGCCGAGATAGGCGGCGAGGCGCGCGATCCGGGCCTCGATGGCCGATTTGTTGACCGCCAGCACATAGGGCATGAACACCGCATTGGTCATGCCGTGATGGGTGTCATAGAGCGCGCCCACCGGATGGCTGAGGGCGTGGATGGCGCCCAAGCCCTTCTGGAAGGCGGTGGCGCCCATGGCGGCGGCGCTCATCATGTGGCCGCGGGCCTCGACATCGTTGGGATCGGCATAGACCTTGGGCAGGTTCTCGAAAACGAGGCGGATGCCCTCGACTGCGATGCCATCGGCCAGCGGGTGATAGCCGGGAGCGCAATAGGCTTCGAGGCAATGGGCCAGCGCATCCATGCCGGTGCCGACGGTGATGAATTTGGGCATGCCAACGGTCAGTTCGGGATCGGCGATGACCACCTTGGGCATCATCAGCGGGTGGAAGATCACCTTCTTGGTATGGGTCGTCTCATCGGTGATGACGCCCGCCCGGCCGACTTCCGAGCCGGTGCCAGCCGTGGTGGGCACTGCGACGATGGGGAATATGCCCTTGGGGTCGGCTCGCGTCCACCAATCGCCAATGTCCTCGAAATCCCACATCGGGCGGGTCTGGCCGGCCATGAAGGCGATGACCTTGCCGACATCGAGCCCCGAGCCGCCGCCAAAGGCGATGACGCCGTCATGGCCGCCTTCGCGCAGAACCTTGATGCCCGCTTCGACATTGGCCGAGATCGGGTTGGGTTTGACATCGGCGAAGACACCGACAGGGATGCCAGCCTCCTTGAGGAGCTGGATGGTTTTTTGCGTGACGGGCAGGTTGACGAGGCCGGCATCGGTGACGAGCAGCGGCTTGGCTATGCCAGCGGTTTTCAGCGCCTCGGGGAGCTCGGCGATGCGGCCGGGGCCGAACTTGATGGCGGTAGGGTAGTTCCAGTTGGCTTTGGTCATGAGGTCATACCCGCTTCAAGTGATAACTTTTCGGTTGCGTCAGGTTGGCATACCCGATTTCGCTCAGGCCCCCGCCTTTGCCGGTGTCCTTGACGCCGGTCCAGACCAGCGCCGGATCGAGATAGTCGCAGCGGTTGGCAAAGACTGTGCCGGTCTCGATGCTGCCGCCCAGCTTCGCTGCGGCGTCGAGGTCCTGGGTCCAGATCGAGGCGGTGAGGCCATAGGGGCTGTCATTCATCAGGGTGATGGCTTCGGCGTCGTCGGCGACCTTCATGATACCGACGATCGGGCCGAAGCTCTCTTCGCGCATCACGCTCATCTGGTGGTTGACGTTGGTCAGCACTTCGGGCGCCAGATAGGGCGAGCCGGGCTTGTCGAGGTCGTGCTTTGAATTGAGGTGGCGCGTGGCACCGCCGCGGAGGGCCTCTTCGGTCTGCTGACGCACATGATCGGCGAAATTGCCGCGGGCCATGGGGCCGACAATGGTATTCGGATCGAGTGGGTTGCCCAGCGTCCAGCCCTTGGCGTTTTCGATGAAGCGCTCGACGAAATCGCCATAGATGGATTCGTGCACATAGATGCGCTCGACGCCGCAGCAGGACTGGCCCGAATTGAAGAAGGAACCGTCGACGAGGTTCTCGACCGCATTGTCGAGATTGGCATCGGCGCGGACATAGGCGGGGTCCTTGCCGCCCAGTTCGAGGCCGAGCGTGGCGAAAGTGCCGGCGGCGGCCTTCTCGATGCGGCGGCCGCCTTCGACCGAGCCGGTGAAGTTGATGTGGTCGATCCGGCCGGAGGCGATGAGCTTTTCGGTGTCTGCGTGACCGAGGACCAGGTTCTGGAACAGGCCGGCGGGCAGGCCTGCGCTTTCGGCGGCGGCGGCGAAGCGTTCTCCGGCCAGCAGCGTCTGGCTGGCATGCTTGAGGATGATGGCATTGCCGGCCATCAGGCCAGGGACGATGGAATTGACCGCGGTGAGGAACGGGTAGTTCCAGGGCGCGATCACCATCACCGTGCCCAGCGCTTCGCGGGTGATGTAGCGGGTGAAGCCTTCTTTCTCCGGCCTGATGGACGGCGCCAACGCCTCGGCGGCCAGCTCGATCATGTAGCGAGCGCGTTCCTCGACGCCGCGCTTCTCGCCGCCGAAGCGGATCGGTCGGCCCATCTGCCAGGCGAGTTCGGGCACGATGTCGTCATTCATCAGCAAGAGAGCGTCGACGAAATGGCTGAGGATTTTCTGCCGCTCGGGAATGGTGGTGTCGTGCCAGGCATGGCGAGCGGACTTGGCGCGGACGACAGCGGAGTCGATCTCGGTGGCGCTGGCGAGCGGACGCTCGGCATAGGTGCTGCCGTCGATGGGGGAGATGATCTTGACCGTCTCGGTCATTTTTGGGCCTCTGGTTATTCGGCGGTGTCATCCCCGCGAAAGCGGGGATCCGTCCTGAAATTTCGAGATAGGCCCCGGCTCAGGCCGGGGTGACACCGAGTATGTGACGCGTTCTGTGGCAGCAAGGAGACTTAGCTCCGCTCGAAGCCGCGCTTAAGCTCCCAATCCGTCACGCGGCGATCATACTCGAACTGCTCCCATTCGGCCGTGTGGACGTAGTGCCCGATAACCTGCTCGCCGAAGGCATCCTTGAGCATCTTCGACTTCCGCAGCGTGTCGGTCGCTTCCCTGAGTGTCTTGGGGATTTCGCGCAGTTTCTTGGTGATGTAGGCGTCGCCGACAAAGGCGGGCTCCAGCGGCATCTTGTCCTCGATGCCCTTGATGCCGGCCGCGATGAGCGCGGCGATCGCAAGGTACGGGTTGAGGTCGGCGCCGCCCATGCGGCATTCGACGCGGATGGATTTGGAGTGCTCGCCGCAGAGGCGGAAGCCGGCGGTGCGGTTGTCAGGGGACCAGATCGCCTTGGTGGGGGCGAACGTGCCGGCCTGGAAGCGCTTGTAGCTGTTGATATAGGGCGCGAGGAAATAGGTGATGTCGCGGGCATAGGCAAGTTGGCCAGCCATGAAATGTTTCATGAGCTCGCTCATGCCGCGCTCGTCCTTGCCATCGACAAACAGCGGCTTGCCGGATTTGTCGGCCAGCGACATGTGGATGTGGCTGGAGGAACCGGCGAGGCCGAAATCCCACTTGGCCATGAAGGTCACGGCCTTGCCCTGGGCCCAGGCGATTTCCTTGGTCGCATTCTTGAGCACCACATGGCGGTCGGCCATGGTAAGGGCATCGGAATATTTGACGTTGATCTCTTCCTGGCCCGGACCCCATTCGCCCTTGGAGGATTCGACGGGAATGCCTGACGCCTGCAGGTGCTTGCGCAAAGCGCGCATCACGCCTTCTTCCTTGGTGGTCTGGAAGATGTGGTAATCCTGGATGTAGTCGCCCGCGGTCTGTGCGCTGCGATAGCCCTTCTCGCTGATGGTGCGGTAATCGTCGTCGAACAGGTAGAATTCGAGCTCGGTCGCCGCATTGGCGGTGTAGCCCATGGCGGCAAGCCGCTCGATCTGTGCCTTGAGAATGGCGCGCGGGCTATGCGGGATCGGCTCGTGGTGGTGGTGATCGGAAAGGTCGCAGAGCACGATGGCAGTGCCCTCGAGCCAGCTCGCCTTCATCAGCGTCCCGAGGTCTGGCTTCATGACAAAGTCGCCATAGCCCTTGCCCCAATTGGCCGCCTCGTAGCCGGGCACCGGCTCCATGTCGATGTCGTCGGCCAGGAGGTAATCGCAGCCATGGGTCTCGTCATTGGCCACTTCGAGGAAATATTCGGCCTGGAAGCGCTTGCCGATCATCCGTCCCTGCATGTCTGGGAAGGCGACCAGCACGGTATCGATGCTGCCTGCGGCGACGTCTTTGCGCAGCTCTGCAAGGGTGTAGGGCACGGTATTCTCCTCCCGGTTTGCTGATGATCCCACGCGCAGTGTCTCTAGGTGACGCCGCGCGTGGGTCGGTCGGCGCTTAGGCCTTGTGCTCTAGCGCAAACTCTTCCTCGGGCGACAGGATCAGCTTGTGTCGTCCGACGACAGCGAAGTAGGCGATGAACACCGCGAACCAGATCGCGACGCCCAGAATGCCGGCCCGATAGGCCGCATCCCCGGTCACCTGGAAATAGATGGTGACAGCGGCGATGATGACCGTGAGGGCCGCGCCGGGGTTGCCGAACGGGTTGCGGAAGGGTCGGTCCATATTGGGCTGATTTTGCCGCAGCAGGATGAAGCTGATGCCCTGCATGATGTAGCTGAGCATGGCTCCGAACACGGCCATGTTGAGCAGGGTGAAGCCAATCACCGAGCCGCGGTTTTCCTCGCCGGCCAGGAACCACACGGCCATGATGACGACGAGGCCGAGCAAGGCGCCGGCGACCATGGCGACATGCGGGGTCTTGCGCGTGTCGTGGGTCACCGACAGGAAGGTCGGGAAATAGCCGGCCCGGCTGAGCGAGAAGATCTGCCGGCCTTGGGCGAAGATGATGGTGTGGAACGAGGCGATCAACCCCAGCACAGCCACCAGCGCCAGGCCCTTGGCGATGCCGTCGCCATAGATGGCCCTGAAGCCATCAAGCAGCGGCTCGCCGGACGAACCCAGCGCGAATGAGCCAATGCCCATCACCGACGGGTTGAGCGTCAGGATGGCAAGTGCCGACACCACCAGTGTCAGGAAGCCAGCGATGATGCCGCGCGGCATGTCCCGCTTGGGATCCATGGATTCTTCGGCAGCCAGCGGCAATTGCTCGATGGCGAGAAACAGCCAGACGGCGAAGGGCAGGGCGAAGAACACACCCATAATGCCATTGGGCAGGAAGGGGCCATTGCCATCCGGCAATTCGACGCCACCTTCCCCGATATTCAGTGCCCAGCGCGAAAAATCCATGTTGGGAATGGCCGAGACCCAGAAGACCAGCAGGCACGCCAGCGCCAGCAGCGTCACGATCAGCGTCACGCGGAAGCTGAGCGCCACGCCCCAGACATTGAGCCCGACAAAGGCGATATAGGCCAGCACCCACCAGACCGGCTGGAAACTGTCCGGCGTTTCGAAGATGCCGGTGAGATAGGAGCCGATGAAGAACACGATCACCGCGGGGGTGAGTACATATTCGACGTTTTCGGCCAGACCCGTCAGGAACCCACCCCATGGCCCCATGGCGGTGCGGGCGAAGGAATAGGCGGCGCCGGTATGCGGCAGAGCCGGGCTCATCTCGGCGATGGCGAAGGTAAGGCCCAGATACATGATGCCGATAATGACGGTAGCGATGAACATGCCGCCCCAGCCGCCTTGCAGCAGCCCACCGTTCCACCCCGAGAAATGTCCCGAGATAACGGCGCCGACCCCCAGCGCCCACAAATGCCAGACATTGGCGTGCCGGATCAGCCCGCGCTTTGCGAAATAGTTCTGGTCGCGTGTCGCGTATGCGACACTACCGACCCTTCTCGTCTCAGCCATAGTCACGTCCCCCTGAAAATGAGCCCACGAATAGATCTAGACTGCCATTGCCCCTTTGCGCGCCTGGCGCGCCGTTTCGAGACAACGGGCCAGCCGCGACGACCATAGGGTCACCCCGGCGGGTTCGAGAATTTCGTCATGACGAATTTCGATCATGGTGGCGTCCAGCCCTCGGGCGTCGCCATGTTTTTCGAGCGTCAGCGTCACCCCGTTGAGGGCGGCATAAGGCTCATTCCAGCCGACATCGAGCCCTGGGTCATCCGCCTTGAGCGCGTTGAACAGCGCCTTGGTGTAGCCGACATCCACGCCGTGGATCAGCCCGATCGGCCAGGGCCGGGCAACGCCATGATAGATCGGCGTGAAGGAATGCATGCACACCAGGATTGTCTCGCGTCCGGCATGGCGACGGGCTTCGAGCAGGGTCTCGATCGAAGCGTGATAGGGGCGGTGAAACTGGTCGATCCGGTATCGCCGCTCGGCGTCATCGAGGTTTTCGTTGGCAGCGATATGGGTAGACTCCGACATCGTCCAGATCAGGTCCGGTGCGTCGAGTTCGCGGTTGCAGTCGATGATGAGGCGCGACACCGTGGATTGCACCAGCGGCGCATCGAGCAGATCCGAGAGCGCGTGGCTGACGGCCAGCGCACCGGGGTCCCAGGCGATGTGGGTCAGCCTCTGGCTCGGCGTCAGGCCCAGATCGCCATATTTCGCGGGAATGCGGTTGCTGGCGTGGTCGCAGACAATGACGAAGGGCGATTGCCCCCGCGCGTTGGAAACCAGCACTGCTTTTTGACCGCTAACGTCCACTTAGCCCTACGCATAGTCGGTTAATTTCTGTATCAGTAGTTTCATACTGAGAATAACTGTCAATACTGAAATCCTGAATTCAGAGGGGCGCATGGAGGGAAAGTCGGTTGCCGGGCGCATTCACGAAGCGATTCACCGGCTAACGGCAGCCGAGAAGCGCGCGGCACGCGGGCTGCTCGGATCCTATCCCACGCTGGGATTGGCGCCGGTCGCCGAGTTCGCCCAGCAGGCGGGCGCAAGCTCGGCCACGGTGCTGCGGTTCGTTGCCCAGCTCGGCTACAAATCCTATCCGGACTTCCAGCGCGCCTTGCGCGAGGAACTGGAGGAGCGTTCCAAGTCGCCGCTCCAGCGCAGCCATTCTGCAGCCGGACAGGAGCGGGGGGATAACAATTTTCTCGATCGTTTCGTGTCCCAGGAGGTCGACAATCTCCGCAGCTCTGCAGCTTTGATTCCGGCCTCCGAATTCGAGGCGGTCTGCGCCCGGCTCGCCGAGAACAAGGGCAACTGCTATCTGGCGGGCGGCCGCTTCACCGATTTCCTGGCCGGCTATATGGAGGCCCACCTGCGGTTGATACGCCAGGGCGTGCGCCGGCTGGACGGTCGCCCGGCGACACGAGCGGACCAACTGATCGACGTCAAGCCGGGGGACCTGGCCATCATCTTCGACGTGCGCCGCTACGATCCCAGCCTGACGGAGCTGGCAACCGAACTAACGGCGCGGCGAGCGCAAATCGTGCTCGTCACCGACGAGTGGATGAGCCCGGTGGCGCGCTTTGCCAAGCTGGTGCTGCCCTGCCGCACCGAGATGGGTCGCACCTGGGACGCCAATGGCGCGCTCTTCACCCTGGTCGAAGCCGTCATCGCGCGGACGACGGAGCTGAGCTGGCCGACGGCCAGCAAGCGCATGGGCTCGATCGAGGCGAAGTAGGTCACTCAGTCCGACTTGTTCAGCTTGAGGAACGCCTCGGCGCTGAGGGTGATGTTCGGATCGATCTCGCCGATCGCCTTGAGATTCTTGCCGGGGAAATCCATGCGGTGCAGCACGGACTGGATGACGTTGATGCGACCGCGGAGCTTGTCATTGGTGCGGACCACCGTCCAGGGCGCATGCGCGCAATCGGTGCGCTTGAGCATTTCGTCGCGCGCCGCCGTATAGGCGTCCCACCTGGCCAGCGCCTCCAGATCGATCGGTGAGAGCTTCCAGATTTTCAGCGGATCGTGCCGCCGGTCATGGAAGCGCTTGAGCTGCATTTCACGACCGATCGACAGCCAGAACTTGAAGAGATGGATGCCGTCCTTGGTGATGCGCTTTTCGAATTCGGGCGCCTCCTCGAGGAAATGCTCGGTCTGTTCAGGCGTGGAAAAGCCCATGACCGGCTCGACGCCGGCCCGGTTGTACCAGGAGCGGTCGAACAGCACCGTTTCGCCGGCGGCCGGCAACCAGTCGACATAGCGCTGGAAATACCATTGCGTGCGCTCGCGGTCGTTCGGCTTGGGCAGGGCCGCAATGAGGTTGTGGCGCGGATTGAGGTTTTCGAGATAGGTCTTGATGGTGCCGCCCTTGCCGGCAGCATCGCGCCCTTCAAAGACGATCATGACGCGCTCGCCCGAGGTGGCGAGGTGGGCCTGCAGCAGGACCAGCTGCAACTGCAGCCGGTACATCTGTGCTTCATAGATGTCCTTATCCAGCTTATCCTCGTATGGATAACCCCCCGAGGTCATCGCGTGTTTCTTGATCGCCTTGGGCAGTTCGGGATTGTCGAGGTCAAAGCCGTCGGAAGGGTCGGTCACTGGTGTCGCTCCATTGTCATCTTCACCGTGCTATGAAGGCGCCCTTGCGCGCAAGAGGCGGCGCAACTGACTGATTCTCAGAAACAAAACATGGACGAACCACAGTTCCACGAGCCCATGTCGCCGCTGACCGTGGCGCGCGCCCGCGTCGTGGCGCAAGGGGGACTGCTGGCTGGCATATTGGGCGTCTTCGCGGCGCTGGTGCTGTTTGGCGAAATCGGCATCGTTGCGGCCCTTGTCAGTTTTCTCGTCGTGGTGGCCGGCGTCGCCATGCTGCCCGCTGGCCGGATAACGGTGACCCGGACCATCGAGCTGCCGCGGCCCGAAATCGTCGCCGACACCGGCGCGGTCTTCGCCTTCGCCGATGCGCTGGCTGATCCCTGCCTGGTGCTGGATCGCCGCAGCGTTGTGCTGCATGCCAATGCGGCGGCGGGCCGGCAGTTCCCCTCGGTGGTTCGCGGCAACCCCATCACCTTCTCGCTGCGCAATCCGCAACTTGTGGGGGCTATTGACACGGCCATGCGCAGCGGCAGCGTGCGCAGCATCGAGCTGCACGAAACGGTGCCGTCCGAGACCTGGGAAAAGGTCCTGGTGTCCCCTCTGCGCCGGCCGGGACGGGACTGGCTCGAGGACGAAGATCGCCAGCTCGTTGTCACGTTCCAGAGCCTGACCGAGCTCAAGCGTGTCGACGCGCTGCGATCCGACTTCATTGCCAATGCCAGTCACGAACTGCGCACCCCGCTGGCGTCCCTGCTTGGCTTTATCGACACGCTGCTGGGGCCGGCCGCCAAGGACGCCGCAGCACGGGAGAAATTCCTCGGCATCATGCGCGGCCAGGCCGAGCGCATGAGCAAGTTGATCGACGATCTGCTCAGTCTGTCGCGCATCGAGATGCACCAGCACGTGCGCCCCACCGGAAGCATCGATCTGGCGGGCCTGTTGCGGGAGGTCCGCGAGGGCCTGATGATGCAGGCCAAGGCCGCCGATGTCGAAATCCGGCTGAGCCTGTTCGAGGGGCCGAGCACGACGACGGGTGATCGCAGCCAGCTTTACGAGGTGTTCGAGAACCTCATCGACAACGCCGTCAAATATGGCGCGGCCGGCAAGGTCGTTGAGGTGACCCTGGCGCCGGCCGGGCGCCCCGGCTTGCAGCACATGATAACGGTGATCGATCATGGGCCGGGTGTCGAGCCCGAACACGTGCCGCGCCTGACCGAGCGTTTCTATCGCATCGACGCCGATGTCAGTCGCAAGAAGAAGGGCACCGGCCTGGGGCTGGCCATCGTCAAGCATATCGTCAGTCGCCATCGCGGGCAGTTGTCCATCAAGAGTAAGCCGGGTGAAGGCATGCGGGTGGATGTGTTTCTGCCTTAGGGACGTGCGCAAACGCCGCCTGTACTGCGGTTGTCGCTTGGCTCGGTACCGCTCTGCTTGTCGGAGAGCGATGATGGCGAGACCGCAGTCTCGAATTGGGTAGTAGAAGGTGAGGCTGTAGTCTCGCCATCACGCCGGGATTTTTCACACACGCATCGAGCGGCCGCCCTTTCGGGTTGGACGGTGCAGATTCCGGCGGCTGAGCCCTCGGTCGTCGGCTCGCACCCCGTCACCCGCCGTCCGGCCGGTGGTCAGCATCCATGCGGGAGCCTGGCGACCCATGCTCCCCGGCAGTCTAGCCCGCTCATCACTCGTCATGATCGCGCTCTGGCGGGTAGATGGGAGCAGTATGCGGGAGGTTTTGGCAGAGGGGATAAGTTTCTGTGGATCGCAGAAAACTCCAACAAATACAGTCGTCACCCTCGGGCTTGACCCGAGGGGACTGCACTTATCTCACGTTCGGCGAGTGAAGAGCCCTCGGGTCAAGCCCGAGGGTGACGATCTGGGGCTGGGAGGACACCTTGCCTCAACCAAACTGTCATCCTGGCCCGTGCGAGACGTTCTTCCTTTTCCCCTTGAGGGAGAAGGTGCTTCGAAAGGGCGGATGAGGGTCCTCTTGCCATCCACATCAATTCACGCATGGGCGGACGCAGGACCCCTCACCCCTCCCGCGGCTGAACGCGTCGGGGGGACCCTCCCCTCAAGGGGGAGGGTGGTCCGGTGGTCGTGGAAAAGTAGCGACGACCCTAAACAAGCAGTCGACGCCCTCCCCCTTGTGGGGAGGGATCAAGGGTGGGGGTGGTTTGGCCCGGATATCCGGGCTCCCGCACCCCTCCCAACCTACCCCCAGCAAAGGGGGAGGTCGACTGAGCGATCGGTGGACAACAAAAAGGGCGCCTCGTGGGCGCCCTTTGTCATTCCTATGCCGTGACTAACGGCGCTTCTTGTCGACCTGGTGATAGGCCCGGCGCGAGTGGAACTCGCAATAGGGGCCGCTTTCCAGGCTGTGCTGGCCGCAGAAGTAGAAATCCTTGTTGAGCGGATCGCCGATCGGCCACTTACAGGTGGCTTCGGTGAGCTGCAGCAGGCTGAGGCGCTTGTCCTCGGGAATGAACAGCTCGGCCACGGCTGGCGCCACATAGAGCTGGGCTTCCATGTCCGGATTGTGCGCGAGCGCGGTGGCGCCCATCGACTGTGGCCGCGACATGGTTGGGCGCGGCTTGCCCACATTGCCCATGTTTGACATGCCAGCCGAGGGGCTGGCAACGCGACGGGGAGCCGGACGCGCTGCCGGACGGGCGCGCGGCGCGGAATTGGTGGGCTTGGCCCGGGCCGAAAGCTTGAGCCGGTGCACCTTGCCGATAACGGCATTGCGGGTGACCCCTTCGCCAAGCTCGCCGGCGATCTGGCTGGCACTGAGACCTTCCATCCAGAGCTTCTTCAAAGTCTCGACGCGCTCATCAGTCCAGCCCGCCGGTTGTGCTCCTGAAACCATCGTCAAAACAGAATCCTTCATTGCGCTGCCAAATGATTATTGCAGCCATCAAACGCTAGGCGTCGTATGTTGAGTGGGTCCGCCACACGAGATATCGTGTTCCCAATGACGTTGAGTTTACGCCATCGGAGGAATCCGGATCAAGAGTCGGGGAAGAGTTTCCCCGTGAAATCACCAGTTAAAATTGTCCTAACGAACTCTTGAGTCAAATCAGGGGCTTGGGGCGCAATCATTGACTTATCTGGCAAAAATGGCCTAACTCTGACGCCGAAACGCGCTGCGTACCGAGCGCGTTTTTGGTTTTTGTGGCGCTATTGTCACGTTTCGCCACGAGCCGCCTTTTCAACCCACCCAAACTGAAGGAAATGACCATGTCTGCGCTATACGGCACCTATGCCCGGTCCGATCTCGCTTTCGAGCGGGGCGAGGGCATGCGCCTGTATGACCAGCACGGCCGAGACTATCTCGATTTCCATTCCGGCATCGCGGTCAACGCGCTGGGTCATGGCGACGCCCATATTGTCAGCGCGCTGAAAAGCGCGGCCGACAAGGTGTGGCACACCTCCAATGTCTTCACCATTCCCGAACAGGAACGGCTGGCCCAGCGCTTGGTCGACGCCACCTTCGCGGACTCGGTTTTCTTCACCAATTCGGGCGCCGAGGCGCTTGAATGCGCCATCAAGACGGCGCGGCATTATTTCTGGGCCAAGGGCGAAGTCGATCGCTACGAGATCATAGCCTTTACCGGCTCCTTCCACGGCCGCACCATGGGCACGATCGCGGCGGGCGGCAATCCGAGCTATCTCGAAGGCTTCGGCCCGCCAATGGCCGGCTTCAAGCACACCGCGCCGGGCGATCTCGAAGCGGTCAAGGCGCTGATCGGGCCGCAGACCTGCGCCATCCTGATCGAGACCGTGCAGGGCGAGGGCGGGGTCACCGCCATGACCTCCGAATTCATGCAGGGCCTGCGCAAGCTGTGCGATGAGCACGGCATGCTGCTGATCCTGGACGAAGTGCAGTGCGGCTATGGCCGGACCGGGCGCTTCTTTGCCTTTGAATGGAGTGGCATCACCCCCGACATCGTCGCGGTGGCCAAGGCCATTGGCGGCGGCTTCCCGCTCGGCGCGTGCCTCGCCAAGGGCGAGGTCGCGGCCTCCATGGTGCCGGGCACGCATGGTTCGACCTATGGCGGCAATCCGCTGGCCTCGGCCGTGGGCAATGCCGTGCTCGATCGCATCCTGGCGCCGGGCTTCATCGATCATGTCAACCAGATGGGCCAGAAACTGGCCTGGCACCTGCAGCAGCTGGCGCAGCGTTATCCCGATTATGTGCTGGAATTGCGCGGCAAGGGCCTGCTCGCCGGCATCAAGATCACCCCGCCGGTGCGCGACTTCGTGGCGCGGCTGCGTGACGATCACCGCATGCTGGCGATCGGGGCAGGGGACAATGTGCTGCGGCTGATCCCGCCGCTGATTGTCACCGAGGCCGAGATCGAAGAGGCGATGGACAAGCTCGCCGCGGCCTTCGACGCCATCGAAGCCGAGACGGCGTCGGTTCCGGCGGTTGGCTGAGATGGGTTTGAGTGTTCGCTATTTTGGTCGGCGACGACGCGGTCTGTTTCCTCCTCCCTGAGGGGGAGGGCGAAAACTCGCATGCACCGAACACTCATAGCGTCACAAAGGAACCCGGCCCATGACCTCGACCGGCACCCCACGGCATTTTCTTTCCATAGACGATTTCACCTATCCTGAACTGCGCGGCATGCTCGATGCCGGCACATCGCTCAAGGCGCGCCTCAAAGACGGGGACCGCCCGCAGCCGCTCAAGGACAAAGTCCTGGCCATGATCTTCGAGCGCCAGTCGACCCGTACCCGCGTCAGCTTCGACGTCGGCATGCGTCAACTGGGCGGCGAGACCATCATGCTCTCCGGCCAGGAAATGCAGCTCAGCCGGGAGGAGACCCTGGCCGACACAGCGCGGGTGCTCAGCCGCTATGTGGACGCCATCATGATCCGCATCCTCAGCCATGCCGATCTGCTCGATCTCGCCGAGGCAGCCACCGTCCCGGTGATCAACGGGCTGACCCGGCGCGCGCATCCCTGCCAGATCATGGCCGATCTGATGACCTTCGAGGAGCACCGCGGCAACATCAAGGGCGCCAAGGTCGCCTGGGTCGGCGACAGCAATAATGTGCTGCATTCCTGGGTCAACGCGGCTGAACTGTTCGAGTGCCACCTGACCATCGCGACGCCTGAGGAATATAGCCCCGAAAAGGACCTGATGGACGATATTCGCCGCGCCGGCGACTATGTGAAGCTCATCGAGGATCCGCGCGAGGCAGTCGAGGGCGCAGACCTCGTCATCACCGACACCTGGGTGTCGATGGGCGACGTCGACATTGCCGAGCGCCGCCGGGTCTTGAAACCCTACCAGGTCAACACCAATTTGATGGCCTTGGCGGACAAGAACGCCTTGTTCATGCATGACCTGCCCGCCCATCGTGGCGATGAGGTGACCGACGAGGTGATCGACGGCCCCCAATCGGTTGTGTGGGACGAGGCAGAAAACCGCCTCCACGCCCAAAAAGCCATCCTGTGCTGGGCCTTCGGGGTCGACGTCAACTAAACTGCTTCGATCTTCTGGCCGGGGACGGCCTGCAATTGGCGGTCGTCTCCGCTTCCGGTGCTCACGTACTCATGTACGCTGCGCCCCGGTTCTGGAAAGCCACAATTTTCGGCTCGTCCCAACCAGAAGCTCATCGCAGTTTGGTGCTCGCCCCGGCAATGGCTGCCTCAAACTCTTGCCGGGTTTGGGCTCTAGTACCATTGTGGCCAAGCCAACCTGAAAGCCACGTGACTCAATGACGACGGATACGACGACCATGACCGAGAACCTGATGAGCGCCTTCGGGCTCGACCGGCCGGAAAGCGGCGACGATTCCGTCGTGCCGTTCACCCTCGAAAAGCTGGATACCCGTGGCCGCAGCGTTCGCCTGGGCGAAGCGCTGGACACGATCCTGACCCGTCACAACTATCCCGCGCCGGTCGCGCGGCTGCTGGGCGAGGCGGTGGTGCTGGCCGCCCTGATCGGCTCCTCCCTCAAATTCGAGGGGCGCTTCATCATGCAGACCCAGACCGATGGTCCGGTGAACCTGCTGGTGGTCGATTTCGACGCACCGGACGGGCTGCGCGGCTATGCGCGCTTCGACCATGACGCGCTGGTCAGGGCGGCCGAGGACGGCCGGACCCGGCCGGGCGAACTGCTGGGCAAGGGGCATCTGGCCATGACCATCGACCAGGGGCCGCATACCGAACGCTACCAGGGCATCGTGGCGCTGGACGGCCATTCGCTGGAAGAGGTGGCCCATACCTATTTCATGCAGTCCGAGCAGATCCCCACCCAGGTGCGCATGGCCGTGGCCGAGTTTACCCGGAAAGGCGATCACCGTCCGCACTGGCGTGCGGGGGGCGTGCTGATACAGCACCTGCCCGACCACGGCATGTCGCACATGCGCGACCTGCCCGGCGATGGCAATTTCGACAATCCGGAGACGGCGGACCCCGATTTCGAGGAGGCCGATGGCTGGAACGAGGCGCGCTCGCTGATGTCCACCATCGATGACCTGGAACTGGCCGACCCTGATCTCAGTTCGGAACGGCTGTTGTTCCGGCTCTATCACGAGACGGGCGTGCGCGTGTTTACCCCCCTGCCCATGGTGGAGCGCTGCTCCTGCTCGGCCGAACGTATCGAGGACATGCTCGCCACCAGCTTCACCCCCGAGGACCGCCATGAAATGGCGGTGGACGGCGAAATCGAAGTGGTCTGCGAGTTCTGCTCGACCGCCTATCACTTCAATCCGCACCAGTTCGACCCAAAGCACTGAGTGCTTTCGTAAACCGACTGACCAAAAACGGCCGCCTCGCAGGTGGCCGTTTTTGCATATGCGAGCGGTCTGGCAAGGTCCGCATTGCATAAAGAAACAAACCTGATCAAAAGTGGTATATTAAGAATCTGCGCCGGGGGGATGTAGATGAACGCCGACCTTATGACGACAATCGCGGCACTTCAGCAGCAGCACGCCAGCGCTGGTATCCTCGATATCATGTACAAGGCCATCGGTAATTACGGCTTCGAGCGCTTCATCGTCTCGGGGCTGCCGGATCGTGGCATGGATGTACGACCCTTCGTGCTGCTCTCTGGTTGGTCGGACGAGTGGTATGAGCGCTATACCGGTCTGGGCTATGTGCATCTGGACCCCGTCGCGCGGCACTGTTTCTCAACCACCCTGCCTTTTGACTGGTCCGAGGCTCCCTATGATCGTGAGGCCGACCTGCCGGCACGCCGGGTGATGGACGAGGCGCGCGATTTCGGCATGTCCGACGGCTTCTGCGTGCCCATTCATATGGAAGGGGGCATGCAGGGCGTTGTATCCTTGGTGGGGGACTCCGCGCAGATCGACGACAAGGCCCGGCTGGAACTGCATATGCTGGCGCTCTATGCACATGGGCAACTGCGCTTTCTCAACAGCCGCCCCAGCGACCGCTCGACCAAGCGCGCCATCACCAACCGCGAGGGCGAGGTGCTCAAATGGGTGGCGGCGGGCAAGACCGCTTCGGAGATCGCCGACATCACCGGGCTTAGCCAGCGCACGGTCAACCAGCACTGCGAGAACGCGCAGAAACGGCTGGGCACCAACAACCGCGTCCATACGGTCGTCGAGGCAATCCGGCACAAGCTGATCACGCTTTAGGCGCTACCGGCACTGGTTCTGTTCATCTCCCCCCGAGGGAAAGGTGAGGCATTTATTGTGATTTTTACCAATATCGCCCCGCCTGAGGGACGTGCCTTATTGCGCTGCGTCATAAGCGGCTGGGGGGGCAGCGATGAAGGTGCACATCGTCCGCGCGCCTGTCGAGCGCTCTTCTATTGACCTGCTGGAGCGTAACTACCGGCTGAGACACACTATTTTCGTTGACATGCAAGGGTGGGAGGCGATCCGTCGCCCCGATCAGCGCGATGTCGATGACTTCGATACGGACGACGCGACTCACCTGCTGCTCACCGATGGCGATGAGCTGGTTGGCGGATCCCGCTTCACCCCGCTCGATAAACCGAACTTGCTGCAGACAGTCTTTTCCGGACTCGTGCAAGGAAATCTCCCCGCCTCTCCCTCACATGGGGCCGATTGGACTCGCTTCTATGTGCGACCCGATCGTCGTGAGGGCCGGCGGCGCGCACCGGAGTCTGCAGCCCTTTTCTGCGCGGTGATGGAATATGCCCTTTTGGAGGGCTACGCCTTCATCACTTTCGTCTCCACCATCTACATGCTGGAGCATGGCGTTAGCGTGGGCTGGCGCATTACCCCGCTCG
Source organism: Devosia sp. (assembly GCF_036676215.1). GTDB lineage: Bacteria > Pseudomonadota > Alphaproteobacteria > Rhizobiales > Devosiaceae > Devosia. The sequence continues at coordinate 60,982 of NZ_JAKFDJ010000018.1, read as the reverse complement.
GTGCGCCGGCCATCATCGATGGCAAGCCTACCGTGGCGGCCTGGATCGAGGTCAGCGAGCAGGCGCTGGCCAATGTTCGCCGCATCACCGGGCAACCTGCGCAGGGACTGCTTGACTACGCACCGTCCGGCCGCCCAGGGTCGGACATACTCGTTTTGCCCCGGTACTGAACCCGGCGCGCCTTGATGTCGGATGCCCTGGACCTGATCAAGGCAATACTGGCCAAGGATGATCCGGACGGGGCCGTTGCGCGAGCCGTGCTCGAGAGCGCGCTCGAACGCGAAGTGGACGTCCTGGTCTATTGCGCCACGGCGCTGGGCATAGACCCCACCACCATCATGAAACGCGCGGCCCGCTGGGCGGGCTACGGCTTTTTCGACCGCGTGCCCCGCGGGTTGATGGGGAGCGCCGAACCCACGCGACTGGAGGCGCTGGCCGAAATCCGCCTGTTCCGTGTGCGGCTGCTGGACCGGGAAGTAGCCTTCGCCGCCCCGGACTTTGTCGGCCTGATCCGCCTCAAGCACCGGCTGGCCACGACGCCGCGGCTCAGTCATCTGCTCTGTCTTGTGCCAGAGCAGGCCCTGCGCGATCATCTTACCGCCGTCGCCGCGCCGGCGCTTATCGATGCGGCGCGGCAGAACCTGGCGCGTCGCTGGCCCTATGCCTCGGCGCAACTGGAACTGACCGCGCTGGCACGTTGGGGCTTTGCCGTCGGGCTGGTGCTGCTGCTGTGCCTGGTGCTGATCGCGCCGCACTTCGCCCAAGTGCTGTTGTTGCCCGTGGTCCTGATCATTCTGGTCGTGCCCGCCGCGCTCAGGCTTGCCGCGGTCCTTGAACCGCTTCCGCCCGAGCCCCTGCTCAGGCGGCCACCCAATGAGGAACTGCCGGTCTATTCGGTGCTTATCCCGCTGCGCAACGAAGCCGCCATGGTGCCGCAGCTGTTTGCCGCGATGGAAGCCCTCGACTATCCGGCTGAACGACTGGACATCAAGTTCGTGGTCGAGGCCCGTTCGGAACGCACGATTGCGGCGGTCGAGGAGCGTCTGGGGGACCCACGTTTCTCACTGGTGCCGGTGCCCGACGCGCTGCCGCATACCAAGCCCAAGGCGCTCGATTTTGCCCTGCCACTCTGCTGGGGGCAGCACGTCGTGGTGTTCGATGCCGAGGATATTCCCGATAGCGATCAGCTCTGGAAGGCCGCTGCGCGCTTCCGGGATGCGCCCGATATCGTCTGCCTGCAGGCGCATCTGGTAATTGACAATGGCAAGCAGAACTGGCTGACGGCGCTGTTTGCCGGCGAGTATGCGGGCCTGTTCTGCGTCTTGCTGCCGGCGCTGGCGCGCTGGCGCCTGCCCATGCCTTTGGGCGGCACCTCCAACCACTTCCGTCTGCGCGCCTTGCGCGAACTGGGCGGCTGGGACGCCTTCAATGTCACCGAGGACGCCGATCTGGGTATCAGGCTGGCGCGCCGGCACTTGCGGGTGGCGGTATTGACGTCGCAAACCCGCGAGGCCGCGCCGACCTGGCTGCTGCCATGGCTCGGGCAGCGGACGCGCTGGATGAAAGGCTGGATGCAGACATTCATCGTGCACAATCGCAATCCGGGCCGGTTGCTACAGGAAATGGGCCTGCCGGCCTTTCTGGCCTTCGAGGTGCTGGTGCTCGGCATGATCGTGGCACCCATCCTGCACTGCGCCTTCCTGCTGTCAGTGCTGGTGCGCGCGCTGCTGGGCGCAGGGCTTGTCGATGGCTCGGTGGGCACGATGTTCTACCTGGCCGTGCTCGCGCTGGGCTATGGCAGCTCCCTGGCCATGACCGCGCTCGGCCTCGGGCGGCTGCGCATGCTCGACCTGGCGCCCCATCAGCTCTGGTTACCCGTCTACTGGCTGCTCATCGGCTTTGCCACCATAAGGGCGGTGCGCGAACTCGTGCTGCGCCCGTTCTACTGGTTCAAGTCTCCGCACCAGCCACTGCCAGCGCGTCGGCGGGCGGGCGCATAACCTGACCGGTCAGCTGCGCAGTCCCGGCGCCTCCTGGCCCGTGCTCTGAACATACTCAGTATAGCCGCCGCCATAGGTGCGCACGCCTTCCGGGGTCAATTCCAGCACGCGATTGGACAGCGCGGCGAGGAAATGGCGGTCATGGCTGACGAACAGCATGGTGCCCTCATATTGCGCCAGGGCAGTGATCAGCATTTCCTTGGTGGCGATATCGAGATGGTTGGTGGGCTCGTCGAGCACGAGGAAATTCGGCGGATCGAACAGCATCATCGCCATCACCAGACGTGCCTTCTCGCCACCTGAGAGGACGCGGCACTTCTTCTCGATCTCGTCGCCGGAAAAGCCGAAGGCGCCGGCCAGCGCGCGGAGCGGCGCCTGTCCGGCCTGGGGGAACGAGCTTTCCAGTTGCTGGAACACTGTCAGGTCGCCATCGAGCACATCCATGGCGTGCTGGGCGAAATAGGCCATCTTGACAGAGGGACCGCGTGACACCGTGCCGGTGTCGGGATCGGCCGTGCCGGTCACCAGCTTGAGCAGGGTAGACTTGCCGGCGCCGTTGACGCCCATGATGCACCAGCGTTCCTTGCGGCGCACATGGAAGTCCAGCCCGTCATAGATGGAACGGCTGCCATAGCTCTTGCTGACGCCCTTGAGCAGGGCGACGTCCTCGCCCGAGCGCGGGGCAGGGCGGAATTCGAAATCGACGGTCTGGCGCCGCTTGGGGGGCTCGACCCGGTCGATCTTGTCGAGCTTCTTGACCCGGCTCTGCACCTGGGCGGCATGGCTGGCGCGGGCCTTGAAGCGGGCGATGAAGTCCAGCTCCTTGGCCAGCATGGCTTGCTGCCGCTCGAATTGCGCCTGCTGGTTCTTCTCGCCGATGGCACGCTGCTGCTGATAGAATTCGTAATTGCCGCTGTAGCTGGTCAGCGCTCCCGCATCGATCTCGACGATCTTGGTGCAGATGCGGTTCATGAATTCGCGGTCGTGCGAGGTCATGAACAGGGCGCCGGAATAATTCTGCAGGAATGCTTCCAGCCAGATCAGGCTTTCAAGATCGAGATGGTTGCTCGGCTCGTCGAGCAGCAGCGCATCGGGGCGCATGAGCAGGATGCGGGCCAAGGCCACGCGCATCTTCCAGCCGCCCGAGAGGGCGCCGACATCGCCGTCCATCATCTCCTGAGAAAAGCCTAGACCGTCCAAAACTTCGCGAGCGCGGCCATCGAGCGAATAGCCGTCCAGTTCCTCGAACTGATGCTGCACCTCGCCATAGCGCTCGATGATGGCATCCATTGCGTCGGCTTTATCCGGGTCGCCCATATCGGCTTCGAGCGCGCGCATTTCGGTGACCAGCGCGCTGACCGGGCCGGCTCCATCCATGACTTCGGCCACGACGCTGCGGCCGGTCATCTCACCGACATCCTGGCTGAAGTAACCGATGGTGGTGCCGCGATCGACCGAGACCTGGCCCTCATCGGGCTGCTCTTCGCCGGTGATCATGCGGAACAGGGTGGTCTTGCCGGCGCCATTGGGGCCGACGAGGCCGATCTTCTCGCCCTTCAGCAGCGTCGCTGATGCGTCGATGAAGACAATCTGCTTGCCGTTTTGCTTGCCGATGCTTTCGAGACGTATCATGCGCTGCGCGATCCTGCGGACTGTGCCGAGCGGGAGCCACGGCGAACGCGTCCGTAAAGCACTGGCCGCCCGCCAGCGCAAGCTCCGCCGATGTCACAGGACCTATGCGGTCAGACGACTTGGGGATCCGGCGCCCATTCGCAGCATGGCCATCTGTGCCGGATGGGCGATTGGCCGCGGGACCGGGAAACGGGTCAGCACTGAATTGGGCAATCGTAGGCAGCTATGAGCCAGCATGGCTCGAAAAGGCCGGATTTCTGCAGGTTTGGCCGCCCTTTCAGCGTGCCGCTTTTAGTCATACTTTTCCCTATTTACATATAATAGTACTTTATATAGCGTCCTCTCATCGTCGCAGGTGAACACGCCGCGACGGCCACATTGGGAGGACATCGTGACCATCATTTCCAAGCTCGCCATCGCGGCGAGCCTCGCTACTGCTTTGACCTCGGTCAGCATCGCCCAGGAGAACCTCAAGGGTCTCACCATCGGCTTCAGCCAGATCGGTTCGGAATCCGGTTGGCGCGCCGCCGAGACCTCGGTGACCAAGCAGCAGGCCGAAGCGCTCGGCATCGATCTCAAGTTTGCCGATGCCCAGCAGAAGCAGGAAAACCAGATCAAGGCCATCCGCGGCTTCATTGCCCAGGGCGTTAACGCCATTCTCGTGGCGCCTGTGGTTGCCACCGGCTGGGAAGACGTGCTGACCGAAGCCAAGGAAGCTGAAATTCCGGTGGTTCTGCTCGATCGCGGCGTCGATGCGCCGGAAGATCTCTATCTGACTTCAGTGGCCTCCGATCAGGTCAAGGAAGGCCGCGTTGCCGGCGAGTGGCTGGTTGCCGAAATCGGCGATGCCGACTGCAAGATCGTCGAACTGCAGGGCACGGTTGGCTCCACCCCCGCCATCAACCGCAAGCAGGGTTTCGAGGAAGCCATTGCCGGCCACGCCAACCTCACCATCGCCCGCAGCCAGACTGGCGACTTCACCCGCGCCAAGGGCAAGGAAGTCATGGAAGGCTTTATCAAGGCTGAAAACGGCGGCGCCGACATCTGCGCGGTCTACGCCCACAATGACGACATGGCCGTTGGCGCCATCCAGGCCATCAAGGATGCCGGCCTCAAGCCCGGCACCGACATCAAGGTGGTCTCGATCGACGCCGTGCCGGACATCTTTGCCGCCATGGTAACCGGCGAAGCCAATGCCACGGTGGAACTGACCCCCAACATGGCCGGCCCCGCCTTTGAAGCCCTCTCGGCCTACCTGGCCGACGGCACCGAACCCGAGAAGTTCATCATCACCGAATCCAAGCTCTATACGCCTGCGGACAACCCGCAGGGTGAGTATGACACCCGCAAGGGTCTGGGCTACTAATCGGATAGCAATGATGGTTCCGCCGGTGCGCCGGCGGAACCGATCTATCGCGACAATGCCGGAACGGCGGCGCGAGCACTGGGGGAGACTTGCATGGCCGACGGCCAATACGTGCTCGAAGCGCGCAGCGTCACAAAGATCTTCGGCAACCATGTCGCGCTCGACAAGGTCGATTTCGGGCTCAAGGCCGGCGAGGTCCATGCGCTGCTCGGTGAGAATGGTGCGGGCAAATCCACCCTCATCAAGATCCTGACCGGCGCCTATCAGCCCGATGGCGGCAGCATTCATGTCGACGACGCTGCCGTGTCGCTCGACAATCCCCTGCATGCCCAGACCTTTGGCATCGGCACGGTCTATCAGGAGGTCAATCTCCTGCCCAACCGCTCGGTGGCCGAGAACCTGTTCCTGGGACACCAGCCCCTGCGCTTCGGCTTTGTCGACTTTCGCAAGATGGAGGCCGATGCCCGCGTGCTGCTGGCCAATTACGATCTGCACATCGATCCGGCGAGCGAGCTGGGCACCCATTCTGTGGCGGTGCAGCAGATCGTCGCCATTGCCCGGGCCGTGCAACTCTCGGGCAAGGTGCTGATCCTCGACGAACCCACGGCGAGCCTTGATCGCAACGAGGTCGAGCGCCTGTTCGAAGTGGTGCGCGGCCTCAAGGCCAAGGGCCTCGCCATCATCTTCATCACCCATTTTCTCGACCAGGTCTTCGCCATATCCGACCGCGTCACCGTACTGCGCAATGGCCGGCTGATTGATACCCGCCCGCTTGACGCGCTGAGCCGGACGGACGTGGTCCGCCTGATGCTGGGCAAGGACATCGCCTTTTCCGGCGCCACCGATGTCGAGCCGAGCGAGACGCCCGACGAGATACTGCTGGAATTCAAGGGCTTCGGCCGCAGGCGCAGCGTGGCGCCTTTCGATCTCACGATCCACAAGGGCGAAGTCATCGGCGTCGCCGGACTGCTCGGCTCGGGCCGCACCGAAGTGGCGCGCATCATGTTCGGCGCCGACCCGGCCGACCAGGGCACGGTGAGCATAAATGGCAAGCCGACCGCCCTTCGCCGCACCACCGATGCCATCAAGCACGGCTTCGGCTTCTGCCCGGAAGACCGCAAGGCCGAGGGCATTCTGGGCGATCTGTCGGTGCGCGAAAACATCGTCATTGCGCTGCAGGGCAAGCTGGGCTGGTTCAAGGCGCTCAACCGCGACGAACAGCTCGAGATCGCCGGCAAGTTCGGCGAGGCCATGGACATCCGCGCCGCTTCACTCGATATGCCCGTAAAGCTCCTCTCGGGCGGCAACCAGCAGAAGGTCATCCTCTCCCGCTGGCTCGCCACCGATCCGGCCTTCCTCATTCTCGACGAGCCGACGCGCGGCATCGATGTCGGCGCCCATGCTGAAATCGTCCGCACCATCAACCGGCTGCGTGACGACGGCATGGCCATGCTGGTCATCTCCTCCGAACTCGACGAGGTCGTGGCCTATAGCTCCCGCATCGTGGTGATGCGCGACCGCGAAATGGTCGCCGAACTGCGCGGCAAGAACATCAACCCCGGCGTGATCGTCCAGGCGATCGCCAACCACATCGACGAGGCCGTCGCATGAAGCGGCTCCATCTTGAGCGTCTCGCCAATCCGCAATTGCTGGCGCTGGTCGCCGTCCTGCTGATCAACTGGCTGCTGTTTCCCAATTTCTTCCGCATTTCCTGGCAGGATGGGCGCCTGTTCGGCAGTGTCATCGACGTGATCAATCGCGGCGCGCCGGTGGCGATCCTGGCCATCGGTATGACCGGTGTCATCGCCACCAAGGGTGTCGACCTCTCCGTTGGCGCCATCATGGCGGTCTGCGGCGCGGTGGCGGCGACCATGGTCGTGGCGGGCTATCCGACGCCGATTGCCGTGGTGGCGGCGCTGTCCGTCGGCCTGCTTTGCGGCCTCTGGAACGGCTTTCTGGTCGCCGTGCTCGACATCCAGCCCATCGTCGCCACCCTGGTGCTGATGGTGGCCGGACGCGGCATTGCCCAACTGATCACCGAGGGCTCCATCGTCACCTTCAATGACCCGGCATTGATCTTCATCGGCACCGGCTCCTTCCTCGGCTTCCCAATGGCTGCGGTGATTGCCCTGGTGCTCATGATCCTCGTGACGCTGCTGGTGCGGCGCACCGCCATCGGGCTGTTCATCCAGGCCATCGGCGTCAACCGGGCAGCAGCCTCGCTCGCGGGCATCCACAGCCGCATGCTGCTGGTGCTGGTTTATGCGCTGAGCGGCCTTTGCGCCGCCATTGCCGGCATTGTCGTGGCGGCCGATATCCGTGGCGCCGACGCCAACAATTCCGGCCTCTGGCTCGAACTCGACGCCATCCTGGCGGTGGTGATCGGCGGCACGTCGCTGCTGGGCGGCAAGTTCTCGATTCCCCTGGCAGTGGTCGGCGCGCTGATCATCCAGGCCATGAATACCGGCATCCTGGTTTCCGGCTTCCGGCCCGAGTTCAATCTTATCGTCAAGGCCGGCATGATCATCCTGATCCTGATGCTGCAATCGCCGCTGGTCGGCACGGCACTCGGCTTCTTCAAGCGTGACCCCAAGCAGGCGGCCTCCCGATGAAACGCAGTCTTCGCCCGCTTGCGGCCACCGCCGTCATCTTTCTCATCGCCTATGCGCTGAGCGTCGCACAGTTCCCCGGCATGCTGTCGACCCGGGTGCTTGGCAACTTCCTCACCGATAACGCCTTTCTCGGCATCGCCGCAGTGGGCATGACCTTTGTCATTATCTCGGGTGGCATCGACCTGTCGGTCGGAGCGGTCATCGGCTTTACTGGCGTGCTGGTAGCGGTGCTCATCTCCTGGCTGGGTGTCCATCCACTGCTCGCCTTCGTCATTGCACTGGGGGTGGCAGCATTGTTCGGCGCCGCCATGGGGCTGACGATTCATTATCTCCAGGTGCCCAGCTTCATCGTCACCCTCGCCGGCATGTTCCTGGCGCGTGGTGGCGCCTCGGTGATCACCCAGGATTCGGTGCCCATCAACCACGAATTCTACCGCACCATTTCCGAACTCATCATCCGCCTGCCCGGTGGTGGGAGGCTGAGCTCCATTGGCCTGCTGATGGTGGCAGTCTTTCTGCTCGGCGCATTGCTGGCTCACCGCACCCGCTTCGGCTCCTACGTCTATGCCCTGGGCGGCAATCCGGTCTCGGCGCTGCTCATGGGCGTGCCGGTGGCGCGCACCACCGTGCAGATCTATATGCTGTCCAGCGTATTGGCGGCATTGGCGGGAATCGTCTTTTCCCTTTACACCTCGGCCGGCTATCCGCTGGCGGCAGTGGGTGTCGAACTCGATGCCATCAGCGCCGTCGTCATTGGCGGCACGCTGCTGACGGGGGGCTATGGCTTCGTGCTGGGTACCTTTGTCGGCGTCATGCTGCTGGGCCTAGTCCAGACCTACATCATCTTCGATGGCACGCTGTCGAGCTGGTGGACCAAGATCGTGATCGGCGTGCTGCTGTTCTTGTTCATCGTCTTGCAGCGCATCATATTCGCGGCCTCCGCTCCCGGAGATGAGCCGCCCGAGAAAGTGTAGCATGATCGAAGCAGGCAGCCTTATTCGCTCGTTGTCAGGGCGACCCGCTGCACGGAATTTCCATACCTTTGTCATCAACGAAATCGGCCATGCCATTGTCACCGGCAGGTTCCCGGTCGGCTCGATCCTGGCCAGCGACGCCGTCATGATGGAAACCTATGGCGTATCGCGCACGGTGCTGCGCGAGGCGCTCAAGACCCTGGAGGCCAAGGGCCTGGTCGAGGCGCGTCCAAAGGTGGGCACGCGCGTGTCGCCGACCAGCCGCTGGAGCTTCTTTGATCCCCAGGTGCTGTCCTGGCATTTCTACGCCAAGCCCGACCGGCGCTTCTACGAAAGCCTGTTCGACGTGCGCCGCGCGCTGGAGGCGCGGGCCGCCGCGCTCGCAACGCAGCGAAGAACCGCAGAGAATATCCGCGTGATGAAATACTGGCTGCACCAGATGGATTCGGCCGCTGGTGATCTTGAAAACCACGGCATAGCCGCGCTGGAAATTCACCGCACCGTGGCCGAGACCTCGGGCAATGCGCTGCTGCGATCGGTAACCGGCATCGTCGAGTTGACACTGGCCCTGTCGCTGCGGCAATGCACCGGCACCGACGCGACCAATTATCTGCGGCTCTCCTACGAGGCCCTTTCGCGCCTGGTGAAGGCCATCGGCGATGCCAATGCCGAGGCCGCCACGGCAGCGGTAGAGCAAGTCATCGCCCTCGACGAAGCCTGCGTCCTCGCAGCGCTACCATAGGGTTCTAGGCGCCCGGCCGCGGGCTGTTCCCTGCCTGCCCAGCCATGCGCGGCGCTTGAGTTCCGGCCGGCCAAGTTCGGATCCATTCACTCAGAATGCTCGCCGTCTGGGGCGGGGCGTATAGAGGGCCTTGTGCCGAGCCGCACCCGATCTCTCGCAGGAAATCGGCCTGCGCCTCTGTTTCGACGCCTTCGGCAACCAGGTGCAAATCCAGCGTGCGTCCCAGCTCGACAATTGTCCGCGTTACCGCTTCGTTTCGCGTATTGCCGGGAACGTCGCTGAGGAAGGATCTGTCGATCTTGAGCGAACTGACGGGCACCTGCGGCAGATAGGCAAGGCAGGAAAAGCCCGTGCCAAAACCCGTAATCGCCAGCCTGATTCCCCGCTGCCGGAGCCTTTTCAAGACCGAGAAGTTTGCGTGTCCGGGGTGGACAATAGCGCTTTCGGGCAACTGGATGAGAAGCCTTTCGGCGGGAAGGCCGGTCTGGTGCAGCGTGCTGGCAATATGCTGGATGAAGCCTTCATGCCTGAGCTGCAACGGATAGCCGCTTACTGACACTTTGACCCCGGCCAGCGGGCCGGATCGCCACCGCGCCGCCTCGATACATGCCAGGCGCAGCATCTGGTTCCCCAGGGGGACGATCAGGCCGGAAAGCTCGGCCACGCGGATGAATTGGTTGGGCAGCAAGATGCGATGTCGGGGATGTTGCCAGCGCACCAGAGCTTCGACGCCGGCGATCCGCTGGGTCAGCAGGTCTATCTGGGGTTGGAAGACCAAGAAGAACTCCCCTCGGGTCAAACCCGCCCGCATCTCGCCCGCCAGCTTCACCGATTGCGCCGGCGGGCTTGCGGCGGACCAGTCGCCGCGGGTCGCGCCCTTTGCGTCGGCGCGGTGGGCCGCCGTCAAAACGTCTTCAGAGATCATTTCGCCACTTCTCTCGCCCGAACGCCACGACACCTGATTGGCCCGCGCTTACCTGGGTGTTCCTCTGCCAGCAGGCCTGCCCAGTACGATTGCAGCTTGCCGCGCAGCGTCCGCCGTGAAATGCCGAGCATGCCCGCCGCCAGGGCCCGGTTACCCCCGCAATGGCGAAGGGTGGCGAGGATGAGCGCGCGCTCGACGTCCTCGACGGTTCGGCCCACGCTCCGTTCGACGTAGGCGAGTGCGCCCAGCGACGCGTCCTCCACTCGCGCCAGATAGGCGACAACGAAATCCGTCACTCGGTCGCCATCCGAGGTGGTGATCGTATCGATGAGGCGCGTGTCCTGCGTCCGCTGGAATACGAAAGTGCCCTTGACGTCGTCGACCCCGATCGTCACTTCATCGCCAAGATGGATGACGGGTTTGTCCGCATCGAGAAACGTGAGCGGCGGACCTTCCTGGGGAGAAACGGGGTCTGAAAACACCACGCGTAGCTCGGTATAGAGGTCGCGCAGCCACTCCCGGTGCATGGCGGCATGCGATACCAACCGAACGCGGCGTCCGAATACGGGGGGCCGCGCCAGCGCGCCGCCTGGCTCGTCAGCATAGGGCCCGAAAAGGCGCTGGCGCTTGCCATCAGAGCCAGAAAGATCGACAGGCCCGTTGGCACTCTCCTCGACCATTTCATGCTGGTCGGGCCGGCCGTCCAGGCTGCGATTTGCGTCCATATCCTGATCCGTTTCCATCACGCCTCAACACGGTTTGCCAGCGCTGGCTCGGCCAACGAGAGGGGGGGTTGTACAAACGCCGGAGGCAGCGTGTCTTCTCATTGCGTGCAGTCCGCGCCCGAGGGGAGGAGCCGGTCACGCCATGGCGGAATGCGTCGATGCAGGCGCATGCCGGCCTTGTTCCAGCAGGCGCAGTTCGGTGGGCGCCATGCCATAGGTGCTCCCGAAAATCCGATAGAACGTGGCCAGGCTGTCGAACCCGCAGGCAAAGGCGGTCTGGGTGACCGACCAATCCGGATGCGCGAGCAAGAGCCGGCGCGCCTCCTCGATGCGAAAGCTCGCCAGAGCGCGGGCGAATGAAAGCTCGCTGGCCTCGAACAGCACGTAGAGCTGGCGCCGGGAAACGCCGAGCGCCGCTGCAACCATGGCGGGCGACAGGTTCGGCTGGTTCTTCTCCCGCTCCATGATCTGCAATGCCGCCTGCAGCAGAGCGGAGCGGAGCGCGGCCCGGACTTCGGGCATGCCCGGGGCCAGCCGTCCCCTTGCAGCCAGGGCAAGGCGGGCGATGTGGGTGACATCGCGCGCGGGATCGGCAAGCCTGCCTTCCCCAGATGTCAGCGCATTGAACAGCGCCCGCAAGGGACGCATGAACCTGGAGCCGTCCATGAGCTTTGCCGCGAACAGGTCGTGGGTATGCTGACCGAGCGCCAGTTCCTCGCTCAGTGGGATCGTCAGCATGCGACAGTGACAGTCGTTCTCTGTTTCGGGTACGGCAGAATAGGGCAGGTCGGAATGGGCGACTGCCAGGTCGCCATTGAGCACCCTGCCAACGTGATCTCCCGAAGCGTTCAGCAACCCTGGTCCCCTGATCTGGTGGAAGACGACCAGGCTATCGCCGGCGACGCGGGCTATGTCGGACTCCGTGCGCCTGACCACATAGGCCGAGGCCTGCAGTTCCGAGGCAATGGCGTCGCCGATGGCGCTCGCGCTGTAAGAACCATTGAAGCTGCGGCGCCGTTCCCGCGGCAGTTCCAACGTCGCGCCGAACACGAGCTTCGCGCGCTCCTCACGCCAGTGGTCGAAGCGTTGGTCCGGCGCTAAACTGTTGGTAGAAAACATAATGGTCTTCATGTATCGACGCAATTTTAGCTAGTTGTGCACGGGGAATAGAGTTTCCAGTAAGTCTCTGTCGCTATAATGCAGCCTGGAGAAAACGGAGAACAGTCCCATACCATGATTATATTTGGGGGTGTTGATGATTTGGTGCCATTTGTCGGCGCCAGAGTGGCATGCGTCGCCGGAATAGTTGGTCTGCAACAGTGGGTGAGCGGCCCATGGCCCTGACGAGTGCGGAGATTGCCGACAGCCCTTTGATACTGCCGCTGATCCAGCAGCAGTCCTCGACAATGCAGCAGGCTTTTCACGCCAATCCGAGGCTCTCATCCGTTTTCGCCACCCAGCAGCGTTGGCTGCTCGCTCACGCGGCCGTTGCGCTCAGCTTCAGGGAAGGACCGCCGGGCATGCCTTCCCTGACATTGTCGCGATTTCTCGACGAAGTGACGACGCACCAGATCGCCAGCCGCAACACGGCGGACGCCTTCCTCAAGGAAATGCTCCATTACGGCTATGCCATTTCCACGACCAACCCCAGCGACAGGCGATCTCGACCCATCGTTGTCTCTCCCGAGGCGTTGCAGACGTTGCGGGGCTGGGCAATCGCCCATCTCGTCACGCTCGACCGTCTCGATGGCGGCACGCGGCTTGCGGCATTCATGGCCTCTGAGGATGCCTTTGCGCGCCTGCAGACCGGCATTGCCGAGGGCCTGCTGACCAATGCAGCAATCCGCCAGCCGCAGCGCACATTTTCCTTGTTCACCTGGCTTAACAATGGCGGCGTTATCATGGACTGGCTGATCACCAATCTGGGCGAGGTCAGCCCCGATGGCAGCAGATATGCCACCTCGATCAGCTCGATTGCCGAAATATCGGGATGGATAAAACTGTCCCGCACACACCTTGCCCGCAAGCTTCGGGAGGCCGGGGCCATGGGCAGCATGGGATGGACTGACAGGCAGGGCACGATGTGGGTTTCGGCGGGTTTTGTGTGCGAGATGATCGAAGCTCAGGCAGTCAAGCTGGCCGTGATCGATGCTGCATGCGAGCGTTTCCTCACGCCCTCGCCGGACGGCCCGCCTGGCAACAGGATGTCATAGGGCCAGGTGACTGATGGCCGCACGCCTGAAAGAACCCAGTGTCTGGAACAGGCAAAAAGCGGCGACCACGCCCGTCGACAGGGCGACCAGCAGGTAGATGTCCGTCACCGACAGGCCCGCTGCCGGATAGAACAGGATGGCAAGGCCCGCCGCGCACATGGAGAGGCCGCTCAACGTATGACTGATGCCGATGAAGCGCGCCCGCTCCTGGGCCGGCGTCAGCCGTTGAATGGCCGCCGAGAGTGGCACAAGATAAAAGCCCGATCCGGCAGACAGGATGAAGAGGTCGAAGGCTGCGCGGGGCGTGGCCTGCGCACCGGGGACGATGGACATCAGCCAGAAATCGAAGCCGGGCAGCACGATGAGCGGTATCAGGGCCAGCGCCAGCGGGAGAGGCTGAAACCGGCCGACGAGCCGGCTTGCGCACAGGGCCCCGAGCGCCACCCCAGCACTTGATGCCAACAGCATGAACGACACATGATGGGCAGGCTGGCCCGCCTGCGCCACGTAAAGGGGCATGAGCGCGGCCCAAATCGTGCCCTGGAACCAGAACCAGCAACTGCCGATCATGGGCCAGACGATGAGCGGCGTGTCTCTGAGTTTTGCCGCCAATGCGCGGTAATCGGCCAGCAGCGTGGCCGGGCCGAGCGGCAGCGTTGCGTCCTTGGCCGCCTCTCCTTTGATCACAAGGCTCAGTGCGCAGCCGATGCCGGCGAGAACAACGCCGCCGACGATGAGCGCCCGGAAACCCGCAGCATCAAGCACAAGTATATTGCCCAGAACCATTCCAAGCAGGATAGCGAGCGTGTTGCTTGCACTCATCCAGCCATTGCTGGAAATCAGGGCGCCAGGTTTGGAAAGATCGGGCAGGATGGCGTATTTCGCCGGCCCGAGCAGGGCGGCTTGTATCCCGCCCAGCAGCATCGCCACGAGCAGGAGCGCCCCATCGCCCATGCCCAGGGCCGCGGCGCCGAGGGCGAGAACCACGATATCCAGCGCCATCGTGGCCCGCACAACCCGCGCCCTGGCAAATCGATCGGCCATGCGGCCGGCGGGCAGTGACAGGAATATATAGGGCAGCACGATGACAAGCGTGCTTACAGCAATGGTGGCTTCAGGGCCGAGGCCAAAGGCCGCCAGCCCTCGAAACGACACCAGCGTCAACAAAGCCGAACGCAGCATGCTGTGATTGAATGAACTGAGTGCCTGGGCCACTAGCAGCGCCACCAGACTCCGATCGCTTCCTGCCTTCTGTCCTGCCAGCATGACTTACCTGTCCGCCCGATGAACGCGCAGACACACTAGGCGAGAAGCATTGATGATTTATGGCTGGACGGGTCGCTGGAGCGGGTGAAGGGAATCGAACCCTCGTCGTAAGCTTGGGAAGCTTCTGCTCTACCATTGAGCTACACCCGCCTGCGGCTTCTAGATGCGTGAAATCGGCCGGGGCGTCAAGGCGGCTCGGTGACGGCGAGGCATCGAAGCCAGAGCGAATTTCACGACAGCTCAATACGCCTGCCGCCATCGGTTCAAAACCGCCTAATGCAGAACCTCATGGAAAATTGGAAGAGCTGCTTCCACCATTGCATCGGAAGCAGTCAGACTGATGCGGAAGCAGTGGGGCGCTCCGAGGATCGCGCCGGGCATGACGAAGACGTTCCTGTCAGCCAGGTCATTCCAGAGCCGTTCCGGATCTCCGGGCCACCGGCCCCAGAGATAGAACGTGCCCTGTGGGTTGGTAACCTGGCATCCGGAGCCTTGAAGTTCTTGCACAAGGGCGTTCCTTCGCCTGTGCAACGCAGCAAGATCGATACTGAGATCCTCAAGATCGCGGATCGCGTGCTGCATGATCGCGTTGGGAAAACACCAGCCAAGCGCCATTTGGCTCGGAAACATCACCGCCCGCAACTGGTGGCGTTCGGCTGTTGGCATCAATGGCGAAATCGCCAGATATCCGAGCCGTTGCCCAGGCGCGAGCAATACCTTGCCATAGCTATAGTCGATCAAGGTCCACGGGTAGAGTTGTGCGGCGCTGACGAACGGGGCGTTGTCGAAGCGTAGCCTACGGTAAGGCTCATCCGAAAGCAGGTATATACGTCGATTGATCCGCAAGGACTGACGCTCAAGCATCTCCGCTAAAGCTTTGAGCAGTTCGGCGCTGTAGATTCGCCCTGTAGGATTATGCGGTGAATTGATAATAACGAGGCGCGTTCTGGGCGTTACCGCCGCCTCGATTGCCTCGATGTCCAGATCAAAGCTTTCAGCCTTCAGGTCCACCTTCACCGGGACTGCGTCTGCCAGATGCAGCATCGGCTCGTAGCAGAACCATGCGGGCTCAGAATAGATTGCTTCATCGCCGGCATCCAGCAGGACGCGGAAGGCCAGTGAGATGGCAGCAAAGGCGCCCGCCGTTAGTGCGAAATCCTCAGGTTCGAAGGACAGACCGAGCTCCCCGCTCAGCCGCTCTGCAAGGAAAGCCTGCGACTCCGGTTCGCTCGACTTGTAGGCGTACCAATTTTCGTCTTCGGGTTTCGCCGCGCGGGTCAGAGCAGTTACAAGGCCACGCAGAGGCATTTCGTGAGGATTGCCAAAGGTGAAGTCCGCGATGTCGCCGTCCCCGCGGTGCTGGCCGTACCGGGAATTGAAATAAAAGTCGGCGACTGCTGCAAAGGACCTGTCGGCGGCCAATGCGCGCCGCGATATCCTCGAGCCGATCTGCGCCATCGTCCTCTCCCTCGAGGCCATCGGCACTGACCCTACGCCCCTGCCTTAATCTTGCCTAGTCGGTTGAGCCTTGCCAGATCGGCTGCCCACGAGCGGATGTTCGGGCGTGATACGACGGCGCCGCCGCCTGCACAGCAAGCTGCAACGGCCGCTGCTGATGACGACATGCTTCTAGCGTGGTCTAGCCCGCATAGGGCTTGAAGTGCTTGGAGAGCTTGAGGGTCTGTGCCTGATAGTTCGAACCCAGCGCCGAGCCATAAAGCCGGTCGGGCTTTTCGGCCAGCCGCTCATAGATAAGCCGGCCGATGGTCTGGCCGTGGCCGAGCAGGAACGGCACTTCGCGGCTGCGCACTTCCAGCACCGCGCGGCTGCCGGTGCCGCCGGCCGAGGAATGCCCGAAGCCGGGATCGAAGAACCCCGCATAATGGACGCGGAACTCGCCCACCAGCGGATCGAACGGCACCATCTCGGCGGCATGGGTAGGCGGCACATGCACCGCCTCATCACTGACCAGGATGTAGAATTCGTCCGGATCGAGGATCAGTTCCTCGCGGCCACGATTGACCAGCGGGTCCCAGAAATCCAGCACATCGAGGGCGGCTTTCTTGTCGACGTCGACCACCGCTGTGTGGCGGCGGGAGCGGAAGCCGATCAACCCGTTGCGGCCCGCGCCTTTGAGATCGATGGAAAGCGCCACGCCTTCTGCCACCGGTACGTCATTGTCGAACACCAGCGTGTCGCTGGCATGCAGCGCCTGATGTTCGGCCACGGTCAGGCGATTGTCGCCGCAGCGGAAGCGCATCTGTGACAGGCGCGAGCCAGTCCGCACCAGGACGGGGAAGGTGCGCGGGCTGACTTCGAGATAGAGCGGCCCCTTGTAGCCCGTCGGCATCTGGTCGAAGCCACGCGCCCGATCGCCGATGATGCGGGTAAAGACATCGAGGCGGCCCGTCGAACTCTTGGGGTTGGCCGAGGCGCTGACCACGTCCGGCAGGTCGAGGCTTTCCTGCAAGGGCACCAGATAAACGCAGCCGCGTTCGAGCACCGCACCTTTAGTCAGGTCGATCTCGTGCAGCTTCAGTGCCTCGATGCGCTCGGCCACCGAATGGCTGGGCCCGGGCAGAAAGCTCGAGCGCACGCGGAAGGCGACATCGCCCAACCTCAAGTCGAGGCTCGCCGGCTGCACCTGATCGGCCTCGAACGGCCGGCCTGCAAGGATGGAGCCCTGCTTGTGCAGCAGCTCGATCAACCGCGCCGGAAACACGCCCTGCGGCCAGTCCTGTTGCTTGTCCATACTGTTCGCGTTTCCTATCCCTGCTGTTCCCTAGCAACCCCGGCAATTGACGCCAACTGGCAATTGGCTTTAGATCACAACCCAGTGGTGATTTGGCCGGTCGCTTGCAGCCACTTAAAACAAATTGCTAAAGACCGTTTGGGAACCGGCCGCCTATATGCGTGCCGGTTTTTTGTTTGAAAGCGTGACGATGTCCAAGGCGAACAACCCCCTCAGCGATCCGAAAAATCTCTCGGCCGACACCCAGCTCGTGCATGGCGGGGGCAAGCGCACGCCGTTCAATGAGACCAGCGAAGCGCTGTTCCTCAATTCGGGATATTCCTATCCCAGTTCCGAGCATGCCGAACTGTTGTTCCAGGGCAAGGTCCCCGGCGGACACAATTACTCCCGCTTCGCCAACCCCAACTACGATATGTTCCAGGATCGCATGGCGCTGCTCGAAGGCGCCGAAGCGGCTCGTGCTTTCGCGACCGGCATGGCCGCCGTCACCAATGCGATCATGAGCCAGGTGCGGGCGGGCGACCACATTGTTGCCGCCCAGGCGCTGTTCGGCGGCTGTCGCTATGTGGTGGAAGATTACGCACCGCGCTTCGGCGTCGCCTCCACCCTGGTCGATGGCCGCGACCCGGCCAATTTCGCCGCCGCCATGCAGCCCAATACCAAGGTCGTGTTCATCGAAACGCCGACCAATCCGACCCTGGAACTGGTGGACATCAAGGCCGTTGCCGACATTGCTCACGCCCATGGCGCCAAGCTCATCGTCGACAATGTGTTCAGCACGGCGCTCTACCAGAAGCCGCTCGAACTGGGCGCCGACCTCGTGACCTATTCTGCCACCAAGCATATCGACGGGCAGGGCAGGGTGATGGGCGGCATCGTGCTGGGTTCGAAGGCGCTCATCGAAGGCGATGTCCATACCTTCCTGCGCCATACCGGCGCGACGCTGTCGCCCTTCAATGCGTGGGTGCTGACCAAGGGGCTGGAGACCTATGCCCTGCGCGTGCGGCAGATGACCGATAGTGCCGAAAAGATCGCCAATGCCCTGGCGTCGCATCCCAAGATCGAGCGGGTGATCTATCCGCACCACCCCAGCCACCCGCAATATGAGCTGGCCAAGCGACAGATGCTGCGCGGCTCGACGCTGCTGGCACTCGACGTCAAGGGCGGGCAGAAAGGCGCGTTCGCGCTGTCCGATGCGCTGGCCGTTATCCTGATTTCCAACAACCTGGGCGACGCCAAGTCGCTCATCACCCATCCGCGTACCACCACGCATCAGCGGCTGACCGAGGAAGTGCGGCTCGAAACCGGCGTCACGCCCGGCCTCCTGCGCCTGTCGGTGGGGCTGGAAGATGCCGACGACCTCATTGCCGATCTGATGTATGGGCTGGATCAGGTTTGATGAGCGATTGCCCAAGATCGACGCGCAGCTTTCTTGGTTCCACCCCACCCTCGTTCCCTCCCCATCGAGGGGAGGGATGCGCAAGTGGTGCACTCTCGGCTCCATCGTCTCCCTCCCCCTTGTGGGGAGGGATCAAGGGTGGGGGTAGGGTCTGGCGCTGCATGGCGGGCCTCGCCCTTGCGCTAGCCCTCCTCGCCACGCCCGCCTTGGCCCAGTCGCTCCCCCACCATTCTGATCCAACGGCCCGCGAAGTCCTGCCCAGCCTCAATGCCGTGCCGGCTATCCGCTTCCTCACCACGGCCGACTTTCCGCCGTTCAATTTCCGCGATGCGGGGGGTGAACTGATCGGCTTCAATATCGATCTGGCCAAGCGCATCTGCGCCGAGGTCAACGTCGCCTGCACCATCCAGGCCTGGCCCTGGGAACAGGCCGCCAACGCATTGGCCGACAATCAGGGTGACGCCCTGATCGCAGGGCTTGCCATGTCGGGGGAGACGGGCGAGCAGTTCGATTTTTCTGCGACCTATCTGGCGCTGCCTGGTCGCTTCGTGACCCGCGCCGCCGATATCGGCACCTTCGACGCCAACTCGCTGGCGGGCAGGACCGTGGCGGTGCGTACCGGCAGCACGCATGAGACCTTCCTCACCCGCTACCTGCCCGAGGCGACGATTGTGCGCTTTGACAGCGAGATTGACGCGCTCGTGGCCCTCAGGGAGGGCGGCGCCGATGTCTTCTTCGGCGACGCCATGCGCGCCTCGTTCTGGCTCAACGAGAATCTGAGCTGCTGCGGCTTTGCCGGCGAACCCTATTTCCGCCCGCAGCTATTTGGCGAAGGGCTGGCCGTTGCCGTCCCCGCCGGCAACGACGCGGTGCGCCACGCCATCGATTGGGCATTGATCAAGCTGCAGGATAATGGCGCGCTGGACGAACTCTACCTGCGCTGGTTCCCCGTCGGGTTTTACTAGACCGGCATGCGCCGGTGGCGGGCACGGGCGGCCGCCTCGATAGCGGCAGTGGTCAGCCGGTCAAGATCGAGCTTGTCGCGCAGCATTTCGAGGAACCGCAGTTCCTCCTGTTCGAGATAAAGATCGACCGAGGCGATTTCCACGGCGACCGCATAGGCGGTGTCCTGCAACTTCTTGGGCAACACGGCGATGGCGTCGTCCATCACCTGATCCAGCCCGCCGGGGCCATTGAGCTTGTCGGCGCATGCATTGGCAACGGCCGTCAGCCGGTTCTTGTCAAAGCCCTCGAACACCGGCAACCGCCCGATCAGGGACTGGATGCGCACAAGCTCCTTTTCCGTCATGGCGCTGTCGGACGAGGCGGCGACGATCATCAGGTGGATGAGGGCGTCATGGGCGGTATTGGGCATCAGGCATTCCCGGTCTGGCTTTGCATCGATAGCTAGGCGTGTCTCGGCGCGTTGGCAAGCGCCTGCGACACGCGTTGCTTTGCACGCCCGACGTTGACGCAGGCGCCTTGGGATGCAACACACCCGGCACTCCTCCATCCTGAAAGGCTACACCCTTGTCGCCCGCCCCGTTGCCCGTTCTCGACCCCGCGTTCTTCGACGCTGCCCAGACTGCCCGTGCCTGGCCGTTTGAGGAGGCCCGCAAACTGGTCGCGCGCATCGAGAAATCGGGCAAGGGTGAAGCCCTGTTCGAGACCGGCTATGGCCCTTCGGGCCTGCCCCATATCGGCACTTTCGGCGAAGTGGCCCGCACCACCATGGTGCGCACGGCCTTCCGGCTGCTGACGCGCGACCAGGTCCCGACCCGGCTGATCTGTTTTTCGGACGATCTCGACGGCATGCGCAAGATCCCGGACAACGTGCCCTCCAAGGAGGCCATGGAGCCGCATCTGCAGAAGCCGCTCACTTCCGTACCCGACCCGTGGACCAATGAGTTCAACAGCTTCGGCGACCACAACAACGCCATGCTGCGCCGGTTCCTCGACACTTTCGGCTTTGACTACGAGTTCGCCAGCGCCACCGATTACTACCGGTCGGGCAAGTTCGACGCCGTACTGCGCCGCGCCGCGGAGCGCTACGACGACATCATGAAGGTGATGCTGCCCACGCTCGGCGCCGAGCGTCAGGCAACCTACAGCCCCTTCCTGCCGATCTCCCCGATTTCCGGCCGCGTGCTCTATGTGCCGATGAAGGAAGTCGACGCCGCCAATGGCACCATCACCTTCACCGACGAGGACGGGCGCGATACTACCGTCCCGGTCACCGGCGGCCATGTGAAGATGCAGTGGAAGCCGGACTTTGGCATGCGCTGGGCGGCGCTGGGCGTCGATTTCGAGATGTTCGGCAAGGATCACCAGACCAATGCGCCGATCTATGATCGCATCTGCGAAATCCTCGGCGGCAAGGCGCCCGAGCACTATGTCTATGAGCTCTTCCTCGATTCCGAGGGCCAGAAGATCTCCAAGTCCAAGGGCAATGGCCTGACCATCGACGAATGGCTGACCTATGCCAGCAATGACAGTCTGGGACTCTACATGTTCCAGAAGCCACGCACGGCCAAGCGTCTGCATTTCGATGTCATTCCACGCGCCGTCGATGAATATTACAGCTTCATCGCCGCCTATCAGGCCCAGGATGTCGCCGCACGCCTCGAGAACCCGGTATTCCACGTCCACTATGGCGCCGTGCCGAACCCGGACGTGCCGGTGAGCTTCGCCCTCCTGCTCAATCTGGTCGCCACGGCCAATGCCGAGGACACCAAGGTGCTCTGGGGCTTCATCTCGCGCTATCTCAAGGGCGCCACCGCCCAGAACCATCCCGAGATCGACCGTCTGGCCGGCTATGCCGTTCGTTACTTCAATGACAAGGTCAAGCCGTTCAAGGTCTATCGCGCCCCCACCGATCAGGAACGTGCGGCCCTGCAGGATCTGTACGACCAGCTCGCCGGCCACGAAGGCTCTACCGATGGCGGCGCGCTGCAGGACCTGGTCTATGCGATCGGCAACGCCCACAAGTTCGAGCCCCTGCGTGACTGGTTCAAGGCCATCTACCAGGTGTTGCTGGGCGACGATCAAGGCCCGCGTTTCGGCTCCTTCATCGCCCTGTTCGGCGTGGCCGAAACCCGCAAGCTGATCGCGGATGCCTTGGCTGGCAAGCTGCTGGCCTAGGACAGAATCTTGCGGAAATAAACGACGCGCTGGGTTTCCACGAAGCCGAGCGCGTCGTGCATCTGCAGGCTGTCCGCATTGTCGATCGCCGTGTCGGAAGCAAGTTCGGCGCAGCCCTGCTGGCGCGCCCAGTTCTGCACTGCAGCCACCAAGGCCCGGGCCACGCCACGCCGGCGCGCGGACGGTATCACGTAGATGCCTTCGAGGAAGGCCACGGGCGACGTATCGCAGCCATTGACATGGTCATGCCGCAGGCTTGCCTCGGCAAAGCCGACGGTATCACCTGTTTCGTTGCGGGCGATCAGGTTCACAGTGTCACCGGGATCGGCCAGCAGGCGAGCAATGTCGTCAGCATGTGTGCCGGTATCTCCGCCAGCCGGCCACAGTGCCTGGCGCAGAACTGTCCAGGCCTTTGCGTCGGCGACAGTGGCGCGGGCGATGATGGTCACTGGCTCGCCCAGATGATCCGCGCGATCCACTCGACATCCACCAGATCGAAGATGCGCGGCGCATAGGCCGGATTGAGGGAATGCAGTTCGATCTGCTTGCCGGTCTGGCGGAACAGGATCTTGGCCATCACCTCGCCGTCGCGGGTCTTGACCACGACGCGATCCCCGCGCCGCACCTGTTCGGTGGGTGAGACCACGATACGATCGCCCTCGCGATAGAGCGGCTCCATGGAATCGCCCTGCACTTCGAGGGCATAGATGCCCCCTTCGCCCGGCGAAGGCAGGTCGATCTCGTCCCAGCCTTGACCCGCGGGAAAGCCTGCGCTGTCGAAGAAGCCGCCCGTACCCGCCTGGGCCAGGCCAAGCAGGGGAACAGTGCGGTTGGGTTGGTTGTCGTTGAGCTGCAAAAAGGCGCCGCTGCCGGTGAGGAAGGAATCAAAGTTCTCTCCGGTAGCCTCCAGAATCTTGGAGATGCTCTCGGTCGAGGGCCAGCGCTCCCGGCCATCCTTGCTGATACGTTTGGAGACGTTGAAGGCGGTCGCATCGAGGCCGGCAAGCTTGGCCAGGGCCGACACCGAGTGGCCATGGCGACGCGCGAGAGCGTCGATCCCGTCCCAGATGGCTCTGTGTGACAGCATGGCAGAAGTCCTGATGCAGGAAATATATCTTATTTCCGGAATTAAGTCCTATTACTACCGCTGCTCTTCAGCCTTGTAAAGTCCCGGGTCGCTCCGGCTTGCAGCGCCGTCACAGCGCCATTAGGTTCGCGCGCATGAGCACCCAACAATTCGTCTACAAGATCGCCACTGAAGCCGTTTTCGGTCCCGCCCGCGGCACGGAGGAATTTGCCGGCATGCCGATCGACGCGATCGACGGCTACATGCATTTTTCGACTGCTGAACAGCTGCGCGAGACGCTCCGGCTGCATTTTGCCGGTCAGGATGGGCTGGTGCTGCTCGCTGTGCGTTGTGCCGATCTGGGCAACCGGCTGGTCTGGGAGCCATCGCGGGGTGGCGCGTTCTTTCCCCACCTTTACGGCGGGCCGCTGCCAAACGCCGCTATTGCCTGGGAGGCTCCGCTCAGCGTTGCCGCTGATGGTTCCTGCACCTTGCCCGAGGCCGTCCGATGATCTTCTCCGCGCTCTCTCCGCTGCTGCGCATTCCAGCGCTGTCTGGTCTCACGCGAGAGGCTCTGCTCAAGATGGACCCTGAGACGGCCCATGGCGCGACCATTACGGCCCTTCGCCTTGGCCTTGCTCCCGAGCAGACCCATGCCGATGGCGCAGAGCTGCGGACCACACTCTGCGGCCTGGATCTTTCAAACCCGATCGGCATGGCCGCGGGCTTCGACAAGAATGCCGAAGTGGCGCGCCCGCTGGCGCGGATGGGCTTTGGCATGGTCGAAATCGGCACCGTCACGCCCCGCCCGCAGGTCGGCAATCCCAAACCGCGCCTGTTCCGCGTCGCCTCGGCCGAAGGCGTCATCAACCGCATGGGCTTCAACAATGAAGGGCATGACGCCGTCTTCGCCCGCCTCAAGGGACAGCGCATATCTGCGGCGCTTGGGGTCAATATTGGCGCCAACAAGGACAGTTCGGACTTCGTCGCCGACTATGTGCTGGGCGTAAAACGTTTTGCCGACCTGGCCGACTATCTGACGGTCAATGTCTCCTCGCCCAATACGCCGGGCCTGCGCAATCTCCAGGCGGACGAGGCCCTGCGGCGCCTGCTGGGCGAAGTCCTCGCCGCCCGCGCCAAGGCAAAGACGCGTGTGCCCGTCTTCCTCAAGATCGCGCCAGACCTCGATGAGGCAGCGCTCTATGCTATTGCCGCCGTGGTGCTGTCGACCGATCTCGATGGGCTGATCATCTCCAACACCACCATCACCCGCGATGCGGTGGCCGGTCTCGAAAATGCCGAGGAAACCGGTGGTCTGTCGGGCAAGCCGTTGTTCGACCTTTCGACGCAACGCCTGGCACAGATGCGCCAGCGCGTCGGCGCGCTGCCAATCATCGGTGTCGGGGGCATCCACTCGCCGCAGTCGGCACTGGCAAAGATCGAGGCTGGCGCCAATGCCATCCAGCTCTATTCGGCGATGGTATTCGGCGGCCTCGATCTGCTTGATCGTCTCAAGCGAGGCCTGGTTGCCGCCATCCGCGCCCAGGGCAAGACCAATATCGGCGAACTGGTTGGCGTCGATACCGATGCTTGGGCTTCGGGCCGTGGCCGGATCGGCTAGGCCTTCTCCGCGCCGGTCGAGAACAGTGCCTCGAACTGGCCATCCTCGATGCGCGCCGCTGCTATCACCGCCTGAGTGCGGCTGTCGACATCGAGCTTTTGCAGAATGGCGGAGACATGTGCCTTGACGGTCGCCTCCGAGATGGAGAGCTCATAGGCGATCTGCTTGTTCATCAGCCCGTCGCTGAGCATCATCAGCACACGGACCTGCTGCGGCGTCAGCGTCGATAGGCGCCGCATCAGCGCGGTATGGGCATCGTCACCGCCCAGCGTCGTGCCTTCGGGCACGAATACCTCGCCCGAGAGCACCATTTCAATGGCGCGGCGGATCTCGGTGGGACCCACCGATTTGTGAAGATAGCCGGCTGCGCCCAGCTCAAACGCCCGGCGAACCACGGTACTGTCCTCGACCGCAGAGATGATCATCACCGGAATGTCGGGATATTGTGCGCGCAGCAGTAGCAGCCCTGAAAAGCCCCTGACGCCTGGCATATTGAGATCGAGCAACACCAGGTCGCAGTCCCGGTCGGCCTCGAGAGCCGCGCTGAGACTGGCGAGGTCCCCTGCCTCCTCGACGCTCACCGTGGCGTCACCGCCCGCCAGTGTCTGCCGCAGGGCTGCCCGGAACAGCGGATGGTCGTCGACGATGATGATGCGGCGGCGGGTCATGTGACTCGAGGCTCCTCGTGGCGCGGTCCCGGGAACGTGAGCCCCCGATTCGACCGCTTCTTGTGCCCACACAATCAGGTCAGCGGGCCCTTTGCTCTTGCATATTGCGGCAATACTTAACGGGTTCTTTACCATGTTTTCCCAAGAGTGACCGTCATACCTTCGTGTTGAATCGCGAGGGGTCCGCCTTCTATGACAGGGACTGACAATGGCCCGCGCCTACCCAAACCCGGATATGTCCGACCCGGCTCATGAGCCGCAGCCGGGTGAGTGGCAGGCCCTGCGGGGTGAACTGGTCGCCCTGCTCGACCAGGTCGAGGGGCGCTATTCCCGTATTGAACCGTCCGAACCCGAACTCACCGGCATAACCCGTCGCGTCCGCAATTTGCGTGACCAGGTCGTGGGCCCCGAGCCGGCAGTGCGTCGTCGCGAGGCGCTGCGTATGGTCAAGCGCGCAGTGGACCGCTTCAGCGAGCGCGATGAAGCGGCGCTGGACGATGACCATGACCCCCTGAGCAGCGCCATCGCCGAAATCCGCGGTCGCCAGGTGTCGGCGCCTGCCGCCGCGCTTGGCCATCGTGCTCGTGACATGCCCGAATTCCGTCAGCTGAGTTCCCTGGTGAGCGGGCTCTCGGGCCGGCTTGAGCATCTCGAAGACGAGCTGAGGTCCCAGCGCGCCAGCAATGGCAGCGTGAACGAGGTCGCCAGTCAGGTCGAACAGCTGACCCATGTCGTGGAACTGCTGGCGGGCGCCGTGGGCGAAACCGGGCAGGTCAAGCGTCTGGAATCCCAGATCGGTGCCCTTGCGGCGCTGATCGAAGAAGGGTCAAGGGTTGACCTCTCGGCGATCAACCAGCGCCTGGACGATGTTTCCACCACCGTCGGCAAACTGGCCGAACTGCAGGCCGAGCAGATGGAGCGCGAGATTTCGCGCGACACCAACAAGAGCGACGGGCTGGCTCCGGCCATGCACGCGATCGAAAAGAACGTCCGCAACGTCTACGACCGTATCGACTCCATCGAGAAGAACGTCACCTTATCGTCGGGGGATTTCGAGCGCCTCACCGCAGAGATGGCTGCCTTCACCCAAACGATGCGTGACCGCGAAGCCGCGCCCGACAAGCTGATGGCCAAGGTTGACGCCCTGGCGTCGCGGATCGGTGGCCTCGACGCCTCCAATGGCGATGTCGTCGGCCTCAAGCAGGATATTGCTGCCCTGCGCGATGCGGTCATGGCCGGCATGGAGCCGCGGTTCCTGCGCATCGAGAGTCAGATCGAGGCGCTTTCCGGTCGCATGGCGCCAGGCGACAACGCCCAGGTTGAAAACCAGCTCAAGCAGCTCATGCAGCGCATGGATGAGACCGGCACCCAGCTCAACGGTCTCGCCAAACTCTATTCCAACCAGTCCGACCCGGCGGATCTGGAGGCCATGGCTACCCTGGTTGCCGAACGCACCAGCGATGCGGTGACCCGCAAGGCGCCGGCGCCGGTGGCCATGTTTGGCCCCGATAGCCTCAAGAGCATCGAAGACCGGCTGACCGGCCTGATCAAGTCGGCGGGCAAGACGCCGGATTACGAGACTCTCGCGGCCATGGTGGCTGAGCGGACGTCCGAAGCGATGGCTAAGTCGGCATCGCCCGCGCGCGCCGGCGGCATTAGCGACGAAAGCATGGGCGCGCTCGAAAAGCGCATGGCCGCCCTGTTCAATACCGCCGGCAAGGATACCGCCGAACGCCTGACGCGGCTTGAGGCGGCATTGGCGGGTCGCAAGGATACTGCCGAACCGGCAATCTTGGCCCGCCCGGCCACCACCACGGCACCATCGGCACCGAGCGAAGAAACCTCGGCCGAGGAGCGCACCCGGTTTGACGCGATGCTGTCGGCCCTCTCCGGGCCACGCTCTTCGGCCAAGAGCGATCGCATGCCGGCCAATCCGGTCGATGATGCACCGCTGATCGACCCTGGCTTCAAGCACAGTGGCCCGGTTCGGGCCGCACTGGACGCCAAGGTCGGGGTTCACGCCAAGCCACCCGTCGCCGAACCAACGACGGCTGCCCGTCCTGTATTCGATCCCGGTACTGCCGAGCGTCCGCCCCCGCCACAGTCGAGCTTTGCCAAGACCGGGCCCGACCCCTTTGTGCCATCGGCACAGGTTGCGGCGCCGGTGGTCGATGCACCCCTCAGCCAGAACGGCACCAGTACGTTCGTTGCCGCCGCCCGCCGCGCCCAGCGCGCGCGCCAGGATGCCTCGGCTCCCGCCGCTGCCGGCAGCAATTCGTTGATCAGCCGCGCTCTGGCACGCGTCATGCCCGGCCAGTCCCCCATGTCACCGGCAGGGGAAACAGCGGCGGCACGGTCCGTCTCCACCTCGAAGCCCGAAAGGTCGGTCAAACCGGTCCGGGAAAAGAAGGCCAGCAAGGCCGAGGCTCCAGCCGTAGCGCCCGTCTTCGGACCCGACGCGGACGCACCTGCCCAACAGCAGAGCTTCCTTACCCGGCATCGTCGTCCACTGCTGCTTGCCGCGACGCTGGTCGCCGTCTCCATGCTGGCTCTCAACCTGGTGATCCAGCGCATGGGGCCGGACAGTCCGCAGCCAGCGCCGGCTGAAGCCGCCGTGGATGCAACCTCCGACGATGTGTCCTTCGTCCGGCCCGAGCCGCGCGTCATCGACATGATCGACAACACCGCCACTGGCTCCATCAATCCGGGCGAAGCAATGAGCTTCACCAAGCCGGTTGCCACCACGCCGATGCCCCGGACCTTGTTGGCAACATCGACGGCGCCGGCCGCAGCCGTTCCGGTTGACCTCCCCACCGAGACCGCGCCGGAGACTACCGGCAGCATTCCCGTCGCCGCCGCGGCCAGTCCCGAGACCTTCGCGATGCCGGCTGAAGCTGTTGGCCCGCTCGAACTGCGCCAGGCGGCCGCCAATGGCGACCCTCGCGCTCAGTTCGAAATCGGCGCCATCTACACCGAAGGCCGCGCCGTCACCCAGGATTATGCCGAGGCCGCCAAATGGTATGAGCGTGCCGCTGCCCAGGGCTTTGTTCCGGCCCAGTATCGGCTGGGCAATCTCTATGAAGCCGGGCAGGGCGTCGACAAGGACATCGAGATTGCCAAGCTCTGGTATCAGCGGGGTGCCGAGGCCGGCAACCGCATGGCCATGCACAATCTGGCGGCGCTCTATGCCGGCGGCCTGCTGGGCGAACAGGAGTTCGAAACTGCGGCCGAATGGTTCGCGCAGGCCGCAGCGCGCGGCATGACCGACAGCCAGTTCAATCTCGGCATGCTCTATGCCCGTGGCCTGGGCGTGCAGCAGGACTTCGAGCAATCCTACAAGTGGTTCTCCCTCGCCGCTGGCAATGGCGATGCCGATGCCGGTGAGGCGCGCGACGACATTGCCAAATCGCTGACCGCCGAGGCCGTCAGCCGTGTCACCGATGAAATCGCAGTGTGGAAGGCCGAGCCGCTCAATCTCGCCGCCAATTTTGCCCCGCTGGGCACTTGGTCCACCAGTTTCGATCCAGGCGAAGTCATCACCACCAAGGATGTCGTGGCCAAGGTGCAAATGGCCCTCGGCAAGCTCGGTTTCGATGTGGGCGTGCCAGATGGCCTGGCCGGTCCCAAGACGGTTGAGGCCATCAAGGCCTTTGAACGCAGCACCGGCATGACGGAAAGCGGCGCGATCAATCCACGCCTGCTGGCTGTCCTCGGCAGCCAGCCCGTCTGACACCAAACTGTCGTTTGACACCGCTGGGGCGCGGTCCTAAAGCCCAATCATCAAGGTTCTCGCCGCCAGGCGGGAGCCTTTGACCTATTGTTGACGTACGATCCTGTAAGCTCGTGCGGCGTAGCGTTTTCTTGAACGGATCCGGTCTTGCAGGTCTATCTGCCGATCGCTGAAATGTCGGTAAACCTCTTCTTTCTCGTGGGGATCGGAGGGGCCGTCGGCTTTCTGTCCGGACTGTTCGGCGTCGGCGGCGGCTTTCTGCTGACCCCCTTGCTGATTTTCTCCGGCGTGCCGGCGCCCGTCGCCGTTGCTTCCGTCACCGGGCAGGTCGTGGCCGCGTCCACTTCCGGCGCGCTCGCGCACTACCGGCGGGGTGCCATCGATCTGCATCTGGCGCTCTATCTGGTTCTGTCGGGCGTTATCGGTGCCTTCGGCGGTGTCGCGGCCTTTGCCCTGCTGCGCGATGCCGGCCAGCTCGATCTGGTGATCTCGCTCGGTTTCCTGGTGCTGCTCGGCTTCGTGGGCACCCTGATGCTGATCGAATCCACCCGCGCCATCCTCAAGCAGCGCCAGGGCATCGTGGTGCGCGAGCGCCTGCCCAATCAGCACAACTGGATTCACGGCCTGCCCATGCGGGTGCGGTTCAAGAAATCGCGGCTCTATATCAGCGTCCTGCCCGTGCTGATCATTGGGCTGTTCATCGGTTTTGTGGGGTCGCTGCTGGGTATTGGCGGCGGCTTCATCATGGTGCCCGCGCTGGTTTACCTGCTGCGTGTGCCCGGCAATGTCGTCATCGGCACCTCACTGGCCCAGGTGGTGGCGATGATGGCCGCGACGACCATCCTGCATGCCGTGCAGAGCCAGAGCGTCGATATCCTGCTGGCCTTCTGCCTCATGGTCGGTGGCACCGCCGGCGCCCAGTTCGGCGCCTCGGCTGGGAAGTATTTGCGCGGCGAGCAATTGCGCGGGCTGCTGGCCTTGCTGGTGCTGGCCGTGGCGATCCGCTTTGGCCTTTCGCTGGTGCTGACGCCCGCCGACCCGTTCACCATGGCCGTACTGGGGGGCAGTCAGTGAGATTTCTTGCCCTTTGCTTGCTTCTTGCTTGCGGAATGCTGGTTCCGGCCCAGGCCGCGCGGCTGATCTCCCAGGTCTCCAACGAGACCATCGAGATCACCTCGAGCTTCGATGGCGAGCGGATGAACTTCTTCGGCTCCATCGTGCCCGATGCCGGCGCCGAGGAAAAATTCGTTGCTGGCCCATTCCATGTCGTCGTTGTGGTTCTGGGGCCAACCCAGAACCGCGTGGCGCGACAGAAGACCAGAAACTTCGGCATCTGGATCAATACCGGTCAGGTCGAGTTCTCGAACTTCCCGAGCTATTTCCAGGTGCTCTCGAGCGGTCGGCTGGCCGATATCACCGACATCACAACGCTGACCACCAACTACATCCTGCCGGAGGCCCATACCCTGGTGGCCAACAGTGGCGACTGGTGGAAGAGCGCCATCTTCGGCCGCCAACTGGTGCGCCTGATGACGGAGGAAGGTCTGTTCGGCGTGCAGGAGAACGGCGTCAACTTCCTCGCCGACAACTTCTATTCGGCTCGGCTGACCTTGCCCAGTAATGCCCCGCCCGGTCCCTATCTGGCACTGACCTATGTCTTCAGGGACGGCGAGATCATCGCGCGCAAGTCCGAGGGTTTTGCCGTGCGCAAGATCGGCTTCGAGCGTTTCCTGGCGCTCTCGGCGGTGCAGCAACCGCTGCTCTATGGCCTGGTCTGCGTCGTCCTGGCGCTGTTCACCGGCTGGCTCGGCGGCGTGATCTTCAAGCGCTAGCCTCTGACCAACCGCTTCGGACTCACCGGATAAGTGCGGTCCTTTCCCAGCATGGTCACCTCCAGCCCCGACCAGTGAAACAGCCCGAAAAAGGCTGGCGACAGGATATTGATCGAGCCGGTCGAGGCGCCATAGGCCGGCAGGATGAGCAGTCGGTTGTCATGCACGAAGCAGGGCCGCCGCGTCGATCGTCCCTCGAAATAGATATGTGCCGCCGGATGCAGATGCCCAGCCACGAGGCCGGTCGCGCCACGCCGCGGCTCATGCGTCAGCGTCAGCCCGCCCAGCGCCACCTGGCTCAGGCATTGCCCGCCCAGCGCATGCGGCCGCGGGTCATGATTGCCCGAAAGCCAGAGCCATTCGGCAATACCAGTCATGGTGTCGAGCCGCGCCCGGTCCGCCTCGCTCAGCGTCGTCGTGCCCTCGTCGCGGTGGAAGCTGTCGCCGAGCGACACCAGCCGCTGCGCCCCGGTGCGGCGGATATCGGCTTCCAGCCGCGCCAGGGTCATGCCCGTGTCGTAGGGCGGCAGCATCTGCCCGCGCCGGGCGAAGCTGCTCATCTTTTCGAGATGCAGGTCCGCCACCAGCAGCGTTTGCTGGGCGTGCCAGAACAGCGCGCCGGAGGGCAGGGGTTCGAAATTCTGGCCGGCAAAGCGCAAGATCGGCGTCTCCGTGATCTCGGCTTGATATAGGACCTGGCTCAACTTTGCCCCTGCCATTCGAGCGCAGCTCTTATGGCCTTCTCGCGTTCGCTCCATCGGAGCGATTACCCCGCGGAACCGCTCAAGGCTTCCCGCATCAATTCATCTGCAGCATCAGCCATAGCCGATTCGCGGCCTTCCCCGAAAATCGGCTCCCGGCCTATGTCGAGCATGACCGGCACCGCGAGCGGGGATATCCTCTCCAGCGGCTGATGCACGATATGGCTGCGGATGCGGGCCAGCATGTCGCCCAGCCGCTCGATGTCGAGCAGCCCCCGCGCAGCGTCTCGCCGTGTCGCCTGGATCAGGATGTGGTCCGGCTCGTGCTGGTAGAGCACGTCATAGATCAGGTCGCTGCTCATGGTGATCTGCCTTCCGGTCTTCTCCTTGCCCGGGTGGCGGCGCTCGATCAGCCCGGCAATGATGGCGCAGTTGCGGAAGGTGCGCTTCATCAGCGCTGATTCATCGAGCCAGGCTTCGAGATCATCGCCCAGCATATCCTCGGAGAACAGCTCATCCAGCGACAGCCGCTCGGTTCGGATCAGTGCGGACAAATCGCCCAATCCCCAGATGGCGAGCGCATATTCGGAGGCGACGAAGCCGAGCGGGCGGGCCCGCGCTCGTTCCAGCCGCCGCGTCAGCAGCATGCCCAGCGTCTGGTGCGCCAGCCGGCCTTCGAACGGGTAGCAGACCATGTAGTTCTGCGCACCGCGCGGAAATGTTTCCACCAACAGGCTGTCGCGTTTTGGCAGCACCGAAATGTCGCGCTGCAGCCGAAGCCAGTCGCTGACCTGGTCAGGCAGCACGCCCCAACTGGCCGGCGTATCCAGCATC
Organism: Devosia sp.; assembly: GCF_036676215.1. Lineage (GTDB taxonomy): Bacteria > Pseudomonadota > Alphaproteobacteria > Rhizobiales > Devosiaceae > Devosia. The sequence goes on along the minus strand of NZ_JAKFDJ010000018.1, from coordinate 28,783 downwards.
TTGCGCACCCGCTCGGCCAGATAGGTCGAGAGCGGGAATTTGCCGCCCATATAGCTGGGGATTTTGGGATTGGTTGCCTGCGCCCGGGAGACGAAGGCCTCGTTGTCGCGCATGCCTTCGAACGCCACGATTTCGCCGCCGAACATGAAGGTGTCGCCGACCAGCAGCGTACCGAAGAAATACTCCTCCATCTCGCCCAACACCCGGCCACCGGCGCCCACCGGACTGTTGCTCTGCCCCTTCTTGAGCCCGCGCGAGCGGATCAGCCGCACCCGCACCATCGGCTCCTCGATGATCGTGCCGATATTGAGCCGGTATTGCTGCGCCACCTGTGGATTGGCGACGCGCCATTTGCCGTCCTCGGTGGGCTTGAGCCGCGCATAGCGCTCATAGGCCTTGAGCGCATAGCCGCCGGTGGCGACGAATTCGAGCACACGGTCGAACTGGCCCCGCGGCAGGTCGCGATAGGGCCAGGCACGCCGGATCTCGTCATAGAGATCGTCCGCCGCAAACGGCGCCGCACAGGCCATGCCCAAAATGTGCTGCGCCAGCACGTCATAGCCGCCCGATACTGGGTCCTCGCTGTCCTGGTGGCTTTCCGCCACTGCCTCCAGCGCCGCCTCGCATTCGAGCACCTCGAAGCGGTTGGACGGCACCAGCAGCGCCTTGGACGGCTCGTCGAGCCGGTGATTGGCGCGGCCGATACGCTGCAGCATGCGCGACGACCCCTTGGGTGCTCCCACCTGCACCACCAGGTCCACATCGCCCCAGTCGATGCCCAGGTCGAGTGTCGAGGTGCAAACCACCGCCTTGAGATTGCCCGCCACCATGGCGCCTTCAACCTTGCGCCGCTGCTCCACCGAGAGCGACCCGTGATGCAGCGCGATCGGCAGCATGTCGTCATTGACCGCCCATAGTCCCTGGAACAGCATCTCGGCCTGGCTGCGCGTGTTGACGAAGAGCAGTGTCGTCTTGTGCCGCTTGATGGTCTCGTAGAGGTCGCGATGCGCATAATTGGCCGAGTGGCCGGCCCAGGGCAGGCGCTGTTCGGTCTCAAGGATCGACAAAACCGGCGGGGCGCCGCCCGATGCAGTGAGCAAATGCGTCACCCGCTGGGGCACCGGCCGGGCGATCCAGTCGCGCAGCAGGTCCGGCCGCGCCACGGTGGCGCTGAGGGCGGTGATCTGCACATCCGGCCCCAGCCGCGCAATGCGGGCCAGCGCCAGCGACAGCAATTCTCCGCGCTTGGAGGTCACCAGCGCATGCAACTCGTCGAGCACGATGCGGCGCAGCGAGCCGAAGAACAGGTCGGCATGTGGATGGCTGATGAGGAGGCACAGCTGTTCCGGCGTGGTCAGCAGGATATGCGGCGGCTTGGCACGCTGCCGCGCCCGCTTGCTTGCCGGTGTGTCGCCGGTGCGGGTTTCGGCATTGATCTTGAGGCCCATCTCGAGGATCGGCGCATTGAGATTGCGCTGCACGTCCACAGCCAGCGCCTTGAGCGGCGAGATGTAGAGTGTGTGCAGGCCCTCGAACTGGCCATCTACCAGGTCGGTCAGCGTCGGCAGGAAGCCTGCCAGCGTCTTGCCCGCCCCGGTCGGGGCGATCAACAGCGCCGATGCGCCCGCCTGCCAGCTTTCCAGCACATCCAGCTGGTGTTGCCGCGGCGCCCAGCCCTTGCGGGCGAACCAGTCGGTGATGATGGGGGGAAGGGGCGTGGTCACCGGCACCCCCACCTAACCTCCCCCTGGAAGGGGGAGGAATCGGTCCGGTGCGGCGCCCCTGATCGTGCCAATGCCTCGATGCAGCTCCTCCCCCTCTCAGGGGGAGGCTGGGAGGGGGTGGCGGTCACGCGCAAATGTGGCAAGTCACACCTTCTGCAAATCACATTCGACCCTATATGATCCCCCAGCCACCACAAACAGGTGCGGAGACCTGCCATGACCGATCAACCCCAGACCGAGACGCCGCGTTCCCCGGCCCAGCGCTTCTTCGGCGGCCACCCGATCAATGTCCTGATCAAGCTGGCTTTCGTCTCGCTGCTGGTCGGCTTTGTCATGAGCGTCTTCGGCGTTAACGTGCAGGGCTTGGTGCGGGGCGCCATCGATCTGGTGCGCGAGGCCCTGCGTGATGGCGCGGGCCTGTTCCGCAACATTGGCGGCTACATCCTCACCGGTGCCGCCATCGTCGTGCCGGTCTGGCTGGTGCTGCGCCTTTCCAAGGGGCGCTGATGGTTCCCGAACGCCTTCGTCTCTCGCCGCAGGCGGCCCTGTCGCGGCTGGTTCCACACATCCTTGAGATGACCAGCAACGCGCAAGGCCAGCGCATTGCCATCGGCCTGGCCGGTGGCCCCGGCACCGGCAAGTCGACGCTCGCCGCCGAACTGGTGACCATGCTTAATGCGACCCATCCCGGCAGCACGGCACTGGTGCCCATGGATGGCTTCCACATGAAGCATGCCAAGATCGAGGCCATGGGCCAGGTCGACTACAAGGGTGCCCCGCACACTTTCGAGGGCGCCGAGTTCGTCAGCTTTCTCCACCACCTCAAGGCGGCAAAGGAGCCGGTCAGCGGCCCGGGCTATTCCCGCAAGATCGAGGATACCGTCGAGAACGCCTTCACCATACAGCCCGAGGTGCGCGTCCTGATCGTCGAGGGCAACTACCTCTTGCTCACGGAAGGTCCCTGGGCCGGGGTCAAAGCAGCACTCGACTATGCGGTCTTCGTCGATGTGCCGCGCGATATCGTCAAGGCCCGCCTGCTCAAGCGCCATGGCGAGGAGGGGTTGTTCTCCGAGGAACGCAACCGCGCCCATATCGAACGCAACGACCTGCCAAACTACGATCTGGTCTGCCTGTCGCAGGACCGCGCCGACGTGGTGATCGAGATGGATGTGGAGCGGTAGCTTCTTCTTCTCCCTCGGAGAGAAGGGTAAGCCGGCGTCGTGATTTTCGCGTAACTGCCTACAACGCCCGCAACCGCCGCTCGATGAATCGTCGCTCCGCCGGCTGCGTGGTCAGCGCCAATGCGGCTTCATAGGCCGCGCGTGCCTCATCCATCCGCCCCAGCCGCCGCAACAGATCAGCGCGGGCGGCGTGCCACAGGCGATAGTCGCCCAACGCCGTCTCCAACCCGTCCACCAGTTTGAGCCCGATCTCCGCCCCATCGCGCATGGCTATGGCCACCGCACGATTGAGTTCGACGATGGGCGACGGATCGACCCGCATCAGCAGGTCGTAGAAGGTCACGATCCGCGGCCAGTCGCTTCCGGCGCTGCCATGGGCCGCCGCAATGGCCGCCTGGATCGAGTAGAGGCTGAACCGCCCGCCCAGCACCTGGCGCACCAGGGCCTGCCCTTCGGCGATTTGCGCCTGGTTCCACAACGTGCGGTCCTGCTCGTCGAGCGGCACGATCTCCCCACCCACCACGCGGGCGGCCCGCCGCGCATCGTGCAGCAGCATCAGTGCCAGCAGCCCCGTCACCTCGGGCTCCTCGATCAGCGTGGCCAGCCGCCGCGCCAGCCTTATCGCCTCGGCGCAAAGATCAGTCCGCAGCGCGCTGGTGCCCGACGAGGCGAGGTAGCCCTCGTTGAACACCAGATAGATCACCTGCAACACCGCTTCGATGCGCTCCGCAAGCTCTTCCGGCCCCGGCACCACATAGGGAATGCCTGCGTCACGTATCTTGGCCTTGGCCCGCACGATGCGCTGCGCAATCGTCACCGGTTTGGTGAGATAGGCCGCGGCGATTTCCTCGGTCGTCAGCCCGCAGATTTCGCGCAGGGTCAGCGCCACCTGCGCATCGGGCGACAGCGCCGGATGGCAACAGGTGAAGATCAGTCGCAACTGGTCGTCGGCAATGGCCGGCATGTCCTCGTCATCGGGCAGGGCCGCCAGCTCGATCTGCTGGGCCAGCTGGTCGGCGGCCCTGTCGAAGCGCACATCCCGGCGGATGCGGTCGATGGCCTTGAAGCGCCCGGCAGAGACCAGCCAGGCCCGCGGATTGGCGGGTATCCCCTTGTCGGGCCAGCTGGCAAGCGCGGCGAGCCAGGCATCGTGCAGCGCCTCCTCGGCCCGGTCGAACCCGCCCAGCAAGCGAATGAGCGTCGCCAGTACCCGTGGCGCCTCGGCGCGATAGACCGCCTCGATGCTGGCGTGGATACCGCTCACATCACCGGCCGCACTTCGACACAGCCGACGCGGGCCAGGGGGATATTGGCGCCGATGCGCATGGCCTCGTTGAGGTCCGCCGCCTCGATGAGGATGAAGCCGGCCACCTGTTCCTTGAGCTCGGCGAAGGGCCCGTCGGTGGCACTCATCTTGCCCTGGCGCATCCGCACCGTGGTGGCGGTATCGGGCGACATCAGCGCCTCGGCTGCGATGAAATGGCCCTGCCGCTGCAGTTCCTGGTCGTATTCCGCGGAATCCTTGACCAGTTGCGCCCATTCGGCGGGAGGTAGGGTGTCGGGCAGGGTGTTGTCGAAGCAGACGAGGCAGAGATACTTCATGTCGGATCCTCCGGTTGTGGTTGTACCGGACTCTGGTCGAACGGGCAGCCGTGGAATCGACATCAACATGCTGCCAGCGGGATTCGCTACCCAGCGCGCTTGGCTGGGCTGCGGCTCTGGTTGGCCAGCCCACTGATGGCCGCGCGCAGAGCGGCTGGCTTGACCGGCTTGGTGACCACAGCAATGCCGCGCTCCTCGGCCAGCGCCCGCACGGCCGGGCTGCGGTCTGCTGTCACCAGCGCCGCCGGCAGGTGCCCGCCTACATTGTGCCGCAGCCATTCAATGGCATCGAGCCCCGAGGTCTGGTCGAGGTGATAATCCATCAGCACCAGGTCGGGATACCAGCCCTCCAGCAGTCGTTCGCGGTCGATCTGCTTGAGCGAGAGGGCGCTGCGCACATCGCATCCCCAATGGCTCAGCAGCCCCTCCATCGCTTCGAGGATGGCGCTCTCATTGTCCACGCACAGGATCTTGAGGCCCTGCGTCCCAAAGCTCGTTTCGGCCGGGGCCGGGCTGGCCTCGGGCGACGCCTTGATGGTGCGCGTTGCCGGCAGGAATAGCGAGAAGCGCGAACCTTGCCCCTCCCGGCTGTCCAGTTCCAATACGAGCCCCAGCGCCGTCACCAGACGCTGCACGATGGAAAGCCCCAGTCCCAGCCCCTGCGCCATGCGCGCGCCCCGTTCAAGCCGCGAAAACTCGGCGAATAGCAGCCGGTGCTGGTCCTTGTTGAAGCCGATTCCGGTGTCGATCACGTCCAGCCGCATGCGGCTGCCGCGGCGCCGGAACCCCACCAGTACCTTGCCCCCCGGCAGGGTGTATTTGATGGCGTTGGACACCAGGTTTTGCACGATGCGGCCCACCAGCGAACGGTCCACCATCACCGACGTACCGGTCGCCACGATGCGCAGCGAAATATTGCGTTCGCGCGCCAGCGGACCAAATTCCACCTCGATCTTCTTGAGGATGTCCCGCCCGGCCACCGGCGCCGGCACGGGCTTGAGCGCACCACTGTCGATACGCGAAATATCGAGCAGGGCCCCCATTATGTCTTCCACCGCGGTCAGCGAGGCTTCGATGGAGTTGGCGAGATCGGCCAGCCCGGTCGATTTGGCCCGCTCGATCAGCGTCGAGGTATAGAGCCGTGCCGCGTTGAGCGGCTGCAGCAGGTCGTGGCTGGCTGCCGCCAGGAACCGCGTCTTGTCATGGTTGGCGGCATCCGCCTTGGCGCGCGCGCTTTCGAGCTCCGCATTGACCCGGGTCAGCGCCGCCGTCCGCTCCGCAACCCGCTCTTCAAGCGATTGGTTCATGCGCTCCAGCTCGCGCTCGGCCCGCACCCGCGCGGTGACGTCCGAAAAGCTGATGACCAGGCCGCCATCGGGCAGCCGGCTCGAGTGAAATTCCAGAGTCTGCCCGGCATTGCCCAGCCGCTGCGTCACCGTGGTTGGCGATGCCGTCAGCAGGTTGATGCGCTCAATGGCCAGGCGCGCCGCGTCGCCGCTGCCAAAGTCACCGCGGTCGCCGAGAAACAGTGCGATATCGAACAGCGGCGTACCGGGCTTCACCAGTTCATCGGGCAGCACCAGCAGCGTATTGTAGCGACTGTTGGAGGTAACCAGGCGCAGCGCAGCGTCGAATACCGCAATGCCTTGCGGAATGTGGTCGATCGCATGCCTGAGGCCGGCTGCCTCGTTCTTGTGGGCGGGCATCTCGTGCGGTCCTGGATTTTTGGGGCGCGCCGGACTATCGGCCCGCCATCAAAGCTGCGCAAGACCTACTCTGGCCCCATTGCATTTGCGCGGCGGCTGATGAAGGCTTGCGCTCCGGCGCAATCGAGAGGGGATAATCAATGTTCAAGGAATTTCGGGACTTTGCCATCAAGGGCAACATGATCGATCTGGCCATCGGCGTGATCATCGGCGCTGCTTTCGGCGCGATCGTGTCCTCGGTTGTCGACGATATCTTCATGCCCCTGATCGGCCTGCTGATCGGCGGCGTCGATTTCTCGAACCTGTTCATTGTGCTGTCCAATCCGGACAATGTGGCGGTGCCGTCTTTGGCCGCCGCCAGGGATGCGGGCGTGGCCACCCTCAATGCCGGCCTGTTCATCAATGCCGTAGTCAAGTTCACCATCATCGCCGCTGTGCTGTTCATGGTGGTCAAGGCCATCAACTCGCTCAAGCGCCAGGCGGCCAAGGAGCCGGTTGCCGAAACCCCGGCCCCGAGCAAGGAGGAAGTCCTGCTCACCGAAATCCGCGACGCCCTGCGCGCCAACCCGCGCTGACAGCACGTCAACAAGGAGCGTAGGACATAAATCCGTTGACACACCGGCAATAGGGAAATAACCCTATTACCTAGGTAGTTCATCCTACGGACTCTCCTTGTCGGACGGCAAGAACACTTAGCGCAAACTACCTCGGCGATTCACCTAGGGGGCGACGCTGGCGGGCTGTCATCGGCAGCGCTGCGAGGGTGCGGGCTCGTCAGGCGAAGGGTTGCGACTTGAGCGAAACTTGCCAGCTGGACGGGGGCAAAATGAGCAACGAGATCTACTACCATTCTTTCCTGAATCGAGGCCGGCTGATCCACATCGTGGACGGGGACCCGGCCACCTGCGAGGCGCTGAGCGTGCTGTTCCGCCTCGAAGGTTTCCAGACTTCCTTTTCGCTGAACGCCGAACATTTCATCATCAATCTGGAGCGGCGGCGGCCCGACGTCGTCATCATCAACTTGGCTGTGGGCGAGGAAAGCGGTCTGGCCCTGCTGCGCAGCGTCAAGGCCATGCGGACCGGCACGCCCGTGTTCATGCTCGCCGAAGCGCCACAGGTCGCAGCAACGGTCACCGCCATGAAGCTGGGCGCTTCCGACGTGATCACCAAGCCGATCGACACCGACTATCTGCTGACCGTCATCCGCGACGCGCTGCGCCTTGATGTCCATCTGCGACCCATGCAGGGGGGACGCCGGCCGGTGGAAGTGCGCGGCTTTGCCCAGCTCACGCCGCGCGAGCGCCAGGTTCTCGAACTGATCACCAATGGCCAATCCAACAAGGAAGCCGGCCGCGAGCTGGGCATTTCCCCCCGCACCATCGAAGTACACCGCGCCCGCGTCATGGAAAAACTGGGCGCCCGCAACACCGCGGACCTGATGCGGATCGTGCTGACGGGCTGAGGGAAGGGACGACGGCTTCCGACCCCAATTCGGTCCTTCGGACCCCAGCCATCAAATCCCAAAAGCGGTCATTGGCCAGATCGCGCCGCTGGCGGCCATGCGCTCCATGTTGGCCACCAATCAGACCCCAGCTGTCTCCTGAAAGCGGACCTAGTAGGTCGTGCAGTAGGTCTTGTGCCATGGCGCAGGCTGCTAGGCTGCCGCGCTGTGTTCCCCCCGTGCAGCCTCCCAGACTTCCCGTGCGGCGTCGATGTTCATGGCAGCAATGGCCAGCCCCACAATCACGTCCGGCCATACCGAGGGCCAGAGATAGGCCGTCACCAGGCCGGCGCCGATGATGGCGACATTGGCGATGGCGTCGTTGCGGGCCGACAGGAACGCGGCCCGTGTCAGGCTGCCGCTGTGGGCTCGGAACCGGGCAAGAAGGAATGCGCCGGACAGGTTGACTGCCAGAGCACCCGCCCCGGTGATGGACAGCGCAAACGGTTCAGGCGGTACCGGGTTGGTGAATTTGCCCCACAGCGCCCACAGCAGCGCCAAGGCAGGCACCAACAGGATGCCCGCCAACACCATCCCGACCCTCGCTCTTGTGGTTGCGGCCCAGGCCAGGGCGAAGAAGATGAGCAGGTTGACCGAGGCGTCTTCGAGGAAGTCGACGCTGTCGGCAAACAGCGAGACCGAGCCAATGCGCAGCGCCACGGCGAACTCGACTCCGAAATAGGCGAGGTTGAGCAGCGCCACGATGAGGACGGTGCGGCGGAGGGCGGTGTTCATGGCGGGGACTTTCATTGGATGGCCACCAGTATGGCACCGCCGCCGATGAGGGCAACACCCAGCCAACTGTGCGGTGCCAGTTTCTCGCCCAGGAATATGACGGCGACGAGCACCACGCTCAACTTGTCGATGGGCGCCACCTCATGAGCGCGCCAGAACTGCTCGGAAGCCGCAATTTGGCGGGGGATGAGCGCCATCCCCCGATGAAATCGCCGTTTTACGAAGCAGCGTAGGCGACAGCCACGTCCAGCACCCAAGTCACGCCGAACTTATCCTTGAGCATGCCATAGAGTGGAGACCAGCCGGCAGGCGCCAGATCCTGGGCAACGGTTGCGCCCTCGGAAAGTGTGGCCCAATATCTTGTGATTGCTTCGGCCTGATCGCCACGCACAGATACGAACATCGGGATTTCACCGGCATCATAAGCCAGACGGGATGGCACATCGTAGGCCATGACGGAAAAGCCGTCGTCGGAAGAGACTTGGCCCCACATGATCTGATCGGCTTCTGCGGGGTCCTGTACGGCGCCGGCGTCCTTATAGGTGATCATCACCTGCTGGCCGCCAAATACGCTCTGGTAGAATTCCAGTGCTGCCCGCGCCTGGCCGCGAAAATTGAGATGTGTGGTGGTCTTGATGGTCATGGCGATCTCCGTGTTGGCCTGCCCGATGGCCAGGTTATAAAGGCGCCCACCTGACAATTTCCGGCAGTTTCAGAATGGCCCGTCCCGATCGCTTGTTTCGCCTGTTGCACGCCATGCGCGTTATGCCGGCGCCAATCACCGCTGCGCGCCTTGCCGAAGAGACGGAAGTCTCGCTGCGCTCGCTCTATCGCGACATTGACAGCTTGCGTGCTGCTGGCGCCCGGATCGAGGGAGAGCGCGGTTATGGCTATCGCCTGGTAGAGGACTACGCGCTACCACCGCAGACTTTCGACCGGACAGAAATCGAGGCACTAGCATTGGGCTTGGCCCAGGTACGCGGCATGGGCGATCCTGCGTTGGCCAAAGCGGCGAACTCCGCCCTGGCAAAGGTCGCGGCGAGCCTCCCCGATGATCGCGAACAGCAACTGGTCCACGCGATCTCGCAGATTTACCGTCCGGATTCCCGCATCGTCGCAGACGGTCCCGTGGCGCTCATCCGCGAAGCATGCTGGCAGGAAGAGGCAATCGAGATTGGCTATACCGACAAGGACGGACAGGTAAGCGAGCGCACCATTCTGCCATTGTGTTTTATGTATACCGACCGCAAGCTGCTTGCGTTGGCCTGGTGCGGTCTGCGCAATGCTTATCGCATGTTCGACATTACGCGGATCAGCCGTCCCATGCGGACCGGACAAAGTTTCAGGCCCAGACGCGTAGTCATGTTGCGCGAGTATCTTGCCGAGCTAAACGCGCGCCCGAGGTCATAGAGCAGTCCTGACCACCGGCGGTCGACTTTCAGCCCCCGGTGGTCGGAAGCGTCAGGTCGCCGCTCGTCAGCTTGCTGGCCGTGATCTTGGCATCGGCCGCCTCGCGTGGCAGCTCCAGGCTCGCCCATACGCTGACCAGCGCGTGGCGCAGCGCGAAGATCATCTCGTCGGTATGCAGCGGCGTCGGCGTGATGCGCAGGCGCTCGGTACCCTTGGGCACGGTCGGGTAGTTGATGGGTTGGATATAGATATTGTGCTTGTCGAGCAGCATGTCGCTCGCTGCCTTGCACTGGCGCGCATCGCCCACGATCAGCGGCACGATATGGGTATCGGTGTCCATCACTGGCAGACCCGCATCGGCCAGGATTGCTTTGGTCAGGCGCGCCTGACGCTGGTGCATGATGCGCTCGTGGTTGGAAGTCTTGAGATGCTCGATCGAGGCGCGTGCCGCCGCGCACAGCGCCGGGGGCAGGGAGGTGGTGAAGATGAATTCGGGCGCATAGGAGCGCACGGCATCGACGATCGCCTTGTTGGCGGCGATATAGCCGCCCATGGTGCCAAAGCCCTTGGCCAGCGTGCCCTCGATAATGTCGATGCGGTCCATCAGGCCATCGCGCTCGGCAATGCCGCCGCCGCGCGGGCCATACATGCCCACGGCGTGGACCTCGTCGATATAGGTCAGCGCGCCGAATTCCTCGGCCAGGTCGCAGATTTCCTTGATCGGCGCGATATCGCCGTCCATCGAATAGATGGATTCAAAGCAGATCAGCTTGGGCCGCTTGCGGTCGGTGGCCGCCAGCAGTTCGCGCAGGTGCGCCACATCATTGTGGCGGAAGATCTGCTTCTGCATGCCGGACTGGCGCACGCCCTGGATCATCGAGGCGTGGTTGAGCTGGTCTGAAAAGATGATGCAATCGGGCAAGAGGCGCGCAATGGTAGAAATCGCCGCTTCGTTGGAGACGAAACCCGACGTGAAAACCAGCGCCGCCTCCTTGCGGTGCAGGTCGGCCAGCGAGCGCTCCAGCTCAACCAGCGGCCGGTTGGTGCCCGAGATATTGCGGGTGCCGCCCGAGCCGACGCCGAGCTTGCCGGCCGTCTCCTGCATGGCGCCGATCACCTTGGGGTGCTGGCCCATGCCCAGATAATCATTGGAGCACCAGATGGTCAGTTCGCGCGGATTGTCGGAATCGTCGCGATAGATGGCGCGTGGGAATTGCCCGGCGATACGCTCGAGATCGGCGAATACGCGATAGCGCTTTTCCGCTCGCAACGTATCCACTGCATCTTCGAATATGCCGCGATAATCCATCGGAAACGTCCTTCTGCCCTGCCGCCCCGGGGCGAACCACACGGCAACAAGCCATAACTATGTAGGCACTCGCGTCTTTGATATATGTCAATTCGACGCGCACCGGCACGCTGCTAAGGCATTCTGGCGCAAGGCGCCTGCTTCGCAACATCAGACTCATTCTAAAGTGCTCAGACATTTCTGCCAATGCGTCAGTATCGCTCCGGCAGCAGATATTGACTGCCCCTGCGAAAGCGGAGCGCCGCGACGCTTGTCGGGCATCCGCACCTGCGCTACCACGCGCCCAACGGAGGCTCCATGACCCAGTTTGCTCGCTATCCCAGTCTCGCCAATACGCCGGTGATCATCTCTGGCGGCGCCTCGGGCATTGGCGAGAGCCTGGTCCGTAGTTTTGCCGCGCAGGGCGCCAGGGTCGGCTTTGTCGACATCGCCGTCGCCGCGGGCGAAAAGCTCGCCCACGAATTGACCGAGGCCGGTCATACCGCACGCTTCACCCCCTGCGATGTCACGGACATCCCCGCCTACCAGGCCGCCATAGCTGGCTTCGCCGCCGCGCATGGCGATGCGCTGGTGCTGGTCAACAATGCCGCCCACGATCAGCGGCATGACTGGAGCCAGGTCACCCCCGCCTATTGGGATGACAGCATGGCGGTCAACCTCCGGCACGCCTTCTTTGCCATCCAGGCCGTGGCCCCGGGCATGGCCAGGGCCAAGCGTGGCTCCATCATCAATACCGGCTCGATCAGCTGGATGATCCTGACGCCGTCTCTCCCGATCTACGAAACCGCCAAGGCGGCTATGCACGGGCTGACGCGAGCCATGGCCCGTGAACTGGGAAAATCCGGCATCCGCGTCAATTCGCTGGTACCGGGCGCCATCCTGACCGAGCGGCAACTGGCCCTCTGGCTCGACGCGGCGGCGCTCAAGCAGATCGTCGACAGCCAGGCCCTTGCCGGCCACGTCTATCCGGACGACGTCGCGCGCATGGCCCTGTTCCTTGCCGCCGAAGACAGCGCCATGATCTCGGCCCAGCAGTTTCTCGTCGATGCTGGCTGGGCCAACACCTAGCGATCACCCTGCAACTGCATCTGTTGGCGCAGGCCCTGTGCCGAACGCGCCGCATCTTCACTGAGGCTGCGGATTTCGCTCGCGATCACGCCGAAGCTCTTGCCGTGGACGCCGGCACGGGCGGCCTCGATCGACGCATTAAGTGAAATCAACTTGACCTTCATGCTCACCTCGCTGATCGAGCCGACTGCGCCCAGCATGGCCATGCGCGCTTCAGCGACACGCCTGTCGCGTTCCTCAAACCGCGCACCGAGTGTACACCCGATACCCTCGGTGACCGAATTGAGGGCAGCCAGCAGGTCCGAAGCAACGAACTCGACCAGTTCCACTAATGAATTGTCCGTCGCCGCGCCATGGAGCGGGAACCGGCGCAGCCGTGTTACGCGCTCGAGGAATTCCTCGATTGTGGCTATCGCCTCAGCGCCGATGGCACCCGTGCGAGACAAATACGCGACCGCATGGGCCGGAACGGCCAACCGATCATCACCCTGCTGAAGCGCCAGGTTGATGTCGTTGAACTCAGCCAGGGCGCGGTCGAGCGCGGCGCAGGCGGTTACCGCCATGTCGGGCTTGCTTGCTGAAAGCAGGGCAAACATCGCTACGCGATGGGACAGCATCCGCATCTTGCCCGACAGGTTGATCAGCACGCCGAGCGCGGTATCGATGTCGGTGCGATCCTGCTCGCCAGTTGCCATGAGAGCCCCTTCTCGTCTGAGGGACGCTGGCATGCAACTCCTTCACAAAAGTTAACGCTGCCCGCAGTTAAAGCACATGCCTGATATGCACATTTGTTGAGCAGTCGACTGCGCCTTTTGTGCTTTCATCCTGTGTTCATCTAGTTGCTCTTAACACCGTCCTGCCTTATTCGCTTGCCAGACAAGGCCACTCGTTTTCCCAGGGGGACATATTCATGAAGTCGAAGATTCTGGTTGCGCTCGCCGCGACCCTGGCGCTCACCGCCTGCACCACCACCAATCCGTATACGGGCCAGTCCCAGCTTTCCAACACCGCCGGCGGTAGCCTGATCGGTGTCGGTGGCGGCGCCGTTGCCGGTGCTCTCGTTGGCGCCGCCGTGGGCGGCGACCCACGCGTCGGCGCGCTGATCGGCGCTGGTGTCGGTGGCCTCACTGGCGCGGCCATCGGTTCCTACATGGACCAGCAGGAAGCCGAGCTGCGCGCCCAGCTACAGGGCACCGGCGTCTCGGTGACCCGCGTTGGCCAGAACATCGTCCTCAACATGCCGTCCAACATCACCTTCGCCACCGACCAGTCGACGGTGCAGCCGGCCTTCAACCAGACCCTGGTCTCGGTCGCGCTCGTGCTCAAGAAGTTCGATAAGTCGATCGTTGACGTCTATGGCCACACCGACAGCCAGGGCGACGATGCCTACAATCTGAGCCTCAGCCAGCGCCGCGCTGTTTCGGTTGCCACCATTCTGGCCAACCAGGGCATCGACCAGCGCCGCTTCTATATCGAAGGCAAGGGCGAGATGAGCCCGATCGCCAGCAATGCCACCGAAGCCGGCCGTGCCCAGAACCGCCGCGTCGAAATCCAGATCGCGCCGATCAACGGCTGATCCAGCTTTCTCCGGAATTGAAAAGCGCGGCCCTGGGGCCGCGCTTTTTGCTTGTCAGGGGGAGGGAACGATCGGTTCCACCACCGGCTCGGCCGAGGGCGTTCCCGGCTGCACATCGCTACCCGGCGCCCCGTTGAACATCTGCAGCAGCAGGAGCAGCGCGATCACGACTGCGAGGCCGAACACGCCGTAAAGCCACCAGTTAGTCGGTCCCGTCGCGCCGACAGTCGCTTCATGCTCGCCCGCCACCTTGAGCGCCGAGCCATCCGGTACGTCGATGCGCGAGCCGTTCTCATCGACCAGGCTGTCCACGCTGGCCACGGTCGGTTGGGGTTGCTTGGGTGCTGTAGCCATCAAAAGTCTCCTTTGAGCACGGTGTCGGCGCCGACACCGTCCTGCACGCCCCGGCGAACCTCGGCGATGGCAAGGTCGATCTCTTCAGCATCGAAGCCCAAATCCTTGCCTTCCTGGCTCGCACCAGTCGCATCCGCCTTGAGCTGATGCAGCAGATCCAGCTTTTCCCTGGCCGTGAACAGGCTGTTGTGAGCGATAGCCATGGGGGTGATTTTGTCGTTCCCGCCCATGCGGTCGCGGAGGCTGTCAAAAATCATCTCGCGTCTCCTTCAATGGGTCTGGTGATCCCCAACGGACCAATGCGCTGCCAAGCCGGAGGGTTCCGTTCCTGCTGCTCACGCGCCTTCCCGATCACATTTTTTTCCGCCGGAACCGGTCGCGCGGTGGACACGTTGACCTGTCACACCCAACCAAGAGGAGCTCGAAATGGCTTACGATGACATTCGCAATCGCGATGCCGGCGTCAAGGAGACCCACGACCTCATTGCCTCTGATAAGGTCGAGGGCACCAAGGTCTATGACCCGAGCGGCAAGCATATTGGTTCGATCGAACGCATTCTGGTCGAAAAGCGCAGCGGCAAGGTATCTTATGCCGTTCTGAGCTTCGGCGGCTTCCTCGGCATCGGCCACGACCATTATCCGCTGCCCTGGTCCAAGCTGAATTACGACGAGAGCCTCAGCGGCTACCGCGTCGATGTGACCAAGGAGCAGCTCGAGGGCGCCCCGAAATACGACTACGAAAACGACGAGGACTATTGGACCGCCGAAAACGGCCGTCGCGTCTACGACCATTACGGTGTGGCCCCCTATTGGATCTAGTCCCGTCCAAGGCATTTCATGACCAAGTGATACTGCCGACCGGCGCCCCCTCGGGGACGCCGGTATTTCCGTTCCCGGCCTCGCGAGGCCCTAGCTAACTGATCCGCACCAAGCTATTCAGTAGATATCCCGACCTTTGGCGCAGAACCGGCAAGAGTTCTGAGAGGAAGACCTACCAATGACCAGCCCTGCTGAACGCGACGCGATGGATGCTGACCTGATGGAGCAGGTTACGGAAATTGTCTCTGCCTATGTCTCCAGCAATGCAATCGCGGCCGCCGACCTGCCAGCTCTGATCGCGGACACCCATCGGGCGCTGCGGTCCCTGTCCTCAAATGAGGTGGCTGCCGTTGTCGAGGAACTGACGCCCGCCGTGTCCATCAGGAAGTCGGTGACGCCTGACTACATTGTCTGCCTGGACGACGGCAAAAAATTCAAATCGCTGAAGCGGCATTTAAGCGTCCTGGGCATGACACCCGATGAGTACCGTGCGAAATGGGGCCTGCCAAAGGACTATCCGATGGTGGCGCCGAACTACGCCGCGACCCGGTCGGCGCTTGCCAAGTCCAATGGGTTGGGCCGCAAGCCGGACGTATCTGCCAAGTCAATCAGGAAGCCGAAAGCCCGCGCCTAGTCGGTCCTCGGCAAAGCACTGCCTGAGTACTGGAAGCCAGATGGATCAGAACAAGACCGCCCTCGAACGGACATTCGAACTGGCCCAGTCGGGCCGGTTCTCCAGCTTTGGCGAGATCAAGAAGGCCGTTCGTAGCGAGGGCTATGCGGTCGATCAGCTCACCGGCCCGCAACTGTCCAAGCAGGTGCGTGGGTTGATCGAGGCAGCGAAAAACCGCCAGCAAGCGGCCCGCTAGGGCGGTTGGACGCCCGTGCGGCCGTCATGCACGGCCCGCGCCGGACGCCCAAAAGATTGCGTGGATGTTTGCCGGTAGTGGCTCGGGCCGGACCCTAGTCCGCGGTCTCGCGCGCCGATTCCACCAGCCGGCGATGCGCCCGGTAAACGCCCAATTGCTGGTCGACCAGCACGCCGATCAGAATGACCGTGCCCATCACCGCGAAATTGAGCGAGGAAGGGATGCCGAGCAGATTGACCAGGTTCTGCAGGATTTGCAGCAAGATAGCGCCGAGCACCACGCCGATGATCGACCCCTCGCCGCCGCGCAGCGAAAAGCCCCCCAGCACCGCCGCGGCGATGGCGTAGAGCTCGTAGAAATTGGCCTGCGAGGATGGCGATACCGACCGCGTGTACATGGCGAAGAACACCGCCGAGAGCGCGGTCAGCGCCGCGCAGATCACATAGGCTGCGCCGATCACCAGATTGGTGCGAATGCCCGAGAACCGCGCCGCCTCTTCGTTCTTGCCCACGGCGAACAGATAGCGGCCGAACACCGAGCGGTGCAGCACCACCCAGGCGATGACGGCGACCACGACTAGCAACAGTATGGAGGTGGGCACGCCGTAGATGCGGGCCGTGAAGAAGTCGAGGCCTGGATAGGTGCTGCCGAATGGAAATCCGGCGGTGGCGTCGCCGGTATAGCCGCGCGCCACGCCGCGATAGATCAAGAGGCCACACAGCGTCACCACGAAGGGCGGCATCTTGAGCCTTGTGATCAGCAGTGCATGCGCCAGTCCCAGCAGGATGCCCAAAATGAGCACGATCACCAGCGCAATCGGCCAGGGCACGCCCTTGTTGCCGACGAGATCGACAAACAGCACGCCAAGCAAAGCGATCATCGAGCCGGAGGACAGATCGATGCCGCCGGTGATGATGACAAAGCCCTGGGCGATGGAGAATAGGCCGAACAGACCAATCAGATTGGCCGTGTTGGAGATATTGTTGGGCGACAGGAACAGCGGATTGCGCAGGTAGACCCCCGCAGCAACCACCAGGATCAGCACCAGCAGGCCAAGGTCTTTCTTGCTCATTGCAGGCGCCTCCGGGCGTTGATTGGCTTGCCCACCGCGAGCAACAGGACATTTTCTTCACTGAATTGATCGCGCCCCAGCATGCCGGAAATGCCGCCTTCATGCATCACGGCGATCCGGTCGGAGACGCCGATCACCTCTTCCATATCGCTCGAGATCATCAGCACGGCGACGCCGGAATCCGCCAGAGCGCGCATCAGCCGGTAAATCTCGGACTTGGCACCGATATCGATGCCGCGCGTCGGTTCGTCGAAGATGATGACGCGCGGTGCCATGGCCAGCCACTTGGCGAGGACGACCTTCTGCTGGTTGCCGCCCGACAGCGATCCGGTGCGGGTGGCGACCGTCGGTACCTTGATCGCCAGTTGCGTGCGACTTTGCTCGGCCTGGCTGCGTTCGCGCTCCACCGACACCAGCGTGGCGACCGCATAGGCGCCCAGGTTGGGCAGGGTGATGTTCTCGGCCACCGAGAGGTCGAGCAGGATGCCGGTGCCCTTGCGATCCTCCGGCACGAGGAAGATGCCGTGTTTGACGGCGTCGCTGGCGCCGGCCAGACGGATGGGTCCGCCATCGCGAACCAGCGTGCCGCCATAGATGGGGTCAATGCCGAAAAAGGCACGGGCCAGCTCCGTGCGGCCTGAGCCCACCAGACCGGCCAGCCCCAGGATCTCACCGCCATGCAGATCGAGATTGACCGCGCGCCGCGGATAGGCTGCGGTGCGGACGTCCCGCGCCGCCAGGGCAATGGCACCGCGCTCGATCTTGGGCGGGGCATAGATGACCTTGAGCTCGCGGCCGATCATCAGCTTGACCAGGCGATCATGGTTGATCTCGTCCTTGGCCAGCTTGCCGACCAGCCGCCCGTCGCGCAGCACCACGACGCGATCGCAGGCGCGCTCGATCTCGCCGAGCCGGTGCGACACGAAGATCACCGCGATGCCGTGGGCCCGCAGCCGGTCGATGACGGCCAGCAGCTTTTCCGTCTCGGCGATGGGGAGGCTCGATGTTGGCTCGTCGAGGATCACCAGCCGCGCATCCTGCGACAGCGCCTTGGCGATCTCGACCAGTTGTTGCTGAGCCAGCGACAGCTTTGATACCGGCGTGTCCGGCGAGAAATTGGCGCCAAGCTGAGCCAGCAGTGGCAGCACCGCCGCACGCTGCCGCGCCGTATCGACCAGATTGAGCACGCCGAAGCGGCGCGGCTCGCGGCCAATGAACACATTGGCGGCCACGTCCAGATTGTCGAACAGATTGAGTTCTTGATGCACGAAGGCGATGCCGGCGCGCAGCGAGCCGCCCACGGTTAGCGCGGCATAGGGCGTGCCATCCACCTCGATGCTGCCGCTGTCGGGCATGGTGACGCCGCCCAGGATTTTCATCAGTGTGGACTTGCCGGCGCCGTTTTCCCCGACGAGGCCGATAACTTCGCCGGGCCGAACCTCGAGATCGAGACCGTCGAGGGCGAGGACGCCGGGATAGGATTTGCGCACTCCGGTGAGCCGAAGGAACGGCTCCGCCGCTGCAGATACAGCCGGGGCAGGGGCGCCAGTGGCAGATTGGCTCAAGGTCATGGCAGGTCCGAGACTACAAGAAACCGGCGGCGTGGCAACAAGCCACGCCGCCGGACGATCGGTGCAAGGGATTAGCCGCCGATCTTGGCTTTCAGGTCTGCTTCGAACGCATCGACGTTCTCTGCATTCACCACCTTGGTCGGCACGATGATGATGCCGTCTTCCGGCACGCCGGATTTGTCGCCTTCCAGATAAGCCGCCATCAGCTTCATGCCCTGGTAGCCCCATTCATAGGGCTGCTGCACCACGGTGGAGGCAAAGTTGCCTTCACGCACCGCACCAAGGGTCACCGGGTCCTCGTCAAAGGCGACAACGGTGATCTGCCCGAGCTTGCCGGCCGCCTGCAGGGCTTCGTAAATCTTGGGTGGGTTGTAGGAATAGAACCCGACCATGCAGGTGATGTCCGGATTGGCCACGAGCACGTCGTCGACATTGGTGCGGGCACGCGCAAAGTCCACGTCATCGCCGCGCACATCGACCAGCTCGATATTGTGGCCCTCGATGGCCTGCTTGAAGCCGGCAATGCGCTCCTTGGCGTTATCGGCGCCCAGGAACCCGACAAAGCCCATGCACTTGCCGCCATCGGGCAGCGCCTTGACCATTTCTTCGCCCGCCTGCACGCCGGCCAGGGTATTGGACGATCCGAGATAGGCGATCCGATCGCTCTGCGGGGCGTCGCTATCGGTGGTGAACAGCGGCACCTGTGCGGCAATGCGATTGAAGGCGTCGATCGAATTGGCCGGGTCGGCCGAAGAGATCATGATGGCATCGGTGCCGCCGGCAACCAGGTCATCCATCAGCGCATTCTGCAGCGCGGCCGTGCCCTGGGCCGGATAGCGGAATTGCACCTCGTAATTGGGTAGCTCTTCCTGGGCCTTGTTGACCCCGGCCTCGGCCAGCTTCCAGAAATCGGATGCGGCATTCACCACAAAGGCGAGCTGCTGCTTGTCCTGGGCTTGCACAGAAACGCCCAGTGTCAGGCTAGCTGCCAAAACGGCAGCAAAAGTCGTTGCATGCTTCATAGTTCGTCCTCCCTTGCCGTGCGGTATGCACAGCCATTGCTCACGATCAGCGATATCCAACCCGGCCTTTTTGCACTCACGTCCTCCTGGTGACTGCGACCTTGGTTATAATCGATGGTATGCAGATTATGAATATTAGTAAATATGCGTCGCAACGTCTCGGGTCGCTACTACTCCCCGATGTCCTTGTTGCGTAGCCGATCGAAGGCGACCGCCAGAACAATAAACCCGCCGACAAAAGTGCCCTGCCAGAACGTGCTGATGCCCAGGAGGGTGAGGCTGTTCCGGATGATTTCTATGAGCGCGGCGCCCACGATCGCGCCGAGCGCCGTGCCGCTGCCGCCGGCCAGGTTGGCGCCGCCGATCACCGTGGCCGCGATCACGGTCAACTCCATGCCGGTGCCGAGGCCCGTAGTGACCGATCCCAGCCAACCCGCTTCGAGAAAGCCGGTAATGCCGGCGCAGAACGAGGCGAACATATAGACCGAGACTTTGACGGCCCTGACGGGTACACCCGTCAGGATTGCTGCGCGCTCATTGCCGCCGATGGCGTAGAGATAGCGTCCCCAACGCGTCCAGCGCAGCATGAAGGCCGTCACCATGCATAGCGCGACCATCACCAGGACCGGATTGGGAATGGGCAGTCCGAACAGGCTCACTGAGCCGCCGCCAATGGCGAATAGGATCGCCTGATCCGGGCCGAATTCGTAGATCAGTGCATTGTTGGACATCACCATGCCGATGCTGCGCGCAATCGACATCATGCCCAGCGTCACCACAAAGGGCGGCATGCCCGCTATGGCGATCAGCGTGCCGTTGATGGCGCCGACCAGCAGCGATGCGCCCATGGCGGCCGGAAAAGCCAGCGTTATGGGGAGACCCGCATGCATGATGACGGTGGTCACCATCGCCGAAATCAGCACGGTGGACCCCACCGACAGATCGATCCCGCCGGTGATGATCACCGCCGTCATGCCGATGGCGACAATGGCGACAAAGGCGAAGTTCCGGGTGACGTTGAAGAGGTTGTTGGGTGTGGCAAAGGTTCGGGTCATCAGGGACATGGCGATGACGGCCAGTACCGCGGCGAGCAGGACCCAGAAGATCTGGCGGCTGACCAGCCAGGATAGGAAGGTGGTGTGGGTCTGCTGGTCGATGGCTTTTTGCAGGGACGTATCGGCGCTCATGGCGGGTCCTTCTATGCGCGCTCGATGGCGCCGGTGATCAGGCCCGTCACCTCTTGGGGTGAGCTGTTGGCCACGAGCTTGTCGGCCACCATCTGGCCGCGCCGCAACACCAGGAGGCGATCGCATACGGCGAAGATGTCGGGGATGCGGTGGCTGATGAGGATGACCGCCATGCCCTGCTCGCGCAGACGCCGGATCAGGTTCAGCACTTCGGCCACCTGCCGCACGCTAATGGCCGCGGTGGGCTCATCCATCAGCACGATACGCGGATTGGACAGCCGCGTGCGGGCGATGGCGACGGCCTGGCGCTGGCCGCCGGACATGCGTCGCACCAGGTCGCGCGGGCGGGTCTCCGATTTCAGCTCGGCAAACAGTTCGGCCGAACGCCGATACATCGCCTGGTAGTCCAGGATTTCGGGAATGAGGAATTGCCACCACTTGCGCCGCTTGTACCAGGGGAGTTCCGCATGGGCGGGCGTCTTGGCAACCGAGGTCAGTTCGCGGCCGAGAAAGATATTGGCTGCCGCCGTCAGATTGTCGGCCAGTGCCAGGTCCTGATAGACGATCTCGATGCCCTTGGAGCGTGCATCCTTGGGGCCGTGCAACTCGACCACCTGCCCGTTGAGTCGGATCTGGCCTTCGCTGGGATGGAAGTTGCCGGCGATGATCTTGACCAACGTGGTCTTGCCCGCGCCGTTGTCGCCCACCAGCCCAACGACTTCGCCGGCCTGCAGGGTTAGCGAGATGTCCGTCAGCGCCGTTATGGCCCCGTAATGCTTGGAAATACCTTCGAGCTCCAGAACCGCCATGGCGGCGCCCCTCCACCAATGTGCGGGTTGCTCCCGCGTTCTATTAGTAATCATCATATAGGCAGCCAGACTCGTGGTCGTCAATCGAGGACGCGCCGAGCGCGGCAACACAACTCCAGCAATCCGGGGATTTGGTCAGCACTGCTGTCGCTCCTCAGTCCGGGGCCTATCTGCTTTCCGCATTGACTGCGCGCAAGGCAGCTAATTAGTATTAGTCATGGGAGGGGCCAGATGCTTGTGCTTGTTACCGGGGCAACCGGGAAGGTCGGCCAGGTTCTGCTAGGACGCATTCTGGCGGACCCGCGCTGGGCGGCGGCGCGCATTCGTGCCCTCTGTCACAACCGCTCGCTGCCGCCGCATGCGCGGGTCGAGAGCGTCAGGGGGTCGATCGCCGACCGCACCACGGTCGATGCCGCCATGGCCGGGGTCACTCACGTGATCCACATGGCCACGGTCAAGGAAGACCCGCAGCAGGCGATGGACGTGTCGGTCAAGGGCATGTTCTGGCTGCTGGAGGCCTTTCGGGCCAGCCCGACGGCCGAGCAGTTCATGCTGATCGGCGGCGACTGCACGGTTGGCCACATCTCGGTCGCCTATGATGCCCCGATCACCGAAGCATCGCCGCGGCGGCCCTATCCGGGCGTCTATGCCCTGTCCAAGGTGCTCGAGGAGGTGATGCTCGAGCAATACTACATCCAGTACGGCATCAATGGCTGTTGCCTGCGCGCGCCCTGGATCATGGAGAAGGACGACTTCCGCCATGTACTGAGCTTCGGGGAGGACCAGTTCGGCGGGCCGGCATGGAGCAGTGTGATATCTGCCGAAGAGCAGGCCCGCTATGCGGGGGAATCCAAAATTCCGCTGCTGATCGATGCCGCGGGCCAACCGCTCAAGCGCAGCTTCGTGCACGTTACTGACCTGGTGGAAGCCATGCTGGCAGCGCTGGGCAATCCGGCCGCGCACCAGCAATTGTTCAACATCGCGATGAACCGGCCGCTCGATTACGGCACTGTCGCCGCCCACCTGGCGCGTACGCGCGGCCTCGGGAGCGTCCGCATCGAGACGCCGTTCCATTCCAACTGGCTCGACAACAGCAAGGCGCGGCAAGCGCTGAACTGGGAGCCGAACCACGACGCCATAGGTCTTGTTGATGCAGCCTTCGCCTACCAAAGGGCCGCGGATGATCCGCGAAAGGTCTGGTACGTCGGCTGAACCAACCAGGGTCCGATAACGGACAAAGTCACTAGGGAGGACACTATGAAGAAGACTATGCTTGCCTTGGCCGGACTTGCCATCATTGGAGCGCTCTCCGGCAGCGCTTATGCCCAGGACAAGAAGATCCTGGCGGTCGTGGTGAAGGGGTTGGACAACCCGTTCTTCACGGTCATGGGACAGGGCTGTGCCGACTGGAACACGGCTCATGCCGATAGCGAATATGAATGCCTCTATACCGGCCCGGCCTTGAGTTCGGACGAATCTGGTGAAGTCCAGATCGTGCAGGATCTCATCAGCCGCGGCGTAGCCGGCATCGCTATCTCGCCCTCAAACGCCCCAGCCATGGCCAATATGCTGAAGGCCGCCGCGCCCACCATGCCGATCATCACCGTGGACGCTGACCTGCTGCCGGCCGATGCTGGCCTGCGCAAGACCTATTTCGGGACCAACAATTACGACATGGGTGTCGGCATGGCCAATGAGCTGATGAAGCTCAAGCCGGAAGGCGGCACGGTGTGCCTGCAGCTCGGCAATGTGGCGGCCGCCAATATCAACGAACGTGCCGCCGGCTTCCGCGATACCATTGCCGGCACTATGGGCATCGAGCGCCTGGCCGATACCAATGGCTGGACGGAAATCGACGGCTGCCCGGTTTTCACCAATGACGATATCCCGACGGCCAACCAGCAGATGGCCGACGTGTTCACTGCCAATCCGGATCTGACGGCCTTCATCCTGGTGGGTGGCTGGGCGCAGTTCGGCCCGCAGGCCTATGCGCAGAACACCGATCAGGTCATGGATCGCCTCCAGAGCAAGGAACTGATCATCATTGCCGGCGACACACTGCCGCCGCAGATCCAGGCCTTCAGCGAGGGCCGCAGCCACTTCCAGATCGGCCAGCGCCCCTACCAGATGGGCAATGAAGCGCCCGATATCCTGATCACGCTCATTGAGGGCGGCACGGTCGAAGATCCCAAGTTCACCGGTCTTGACCTGTGCACCCTGGAAGATCCGGGCATCTGCGTACCATAGTCGACCTCCCGCGACTGGTGGACGCGTTTCGATGCGTCCACCACCTCACCTCTTGCGTGCAAGTCATTGCGCCCACATGCTGTTCTTGGCGCGAATCTGCTGGTGGCCCGCAGCAATTGGTGCGCGGCAAAGATGACTTGATTGAAAGATTCGCAAAACATGACTGACAGGGCATCGGCGAACAGGACCCGCAATGGGGCCAAGGAGCGGCGCGTTACGATGACCGATGTCGCCAAGGCGGCCGGCTGCTCGCAGGCCACCGTGTCCTTCGTCCTCAATCGTACCGCCGGCATGAAGCTGTCGCAGCAGACTCGGGACCGCGTTATCGAGGCCGCCCGAACCCTGGGCTACGTTTCGCCCACGTTTCCGGTTCGGGCGATTGGTCCGGCGGCCAGAGTTCAGCCAATAGATGGAATCATCGGCTTTGCCGTCGATCAACTGGCCACCAGCCCCGAAGCGGTGGTGGCGATCGAGGGCGTGCGCCAGGCCTCCTGGAATGCCGGCAATATTGTCCTTGTGGCGCAGACCCTGTGCGACGCTGAAATGGAGCCGAGGACGCTCCGGGCGTTGACCGGTCCGGGGGTCTCCGCCTTGATCTACATGGCCATCTTCACGCGCGAGATCGTTGCCCCGGCCTATCTGTCGGAGCTGGAAATCCCGGTTGTGCTGCTCAACTGCTATACTGCCGATCACGCCTTCCCGGCCGTGGTGCCGAGCGAGATTGCGGGTGGGCAGATGTCGACCCGCCATCTCATCGAACAGGGGCACCGGCGCATCGCCACCATCACCGGCGAGCCGTGGATGGAGGCGGCCGAGCATCGACTCAAAGGCTATCGCCGCGCCCTGGCGACGGCCGATATTCCATTCGATCCCGATCTGGTGGTGGAGGGCGACTGGTCGGCCGGCGCCGGCTATCGGGCGACGGTGCAGCTGCTGGCCCTGCCGGATCGGCCTACCGCCATCTTCTGCCAGAACGACCGCACTGCCATCGGCTGCTACGAGGCGCTCAAGGAAGCCGGCCTCTCCATTCCCGAGGATATGTCCGTGGTCGGCTATGACGATGAGGAAATCGCCCGCCACATGCATCCGCCCCTGACCACCTCCATCCTGCCCCACCGGGCCATGGGCATGTGGGCAGTGGAGCAGCTCGCCGCCCATGCCAGCGAATCCAGGCGCTACCCCATCACCAAGCTCGAATGTCCGTTGGTCGAGCGCGCCTCGGTTGGTCCGCCACCGGCCTTCGGCGCCAAGCGGGGACCGCTCGAGTAGCGCTTGCCCGAGCGAGCCGGTGCCAAACAGCCCCTCGTTGGTTATCCTCACCCTGCGATCCGATTGGTGCTGAGCCAATGTGAGCTGTACGAGTGGTGCCGCGCATTCGTATGCTATTGAATGTGTTGGGAAAACTGGTGCTGCCGGACAGGATTGAACTGTCGGCCTCCCCCTTACCAAGGGGGTGCTCTACCACTGAGCTACGGCAGCATCCGGCGCGCGGCAAAGCTGCCCGGCGCGACGGGGCTCTACTGCCATAGCCCCAATCTCGACGCAAGGCCAAAAAGCGCCTATCAACCGCCCAGGGCCAACACGATTCCCCTGTGGCAACAATGAGCAAAACCGAACAAGCCACCCAGCGTGAGCAAAGATTGGCCGCAAAGCTCCGCGAGAACCTCAAGCGCCGGAAGGGACAGGCCAAGGCACGCGCCGATTCGGAGCGTCAGGCTCCCGATCCCCAACCGGCCCCGGAAACCGATACGGTCAATAAACCGTAAACCAGTTTCAGGCGATGATAACCGACTGCTGGCGGCTTCCCTGACGTCTCCGGCATATTTTTGAGAACGGCGAGTCTGGCTTACGTGGCAACTAGGACTTGGCCTACCTCCATCCCAGGTAGCAAGGGCTTTTACGCCCGCCATATAGGACAAGACTGATGGACCGTATTCGTTTGATCGGTGGCAATGAACTCAACGGCGAAATCCCGATTTCGGGCGCCAAGAATGCCGCTCTCCCACTCATGATCGCCTCGCTGCTCACCGACGAACCACTGGTGCTGCAGAACGTGCCGCGCCTCGCCGACGTCAAGCAGCTCGAACGCATCCTGGAAAATCATGGCGTCGACATCGCCGTGCATGGCCGCCGCCGCGGCGAGGAGGAGGGTGTGGGCCAGCGCATGACCTTCCTTGCTGCCGACATCGTCGACACCACCGCCCCCTATGAGCTCGTCTCCAAGATGCGCGCCAGCTTCTGGGTCATCGGGCCGCTGCTGGCGCGCTGCCACGAGGCCCGCGTCTCGCTGCCCGGCGGCTGCGCCATCGGCACCCGCCCGGTCGATCTCTTCCTCTATGGTCTCAAGGAACTGGGCGCCGAGATCGATATCGATGACGGCTATGTCGTCGCCAAGGCCCCCAAGGGCGGCCTGATCGGCGCACATATAAAGTTTCCCAAGGTTTCGGTGGGCGCGACCCACACGCTGCTGATGGCGGCAAGCCTGGCCCGTGGCACCACCGTGCTCGAAAACGCCGCCCAGGAACCCGAGATCACCAATGTCGCCGAATGCCTCGTGGCCATGGGCGCCAGGATTTCCGGCATCGGCACGCGCACCCTCACCATCGAGGGTGTGGAGCGCCTGCATGGCGCCACCATTGATGTGATCCCCGACCGCATCGAAACCGGCACCTTCGCCATGGCCGCCGCCATGACTGGGGGCAATGTGCTGCTCAAGGGCGCGCGACCCGAGCATCTCCAGTCCGCCCTCGATATCCTGGCCATGACCGGGGTCGAGCTCACCGTGGAGCCCGGCGGCCTGCGCGTCCATCGCAATGGCAACGGCCTGCAGCCCGTCGACGTCGAGACCGATCCGTTCCCCGGTTTCCCGACCGATCTGCAGGCCCAGTTCATGGCGCTGATGACCATGAGCTCCGGCACCAGCCAGATTCGCGAGACTATTTTCGAGAACCGCTACATGCATGTGGCCGAACTGGTCCGCTTCGGCGCCGACATAACGGTTGATGGCCAGATGGCCACCGTGCATGGCAAGTCCCAGCTCAAGGGTGCCCAGGTGATGGCCACCGATCTGCGCGCCTCGGTATCGCTGGTCATTGCCGGCCTGGCCGCCAGGGGCGAGACCATCGTCAACCGCATCTATCACCTCGATCGTGGCTTCGAGCGGCTGGAGGACAAACTCAGCCGCTGCGGCGCCCAGATCGAACGGGTTGCGGGCTAGCACGCGGCCGCAGGCAAAATCGCTCCGGTGGAGCGGTTTTAGCGCGCTAGGCCATGAGACCTATGGTCGAATGGCGGGGCAGGTGCCTCCCAACCGCAGGACCGCCCTCGGACTTGATCCGAGGGCCACTCCCAACCGGCACGAGCGGTGGATGGCCCTGGGGTCGAGCCCGAGGGCGGCACTGTCGTTGGCAGCGCATGCAATCCGCCTAATCCAGCGTCTGCCGGTAGCGCAGCATCGCCAG
This sequence comes from Devosia sp., assembly GCF_036676215.1. Taxonomy (GTDB): domain Bacteria; phylum Pseudomonadota; class Alphaproteobacteria; order Rhizobiales; family Devosiaceae; genus Devosia. The sequence goes on along the minus strand of NZ_JAKFDJ010000018.1, from coordinate 1,560 downwards.
CACCGAGATCACGCAGACGATCACAGCCAGCGCTGTGAATTCGCCCGTGAGATCGCTGCTGTCGGCCCCCTTCAGCATCACCATGCGCACCAGCCGGATGAAATGCGTCGCCGGCACCGCCGTGCCCAGGCCCTGCGCCCAGCCCGGCATGCCCGCGAAGGGGAACATGAAGCCCGAGAGCAGGATCGACGGCAGGATAGTGAAAAAGCTCAGCTGCATCGCCTGCATCTGGTTGCGCGCCGCCGTAGAGATCAGAAAGCCCAGCGCCAGATTGCCCAGGATGAACAGGTTGAAGCCGATAAAAAAGGCCGTGAACGTGCCCTCGAACGGCACGCCGAACACGGCGAAGGCAGCGACCAGAAACACAGCCGTCTGCACATAGCCGACCAGCACATAGGGCAGGATCTTGCCCAGCATCACCTCGAACGGTCGCACCGGGGTCGCGATCAGCATCTCCATCGTGCCGCGCTCGCGTTCCTTGACGATGGCCACGGCGGTGATCATCACCATGGTCATGCTGAGGATGATGGCCAGCAGCCCCGGCACGATATTGGTCGAGGTCTTGCCCTCGGGATTGTATGCCCGGTGCACGATAACGCCGAACGGGGCAGGGGGACCGGCTATCGAAGCCAGCGGCCCGGTCAGCGTCTGCGCCATTGCCCCATTGACGATCCCGCTCAAGGCCGCCGCGGCACCGCCGACCGCCGACGGATCCGCCGCATCTGCTGCCACCAGAATATCCGGCCGCAGCCCTCGCACCACATCGCGTTCGAAGTCGGCAGGGATGACCACGACGAAATTGGCGGTGCCACGCCGCAGCGCATCCTCGCCCTCGTCCGGCCCATAGACCACGCCGCGAAAATCGAAATAGCCAGAGGTCTCCATCCCGGCCAGCACCGAGCGCACCAGAGGGCCATCGTCATTGAGTTCGACCAGCGTCGGCAGGTTGCGCGGATCGGCATTGATGGCAAAGCCGAACAGCATGAGCTGCACGATGGGCAGGCCGATCATCATGGCGAAAGTGACGCGGTCGCGCCGCATCTGAATGAATTCCTTCATCAGCACGGCCAGGAAGCGGGAGAACGAGAAAAGGCTCATGCCGCATCACGCGAGAAATTGTCGCGCGCCCCCGTCATCAGGTAAATGAACGCCTCCTCCAGCCCCGCCGGCATGAGGCTCCAGCGCTGCCGGCCCCGCGCCTCGAACGCCCGCACCGTCGTCTCCAGCGCCGCCGCATCCACCCCCGACACATGCAGGGTCGAGCCGAACCGCGCGATCTGGACCACCCCCGGCTGGCCCACAAGCGCGGCCTCCAGTGCCGCCAGCTCTGGCCCTTCGGCTCGCCACGTGGTCAGCCCGACCATCCTTGGAATGTCGGCCGACGGCCCGTCGATCAGCTTCTTGCCATAGGCGATGTAGGTGATGAAATCGCACTGTACCGCCTCGTCCATATAGTGGGTCGAAACCAGCACCGTGACGCCGGCCTTGCTCAGCCGCCTGATCTCATCCCAGAAATCCCGCCGCGCCTTGGGGTCGACGCCCGCTGTTGGTTCGTCGAGC
>NZ_JAKFDJ010000017.1:0-1644 GCF_036676215.1 Devosia sp. | reverse complement strand
TGCGGCCGATGGCGGCGGTCGGGATCAGGTTGGTGTCGACATAGATGGAGCCGGGCGAGATCGCCATGCGGCGGCCGTTGAACAGCACCAGGGTCCGCTCGGCGCCCAGGCCGCGCAGGTTGACGTTGCCCGAGCCGGTGGTCTGACCCGCGCCGAACTGGTTGGACTCGCCGACGGCGCCGGAGACGGCGGGGATCGACTTGATCAGGTCGACGGTCGAGGGCGAGCCCTGCTTGGCCATCTCCTCGGCGCCGATGACATTGACCGGCAGGGCGGCGTCTTCGGGGGTGCCGGCGATGAACGAGCCGGTGACCACGACCTCTTCGACCTCGGCGGAATCCTGGGCCAGGGCCTGGCCGGCGCCGAGGGTGAGCAGGAGCGCGAGGGAGGAGGCTCCGGCAAGGTATCTGGATTGTAGCAAGCGTTTCCCCTTTTAATATAACTACGTTATCCGTCGATATTGCGACAGATTGCGGGGGAGGAATGCGCGAGGATTTCAGCAAAACGCAAGTCGATTTTGTATGCATGAAAGAATAGAGTGCGGACACATACGACGGGTCTGTCAAAACTCATCCGAACATTGTTCAGAATTTGAATCTATGGACAAAATCGTACCGAAACTTCGAAAACTGTCGAAATTAGCCCTGGAAAATCAAGGTTCACGGCCCGCGTGAGTTTCGGCGCGGGCGTCAGAACCGCGCCTGTCGCTTTCGCGCCACGTCCGGCGATAATTCGTGTGGCGGGTATGGCGGACAAGCGTTGGTGAGAGGCGAGGTCGCGCCGGAGAATCTATGAAGCGCCGCGCCCTGGCGGATTCCCTGGAGTGCCGGGAAGGGCGGAACGCGGCGCTAGCCAGCCCGCCAACGTGGGTTAAGCTCGGCCATGCTTTCGACCACCCCCACAGTGCTTTTGGATCTGGACGGCACGCTCATTGATTCGGAGCCGGGCATTCTGTCGAGCTGCCGGGCCGCTCTGCGCGCCCTAGGCCATACGCCCGAGCCATCGCTCGACCTTTCGGCGCTGATCGGCCCGCCGATAGAGGACGGCATGCGGTGGCTGCTGGAACGATATGGAGACGATCGGGTCACCGAGGCGGTGGCGGCCTATCGCTCAGACTATGGCCAGCGCGGCCTGTTCAGCAGCCTGCCTTATCCAGGCATTGGGCAGGCGCTGACGGCGATGCGGCGCGCGGGCGCGCAGCTCATTCTTGCCACGTCAAAGCGCAGAGAATTCGCCCAGCGCATTCTGGAGCACATCGGCTTCGATGGCTTTTTCGTCGCCATCCACGGCTCCGAGCCGGGCGGCGCGCTGGACCACAAGCCGGAACTGATCTCCCATATTGCGGAGCTTCATTCGCTGGCGCCGGGCCACTGCGTGATGATCGGGGATCGTCGACATGACGTCGCGGGAGCCCATGCGAACGAGATGCGCGCCCTCGGCGTCCTGTGGGGTTACGGAACCCTGGACGAGTTGGAGGCCGCGGGGGCGGACGGCCTTGTCTCCGAACCGGCAAGTCTTGCGACAGCCGCCCTCGCGATGGCCACCGCCGGAATGACTTGACCGCGACCCTAAGCCGCCTGGGTCTTGGCGCTTTCGAGGAGTTCCAGCACCGCGGCGAGGTAGCCCTGGGCGTTGGCGCGGGCG
>NZ_JAKFDJ010000016.1:0-55144 GCF_036676215.1 Devosia sp. | reverse complement strand
GGCGGGCGCTATTCGGTCTGGTCGGCCATCGGCCTGCCGATCGCGCTGGCCGTCGGCTACGACAATTTCGCCGCCTTCCTCAAGGGCGCCGATGCCATGGACCGCCATTTCCTCACCGCCCCGCTCGAGGATAACTTGCCGGTCATCATGGCTGTCCTCGGCGTCTGGTACCGCAATGTCTGGGGTTTCTCGACCCATGCCGTGCTGCCCTATGACCAGCGCCTGAGCCGCTTCGCCGCCTATCTGCAGCAGCAGGATATGGAATCGAATGGCAAGTCGGTGACGCTGGCCGGCAAGCCGGTCGGCTGGTCCACCGGCCCCATCGTCTGGGGCGAGCCGGGCACCAATGGCCAGCACGCCTTCTACCAGCTCATCCACCAGGGCACCGACGTCATCCCCGCCGACTTCCTCATCGCCGCCAAGCCGCACGAAAGCCTGCCACCGCACCACGACAAGCTTGTCGCCAACGTGCTGGCGCAGTCAGAAGCGCTGATGCTCGGCAAGACCGAGGAAGAGGTCGTCGCCGAGCTCAAGGCCCAGGGCCTCGACAAGGCAAAGATCAAGGAACTCACCCCGCACAAGGTGTTCCCCGGCAATCGTCCGTCCAACACCCTGTTCTACGAGCAGCTGACACCAGAGACGCTGGGCTCTTTGGTGGCGCTCTACGAACATAAGGTGTTCACCCAGGGCGTGATCTGGAACGTCAATTCCTACGACCAGTGGGGCGTGGAGCTGGGCAAGCAGCTCGCCAAGGCCCTGCTGCCCAAGGTCGAGGGCAAGCAGAGCGGGGAAGGGCACGACAGCTCCACCCAGGGTCTGCTGGCCTATTACCTCGCCAACAAGGCCTGATCGCTTGACCATCACCACCGAAGAACAGCTCGAAAAGCTCAAGGCCATCGGCCGCATCTGCGCCATTACCCGCGACGCCATGGCTTCGGCCATGCGTGTGGGCATGACGACAGCCGAGCTCGATGAGATAGGCGCCAGCATGCTGGCAGCAAACGGCGCGCTTTCTGCTCCCATGGTGACCTATGACTTCCCCGGCGCCACCTGCATTTCGGTCAACGAGGAAATCGCCCACGGCATTCCCGGTACCCGTGTGCTGGCCGAAGGCGACCTGGTCAATATCGATGTCTCGGCGGAAAAGGACGGTATCTTCGCCGATTGCGGCTCGTCCTTCATTTTGGGCGAGGGTGACAAGCGCCTCGTGGCGCTCTGCCGCGACGGCAAAAAAGCCATGTGGGCCGGCATCAACGCGGTCAAGGCCGGTGCGCCGCTGGCCGATATCGGGGAAGCCATAGGCAAGTTCGCCAAAAAGGGCGGCTATACGTTGATCCGCAACCTGGCCAGCCATGGCGTGGGCGACAGCCTTCACGACGAACCGGCCGAAATCGCAACCTGGCCGGACAAGTCGGAACGCCGGCGCATGACCAATGGGCTGGTGTTCACCATCGAGCCATTCCTGTCACTAGGTGGCAAAATGGCCGACCAGAAATCGGCCGATGACGAATGGACGCTGATCAGCCGTCCCGCGGCACCCTGCGTCCAATATGAGCATACCGTGGTAGCAACGCCCCGCGGCGCCGTCGTGGTGACACTGGCAGGCTAGAGCCAGACCAGCAGCATCGGTCCCATCACCACCAGCCCGATGGCCACCGCGAAGCGCAGATTACCCAGCCCGCGCAGGGTTGGCACGCTGAGCAGCGTCGACAGCACCAGAAAGCCGACCAGTGCCACCAGCACGGGGGAAAGCGGGGCAAGTGCGAACGAGGCGTTTTCCGTCAGCTGCAGATAGATCATGTGCCCGCCCACGAAGCCGAGCAACGCGACGATGACCACGGCCACCGCCTTGGAGGTGATCAGCAGGGCCATGTCGACCGTGTGACTGGAAATGAGCAGCGCCAGTCCGGTCGCTGTGACATGTACGGCGGCAAGGGTGGTGAAAATGCGGTTGTCGGCCAGCAGGGGCACCATCTCGGGTGGCGCTCGCAAGGGGAGCGAACCAACCATGGGCAGGTCCGCGCCATACTGAGCCATCAGGTAGATGACATAGAGCATCACCAGCGTGCCGGCTGCGAACACAAGCGCAGTCGCCGCCAGCACCTTGAGCAGATCGATGGTATCCTGTGACACTGCAGGGAGCCCGATCAGATGGTGTGAAGAGGATTGGTATGCCGGGAGGGGGTCGAACCCTCGACCATTCGATTAAAAGTCGAATGCTCTACCACTGAGCTACCGGCACGCACCAAGTCAGACGCTGCTGGCGTCGCGGCGGAACATAGCCACGTTGCCTGTGCTGTCAACCGCAATTGCGTCACCTCAATAGACCAACGGTGTCCCGGCGAATGGCATGGGCAGGCACGAGACCGACATGCGCTCCAGTCGGGCACATAGCGCACTCGCCTCGGACAGCTGCGTGATCGGTCCCACAATGATGCGCTTGTCGTTGCTGCTGGACTCATCGGCGAGCACCGGCGCCAGTCCAAACAGCAGCGGTCCCAGCTTCATCGACAGGTCGCGCCAGGCCTCCGGAGCTTGCTCGACGCCAATGGAAGGCCCCAGCGCAATGCCATAGCTAGCCTGGCCGGGCGCCGCAATCGTGGCGACCTGCTGGACCGAAGCGGGTAGCGGCTGGTTTTGCGGCGTGGCCTCGGCCATGGGTTGCTGGCGAATTGCGACCGATCCGCCAGCAGCGTCATAAACCAGTGCCGCCCCGCCAATGGCCGCCGTGTTAGACCGGTCGACCCCGGCACTGTCGGGCAGCGTTTCGAGCAGTTGCGGCAGACTGACCTCCAGCGCGCCGACGCGGCGGGTGACTTCATTGCCCTGCTGCTCTTCGAGCGCAAAGCGGGCCGCCAGTATGCTGTTCTCGCGCTTGAGCCGCTGGGTTTCCTCGCGCAAGTCCGCAACCTGGCCGCGCAACTGCTCCAGCGAGGCGCCTCCGATCCGGGTCTTGTGCAGGCCGGCTAGCAGGCTTTGCGGCATGAGAGCCGACACATTGGCCCCCATCACGGCGATGCCGGCCAGCACCAGGGCGACGATGGCCCAGGTGGTCACGTCCGATTGCCGGAATTGTTCCGATGCTCTAGCCAATGCAATACCCCGATGGGTGCCGTCGAATCAGGCGCTGCACCAGTCTTGACCATGACGCCGCCGTTACCTGTTCGCCAACGGTTGCGTGCCATAATGTTGTGAAAATGCGCTGTTTAAGAGTCGCACCGGAGAACCCACATGACCGAACTGCTGTCGATCATTCTTGCTGCGGGCGAGGGCACGCGCATGCGATCGGCTATGCCCAAGGTTCTCCATCCGGTCGGTGGCATGCCGATTGTGGGCCATGTGGCCCGCGCTGCGCGTGAAGCCGGCTCGACTCAGATCGCGCTGGTGACCGGTCCCGGCCATGATGCTATCCGCAAATCCGTGACGGCCATGCACCCTGATGTGGTGCATTTCGAGCAGGCCGTGGCGCGGGGCACGGCCCATGCCGCCGCCATGGCGCGTGACCTGTTCGACAAGGCGACAGGCTATGTGGCGGTGGTTTATGGCGATCACCCCTTGCTGCGCGGCATCAACTTTAGGGCTGTGCTGGACCGGCTCGATGCCGGCCTCGACGTCGCTATTCTCGGCTTTGAGCCCAAGGACCCGACCGGCTATGGCCGCTTCATCACCGACGGCGATACGTTGCTGGCCATCCGCGAGCACAAGGACGCCACCGAGGACGAGCGCCGCATCCGGCTGTGCAATGCCTGCATCCTGGCCTTCCGTGCCGAGGTGTTCCGCGAGCTGATCGACAAGGTCGAGACCAACAACGCGCAGGGCGAATATTACCTGACCGATCTGGTGGGCCTGGCCAATGCGGCCGGCAAGAAGGTCGGCTATGGCCTCGCGCCGGAAAACGACGTCATGGGCGTCAATGACCGCAGCCAGCTGGCCCGGGCCGAGGGTCTGTTCCAAGATCTGCGCCGCGAGGATTTCATGAAGGCCGGCGTGACGCTTAAGGACCCCGGAAGCGTCTGGTTCTCCTATGATACCGAGATCGCCCGCGACGTGACCATTGAGCCTAACGTTGTGTTCGGGCCGGGGGTCAAAATCGAAGAGGGCGCGGTGATCCATGCCTTCAGCCACCTCGAAGGCGCCCATGTCGGCAGGAATGCCAGTGTCGGGCCGTTCGCGCGGCTGCGGCCGGAGGCAAGCCTCGGCGAAGGCGCCAAGGTGGGCAATTTCGTCGAGATCAAGAAGGCCGACATCGGCAGAGGCGCCAAGATCAGCCATCTGACCTATGTGGGCGACGCCACAGTCGGGGCCGACGTGAATATCGGTGCCGGCGTCATCACGGTGAACTATGACGGTTACAACAAGCACCGCACCGTCATCGGCGACAACGCCTTCATCGGCTCCAACGCCTCGCTGGTAGCGCCGGTGACTGTGGGCGCCGGAGCGCTGGTGGCCAGTGGCAGCGTGATCACTGAAGATGTAGAAGCGGACGCGTTGGCGCTGGGCCGCGCGCGGCAAGTGGTCAAGCCTGGCCGGGCCAAGGAAATTTTTGCGACGGCCGCGGCCAAGAAGCTGGCGACCCAGCAGGCGAAAAGGGACAAATAGTATGTGCGGTATTGTCGGCATCGTAGGCACTGAACCGGTTGCCATCCGTCTCGTCGATGCGCTCAAGCGCCTCGAATATCGCGGCTATGACAGCGCCGGCGTCGCGACGCTGGAAGGCGGGGACATTTCCCGCCGCCGCGCCGAGGGCAAGCTGGGCAATCTGGCGCAGAAGCTGAGCTTCGAGCCGCTTGGCGGCCGTATCGGCATCGGCCACACCCGTTGGGCGACCCATGGTGCGCCGACCGAGCAGAATGCCCATCCCCACGCCACCGACCGCGTGGCCGTGGTGCATAACGGCATTATCGAGAATTATCGCGATATGCTGGCGGACCTCGCCAAGGACGGCTATCTGCCCAAGACGCAGACTGACACGGAGGCCGTGGCGCTCTGGGTCAGTCGCGAACTGACCAATGGCGCCGACCCCGAACTGGCCGTGGCCCGCACGCTCAAGCAACTCAGGGGTGCTTTCGCGCTCGCCTTTCTGTTCAAGGGCGAGGAGGGACTGCTGATCGCTGCCCGTCACGGTGCGCCGCTGGCCGTCGGCTATGGCACGACGGAAATGTATCTGGGCTCCGACGCCATGGCGCTGGCCCCGTTCACCTCGCGCCTGACCTATCTCGAGGACGGCGATTGGGCGGTCATCACCCCCCAGGGCGTCACCATCCGCGATGGCAAGGACGCCATCGTGCAGCGCGAACAGCTGATTTCGCAGACTTCGGCGCTGATGGTGGACAAGGGCAACCATCGCCACTTCATGGCCAAGGAAATCTACGAGCAGCCCGAGACCATTTCGCACACGCTGAGCCACTACGTGGACATGGGCGCCGAAAAGGTAGCCATCCGCGAGGCATTGCCCTTCGATTTCGCCGACCTGAGCCGGCTCACCATCAGCGCCTGCGGCACGGCCTACCTGGCCGGCGCCGTCGCTAAATACTGGTTCGAGCGCTATGCGCGCCTGCCGGTCGATATCGATGTGGCCTCCGAATTCCGCTACCGCGAGCCGCCACTGGAAAAAGGCGGGCTGTCGCTGTTCATCTCCCAGTCGGGCGAGACAGCCGACACCCTGGCGGCCTTGCGCTACTGCGCGGGGCAGGGGCAGCATGTGGCGTCGCTGGTCAACACGCTGGAATCGACCATCGCCCGCGAATCCGCCGTGGTCTTCCCCATTCTCTGCGGTCCCGAAATCGGCGTGGCCTCGACCAAGGCGCTGACCGCGCAGCTGACGGCCCTGGCCAGCCTCGCCATCGCGGCGGGCCGCGCCCGGGGCGTGCTGGATGCAAGCAAAGAGCAGGCATGCGTGCGGGCACTGACCAGCTTGCCGGCAGCAGTCTCGCAAGCACTGGCGACCGAAACCCAGATCATCGACATCGCCAAACGCCTGTCAAAGGCCAAGGACGTGCTCTATCTCGGCCGCGGGCCGATGTTCCCCATCGCCATGGAAGGCGCGCTGAAACTCAAGGAAATCAGCTACATCCACGCCGAAGGTTACGCAGCAGGTGAACTCAAGCACGGCCCGATTGCGCTTGTGGACGAGGACATGCCGGTGATCGTGGTGGCGCCCTCCGACGAGCTGGTCGACAAGACCCTATCCAACATGCAGGAAGTCGCGGCCCGCGGCGGCAAGATCATCCTGATCACCGATGCCGAAGGCGCTGAGACGGTGGGTCATGGCGTGGCCGATATCATTGTTATTCCACACGTTTCCAGCTTCGTCGCACCGATCCTGGCCTGTATTCCGGTGCAATTGCTGGCCTATCATACGGCCGTGTTCATGGGCACTGACGTGGACCAGCCGAGGAACCTGGCGAAGTCGGTGACGGTGGAGTAGCGCGCTTCTAGCCCGCCCGGATGAGCGGGATCGCGAGGTCCTTTCTGAACAGATACAGCGCCGTCCGCGCGGCTTCGCCTTCCGGACCAGACAGTCCCGGATTGCGCGCGAGTAGCGCTTTTGCATCGTCATGCGCATAGTCCAGCAGATGCCGATGCACATCGGGCACCGCGAGCCGGTAGCCGGGCATGCCGGACTGGCGGGTGCCGAGCACGTCGCCCTGGCCACGCAGTTCGAGGTCGCGCTCGGCAATCTCGAACCCGTCTTCGGTGGATTTGATGGTTTCCAGCCGCGCCTTGGCGGTTTCGCTCAGCGGGTCTTTGTAGAGCAGCAGGCAGGCCGAACGCTGTGAGCCACGGCCGACGCGGCCGCGGAGCTGATGCAGCTGGGCGAGGCCGAAGCGCTCGGCATGCTCGATGATCATGATCGAGGCATTGGGCACATCGACGCCCACTTCGATGACCGTGGTAGCGACCAGCAGCTTGAGCTCATTGGCGGCAAAGCGCTGCATCACCTCCTGCTTGGCGGCGGCGCTCATGCGGCCGTGGACCAGGGCCACCTGATCGCCGAAGACTTTTTGCAGTTCGGCAAAGCGGTCTTCCGCGGCCACGACGTCGAGATGCTCGCTTTCCTCGACCAGCGGGCACACCCAGAAGGCCTGCGCACCTTCGGCCAGGCGCGACTGCAGCCGGGAGATCACGCGAGCGTAGTCGCCAATGGAAAGCACCGCTGTGTCAATGGGTTGGCGGCCTCGGGGCTTTTCCCGCAGCACGCTAACGTCCATGTCGCCGAAATGGGTGAGCACCAGGGTGCGCGGGATCGGCGTCGCGGTCATCACCAGGAGGTCGGTATGCTTGCCCTTGTCGGAGAGGGCGAGGCGCTGGTGGACGCCGAAACGGTGCTGCTCGTCGACAACGGTGAGGCCCAGATTGTGGAATTCCACGCCGGACTGGAACAAGGCATGCGTGCCGACGACTACGGTGGTTTCGCCGCTGGCAATGCCGGCAAGCTTTGCACGGCGTTCGGCGGCCGGCATCTTGCCGGTCAGCAGTTCGCAGCCCAGGCCTGCGGCATCGCAGAGCGGCTTCAGCGTCTTGAAATGCTGCGATGCCAGCAGTTCGGTGGGCGCCATCATGGCCGACTGCGCGCCACTTTCGGCCATGGCAGCCATGGCCATGAGGGCAACCACGGTCTTGCCGGCGCCGACATCGCCCTGCAGCAGGCGCGACATGCGATCGGGCGAGGCGAGATCCGCGCGGATTTCATCGACGGCCTGCTGCTGGCCCTCCGTAAGGGAGAAGGGTAGCGACTGCGCTACACGTTGCGTGATCGCGCCAGTGAACTGCCGGGACACGCCGCGCGCCGCGACCATGGTCGAGCGGATGAGTTGCAGGGTGAGCTGGCCGGCGAGGTATTCGTCATAGGCCAGGCGCATGCGGGCAGGGGCCCAGAGCTCGGCTTCGCCGGGCGAGGACGGCGTATGGACCATGCGCATGGCGTCGCTAAAGCTGGGCCAGTTGCGCTCCACCATGGTCGCGGCATCGATCCATTCCGGCAGGTCGGGTAGGTTGTCGAGCACTTGCCGGACCAGCTTCGCCAGTGCCTTGGAGCCCAGCCCCTGCGTCAGCGGATAGACCGGCTCGACCAGCGGCAGGGTGGCGAACTTGTCGGGTTCGACGATGTAGTCGGGGTGCGTGATCTGCTTTTCGCCATTGAAGAAGCCGATCGTGCCGGAGACGAAGCGCTCCTCGCCGAGGGGGAGGGCCTTTTCCACCCAGCCACCCTGGGCGCGGAAGAACACCAGTTGCACATCGCCGGTCTCGTCATGAGCAAAGACGCGGTGGGGCACATGCTCCTTGCCACGAGGCGGCGGCTGGTGGCGGTCGATATGTAGCCGCAGGGTGACGATCTGGTTGAGATAGGCCTCGGCGATGCCGACCTGCCGGCGTCGGTCGACGACGCCAGAGGGCATGTGCATCAGGATATCGAGGGCAATGGCCTCCTGCCCATCTGGCGCGCCGAAATAACGGGTTAGCAGCGCAGCCAGCTTGTCGCCGACACCCTTGATGGAGTGTAGCGAGCGAAATAGCGGAGAAAGGCTTTCGGGGCGGGACACGATTCGTTTGAGTTCCTTGGCGCGGCAAAACTAGCTGCCCGCCGCAACCCCGTCACCCCTTGTGGCATTGACGGCTGACAACCCCACCCAATCCGGGTAAACACTTGCCTCAATCAACCACCATTCGGGATCATGGCGCGTCAATGACTGCCGGTGAAGATATTGCTATGCGCCGCAAGAAGCTGCGCTACCGGGCCTGGCACCGCGGCACGCGGGAGATGGACCTCGTTCTTGGGCCCTATGCCGACGCCCATACCGAAGCCATGGACACGACCCAGCTCGACCGGCTGGAAGCCTTGATGAGCGAGGAAGACCCGCCGCTGCTGAAATGGGTGATGGGCCAGGAAGAGCCACCGACCAATGTAGATCGCGCCTTTCTTGCCGAGATTATCGCCGACCATCAGGCGCGGCTCGCCAAATGAACGAACTGGTTTCCCAGCGCCCGACGCGCCCGATCGCCAATGTGCCCGACGGCATGCAGCCCATGGTGCTGGCGCGCCTGGTGCAGCAGCGCATCGAGGCGGCGCCGGACGATGCGGCCAGTATCGTGTTCGTCGCGCGCGACGGGCGACGGCTGCAGCGCATGGCCGATATCCTGACCGCTATGATGCCGGGGCACCCCGTGCTGACCCTGCCGGCCTGGGACTGCCTTCCCTATGATCGCGTTTCGCCCAACAACGTCACCATTGCCGCGCGAATGAACACCCTGGCGGCGCTGACCAGCGGGACCAAGGGCGCCGTGGTGCTGACGGCGGTCAATGCGCTGATCCAGAAGCTGCCGCCGCGCGATGTGGTAGAGACCATGTCGTTTTCGGCGGCGACCGGCCGGATTGTCGACAGCAACAAGCTGATCGCATGGGCGGCCAACAATGGCTATCTGCGCGTGCCGACGGTGCGCGAAAGCGGCGAATATGCGGTGCGAGGCGGGCTGGTGGACCTGTTCCCGGCCAGCGCTGGGGCCCCGCTACGCTTCGACTTCTTCGGCAGCCAGCTCGAATCCATCCGTACCTTCGACCCCGATACCCAGCGCACTACCGGCACGCTCAAGCGCGTTGACCTGACGCCGATGAGCGAAGTGGTGCTCACAGACGAGACCATCAAGCGCTTCCGCCAGAACTACACGGCGACCTTTGGTGGCAATACGGTCGACGACACGCTCTACGCTTCGGTCAGCGGCGGCTCGCGCTATTCGGGCACCGAGCACTGGCTGCCCTTCTTCTACGATCATCTCGATACCTTGGCCGGCTATGTGGGCGATGCGCCATTCGTATTCGACGAACAGGCAGTAGAGGCCTATGCCGATCGCGTGGCGCAGGTGCGCGACTATTACGATGCACGCGAGGCGGCACGGCTGTTGCCTGTCGTGGCTGGGACGGGGGCACCCTACAAGCCCATCAAGCCCGAGCTGCTTTATGCCGTAGACGAGCATCCCTACACCCTGGCCGGCGCCTCGGTGACGCAACTCAGCCAGTTCGTGGCACCCGGCACCAAGGCGGCGGACGACGCCGGAGGCCGCATCGCCCCGAGCTTCGCCGCCGAACGCCAGGCCACCGATACCAATCTGTTCCAGTCGGTCGTCGATCGGCTGCTGGCCGAGCGCCGTGACGGCCGCCGCGCCGTCGTCGCCTGCTGGAGCACGGGCACCCGCGACCGCATGGTGCAGGTGCTCAAGGATCATGGGTTGACCAATCCGCGCATGGCGGAGAACTGGCGCGACGCCGAGACCACGAGCGCCTCGACGACATCGCTGGTGGTGCTGCCGCTCGAGACAGGCTTCGAGACCAAGGACCTGCTGGTTCTGTCGGAACAGGATATTCTTGGCGAAAGAATTCTGCGGCCTCAACGCAAGAAAAAAGCCAGCGACGCGCTGACTGAAGCCGCCAGTCTTGCGGCAGGTGACCTGGTGGTTCACGTCGATCACGGTATCGGCCGCTTCCTCGGCCTCAAGGTCATCGAGGCCGGCGGCGCGCCGCATGAATGCGTCGAGCTCGAATATGGCGGCGACACCAAGCTCTATCTGCCGGTCGAAAATATCGAGCTGCTGACCCGCTATGGCTCGGATGACGGCCATGTCACGCTCGACAAGCTGGGCGGCGTGGCCTGGCAGGCCAAGAAGGGCAAGCTCAAGAAGCGCATCCGCGAAATGGCGGAGCAGCTCATCAAGATCGCCGCGGCGCGCCTGCTCACCAAGGCGGATGTGGTTGAGATCAACCCCGGCGCCTATGACGAATTTGCCGCGCGCTTCCCTTATGAGGAGACCGAGGACCAGATGGCCGCCATTGAGGCGGTGTTCGATGACGTGACCACGGGCCGCGTCATGGACCGGCTGGTCTGTGGCGACGTGGGCTTCGGCAAGACTGAGGTGGCGCTGCGTGCCGCCTTCGCCGTGGCGCTGAGCGGCAAGCAGGTGGCCGTGGTGGTGCCGACGACGCTGCTGGCGCGGCAGCATTTCAAAACCTTCTCGGAACGCTTCACCGGCCTACCGGTGCGCGTGCGCCATGCCTCGCGCATGGTCAGCGCCGCCGAACTCAAGGCCACCAAGGACGGACTGGCCGATGGGCAGGTCGACATCGTGGTCGGCACCCATGCCCTGCTGAGCAAAACCATCAAGTTCAAGGACCTCGGACTGCTGATCATCGACGAGGAGCAGCACTTCGGCGTCGGCCACAAGGAGCGTCTCAAGGAGCTCAAGGCCAATGTGCACGTATTGACGCTGACGGCGACGCCGATTCCGCGCACGCTGCAACTGGCGCTGACCGGCGTGCGCGACCTGTCGCTGCTGGCGACGCCGCCGGTCGATCGTCTTGCCATCCGCACCTTCATCGCGCCGTTCGATGCGCTCTCGGTGCGCGAGGCGCTCCTGCGCGAAAAATATCGCGGCGGCCAGAGCTTCTATGTCGTGCCGCGCATCACTGATCAGCACGAGATTGCCGATTTCCTCAAGGCGCAGGTGCCCGAGGTGTCGTTCGTGGTCGCCAATGGCCAGATGCCGCCGGGCGAACTCGACGACATCATGAATGCCTTTTACGACAACAAGTTCGACGTGCTGGTGGCAACCACCATTGTGGAATCGGGGCTCGACATTCCCAACGCTAATACGCTGATCGTGCATCGCGCCGACCATTTCGGGCTGGCCCAGCTCTACCAGATCCGCGGCCGCATCGGTCGGGCCAAGGCACGCGCCTATGCGCTGTTCACGGTGCCGCCTGACAGAAAATTGACTGACACGGCCGAGCGCCGGCTTGGCGTGCTGCAATCGCTCGAGAGCCTGGGCGCCGGTTTCCAATTGGCCAGCCACGATCTCGACATTCGTGGGGCGGGGAACCTGCTGGGTGACGAGCAATCCGGCCATATCCGCGAGGTCGGCTTCGAGCTCTACCAGTCGATGCTGGAGGAGGCTGTGGCCAATCTCAAGAGCGGTGAGGAAGACTACGAGGACCGCAACGAGTGGAGTCCGCAGATTTCGCTGGGCATGCCGGTGATGATCCCCGAGCATTACATCCCTGACCTGCAGCTGCGCATGCAGCTCTATCGGCGTCTCGGTGACCTCACCGATATCCGCGATATCGACGCGGCTGGCGCAGAATTGATCGACCGCTTCGGCCCGCTGCCGGAAGAGGTCGAGGCGCTGCTCAAGGTCATCCTGGTCAAGGCGCTGTGCCGGCAGGCCAATGTCGAAAAGGTCGATGCCGGCCCCAAGGGCGCGGTCATCTCGCTGCGCAACAAGGAATTCCCCAATCCGGCCGCGCTGGTCCGGTTGGTCAGCGATCCGGCCAACCAAGTGCGCATCAAACCCGATCAGAAACTCGTGTTCGCGCGCAACTGGCCCACCCCCAATGACCGCCTCAAGGGCGCCGCAGCAATCCTGTCGCGCCTAGCAAAACTGGCAGAAAATGTTGCCTGAGCAGCCCGCATCAACCCTGTCCTGCCATAATCCTTTGGCAAGCTGTATTGGTCATGTTATTGCCCGAATTCAGCACTTGAAGGGCAGTTCGATTTTCAAGGTGGCATCAGGCCACCGGGACTGCCAAAGAAGCCAAGGAAATTCTATGAACTTCAGGAAACCCCTCGTCGCCGGTATTGCGGTGGCCGCGCTCATGCTGTCCCCCCTGTCAGCCTATGCTCAGGAGGCTGCCCCCGCCGAGGCGCCGGCTGCCGAGGCACCGGCTGATGCGCCTGCCGCGCCTGACGCAGCTGCGCCGACGGATGCCGCCGCAGGCAGCCAGAACTGGCTCAAGGTCTGTGACCCGCTGCCTGACGGACAGAAGGCCTGCATCATGCGTCAGGTGGTTCTGGCCAATGGCCAGTTCCTCGGCTCGTTCCTGCTGCGTGACGATCCGGGCCAGGAGAGCCGACTGCTGGCGGTTGCCGCCGTGCCGCTTGGCGTGCTGCTGCCGTTTGGCCTGACCTGGCAGATCGATGGCGCCAAGCCCATCCGCGTGCCCTACATGCTGTGCGACCCCACCTCCTGCGCGACCCAGCTCGTGATCAACGAGCAGTATGTCAATTCGCTCAAGAAGGGCGGCGTGCTCAAGCTCACCGCCAAGAACCGCCAGAATCAGGACCTGACCATCGACATTACCCTGGCCGGCTTCACCGCTGCCTATGATGGCGACGCCGCGCTCACCTTCGAAGAATTCCGTCAGGAAACTTCGGGCGAGAACGCGCTGGAGCAGGTGCTGCAGGATCGCGCCGAGCAGCTGCGTCAGCAGCTCGATAGCGACGCCGCTGCGCCGGCCGAAGGTGCGGAAGCGCCGGCTGAGCCAGCCGCTCAGTAAAGTTCGGCAATCTGATGTGAAAAGGGCGCGGGCAACCGCGCCCTTTTTATTTGCCCGAGGGTCAGCGCCGACCCATGCCGATGGCGAAGGCCTGCTTGCGCAGGCTGGGCGCGAGCTTGAGCGCCCACAGCCCCCCAGCACGCAGTGCCTGGGCCGGAATCATCTCGGCCAGCAAGGAACGGAACAGCGTATCAACCATACCGCCGGTGCGGGCCAGATCGCTGGCACGGCGGGCTGAATAATCGGTGCTGACCCCGATGGCCCAATCGGGCCTGCTGCGATCGGCCGCGGCCAGCGCGGCAGCCAGGTCAGCAACATCGCGCAGGCCCAGATTGAGTCCCTGCGCCCCGATCGGGGGAAACGCATGGGCCGCTTCGCCTACCAGCACCACGCCGTTGGCCCCGGCCGTATCGACGCTAAGCGTACTGAGCGGAAAAACAAAGGCCGGGGTAGCCAAGGCGATGGTGCCAAACAGCCGCTGCGACTTTTCGAGGAACGTTGCGACCAGTGCTTCAGGGCCGCCAGCCCGCGCCCGCTCGAGCACAGCGCCGTCATCGATCCACACCAGGTTGGCGCGAGTGCCACCGGCGGGCACCAGGGTGAAGGGGCCCTGGGGATAGTGAAATTCGATCGACGTGCCGCCGATGGGGCGGTCGAGATCTAGGTCGCATACCAGCGCTGCCTGACTGAACTCGGTCTCCCTTATGTGGAAACCGGCGGCGCTGCGGATCAGTGACTTCTTGCCGTCCGCGCCGATGATTAAAGGCGCCCGCAGGATAGTCCCGTCAGCCAGCGTCAACGCTTGGTCTGCACCAAATCCGGTAACGCCGACATTGCGGGTTTCCAGACCTCCCAGCCCCGCAGCAACGGCGTGGAAGCGCTCCATCAGCCTGATATTGGCGAAATTCCAGCCGAAGGCATCGAGCCCAGCCTCGGCTGCACCGAACAACGTCTCGGGCGCTCGGATGAGCCGGCCGGTGGCATCGATGATGCGGATCTGTGTCAGCGCGTGGCCGATCCCTGCGGGGTCGTCGACGAGGCCAGCGCTGCGCAGATAATCGATGCTGGGCATCATCAGCGCGGATGTACGCCGATCCGGCGGGCCGGCCGGAGCCAGATGGATGGTCTTGAGCCCTGCCTTGGCGACTGCAATGGCGGCAGCGACCCCGGCAAGGCCCCCGCCAACCACAATGGCGTCGGCGTCATAGGCGCTCATTTTGCGTCGGCCAGGCGTCTGGCATGGCCGCTTGGAACGATCACGCTGCCCGCCAGCGAGCCCGCAAACATGGCGGCAAGGAAGATCCAGAGATTGTCGGGCATGAAGGCGATGAGCGAGATGGCCGGGCCCGGGCACAAGCCGACCATGCCCCAACCGATACCGAACATCGCGGCGCCACCGATCAGTCTGCCATCGACCTTCCTGTATTCAGGCTCATGGAAACTGCTGTCGAACAATGGCGCTTCGCGGCGCCGGCCAAGGCGGACGGCGATGAACATGACGAGGATCGCCGGGCCGATAACGAAGGCAAGGCTAGGGTCCCAGCCGCCCGCCGGAATGGCGCCGAAATCGAGGAAGCGCAGCACCTTGAGGGGATCGACCATCTGCGAGACATAGAGCCCGGCGCCGAACAGCGCGCCGCTGAGGGCGGCTGTCGCCAGATAAGGGAGCTTGAGATTGTCCATCAGACGATTCCCGTTACCGCGACCGTGACGATCGCCACGCCGAAAAACACGATGACTGCCACCAGCGAGCGCAACGACAGCCGCGCCAGCCCGCAGACGCCGTGGCCGGACGTGCAGCCATTGCCGATCTTGGTGCCGATGCCTGTCAGCAGACCGGCAATGGCCAGCCAGACTGGCGTGGGCACGCCCCAGGCGGGCGGTGCCTCCACGAGCTGAGCCGGCAACTCGCCTCCGACACCCAGGCTGGGAAAGAGCCATGCCGCGGCAAAGGTTGCTGCAACGAGAGCAATCAGGAACACCAGGCGCCAGACCACGGTCTGGGCTGGCGGGAGCAACTGACCGAAAATGCCGGATATTCCGGCGATGCGGCCATTGCCCAGCCAGAGGACGGCCGTGGCGAGGCCGATAAGGCCGCCGCCAAGAGTGGCGGTGAGAGGCGTGAACGATTCCATGAAGTCACCCGCAATGCTGATCGCCGGCAAGGCTATCATCCGTCGCCGCGCCTAAGCCAGCCTTTCGGCGCGCAGTTTGTGCTGCCGAAAGCCACACTTGGAGGAAAACTCTGCTGCACGACCTTTCGCCCGCGCCAAGCTCCGCTTAGATAGGCAGACCAACAAGACTCGAAATGGAGCCGACAATGCTAGAGCTATTGGCCGATCCCAATGTGTGGATCGCCTTTGGTACCCTCACGGTGATGGAAATCGTGCTCGGTATCGACAACATCGTCTTCATTTCAGTGCTGGTGTCGCGTTTGCCCAAGGAGCAGGCCGATCAGGCGCGCAAGCTCGGCTTGTCACTGGCGCTGGTCTTCCGCATCCTGTTGCTGCTGGTCATCAGCTGGATCATCAGCCTCACGCAGCCTGCCATTTCCGCCTTCGGCCTTGACCTGTCATGGAAGGACCTGATCCTGATCGCGGGCGGTGTCTTCCTGGTCTACAAGGCCACCCACGAGATGCATGCCGCCATCGAGGAGCCGCATGAAGCAGGCATGGCCTCCAAGGCTACGGCGACCTTTGCCGCAATCATCGCGCAGATCATCGTCATCGACATGGTGTTCTCTATCGACTCGATCGTGACCGCAGTCGGCATGGCCGAGCATGTCGAGGTCATGATCGCCGCCGTCATCGTCGCCGTGGGCGTGATGTTCGTGGCCTCCGGCCCGGTCGCCAAATTCGTGGCCGATCACCCAACCACCAAGATGCTGGCACTGGCCTTCCTGCTGATGATCGGCGTGACGCTGGTAGCCGATGGCCTCGGATTCCACATCCCCAAGGGCTATGTCTACGCCGCGATGGGCTTTTCGGTTCTGGTGGAGTCGATCAACATCATCGCCAAGCAGCGCCGGCTGGCCAGCAAGGGCGGATCGGCCAAACCCGGCTTCACCCCCTTCACCGGTGACACCGGCTCGGTCTCCGCCGCGGCGGGCGTCGCCGCCGTCACCGGCAGAAAGCCCGGGCCCAAGACCACGCCGACCGCCCGCGCTCAGGCGCGGCCGAAATCGGCGCCCCGCAAGCCCCGTACGCCGAAGTGACCCGGGCAGTCGTCGTCCGCCAACTCGGCGGCCCCGAGGCTCTGAGCCTGGAGGACTGGCCACTGGCCAGTCCCGCTCCGGGCCAGGTGGCGCTGCGCCAGACCGCGATCGGCCTGAACTTCATCGACACTTACCAACGAAGCGGGCTCTATCCGGTGCAACTGCCCTTCGTTGCCGGCAATGAGGGAGCGGGCGTCATCACCGCCCTGGGCGAGGGCGTTACCGGCTTCCGCGTCGGCGATCGCGTCGCCTATCAGGGCCAGATCGGCGCCTACGCGGCTGAGCGTCTGGCCGCAGCCGACCGGATGGTGGCCATTCCGGATGGCATTTCCGACCAGACGGCCGCAGCGATCATGCTCAAGGGGCTGACGGCCTATTACCTGTTGTTCAAGACCTGGCCAGTGGCCAGAGGCGAGACCATTCTCTGGCATGCTGCCGCGGGCGGAACCGGACTCATAGCCACGCAATGGGCCAAGGCACTCGGCGCTACCGTGATCGGCACGGCCGGCAGCGCCGACAAGGTGGCGCTGGCCAAGGCGCATGGCTGCGACCATGTCATCAATTACCAGACCGAGGATTTTGCGGCCCGCGTGCGCGAACTGACCGGGGGCAGGGGCGTCGACGTGGTCTATGACGGCGTCGGCAAGGCGACATTCGAAAGATCCCTCGATTGCCTGCGACCCCGTGGCTTGATGGTCAGCTTCGGCAATGCCTCGGGCGTGGTTTCAATTCCCGATATCACGCTGCTGTCGCGCAAGGGCTCGCTCTATGTGACGCGGCCGACGGGCGGCCACTATCTGGGGACGCGCGCGGAGCTGGTCGAAGGGGCCAAGCGCCTGTTCGATGCGGTTGCGAGTGGCGCTATCAAGATCGAGATCGGCCGCACTTTCGCGCTGGCGGACGCCGCGGAGGCGCATCGGGCGCTGGAGAGCCGGGAGACTACCGGCTCGGTAATCCTACTGCCATAAGGCCGCGCGCCGGGCTGGACAGCCCGGCGCTCTATCGCTAAACGCTCACCCAACGGGTAGATGGCAGAGCGGTTGATTGCTCCGGTCTTGAAAACCGGCGAACGTGAAAGCGTTCCGGGGGTTCGAATCCCTCTCTACCCGCCAAGCTTCCGCTGCCACGATTTGGTCACCGCCATTAACGCAAAATGAATGGCGGATAGACGTCGGTTATCAGCAGGAAGGCATAGGCCCATACCCGAACAGCCCACCGGCCCACCCCAACGACGAAATCGAACAGGGGACGCGGATAGGATCCGGTGAACAGGATCGCGAACCAGGCCAGGATCGTCGCGAGTATGGCGAGCAGGGCCAGCACGACCAGGACGAGGTAGTGCGGGATCGCCAGCAGCCACTTCACCAGAGGCAGCCAGCGATTGAGATCCCGCTCCACGTCCGGGTAGTCTACTTCCAGATGGACGGATTGCTCATCGACGGTTGATGGATATCGGTCGGTCAGCAGGAAGAGATACGCTGCGACCCGCGCTCCAAACCGCCCCAGTTCCCGGGAAAAATCGAACCACCAGCGCGGATAACGCTGCCGAAACACGATCATCAGGACGGTGGCCAGAAACAGGCCGGCGGATATGCCGCCGCCCGTTGACCCGACCACGCGGCCTGCGTGGTCAATATGCTGGCCGCCGCCCGGACCGGTGACGAGGCCAAGCACGATGACGATTGGAATGGCCCATAGGGGACGGAAGAAGGTCGTCAGCCTGTCGAGTTGGCCCGGGTAGTCGACCTCAAGACGGGCGGCATAATTGGTTGGGTCGGTCATTTTGCACCTTCATACCAGTCGAATGACTGGCCAACACGCATGAAGCTACCACCTTGCCGATACCAATAACTGATCCAGATCAAAATCGGGCAACCTTGCCCGCGGTCGTCGTGGCGTGCCACAAGGGCGAAACCTGTTCGCCAGACGCCCGCTGCGCACCGATAGCGGATTGGCCGGACAGCGCCATCCAGGGCTGCGTTGAAGCAAAGGAAGACAAGTGAGCCGGAAGGAATTTGATGCATCGCGCATGCGCCGGATGAAGCGCATTGCCGCCCGGCATGGCCTGACCATCCTCACCGCTGAAAAGATCAAGGTGCAGGGCGGCAAGGGCGGCCACGCGCTGCGCGAGGACGAGAGCTTCAAGGTGATTTACGGAAATGTGCCCCAGCCGTTTTCGGCGACGCTCGACGAAATCGAATCCTATCTCGACAATCTCGAAGCGGGGCAAGAGTAAGGGTCGCTGCCCCTTCTGACAATCGCCCTCAGCGCGGGCAACCGCCAATTTCCATTATTTATTCCGTAACGGGAATCGCCGCACAATCACTCCATTGGCTAACTTGGAGGCGCGTTATTGTGTTCACTCTGATTAACGCCGACGCCGAAGACGACGACGCCGAAATCACCGATCCCCAGGAAATCGCAGAGCTGTTTGCTGCCATTGCCGCGGTCGCCATTGAGGCGATCGGGGCCGGGCAGGCCAGAGAGCTTTTCGACGCCGTGGTCGAACAGGACGGCAAAGACCCGAACTGACCGGACATAATCGTCCCGGCAGGTCAAATCCGGCCAATGCGCCCAGGCGACATTGGCGCCAACGAACGGTCTTCCGAGCGGGGCAGAGCCTCACGCTTATGGACCGGGTTGACTGATCCGGGCGGGTCCGACAGGACTTGCTGCATGTTCCAGCCGAGGAGGCTGCGTCGTGGCAGGCTCGTCCGCCTCCGAAACGTTCCCGATGCCGACGCTGATCCCGCTCGGCGACAGTTCCTTTCTGGTGCGTTTTGGCACGGTGCTCACCGATAGCGCCAACCGCGCCGCCATAGCCCTGGCGTCAGAGCTGACGCGCGTGCCGGTTCCTGGCGTCGTGGAAATCATGCCCAATCTTGTATCAGTGCTGCTGCGCTACGACCCGCTCGCGGCATCGCCGGCCATGATCCAGGGTGAATTGCGCCTGCGCTTGTTTGGCCTCGCCACCGACAGGCGAAAGGCGCACCGCTGGACGATCCCGGTCGTATTCGACGGTCCCGATCTGGATGAGGCCGCGACCTCCCTTGGGATGACGGCCGAGGCCTTCATCACCGCCCACAATGCATCGCCGCTGCGCGTACTCGCCACGGGCTTTGCGCCGGGCTTTGTCTATTGCGGACTGCATCCGGAAGGCCTGGTGCTGCCAAGGCGCACGGATGTCCGGTCAGCGGTGCCCGCCGGTAGCGTACTGTTCGCCGCGGGCCAGACGGCGATTACCGCCACCGAAATGCCAACGGGCTGGCATGTTATCGGCCGCACCGATTTCAGCAATTTCCAGCCGCTAAAGCAGCCGCCGACTCGGCTGGCAGCCGGCGATGTGATCCGGTTTGAGGTGGCGCCATGAACGTCATCCTGACCATCATGCGGGCAGGCCCCCTGACCAGCATCCAGGACGACGGTCGCTTCGGCATGCTGCGGCACGGCATCAGCGCCTCGGGGCCGATGGATCGCGCGGCATTTGCCGTAGCCGGGCAGCTGTCCGGCTGGGGACGGGGCGGCATCGAATTCACCGCGGCAGGGCTCGATATCCGGCTGACGAGTGGCAGCTGCGTGGTGGGTTTTGCGGGCGGAGATTTCGTCGTTCGGCACAATGGTACCGTTCTCGACTGGCCAGGCACGGTGGCGCTGTCAGCCGGCGATGCCTTGGCCGTGACGCCGGGCAGCTGGGGCAATTATGGCTATCTGCGGTTCGGCGGGGACATTGTCGCCAAGCCGATGATGGGCAGCATCGCCACCAGCAGCCGGGCGGGACTGGGCGGTCTTGACGGGCGCGCCCTGCGGGTCGGCGAAGTCATCGAGCTCTCCGGTACGGGGGAAACGCCCATGGAACCGGTCAGGTCGGAGCAGCCCGAGGGGCCGATCCGCGTGGTCTGGGGCCTGCATGCAGACCTGTTTCCGCAGTCCCTGCGCCAGCGCTTTGTCGAAGCGACCTTCGTCATATCGCCGCGCCTCGATCGCATGGGGGTGCGGCTGGAGGACCCGGGCGGGGTGTTTGCCGCTGCAACGATCCTCTCGCTGGTTTCCGACGCCATCGTGCCGGGCGATATCCAGATCCTGGGGGACGGTACTCCGATCGTGCTGATGCGCGACCATCAGCCCACAGGCGGCTATCCGCGCATTGCCACGGTGGCGACTGTCGATATCGACCGCTTCGCTCAGTTGCGGCCGGGCAGCAGCGTTGCCTTCATGCCAGTCACTGTCGACCATGCCCACCAGTTGTTGCGGAGCCGCCCGAGATGACCTCCATCGATCTTAACGCCGATCTGGGCGAGGGGATGGGCACCGACGAAGATCTGCTCGAGATCGTCTCCAGCGCCTCCATCGCCTGCGGCGGCCATGCTGGCGATGCGCCGACGATCCGCCATATCCTCAAGCTCTGCAAAGCACGCGGCGTGCGTGCGGGCGCCCATCCGGGCTATGCCGACCCCAAGCGGTTCGGCCGCTTCCGGGTCGTCATGCCGCTCGACCAATTGCTGGGACAGATCAGGAGCCAGCTTTTCCTCGTTCGCTTCATCGCCGACGAAGTGGGCATACCGCTGTCCTATGTGAAGCTGCACGGTGCGCTAGCCAACCAGACCGCCGAGGAGCTGGCATTTGCGGTCGGTATCTTCGCGACGATCCAGGCGATGAATGCGCAAATGGCAGTACTGGCGCTCGATAACAGCCAGCAGGTACGCGCCGCCAAGGCCGTCGGCATGCCGCTGATCCGCGAGGCCTATGCCGATAGGGCCTATACCGCCGAGGGGCTGCTGGTACCGCGGGCGCAGGAGGGGGCTGTCATTGATGACGCCGAGGCGGTGATCGAACGCTGCCTGCGGCTGGCCAGGGACGGCGAGATTGTCGCCATCGACGGAACGGTGCTGAAATCCTCGGCCCGCTCGATATGCCTGCATGGCGATACGCCGGGTGCGGTCGATCTGGCACGCGACGTCCGCGATGCGCTGGAAGGCGAGGGGATCACCATCGCCGCCATGCCGCCGGAACCGGCGGAGGACTAGAAATCCGTACCCTGGGCCTCGCGGTGGGGAGAGGGTGAGATCGGCGGAATGCCTTGTGCCGAAAGACCCAGGGTAAGGATGTCAGATCGCCAAGATACTCAGATAGCCAAGTATTCGTGGCGAAGCTCGGTATTGTCGAGAACCTCCTTGGCGGTACCGGAGAAGGCGACTTCCCCGGTATCGAGGATGACAGCGCGATCGGCCAGCTTGAGCGCGGCGACGGCGTTCTGTTCGACGATGATGGTGGTGATGCCCAGCGGCTTGATCGAATGAAGAATCCGCTCGATCTCGTGCACGATGACCGGAGCCAGGCCCTCATAGGGCTCGTCCAGCAGCAACAGCTTGAGATCGCGTGCCAGCGCACGGGCAATAGCCAGCATCTGCTGCTCGCCGCCCGATAGCGTCACGCCCTCCTGCTTGCGACGTTCAGCCAGGCGCGGGAAGCTCTGGTAGATCTGCTCCAGGCTCCAGCCATTGCCGGGCGCGACCTTGGCGAGAGTGATGTTCTCCTCGACAGTGAGGCCGGCAATGATGCGGCGATCTTCCGGCACCAGCTGGATGCCAGCGCGGGCCGCTTCGAAGGCCTTCATCTGGTGGATCGGCTGGCCATCGAGCCAGATTTCGCCCTGTCGCATCTGCGGAGTGTCGGTGCGCGCGATAGTGCGGAGCGTCGAGGTCTTGCCGGCGCCATTGCGGCCCAGCAAAGCGAGGATTTCGCCCTGGCGGACATCGAGCGAAACCCCCTGCACGATATAGCTCTCGCCATAATAGGCGTGCATGTCCCGGATCGAGAAGAACGGCCGCGTGGTTTCGATCGACGCGGCGTGGCTATTGGCCACTATCTGAGTTTCCATGGCGATAGCGCTCATCAATGGGTTCCTCCGAGGTAGGCTTCCTGGACCTTGGGATTGCCGCGCACCTGATCGGGCGTGCCGTCGGCGATAATGCGGCCCTGCGCCAGCACTGAGATCTTGTCGGCCAGCGAGAACACCACATGCATGTCGTGCTCGATGATGACCTTGGTCATGCCGCGGCTCTTGATCTTCTTGAGCAACTCGATGGTGGTGTTGGTGTCGTGCCGGCTCATGCCCGCCGTGGGCTCGTCGAGCAGCAGCAGGCGCGGATGCTGGATCAGGCACATGGCCAGCTCCATGCGGCGCTTGTCGCCACGGCTGAGGCTGCCGGCATGCATGTCTCGGCTGCTGTGCATGCCCACGTCTTCCAGCATATGCTCGGCCTCCTGGCGGATGCCGGTCTCGCTGTCGAGCGAGCGCAGCATGTTGAGCTTGAAGGCGCCGTCACGCTTGGCCAAAGCCGGGATCATCACATTGTGCAGCACGCTGAGATCGGCGAAGATTTCCGGCGTCTGGAACACGCGGGCAATGCCGAGCTGGTTGATCTGATAGGGCTTGCGGCCGGTAAGGACCGCCCCGTCGAACACCACCTGGCCGCTGGTCGGGGCCAGCTTGCCGATGATGACATTGAGCAGGGTCGATTTGCCGGCCCCGTTGGGGCCGATGATCGCGTGAGTCTGGCCTTCCTCCACCTGCAGGTCGATATCGGCGAGGGCATGCAGCCCTCCGAAGCGCTTGTGGACGTCGGCAACGTGCAGGACGACATTGGGTGTGGTCATGGCTTCGGCGTCCTATTCGGCAGGTTGGGGGTGCGGCGCGGCTTTGCCGGGCGTCGCGGACGACTTGTCCGGACGGGTGAAGAGATGCGCGATGCGGCGCACGCCCTCCATGATGCCGCCGGGCAGGAAGACCACGATGAGCACGAAGACCAGGCCCAGCGTCAGGAACCAGCCTTCGCCGACGAACTTGCTGGAGATGGTGACGAACACGCTGTCGACGCCTTCGGGCAGGAAGTCCCAGAACCGGTGCAGGATGGTTTCGTTGATCGCCGAGAAGATGTTCTCGAAATACTTGATCAACCAGGCGCCGATCACCGGACCGACCAGCGTGCCGGCGCCGCCCAGAATAGTCATCAGCACCACTTCGCCGGACGCCGTCCACTGCATGCGCTCGGCACCAGCGAGTGGATCGGTAACCGCAAGGAGAGCGCCCGCCAGACCGGCATACATGCCCGAGATGACGAAGGCGGCCAGCGTATAGGGCTTGGTGTTGAAGCCGGTATAGTTCATCCGCGTCTGGTTGGACTTGATGCCCTTGAGCATCATGCCGAAGGGCGAGTTGGTGATGCGCTGGGCGATGAAGAAGGCGACGATGAGAAAGCCGGCGCAGAAGTAAAAGCCGGCAAAGCCACCCAGCGACTGACCCAAGAGGGTCGGCACCGGCTGGCCCGGCATGGCTTCGCCGAACATGCGATCGACATGGCGCGGATCGTTCAGGGTCAGCTGCAGGCCGGTTTCGCCATTGGTGATAGGCGTCAGCACCGAATAGGCCAGGTTGTAGCTCATCTGCGCGAAAGCCAGCGTCAGGATGGAGAAATAGATGCCCGAGCGGCGCAGGCTCAGATAGCCGATGATGAGGGCAAAGACGCCCGAGATGGCAATGGCGAAGAGCATTGCCGGGATGGCATCAAGGCTGAGCAGCTTGAACGACCACACCGCGGTGTAGGAGCCCACGCCGAAGAAGGCGGCGTGACCGAAGCTGAGATAGCCCGTTAAGCCGAACAGGATGTTGAAGCCGACAGCGAAGATGCCGAAGATCATGAAGCGCTGCAGCAGGTCCGGATAGGCAGCCCCGAAGGGCTGCAACCAGATCGGCATGGCAAGCACCGCAATGGTGAAGCCCAGAAAGAGCAGAATGTCGTTGCGGGACATGGCCAGCATATCAGGCCTCCATCACGCCGCGCCGACCGAACAGGCCTCGCGGAAGAACCAGTAGAATGACGACGGCGACGAGATAGATGATGATCTGGTCGATGCCGGGGATAAGGGCTTTCACCTGCGTCATGGACGCAAAGGATTGGAGGATCCCCAGGAGGAAACCTGCTGCCACGGCGCCGGGCAGCGAGCCCATGCCGCCCACCACGACCACCACGAAGCTCAGCACCAAAAAGTCCATGCCGATATGGTAGTTGGGCGGCAGCAGCGGGGTGTACATCACCCCCGCCAGGCCTGCGACAACCGCCGCCAGGCCGAACATGATGGTGAAGCGCCGGTCGATATTGATGCCCAAGAGGCCAACGGTCTCACGATCGGCCATGCCGGCGCGAACCACCATGCCGAAGGTGGTGAACTGCAAAAAGGCGAAGACGCCGCCAATGATCGCGAACGAGAACAGGAAGTAGACCAGGCGCCAGATCGGATAGGTGATGACGTTGGCCTGCATGCCCAGAAAGGCGCCGATATCGGCGGCGCCGCGCAAGTCGGTCGGCATGGGTTGCGGGATGGGATTGGGACCGAAGAAGGATTTGATGAGCTCCTGCGCCACAATGGCCAGGCCAAAAGTCACAAGAATCTGCTCGGCATGCGGGCGTTTGTAGAAGTGCTTGATGATGCCGCGCTCGAGCCCGATTCCAACCAGCAGCATGATCGGAATGGTGAAGATGATGCTGAACGGCACCGAGTAGTTCACCAGTACGGCACCGAAGTCGCCAAACCACGCCTGCACTAGCGGGGCACGTACTTCGAGCGGCGCCCCCCAGGGCGAGAGCTGGTTTGGATCGACGGTGATCGTTTCAAGCGTCAGCAACTGGCGGAACAGCACGGCGCAGAAGGCGCCCAGCATGAACAGCGCGCCATGCGCGAAATTGACGACGCCGAGGGTGCCGAAAACGAGCGTCAGGCCCAGGGCGATCAGCGCATAGGCCGCGCCCTTGTCGAGGCCGTTGAGGAATTGCAGAAAGATGACTTCGAACATGATGTGCTCCTAGCGCGCCGTTCAGGTGCCTCATGGTGAGCAGGTCGAACCACGCGGCGTGGCACGATGCCTTGAGGCACGCCCTCGTGGTTCGACAGGCTCACCATGAGGTCTACTGAGAGAAGCCCGCCCCGGATGACCGAGGCGGGCAAGGCATGATCAGGCGCAGAGCGGCGCCGGTTCTGCCGGGCCGAGGTCGCCGCCGAAGATCGCGGGGTCGTAGGAAACGGTCTCACGATCGACTTCCTGCACGACGCTGAGCACGTCATATTCGCTCGTCGGGTTGTCATTGCCCTGCACGACAAGCACGTTCTTGATGCACTGGTGATCTTCGGCACGATAAAGGGTCGCGCCGTTGCCCATGCCGTCAAACTCGTGACCTTCCAGCGCCTTGATGACTTCGGGCGGATAGAAGGTGCCGGCGCGTTCGCAGGCATCGGCATAGAGCAGCGCCTGAACATAGGCGGTGTGCGCTGCCTGGGACGGCGGGGCGCCATAGGCGGCACCGAAGGACTTGGTGAAGGCAATGGTCCCCGGATCCTGCAGGTTCCAGTGCCAATTGGAGGTGCCGTAGATGCCTTTGATGTTCTCGCCGGCGCCCTTTGCCATCAGCTCTGAAAACAGCGGAACCACGATTTCAAAGTTCTTGCCGTTGGCCTGGCGATCGCGCATGCCGAACTGCACGGCCTGGGTCAGCGAGTTCACCATGTCATTGCCATAGTGGTTGAGCACCAGCACGTCGGCGCCGGAATTGAGAACCGGCGTGAGATACTGGCTGAAGTCGGCGGCGCCGAGCGGGGTGCGGACAGCTTCCACCGTCTGCCAGCCCTGCGCTTCGGTGGCTGCCTTCATCGATTCTTCCTGCGTCCAGCCCCAAGTATAGTCGGCCGTCAGGTGATAGGCGCGGCGGTCAGCGCCGTATTCCTGGCCAAGCACCGGCCCAAGGCCGATACCGGACTGGTAGGCATTGAAGAAGTGGCGGAATCCGTAGCGGCGCTTGTCCTTGCCGGTCGTGTCATTGGAATGGGTGAGGCCCGCCATGAAGATGACGCCCATTTCCTGGCAGAGACCCTGCACGGCAATGGCTTCGGCGGAGGATGAGCCGCCTGACACCATGATGGCGCCGTCGCGTTCGATCATGCGGGTCGCGCCAGCACGAGCCACATCGGCCTTGGTCTGGCTGTCGGAGGTCACGAAGGCGACCTTCTTTCCGAGAATGCCGTTGCCCTTGAGGGCCGTGGGGGTCAGTACGCCGATCAGGCCGCCATCGCCTTCGCCGTTCAGATGCTTCACGGCCAGCTCATAGGCCTTCTGCTCGTCAGCACCTTCTTCGGCATAAGCGCCGGTGAGCGGCAGGTTGAGACCGAAGGTCACGGTATCGCCGGTGGGATTGTTGCAGAATTCCTGCGCCCAGGCGCCCTTGGTGAATATCATGGGGGCAACGCCCGTGCCGATGATACCGGCCATGCCGGTCTGCAGCACCCTGCGGCGAGACAAGCCGCGCTTCAAAAGTGTCATTGATTTCCTCCTTTTGGCGCGGGGCGACTGATACTTAGCCAGCAGCTCACCGCAGCGGGAGTATGGCCACTTTGAGAAAAGGGCGGCAATATGTCTTTGTAATTGCAGTGATATTCTGTCAATAATTGTCCTGTTCGAGAGGTGAACTAGTCAATTTGTTGACAAGGGGGCAGGAATCCATGCGCGCGCCAATAGGCTTTCGCATCAGCAACAGGCGGAAATCGCTGAAGATTTCTCAGGCTTCGCTTGCAAGAAGCTTGGGTATTTCTGCCAGCTATCTGAACCTTATCGAGAACAACAAGCGCGACATTGGCGGGGCTCTGCTCAACCGCGTAGCGGCCCAACTCGACATCGATATCGATGAATTGGCCGGTCGGACCGAGCAGAAACTGCTGCAGGACCTTGAGGAGGCCTTCGCCGATCCCTTGGTCGAGTCGCTCGCCTTCCGTCCCGACGAGCGGCGGGAACTGGTGGCGCAATACCCCGCCAGCGCCGCCGCGCTGGCGCGCATGCACCGGGCCTATTCATCGGCCACGGCCCATGCCGATGCCTATGCCGACCGGTTGCGGTCGGACCCGCTGCTGTCGCAATTGCTGCACCAGATCCTCTCCGGGATTACCGCCGTCCGTTCCAGTGCCGAGATCCTGGAGGAAGTGACCGATCTGGACGAGGCCGAACGACGCCAGTTCCTGAGTGCCATCGGACGCGATACACGGACGCTGTCGGACGTGGCTCGCAATCTGATCGGCCAGTTCGAGACATCGAGTCAAAACCGGCGCAGCGTTTCGCCGGCGCGCGAGATCGATGACCTGATCATCGAGCGGCAGAACCACTTTCCCGAACTGGAAAGCGTTGCGGACGTGCTGCGCGCTGAGATCGAGCAATCCGGACAATTCGGCACAGCCACGCTTGCTGCCCTGCTCGAAAGCAAGTTTGGGGTGACGTTGCTCGTGGGCGGTGCACCCAACGACCCGGAGTTTCCCGGGCAGTACAAGTTCGACTCCGCGCGCCGCGCAATGTGGTTTCAGGGCGCATCGACCCTGGCAACCCGGCAGTTCCAATTGGCCCGCCTCTATGGGGAGCTCGCCGGTGCGGATGCAATTGCGCATACGCTGGAGAGCGCGACGCTATCAACGCCCACAGCGCACCGGCTGGCGTCACGCGCCGTCGGCTCGTATCTGGCCGGCGCCATGGTCTTCCCCTATGCGCGGGTGCTGGATGACGCAGAGGCGTCCGCTTATGACGTCGATCATCTGCGACAGGTCTACAATGCCAGTTTCGAGCAGGTGGCGCACCGTCTGGTGACCTTGCGCCGACCCGGCGAGGAGGGCATTCCCTTCGGTTTCCTGCGTTCTGACCCCGCGGGTCGACTGACCAAGCACTTTCCACTGCCCGGTCTTCTGCTGCCCAATAGCGGCCATGCCTGTCCGCTCTGGGCTATCTATGGCGCATTCCGGGTACCCGACACCATGTTGCGGCAGGTGGTGCGCTTCTCCGATGGCTCGCGCTATTTGTTTCTCGGCCGCACGGTGCAGCGGCGATCCGGTTCGTTCCGCGAGCAGCCGGTGCTGTCATCGGTCATGCTGGCCTGCGACGTGCTGCACGCCGACCGCACGATCTACGGTTCGGGCCTCGATCTGTCCGACCTTGCCGCGGACATTCCGGTTGGGCCGAGCTGTCGGCTCTGCACGAGGCGCGACTGTGCCAGCCGCCAGGAAGAGGCACTTTCACCTGGCGGAAGCCGCTCGGAAATCCGGGCGCCGCTGGTCCCCGCCGAATTCGGCCTTGGCGATCCGCCGTGATTGCGCTTAAGTGACACCATCTGCGGAGGGGAGACCGCGGGTTCGAGGGGGGATTTTGGCAATAGACGTACTTATTGCCGAGGATGAGCCGAGCATCTTGGAATCGCTCGACTTCATCCTGCGGCGCGCGGGCTGGACGATCAGCGCGGTCACCGACGGCGACGCGGCGCTGGAGGCGGTTCGGCGACTCAAGCCACGTGTACTGGTGCTCGACGTCATGCTGCCCAAGCGCAGCGGCTTCGAGGTGCTCAAGCAGATCCGCGCCGACGTTGAGACCCAATCACTGCCGGTATTGATCCTGACAGCCAAGGGGCAGCAACAGGACCGCCGCATTGCCGAAGAATTCGGAGCGGATGTGTTCGTCACCAAGCCCTATGCCAATGCCGACGTTGTCGGCGCGGTGCGACAATTGCTGGGCAAAGATGGCGGAACTCCGTAGGCTCAAGGGCGGCATGCTGCTGCTGACGGTGCTCGGCGCCATGCTGATGCTGCCGCCGCTGGTGTATGTGTTCAACCAGCCTATCATGCATTTCGGCATCCCGCAGATCGTGTTCTATCTGTTCGTGGTCTGGCTGCTGCTGATCTGCGCCACGGCGCTGCTGGTGCATGCGCTGCCGCGCGACGAGTCCGATGCCGAGCCCGGTGACGGTGAGCGCTGATGCTGTCGGCTGACTTCGTCATCGCCACCGCAGTGGGCTATGTAGGACTGCTGTTCGTGCTGGCCTATTTCGGCGATCGCCGGGCGCGGACGCACAAGAAATCGTTCCTGCATTCGCCCGCGGTCTACACGCTGTCCATCTCGGTCTATTGCACGAGCTGGACCTTCTATGGCGCCGTCGGCAACGCCGCGCGCAGCGGGCTGGAATTCCTGACCATCTATCTGGGGCCCACGCTGGTCTTCGTGGGCTGGTGGTTCCTGCTCCGCCGGCTGGTCCGCATCAGCCACCTGCAGCGCATCACCTCGGTCGCCGACCTGCTGTCGTCGCGCTTCGGCAAATCCAACCGGCTGGCGGTACTGGTCACCTGCATCGCGGTGGTCGGCATCGCCCCCTATATTGCCCTGCAACTCAAGGCCGTGACCTCATCCATCCAGGCGGTGGCCGGCTCGTCCGAATTCGGGCAGGGGAGCCTGGCCGGCATTGACGATGTGGGGCTCGCCTTCGGCATCGCCGCGGGGATGGCGCTCTTCACCATTCTCTTCGGCACGCGCCATGTGGACGCAAAGGAACAGCACCATGGTGTCGTCGCCGCCATTGCCTTCGAGGCCGTGGTGAAGCTGACCGCCCTCGTGGCGGTCGGCATCTTCGTGGTCTATGTGGGTGGGGGCTTCGAAAACATCTTCAGCCAGGCCGCCGAGATCGGCGTCACCATGGACGCGGAGAACACCTTCGACGCCCGCTGGCTGACGACGCTGGGCCTGTCGGTAGCCGCCATTGTCTGCCTGCCGCGCCAGTTCCAGGTGACGGTGGTCGAGAACTCCGACGAGAACCACCTGCGCGTCGCGAGCTGGGCCTTTCCCGCCTACATGCTGCTGATGAGCCTGTTCATCCTGCCCATCGCGGTGTTCGGCCTGACCCGCATGCCGGCAGGCTCCAACCCCGACATGTTCGCCCTCACGCTGCCAATGGCCTTCGGGCAGGACGGGCTGGCGCTCTTTGCCTTCATTGGCGGCTTTTCTTCGGCCACATCCATGATCATTCTGGAGTCGATTGCGCTCTCGATCATGGTCTCCAACCACATCATCATGCCGCTGATCCTGCGCTTCAGCTCGGGCAGAGGGGACGGGCAGGGCGTGACCAGCCTGCTGTTGATCGCGCGCCGCTTCTCCATCGTGTTGATCCTGTCGCTGGGCTTCTTCTACTTCTTCTTCACCCGGGATTCCGACGCACTGGCACCCATCGGGCTGATCTCGTTCACGGCAATCGCCCAATTCTTCCCCGCCGTCATAGCAGCACTGTTCTGGCGAGACGCCTCGCTCAAGGCGGCCACGGCCGCGATCGCCGCCGGATTCGTGGTCTGGGTCTGGTGCAGCTTCCTGCCGTCATTCGAATCGGTTTCGCCGCGCATAGCCTTGTTGCTGAGCCAGGGCCCCTGGGGCATTTCCTGGCTGAGGCCCGAGGCCCTGTTTGGTCTGGAGGGTGTCGACCCGCTTACCCATGCGGCCTTCTGGAGCATTTCTGTCAACGTGTTGACGCTGACCATCGTCTCGCTCCTGACCACCCAGTCGGCGCTCGAACGCATCCAGGCCAGCGTCTTCGTCGACGTGTTCAAGCGCGGGCAGGCGGCCCGGGGCAATTTCGTGGGGGGGGCGGCCACGGCCAATGACCTGTTCTTCGTGGCCGAGCGGGTGCTGGGAGATCGCCGCGCTGCGGCGCTGTTTGAAACCGAGGCACGCGAAAGCGGAGTCGATCCGGACATGCTGGAGCCCTCGCCCGGATTTATCGGCCGGCTGGAGCGCGAGCTGGCCGGCTCCATCGGCGCCGCCTCGGCGCATGTCATGCTCTCCAAGGTGGTTTCGGGCAGCGAAGTGTCGCTCGAGGAAATGATGCAGATGGCCGACGAAACCCAGCAGGTCATCGAATATTCGCAACAGCTGGAAAAGACCTCGGCGGAGCTGCGCTCGACGGCACAGCAGCTGGAGGACGCCAACGTCCAGTTGCGTGAACTGGACAGCCAGAAAGACGAATTCCTCAGCCAGGTGAGCCACGAGGTGCGCACACCGATGACCTCGATCCGTTCCTTCTCGGAAATTCTGCTCGATGATCACGACATCGACGCCCGACAGCGCCAGCACTTCGTTTCGACCATCCACCAGGAGAGCCTGCGGCTGACCAAGCTGCTTGACGAAATCCTCGACCTGTCGGCGCTGGAGCGGGGCGAACGGGCCTGGGACAATGTGCCGATGGATGCCGAAGCCGCACTCGACCGGGCGCTGACCGTTTGCGAGGCGCTGTTGCGGCAGCGTGGCATGAAGGTGGAACTGGGCGAGCGCGCACAAAGGACCATGGTCGAGGGCGACGCCGACAGGCTCTGCCAGGTCTTTATCAACCTCATCTCCAATGCGGTGAAATACAATGACTCGGACGCGCCCCTGCTGCGCATCTCCTCCACGGTCAGGGCGGGGAGCTATGTGGTGGAGATTGCCGACAACGGCCCGGGCATCGCCAAGCGTGAGCGCAAGCTGATCTTCGAGAAATTCTGGCGCGGCCCTGGTGGCGTTGCCGATCAGGGTGGCGCGGGGCTTGGGCTGGCGATTTCCCGACAGATCATCGCCCGCATGAACGGGTCGCTGGACCTGGTGCAGGGCCTGCTGCCCGGGGCGTGTTTTCGTGTCAGGCTCGCAGTGTTGAAGTAGTGTCACCTCCCTTGGGGAGAGGCGAGATGCCGTCGGCCGGCTTGTCTTTTTCCGCACTCATAACCAACTGCCTTGCCAGCCTTCCAATGCGGGCGCAAGAAGGCTGTCCCCGTTCGGGGCGCGACAATCAAGGTAACCTTTGCGATGACCATCTCTGTCTATGACGTGACCGTGCCGGTATTCACCCGCATGCTGACCAATCTCCTGGCCATCATGGACAAGGCCGAAGCCAGCGCTGCCGAGCGCAAGTTCGACACCAAAGTGCTGTCCGACATGCGGCTCTCTCCGGACATGATCCCATTTCGTGGCCAGGTGATGATCGCCACTGACCACGTCAAGGGTTGTGTCTGCCGCCTGGCTGGTCGTGAAATCCCCTCATGGCCGGACACCGAGCACAGCTTCGAAGAATTGCGGGCCCGCCTCAACAAGGCGCTCGACCTGCTTGCCACGATCAAGCCCGAAGACCTGGACGGCAGCGAGAGCCGCGAGGTGACGCTGAAGCTGGGTGGCCAGGACGTTACCATGCCCGGCCTGACCTATTTGACGGAACGCGCGCTGCCGAACTTCTTCTTCCACGTCACCACCGCCTACGCCATTCTGCGTCATGGCGGCGTGCCTGTGGGCAAGCGCGACTATATCGGCTAATTCTTGCCGAAGGCCGGGTTCTGGACCTGCGGCGTCTGCGTCCTGTTCTGGGGTGTGGCTGGCGTGTCTGAGCCGGGATCGGCCACCGGATTGTCCTCGACGCAACTGCCCGCACCACGCACTCTGAAGGGGGACAGCAGACCCCCCTGGAAGCGCGCGTAACGAAACTGGACGCTGAGCGGCGCCCGGGCCGGATCAAGCCGCTGGTAGAGCAGCGTCTGCTGCCTGGCGGCAGTCCCCACCTCGCACTGGCCGTCGAGCACTTCACAGTCCCCGGCATTGTTGCAGATCAGCAAGGCACCCTCGTACAGCATGACGCGGGTGATGCGCGGCTCGACGACAAGGTCGAACTCGGTGCCACGCACGGCGATGGCCGCCGTTGGGGTGTTGATCGAATAGGCGGGCTTGGGGCTGTTGCCGGTGATGAAGCGGAACGAGCCGCCCAGCGCATTGATCGTCAGCTTCTGCGCGGTGTTGCTGGTTGCCATCAGATAGGTTTCGATCAGCAGTGAGCTGCGTGGACCGACCACTAGTCTGGTATCGTCATCAAAGACGATCTGGACCTGCCCGGACGAGCCGGTGATGATCATTTCGCCGACCGACACATCGGTGCCAACATGCAGCAGCCGATCGGTGGAGCTGAGCCGCGCTACCGCGTCGGGGTTGACCCCGACCGCGGTCCCTTCGCCCGCCGCATGGGCGGCCGGTGCCGCAAGCGACAGGCACAGACCAAGCAAATGTACCAATAAAAACTGTTTCATCATGGCTCCGCTTGTCGCAATGCGCAGCTGAATGCCGAATGAACGATAGTATTCACGGTCATGGCGCGGAGACAAGCCGCCGCCTGCGGTTCCAGCCTGCACCTTGGAAAAGCATCGCCGTCTGTTGCCGTGGCCTCGGGCAGGCGCTATTTGCAGCGCATTGCGGCAAGCCGCTCCAGCCCAGCAAGAGGCAATCATGAGACTGGCATTCGTCATCCCGGCCTACAATGAAGAAGCGCTGATCGGCAAATGCCTTGAATCGGTGATTGCGGAAATCGCGCGTTCCGGGGCCGATGCCGAGGTCATTGTGGTCAACAATGCCTCGAGCGACCGCACCGGCGAGATTGCCCGCAGCTTTCCCGGCGTCCGGGTTGTCGATGAGCCCAAGAAGGGCCTGGTGAACGCGCGCGACGCCGGCTTTGCCGCCAGCGAGGGCTTCGAGCTGATCGCCAATATCGACAGCGATACCATCGTGCCCCCGGGCTGGCTCGATACCGTGCTGGCTGAATTCGGCCGCGACCCCAAGCTGGTCTGCCTGAGCGGGCCCTATGTCTATTACGACATGAGTGCGTGGAGCCGGTTCCTGGTCAACATGTTCTATGGCCTGACCTACCTGATCTACATTCTCAACCGCTTCGTGCTGCGGGTGGGCTCGGTGGTGCAGGGGGGCAATTTCGTCTTCAAGCGCGCCGCCTGGCAGCAGGTCGGCGGCTACGACCGCTCGATCGAGTTCTTCGGCGAGGATACCGACGTCGCTGTGCGGCTGTCCAAGGTCGGCGGGGTCAAATGGACCTTTGCCCTCAAGATGATGACATCGGGCCGTCGCCTGGAGAAGGAGGGCGTGTTCCGGACCGCGGGCACCTATACGCTGAACTTCTTCTGGGTAACCTTCCGCGGCAAGCCGGCGACCAAGAAATACACCGATATCCGGCCAGACTGACGCGGCGGCCAGCCCACCATTCGGGGAAATATAGCTGTTACCGGTGAGGCAACGTTAAGTTTCCCAACAGTGGGGGAATCATCGGATGCTGGGCCTGCGCTAGGATGGGTTGCCGCATGGTGCGGCAGAGGGCCGGAACGTGACGACGATCCCCTCGCAGCTACCCCAGATCGTGACGGCGGCCCGTTCCGGGGCCCTGCAGGCATTGGCTCTGCAGGCCGGGCAGGTGCTGGACGGCAGGGTCGTCGGCGCGGCCCCCAATGGCGGCACGCAGGTGGAAATCCGCGGCCAGATGCTGAACCTGCTGCTGCCGCTGGCAGCCAAGGCCGGTGAGACGCTCAAGTTCGAGGTCCAGGGTAGCGGCCAGCAGTTGCGTCTGGCGCTGCAACTGCCAACCACCACGCCGTCGATACCCAGCGCTGCGCCGCCCACACCGAGCCCAGCGCCGCCATTGCCGCAGGCCAGCGCCGTCCCGCAGCAGGCGCCCCCGCCATCGATGCCGATGACGCAGGCTCAGACGCTGCCTGCGCCGCCGGCGCCCCTATCCACCAACCCGGCCACCGCGGCGACACAACCGGCACCTGCACAAGCGGCCGGCCCCCCGGTGCAACCGCCGGCAACCCCTTCCAGTCCGTCGACTTTGCCGCAGCCTACCGGTGCTCCAGCCGGGCAGGCGAGCGCGCCGACGACTCTCGCACCACCACCATCCGCAACCGCATCCCCAGTCTCGCCGTATCCCCAGGCTGCCACGCCGGCGCCCCAGCCCATTCCGGTAGCGGCGGCAAGCACCGGTCCGGCGGTGCCGGCACAGCCTTCCGCGGCGGCTGCGCCTGCCGGTATTCGTCCGGTGGTGCCGGTCTCGCCGACGACGCCCGCCGCAAATGCGGTCGGCAATCCCCTGCCGACCGCAACGTCCCAGCAACCGGCAGCAAGTCCGCCAGCCACTGCACAGGCAGCTCTTGCCCAAATGGTGCAGGCCTCGGTTCCCCGGCAAGGCGCGGCAACCGGCCTGACGGCGGCACTCACCGGTATTGCCGGCAAGGTTGTCCTGCCTGAGCCGGTGGCCCGTGCGGCCCAGCAGGTATTGGCGAGACGAGTGGCGATCGACGCCCCAAAATTCGACGGTGCCATGCTGCAGACCGCGGTCAAGCGTTCCGGCGTGTTCCAGGAGGCCGGATTAGCGCGCGGCCAGATGCCACTGCCGCAAACCGACATGAAGTCGGCCCTGCTGGCCCTGAGGCAGACCCTGGTCACCTGGCTCGGCCCGCAGGCCCCGGTGGCGGCCGTTGCCCATATCCCGCCCCCGCTCAAGGGTGGCGTGCCCCGGGCCCGCGGTGCAGAGGCCCCGCCGGTCGATCCGTCGGCCGCCCCCGAGGAGGTCGGCAAGCAGTTGCTGGAGCGCACTGAATCCGCGTTGGCGCGGGTGCGCCTGCATCAGCACGCATCGCTGCCCGACGCCATGGCCAGGACGGCTGACTGGAGCACGGATCTGCCAGTCCTGATCGGCTCGCAGCAAACCCTGCTGCAACTTCAGATCCACCGCGATCAACACAATGAATCCGACGCCACTGCAGAGCGCGGCTGGCAGATGCGGTTCGCGATCAGCCTGCCGGGCATGGGAGAGGTGGGGGCGCAGGTGTCCCTGCGGGCCGGCGTCACTGGCATCATGCTCTGGGCCACCGAACCTGGCACCTCCGCAGCTCTCGAAGGCGAGGTGGCATCGCTCAGGGATACGTTGGCCGCCGCTGGCCTGAACCCTGGCGCCGTTATCGTCCGGCACGGCGAACCGCCCACTCCACCGCCCGCACCCACCGGCCATTTCGTGGACGCCCGCACATGAGCGATGACCCCAAGCCCCGCGCGCTGGCCGTGGCGCTGCAATATGAGAAGGGCACGCGCGAAGCGCCGCGCGTCGTCGCCAAGGGCAGGGGACTGCTGGCGGATCGCATCGTCGAGCTGGCGCAGGAAAATGGCGTCATCGTCGAGGCCAATCCGGTGCTGGCCGAGGCCCTGAGCGGGGTGGAGATCGACGACACGATCCCGCTTGAGCTCTATGAGGCCGTGGCGATTGTCATCGGTTATGTTTTGCGGGTGAGCGCACAGAAATAGGCCCCGCAACGGAATTGCGGGGCCCGCATTCAAGTCCGGCTTACTGAACGCCGAGCATCTGCTTGGTGGCCTGTTCGGCGGCATCGCCAAGCTGCTTGATCTGCGCGTCGGTCAGGCCCTGTGCCTTGCCCGCGTCTTCTGCCGCCTTGCGTGCTGTGGCGATGGCCTGGGTCTTCTGCTCGGGTGTCATGGACGCGGCCTGCGCCTGGACAGCCTGCAGGGCCTGCTCCGGAGTCACCGTCGTTGCGTTGGCTGCGGGAGCCATGGCAGGCTCGGCCGCGACGGGAGCTGCAGCGGGCGCGGTGACCGCGGGCGTTTCGGCCGCTGCTTCGGCCGGCGTCTCAGGGTTGCTGCAGGCAGCAAGGGTCAGCATGGCAATAGCGGCCAACGGCAGCAGGATCTTTGCAGTCATTTGTTTTTCCAATGATTTTGCGGCCAAGACGGATGACCGATCACAGGCTCGTTACACTGGGAGTCCCGGCAGAGTTTTGGCGAATTGATGGCTTTTTCGCGACGACCAAGTAAAGCCCTGCAAATCTGCTTACTCACCCATTGCAACGACATGCTGGCTTTCCCATTTGGAAGACCTCACCAGTCGCTCATGGAGTGGGCACATGCCGAATCAGCAAGACCAGCAGGCCATCGATGGCCTGTTCGACCGCATCGAGGACGTGGCGCGAAAAAGTCCGCCGCGCGATCGCGACGCCGAGGCGCTGATCCAGCACCGGCTGCGGGAATATCCGCCGGCGCCTTATTACATGGCGCAGACCATCCTGATTCAGGAACAGGCCCTGCGGCAGGCCCAGGAGCGTATCGAGCAGCTGGAAGCCAGCCAGCGCCCGGCAGGCGGGTTTCTGGGCGGCCTGTTCGGCGATGCCGAGCCGCAGCATCGGCCGGCCCGCAGTCGCGGACCATGGGATCGCCAGCAGCAGGACTATGACGACCGGCGCGGGCAGGGGGGCGGCTTTCTTGCCGGCGCGGCGCAAACGGCCCTGGGCGTAACCGGCGGCGTGCTGCTGGGCAGCGCCATTGCCGGCATGCTGACCGGCGGCGCCCATGCAGCTGAGCCCAGCGCAGGGGAAGGTGCCGATCCGTCGGAGGACCAGGACTTCGATGCCGGAGGCGACGATTTTGGCGGCGGGGACGATTTCGACTTCGGCGGTGGCTTCTAGGCGCGCCTAGCGGGCGGGCTGGCGCTTCTCGTAGAACTCATTGCCGCCCGCTTCGAGCACGTAATACATGTTGTTGTAGGGAAAGCGCAGACCGGCGGTGTGGAAGTGCTGGGCATTCTGTACCCCCGGATGGCGCGCACCCCGCAACACGTGATCGGCCATCTGGGACGCCAGTACCGCGCCGCTGTCGGTCATCCTGCGGGTGAGAACCCCTTGGGCGAACTGGTTTTTCTGGCCAACGACGCCGCAGACGGATTTGGGATAGCGGGGATCGGCCTGACGATTCATCACCACGGTACCGACGGCCAACATGCCTTCCGAACTGGAGCGGTTGGACTCGAAATACATGGCGCGCATCAGGCACTCTTTCTCGCTGAGCTGCGCCATGCCGAAATTGAGGCCCAGGAAACTGCAACCGCCAAGCACCGACGCCGACACGGCCAGCGTCAGCGCATTCAGGATAAGCCGCGATATCGGTGCCATGGGGCCGCTCCGGTCTGTTGCGTCGATGCAAGTGTGACCGAAAATGCCCCAATAGGCTTAAGGCTGCCTTGCCTCAAAGGGTTAACAATTCCTGAACGGGCCGAGCCTAGTCGCGCCTGAACAGCAAAGTCGAGAGCAGGACGATCGTCCCGAGCACGACAAGCACCGGCACCGGATTTTCCTGCACCACCTTGCCTGCGGCATGGGCCTGACGGTTGGCCTCGCGGGCCACGACAGCACCCTGGTGCCGGACTTCCTTGGCGAGGGCGACGGCATTGTGCTGGACGTCGTTGAGCGCGTGGCCGCCATAATCGCTGACAGCATCGGAGATCAAAGCAACTTCCTTGCGCAGCGCGGCAATCTGATCGAACAGCGCATCGGAGACGCTGTCGCTCGCGTCTTCCACAGTCTTGAGAGTTCTTCTAGCAGCGGTAGCCATGTGACGCTCCGGAGTTGATTTTCAGTTGCTGGCTCAACTCTGCCCCGGGCGGGAAGTTCCGGCAGCTGCTCGCAGCGGGACGTTTTGGCGGCGTCGACCGCGAAAAATTGACCATGCTCCCCTTGGCGCTTGGCGTTTCGCTCCCCAGATGCGAAAGGGACACGTCCATACGAGGGGACCCGACCATGGCATCCAAGAGCCGCGCCCGCCTCAATCGCCAGTTCGACCGCTTGCAGCGGCGCATCCCGGACTTTGCCGCCCGCTGGCTTGAGCGGATCCGCCGGCCGGGAGCGCGGCTGATACGCATTCCGCTCGGTATACTGCTGGTCTTGGGCGGCATATTCAGCTTCCTGCCGGTGCTGGGCATCTGGATGCTACCCCTGGGCCTGCTGCTGCTGGCGCTGGACCTGGTGTTTCTGCAGGGGCCGGTAAACTCCGCCGTGGTGCGCGGCACGCGCAAATTGAGCACCTGGCGTCGCGCCCGCCGCGACAAGAAGGCCGGGGGCGACAACTAGGCGCGGTGTGACGCCTCGATCAGGTCGACGGCGTCAGCCAGCTTCTCATCGATGATATGCAGATATCGCGTCCAGTCATCGACATGGCCGAGTTCGTCCGCGCCATCGGAAATCCCGCGCAATGCCAACAGGGGCACGCCGAAGGCCTGGCAGGCGCGCAGGACCGCGTAGGTTTCCATATCCACCATCTCCGCCTCGATGCCATCATAGGCCGGGCCTGACACGATATTGGCGCCGGTGGACAGGGTGGCCAAGGGGATGCCCGCCATGGTGTGCAGCGGCAGCACAGGTGGCAGATCGAGGAACGGCGTCTGGCCCTTGGGGAAGCCGAGCGCCGAGGCATCCATG
This sequence comes from Devosia sp., assembly GCF_036676215.1. Taxonomy (GTDB): domain Bacteria; phylum Pseudomonadota; class Alphaproteobacteria; order Rhizobiales; family Devosiaceae; genus Devosia. The sequence continues at coordinate 15,671 of NZ_JAKFDJ010000016.1, read as the reverse complement.
TCGCGATAGTCGACGCTGCTGGCCTGGTAGACCCCGCATTGTTCAAGCCGGCGCGAACCGGCCGAGCCGAGTGAGACGACAAGCTCGGGCAAGGCGCCAGCCCGGTCGGCGAGCGCCCTGGTGACGGCGATGGCGGCCTCCACCGGGCCGACGCCGGTCATGATCGGGGCAATGCGGGCGCGCAGATGCGGGCCATATTCGGCCTCGGCGGCCATGACATAGAGGATGCTCATGGGTGCAAGGCTAGCATGGCCGGATGGCTTGCCAAGCCTTCTCGTTACCGGTTCGGTAAGGGGGGTGTGACAATCTGATGAATGTCAGCAGTTCAGGGGCCAGAAAAGTGCGTTTCGCGGTGATCGAGGGTAGCAGGGAGTGGACCGAGCCGGCACGGCCCGAAACGCGGTCTGCGACGGTGTCCATTCTCGTCGAGGATGTCGAAGCCGAGGCCCGCCGCCGTCTCCGATCCTGTCGCATCCAGGAGTGGCGCACCCGTGAATTCATCACTGGCCGCCCGATGCCCGATGATGTCCGCCATTTTGCGCTGCAGGTGGAATTTGCCGCACAGGCGATTTCGCGGCTCTCGCCCATTCCCGAGGATTTCGACAGCGACGTCTATTGGCCGCGCATGCTGGATCTCTGAGCCCGGCAACATTGTCGCCGGGCGATTGGATCAGGCGGCCTTGCCGGCGCGCGGCGCGCGTTTGCGTGGCGGCTTGATCGTGGCGGCAGCGGCCCCGGCCAGTTCGGCCAGGGCCTTGAACCAGTATTGCTGATCCTGCCCCTCGGGACGGCCATCGGCCTCCCACATCTCATAGGCACGGCGTCGGATCTGATTTTCCATCGGTAACCTCGTGCTGACTGATCGGCTGAAGATGCCCGAACATGGTTCCGGGAGGATGAACAATTGTCGGATCGCTGCCGGTTCGGCCGTCCTTGGCAAGGCCCTGCTGACGTGGGCTGGCACACTGGCGTGCATCAATGGTTGGGGATAGCCCGATTTCCCGATAACCTTGCGCGATGGCGCAGAGCGACAGGCAAGACGATGCGGAACCCCTTCCATCAGATCCTCGGCAACAATCTCGTTGCCAACATCACCAACTTCACCGTCTGGTTCGCGCTGACCTTCTGGGTCTTTCTCGAGACCCGTTCGGTATTCGCGACCGGCATGGTCGCCGGCGTTTATCTGGTGCTTACGGCGGGGTTCGGCTTCTGGTTCGGCAGCATCGTGGATCACAATCCCAAGAAGCTCGCCATGATGGGGTCGAGTGTTGTCTCAGCGGGGTTCTACACGCTGACGCTGGCCATGGTGCTACTGGAGCCCGAGGGGGCGTTCAAAAACCCCTATGGCGCCTACCTTTGGGCCTTCGTGTTTCTCGTCATGCTGGGCGTCATTGCCGGCAATATCCGCTCCATCGCGCTGCCCACGCTGGTGACCGTGCTGATTCCCGAAGATCGCCGCGACAAGGCCAATGGCCTGGTGGGCATGGTTTCAGGCATCGGCTTCCTGACGACATCGGTGATCAGCGGGTTCCTCGTCGCCTGGGGCGGCATGCTGGCGACGTTGGTGCTGGCGCTGTGCCTGACACTCGTAGCCTTCGCGCATCTGCATTTCGTCCAGATCGACGAGCGGCGCGCGGTGCCGGAGCCGGGCGTACCGCCTGAGCCGAAACGCGTCGACATCAAGGGCACCATTGCGGTGATCGCGGCGGTGCCGGGGCTGTTCGCGCTGATCTTCTTTGCCACCTTCAACAATTTCCTCGGCGGCATCTTCATGGCGCTGCTCGATGCCTATGGCCTGTCGCTGGTGTCGGTTCAGATCTGGGGGCTGACCTTCGGCGTGCTCTCCACAGCCTTCATTCTCAGCGGCATCATCATCGCCAAGACTGGCCTGGGCAGGAATCCGCTGCGCACGCTGCTGCTGGTCAATCTTATTACCTGGTCGGTGTGTTGCGTGTTCACGATCCAGCCTTCCTTCTGGCTGCTGGCGGGCGGGTGTTTTATCTGGATGCTGCTGGGGCCCTATGCCGAGGCGGCGGAACATACGACGCTGCAAAAGGTCGTGCCGCTCGAGCGCCAGGGCCGTGTTTTCGGCTTTGCCCAATCGATCGAGCAGGCGGCCTCGCCGCTGACCGCGTTCCTGATCGGGCCGCTGACGCAATTCATCGTCATTCCCTTCATGACCGATGGGGCCGGTGCCGATGCCATCGGCGGCTGGTTCGGCACCGGGCCCGATCGGGGTATCGCGCTGGTCTTTACCGTCGCCGGCTTTGTCGGCGTCGGCGTGACCATTCTGGCGCTCAATTCGCGCCATTACCGCGAACTGTCGGCGGCCTATGCCCGGGCTCCCGCTGACGCCGGCGAAGCAGCGGCGGAAAGCCCGGCCTAGCGCCGCCGCTCTCTACGCGGGTTGCAGCTTCCCCACCTCACCCTGCGGCCGCGGGAAGGCCAGTGCCATGGCGGCTGCGGCGATGCCAATGGCGGCCGAGCTGACATAGAGCCAGTGGTAATCCCCGAACGTATCGAAGATCCAGCCGCCACCAACCGGGCCGAAGGCCATGCCGATCGACGAGGTCATGGTGATGCCGCCCAGCACCATGCCCATGACCTGCGGCTCGAAATAGTCTCGGGCCAGTACGGCATAGAGCGGCATGACGCCGCCATAGGCCATGCCCAGCACCGCGGCGAGCATGTAGAACTCGGTGAGTTGGGTGACGTAAATGTAGGTGTAGATGCCGGCGGCCTGCAGCACCAGCCCGCCGATAATGACGCGCTTGACGCCAATCCGGTCGGCCAGCAGGCCGAATATGAGCCGCCCGAACAGTCCGGCGACGCCTTCCACACTGTAGATACTGGCGGCCGCGAGCGCCGAGGCGCCGCAGATCATGGCGTAGCTGACGGTGTGGAAGATCGGCCCGGAATGGGCGCCGCAGCAGAGGAAGAATACCAGAGCGAGCACGGCGAATTGTGGCGTGCGCAGCGCAGCGAAGACCGATGCCGGGCGGGCTGTCTGCTCCGTAGCGTCCGCGGGCGCCGGTACGTTGAGGGCCTCGGGAGCGCGGCGGATGAGGAAGCTGGCCGGGATCAGGATCGCCCAGGCGCCGATGGCGATCATCAGCATGGCGCTGCGCCAGCCATAGGCCTCGATCAACACGCTGGCCAGCGGCGTGACGACCATGGGAGCAACACCGGCGCCGATCGACACCAGCGAGACCGCAAGGCTGCGGTTCTTGTCGAACCAGGCGAGGGTGGTGGAGATCAGCGGCGCGAAATAGGCGCCGCCGGCCGCGCCGATCAGTCCGCCATAGGCGAGCTGGAATTGCAGCAGGTCGGTGGCGCGGCTGGCGAGGAACAGGCCGCATCCAAGCAGGATTGAGGCAACCAGCACCACCGGTCTGGCGCCGATGCGGTCGCTGAGCGTGCCCCAGCCGAAGCCGGCGACGCCCATGACAATGAAGCCCACGGTCATGGCGCCGGAAATGCCGGCGCGCGTCCAGCCGGTGTCGTCGGCCATGGGTTGCAGATAGACCGGCAAGGCAAACATGGCGCCGAAGGCCACACAGGTGATCAGCGCGCCCGTGGCAACGATGACCCAACCATATCGCGTATCCATTTTTCACGTCCCCTGAGGTTGTCATCCTCTAGACGGATGAGGCCGTGCCGGATCGACATGGGCAAGCAGATTTTTTGGCGGGCACTAGGCCAGCCCTAGCTCCGTCGTCTCGGCGATCGAGGTGACCACCCAGCGCAACACTATCTTGCCATCGTCTTCCGCGACCGACCGACAGGTGCCGTGCACGTGAAAGCTCTGCTGCTGCAGCTCGACGCGCAGACGTGCCGGTCCTGCCTGGGCATGGGCGGTTGCGCCTGTGGGCGTATCGAGCGCGGGGCCCAGCAGTCGGATGTCGCGTTGACGGTAGCCCTGTGCCTCGGCCCATTGCGCTGCGGCAATCTCGACGCATTGGTCGATTTCGCTGAGGTCGGGGCGCCCCTTGAAGGCGGGAAGATAATAGTCGCCGGCGGCGATGGACGCGAGGAAAGCGGGAATATCGGCTGGTGTCAGACGGCCGTAGCGCGAGCGCTGCGGCATCACGATCAGCGATGGCGCGAAATGGCACCCGCCAAAGTGGGTGCACTGCATCACGTCAAAGCCAAAGCCGCCAGCCTGTTCGCGCAATGCCTTGTAGATCGGGAAGCCATAGAGGGCGCAGCAGGCATTGACCTTGGCGTCGGTGCAGCAAAGGATCACCGGCCGGGGCAGAGCGGGGCCCTCGAGAGCGGTGCCGCCTGCCCAGGCGCGGATCAGCCCGGCGGCCTCCTGCTGGCTCGACGGCAAGGCCGTGCGGCCGTCGGGAAATGACACCAGTTGCAGATCGGGCTGGCCATCGCTTTCGAGCAGGCCCACATAGCGGCCCGGACCATAGGATTGGTGGATTGCCTGCTGCAACGCCGCGTCCATGCCGGCCGATTCATAGCGCGGCCGGCGCCATTTGCCCTTCGGCCAGCGTATGAACAGATGGCGCTCGGCCATCGCCCCGGTGCCGGCTAGCGGCTCCTTCTGGGCGAGGGCGAAATCGGTGCAGAAAACCTGTCCGGCGCGCATCCTTGGAACCGATCAGTCGGCTGCGGGCGCCGGCACGCCATAGATCTCGGCGATGTCGTCGAGCATCATGTAGGCGCTATAAATGCCACCACCCAGGTTCCAGGCCAGTTCCTCGACGCGTGTCGCCTTGCCAGCCTCCACGGCCGGCAGGACCAGCCAGAGCGGATCGTTGAGCCACTCTTCCAGATTGGTCAGCGATTCCGCATCGTCGGCGTCGGCGGCAAAGTAGAAGATGCGGTCGCCCGCCATCTCCGGAATGCGCTCCCTGCCGATCTGCACGAAGGTCTCCTCGCTGCGCTGCAGCGGCGGCCGCGCAAAGCCCACCAGATCGAGCACCACACCGGGGAAGGAATGGTCCGAATAAATTCGGGTCCGGCCGGGCGCGAACCGCACCAGCGAGATAGTCTCACTGGTGGCGTCACCGATGGCCGTGGCAAGTGCGTTGGCATGGGCTTCGAGCGCCGCGACATTGGCTTTCGCCTCGTCGCCGAGCCCCAGCACCTCGCCATAGAACTGATAATTGTCCAGCCAGGCAGAACCGATGGTCTCCGACATCACCGTCGGTGCAATGGCCGAGAGCTGCGGATAGATCTTTTCCTGGCGCACCTTGGTGCCGATGATCAGGTCGGGCTCAAGCGCGGCCAACATTTCCAGGTTGATCGCCGTTTCCGTACCGAGTGACACCGCGTCGCCGAGTTGGTCTGCCAGGTGCGGATAGAACGGATTGCCCTCCCAGGACTGCGCCGCGGCCACCGGATGCACACCAAGATGCAGCAGCGCTTCGGTACCCTCATTGGTCAGAATCACCACGCGCAGCGGCGCGTCGGGCACCTCGGTCACGCCCATGGCGTGGGTGATCTCGCGCGCATTCGCGACGCCGGCAAGGCCGAGGGCAAGGGTCGAGCCCGTCAGGGCGGCGGCAAGGATCATTCTGAACATCGGGCAATCTCGTCTGGAGTGAAAAAAGAACCGGGCCGGCAATGCCAGCCCGGTTGCGATGGTCAGCGGGTGGGCGTCAGCCCGTAGATGGTTTCGATATCGTCCAGCATGACATTGGCAGCGATGATGCCGCCCGCGGTGTTCCAGATGGCGTCCGACACGGGCTGCGCCTTGCCGGCCTGCACCACGGGAAGGGCGGCCCAGAGCGGATCGGCCATCCATTCGGCAGCGGCGCTGTCGGCCGCGCCATCGCCGGTCTCATAGACGTAGTAGAACAGGCGATCGCCGCCGAATTCGGGGATGCGTTCCTTGGTCACTTCGTCGGCGAATTCATCGCGATCCTGATTGGTCGGGCGGGCAAAGCCGATCTGGCCCAGCACGGTCCCGGCGAAAGTATCCTTGAGATAAATGCGGGTGCGGCCAGACATGAAGCGCACCAGCGAAATCTGCTCGGCCTTGGCCTCGCCCAGCTGGTCGCTAATCGCCGCGACGCGTGCGTCATAGGCAGCAAAGGCTGCCTCGGCTTCCGCCGTCTTGCCCACCGCTTCCGCGTAGAGCGCCATGTTGACCTTCCAGTCGCCGCGCAGGCGTTCCGAAATCACGGTCGGCGCGATGGCCGAGAGCTGCTCGTAGATCTTTTCATGTCGGATCATGGTGCCGATGATGAGGTCTGGCTCAAGAGCAGCCAGCAATTCGAGATCGACCGCGGATTCCTCGCCCAGCACGGTCACATCGGCCATCTGCACGGCAATGTGGTCGTACCAGGGATCACCCAGCCAGGAACGCACGGCGCCGACCGGTGTAATGCCGACAGCCAGCAGCGCTTCCGTTCCTTCGTTGGTCAGGACGACCACTCGCTGTGGCGCATCCGGCACGTCGGCCGTGCCCATGGAGTGGATCACTTCGCGCGCTACGACCGCCGGAGCCAGCGCCAGGGCAAACGCGACCGTCGCGGCGGTCAGGACAGTCTGAATGGTGCGCATCGCATCCTCTAACTTGACAAGAGTCATCATGAATGATTTGGGCAATCACCAGACTTTATCCGGACTGTCAATATCAACATTACGAGCCTGTCCTGACTTTCATTCCCTCAACCCGGCAAGCTCTGCCAATGCCAGCCATCTATGCCGGGCTGGGCACCGCGCTATGCTGCGTGCTGCTGGTCAGCATGACGCTTGGATACCGGCTCTACGGCCTCGATCAGGTCTGGGCCACGCTCGTCGCCTTCGATGGTTCGGAGACGGCGGTGGTCATTGCCAATTTGCGGCTGCCGCGGGCGATCATTGCGCCGCTGGTCGGGGCGGGCCTGGGCGTGGCCGGGGTGATCGTGCAGACGTTGTCGCGCAATCGCATCGCCTCTCCCGACACACTTGGACTCAATGCAGGGGCCTCGCTCGGCGTGGTCATTGCCAGCTTCTGGCTGGGTATCGGCTCGCTTGTGGGCCTGTCTTTGGCTGCGGCGCTTGGTGCGCTGGCCGCGAGCCTGCTGGTCTTTGCCATCGCGGCGGGGGCTGGAGGGCTTTCACCCCTTCGCATCGTGCTGATTGGCGTGACCATTGCCGGGCTTGGTCATTCCCTGGTGGAAGTGGTGCTGACCACCAACGAGGCTCAACTGCAACAATTGCTGTTCTGGCTGTCGGGTGCCTTTGTCGACCGCCCGATGGCGCTGGCGCAGACCGGGGCGCCCATCATCGGGCTTGGCGTCATCCTCGCGCTGCTGCTGGCACGGCAGCTCGATGCGCTGCAGGCCGATGATTCCACCGCTACGGGCCTTGGGGTGCCGCTATTCCTGGTCAGGGGCGGCAGCTTTGTCGCGGTATCGCTGCTGACCGGCGCCGCCGTGGCCATGGCGGGGCCGGTGGGCTTTGTGGGGCTGGTGGTGCCCCATGCGGCGCGCTGGCTCGTGGGGTTGCGCCACGGAAGGCTGATCCCGGTGGCGGCACTGATCGGGGCCATCTACGCGACCCTGGCGGATGTGGCGGCCCGCTTCGTCATCTACCCCACCGAAGCCCCGGTGGGCGCGATCACCGCGGTTGTCGGCGGTCTGGTGCTGCTGGTGCTGTTGAAGCGGAGGGCGGCATGAGCGGCCTGCCCAATACCGTCGCGACGATACGGACGCCGGTGGCCCTGGCCATAATGGGCCTTGCCTTCGTGCTGCTGGCGCTGAGCGGGGTGGCCTTCGGGTCGACCTGGATCGCGCTTGACCAAGTGGCCGGCGTCATCCTGGGGGCGGGTGACAGGACACAGCAGATCATCGTCCTGCAGCTGCGCCTGCCGCGCGTTGCCATTGCCATCCTGGCCGGCGGGGGCATGGCAGTGGCCGGTTTCCTGCTGCAGAAGATCACCCGCAATTCGCTGGCCTCGCCCGGCGTGCTGGGGGTCATCGATGGCGCGGCGCTGGGCGTGGTCATTTTCCTGGCCGCGCTCTCCAACGAATCCAATGCGCTGGTGACCTCTATCGCCTATCAGCCCGTCGCGGCGACGATCGGCGCGCTGGTGGCGATCAGCCTGGTCTTCATCCTGTCCGGCCGGCAGGCCTCGTCGGCAATCCGGCTGCTGCTGTTCGGCATTGCCGTGGCGGCCGTCGCCAAGTCGCTCACCATGATCCTGATGCTGATCGGGCCGATCTATCAGACCAGCCAGGCGGCGCGCTGGCTGGCGGGGGCCGTCAACGAGGTCAACTGGGGCGAAATCCAGATTACTGCCATTGCCATGGTGCCGATCATGCTGCTGGTGCTGGCGGCAGGGCGCAAGCTGCCGCCGGCCGATCTCGACGAGGTCTCGGCGCGCGGCATCGGGCTGGACCTGCCACTCTTTCGCATCCTGATCTTCGCGCTGGCGGCGGCGCTGACTGCGCTGTCGGTGGCCTTTGTCGGTGGCGTCGGCTTTATCGGCCTGATGGCACCGCATCTGGCGCGGCTCCTGGTGGGGCGCAACATCTTCGCGGGCCTGGTTGGCAGCTTTCTGCTCGGCGCCATCATGCTGGTGGGCGCCGATCTCATCGTGCGGGTCCTGTTCGCGCCGATCGAGGTTCCGGCCGGCACGGTGACCGCGATCATTGGCGCCCCCTATTTCCTGTTCCTGCTGATGGGCAAGCAACGCCATGACGGATAACGGCTCCCCTTATCGCATAGAGGTGCGAGACCTCAGCCTGGGCTACGGCAATCTGAGCGTGCTGAAGGCCCTGTCGCTGCCCATCGAGCGGGGCAAGATCACGGTGCTGGCCGGACCCAATGGCTGCGGCAAATCCACTCTGCTGCGGGCGCTTCGGCGGCTGCACAAGCCGACCAGCGGCCATATCCTGCTCGAGGAGGTCGATATCGCCCGCCTTGGCGACAAGGCGCTGGCCCGCCAGATCGGCCTTCTGGCGCAGAGCCCTTCGGCACCCGAAGACATGACGGTGGAAGAACTGGTTCGGCTCGGCCGCTATCCGCATCAGTCCATGTTGCAGCCCTGGAGCCGCGACGATGGTGAGGCGCTGGAACTGGCCATGGCCGGCACCCGCGTGGCCCATCTGCGCGAGCGCCGCCTGGGCTCGCTGTCGGGTGGGCAGTTGCAGCGCGTCTGGATCGCCATGGTGCTGGCCCAGCAGACCGACGTCGTCTGTCTCGACGAGCCGGTCAATCATCTCGACATGGCCCATCAGCTCGATTGCCTCGATCTGGTGCGCCAGCTGCGCGACGAATTCGGCCGCACCGTGGTCCTGGTGCTGCATGATCTCAATCTGGCGGCGCGCTATGCCGATCACTTGGTCTTCCTGCGCGACGGCGTCATCGCCGCCGCCGGCACGCCCGAGCAATTGATGACCGAGGATACCATTGCCAGCGTGTTCGACGTGCGCTGCCGCATCATCACCGATCCGGTGCATGGCCGGCCCCTCTGCATCCCGTTGCGGACCGAGACGGCCGCGCCGGGATCGATCACGCTGGGATGAGCGTGCCGCGACAGGCGGGCGCCGGGTTTCAAGCCAATGCGGTCACGCCGTCAGCGACCGTTCTCTGTCGTTGAGCGGCTCGCCGACATTGGGGTGGCCTTGGCCAGTGATGATCAGCGCCTGCAGACTGCCGCGGATATAGGTGCCCCAGCCGTCCGAGCAGATGTCGAAGCACTCGTAATCCGGCACCAGGCCGATATGGGTGAAGGTGACCTGAGTGCCTTCCGGCGTGCTCGAAATGTCGAAGACGATGTCGGTGCCCGTCCATTCGCTCTTGTCGGCCGTGAAATTGAAGTAATTGTCGAGGACGTGCCAGGTCACCTTGCTGGCTGGAACCAGGCCTGTGACTTCGATGCGGCAGCGATGCACATCCCGGAACCGGTAGTCGAATGCTTCGCCCGCCCTGTCGGTGGGGCCGTTGATATTCTCGGACCACCAGCCGCGCACATTGATGATGGCGGCGTAGGCTTCGGCGGGGCTCTGGGGGACGGTGAAACGGGTGGTATAGCTGAGATCGTTCATGGGCTTTCTCCGGTTTGAGGCATAGTCCAGCCATTGCCGGCGCCGCATGCGCCGGGTCTGGCATTTCGGGTGATTGTCGGTGTTCGGCTAGGGTGTGAGCCTTACGCCGTCGAGCTTGTAGTGATCGACATAGACTGCCTGCATCCTGCGCCAACCATTGAGGTCGACCGGCGGGGCCGACCCGTCGAGCAGGCGGCCCAGATGGGCCAGGAAATCGTGCCACCCGGGCAGCATCAGTGCGCTATTGGCATAGGGCATGCCCTGGTGGGTGAAGACCAGGCGGGTGGTGCCGCCCTGCTGTTCCAGCTCGTAGCGCACCACGGAGTCGGGGGCATGGGTATTGGACCAGCTGAACTCCAGCACATGCGGCGGCTCCCAGACGCGCACGCGGCCCGTCATCGGGTGCGACCCGTCAACCATCAACTCGAAGCGACCCCCGACGCGCGGCTCCACAAGGGAGGCACCCATCCAGTCGGCGAGGCGCGCCGGATCGGTCAGCGCGCTCCACACCGTCTCGACCGGGCGCGGATAGTGACGCTCGAAGCGGACATCGATATGCTCGCCCTGGCGCTCGAAGGTGCCGAGATCTTCGCTGGCCGCCATATCAATCACTCCTGCTGAGGTGGTCGCCCAGGGCATCGAGCTTGCCGGCCCAGAAGGCCCGATAGGGGGCAAGCCATTCGTCGAGCTCCGCCAGCGGCGCCGTGTCGAGGCTGTAGAGGCGGCGCGGACCATCGATCCGGATCCGCACCAGCCCGGCCGTATGCAGGGCCTTGAGGTGCTTGGAAACGTTCGGCTGGGGCAAGGCGAGCGTGTCGACCAAAGCGCCGGCGGGCTGCTCGCCGTCCCGCAGGAGGGCAAGAATGTCGCGGCGAACGGGGTCGGATATGGCGGTGAAAATGGACATGGCCATATATTCCAAACAAGGAATATGCTTGTCAAGGAATATTATAGATACCCCAAATCGAATGGCGCTGCCGGCCAGCTTTTTCGCCCCAAAGGTTTACATACCGGCCTCAGTCCCTACATTGACCCATCGCTGTCGCGCGCTTTGCCGTGCGGCCTACCTAGATTGGGCAGCCTGTTCCACGCCCACAATCTCAGAAGGAAACAGCCATGACTGAAGCCAAGATGGGCGACGTCGTACGCATCAATTATACCGGGCGCCTGACCAACGGCACCCAGTTCGATTCCTCGACCGGCAAGGAGCCGCTGGAATTCACCATCGGGCTCGGTCAGGTGATCAAGGGCCTCGAGGCCCATGTTGCCGGCATGGAGCCGGGCAGCAAGAGCACGGTGACCATTCCCTGCGACCAGGCCTATGGCCCCCATCGCCCCGAGGCGATCCAGACGCTAGACCGCGCCAAGGTGCCCTCCGGCATCGACGTGCGCGTGGGCACGCAGCTGCAGGCCCGCACTGCCGATGGCGGCGTGCTGCCGATCACGGTGGTGGGAATCGACGACGCCAGCGTCAAGGTCGACGCCAACCACCCGCTGGCCGGCAAGGACCTGGTCTTCGACGTCGAACTTGTCGAGATCGTCAAGGCGGCGTGAGCCCTCCCGGATTGCATGCACCTGCATCCCCGCTGGCTGCTTGTCGGCGGGGAGGATAGGTTTGTCTGGCGCGCATTTGCATGCAGCGGACGATTGGTATTATGCCGCTGAGGGCGCGATCGGCGCCGCGTCGAGACGGAGATTGCAGTGAGCGTCGCTTTCACCAAGGAAGACAGTGCCGAAACGGCGGCGGAGACCCTGCTGCCCGACCGGCCGATCTCGACCGAACCAAACCTCGTCACGGCGGCAGGCCTTGCCGCCCTGGAACGGCAGCTCGCCGCGGCGCGTGACGCCTATGAGGCCGCCATGCTGATCGAGGACGTCAACGAAAAGCGCCGCCAGGCCGCCGGCCCGCTGCGCGACCTGCGCTATTTCGCCGAACGCGTCCGCACCGCCCAACTCATTCCACCGCCCGCGACGAATGAGGTTGTTGCCTTCGGCAGCACGGTGACCTTCACTCGCGATGACGGGCGGGTGCAGACCTACGCCATCGTCGGTGAGGACGAGGCGAATCCCAAGGTCGGCTCGATCTCGTTTGCCTCCCCGATTGCGCGCGCGATGATGGGGAAGGTCGTGGGCGACGAGGTGAGCGTGGGCGGCCGCGAGGTTGAGATCGTGGCGATCCGCTAGGCACTTCATTGCCGACCGACTTGGTTTCCGGCGACGGAACAGGCCTCCAGCCTATTCGAGATGCTGCGTCCGCGAACGGCATAGGCGCCCGTGGGCGACAGTGTTGCCTTCGGCCGCACTGTAACCTTAGTCGTGACGACGGGCGTGTCCAGAATGGCGCAGTAAGTCGTACCCCGTGTCGCGGAGGCGCCAGGGGGTAGGGACATCAGTACCGACGACGCGAGGCGAGCGGCACTCTAGCTGGCGACGTAGCCGGCGGTGACTTCGTCCTTGTGCGCAGCAAAGGCGCCGAGCACTTCGTTCTTTTCCGCCTCCGGGACTTCAAAGAAGTCGAGCGTCCGGCCGAGTTCGGCGGCAACCTCGTCGAATTCCGCGGGCGAAATCTTGAGGTCGCGGTGGGCTTCCTCGAGGCCGAGCGGGGTTGAGCCGGGCTTGGTGGGCGAGAACTGGAACGGGCCGCCCGAAACCTCGCAGACCCAGAGCGTTCGCATGAATTTGAGACCCGGCAATCTTCCCAGATTGCTGGTGTGCCATTCCTTGAGCTGTGGGTTCTCCGAGTTCTGCCCGACGATCGGGTTGGCGACGACAGCATCGCTGAAGTGGTCGACCACAGCGGCAATGGCGAATACCCCGCCCAGCCGCTCATAGAGGGGCTTGTCCTGCGCGAGTGCGCCGGTGGATCGTCCCGCCACCGATAGTGCCGCCACCGAGGCGGCAGTCAGGGTCAACCCGGCGACGACATGTCGTCTCGTAATGGAAACAGCTTCTGTCATGGTCATCTCCTGTAGGAGTTGCAGACGCGGCTACGCCGAGGGATCCTGCTCCCGGCCGCGAGGCGGGCGACCCCAGCACTGGCTCGGCCCTGCTCCTGGAAGCTAGTTCGTGGACAACGTAGCTGACATGGGCACGGCGCCGTCCGGCAAGCCCCACGGTCGGTGCCTAGCGCATTAGATGACTCGCGTGGCAAAGGCTTCTGAAGGGAGGTCCGGCGGTCAAAGTCAATGCACGAGATGTCATTTCGATCCCCTTTTGTTCAGCAAGCAAGCAGCGGCTTTTGATCTTGCAAACGGCCAAGTCTTGCCTCCTAGATAGGCAGCGAGGAATTCTGGGCGTTTTTTTGTACAATCATGGGAATGCTGATGACGAAGATGATGATGAAACGGCGCGCCTTTGTGTCGGCGCTGGCATTGGGTACGGCGCTGGCCCTGTCGGGCGCGAGCCTTGCGCAGGATGTGACCAAAGTCGCCGCGATTTGGACGGTGCCGGTCGAGCAGCAATGGGCCAGCCGTCTGCATAACGCGCTGGTCGCGGCGCAGGACCGCGGCGAGATCGAATATGTCTATTCCGAAAACGTCACCAATACCGACTATGAGCGGGTGATGCGCGAATATGCCGAGCAGGGCGTCAAGCTCATGGTCGGCGAGGCCTTTGGCGTGGAACAGCCGGCTCGTGCTGTGGCGTCTGAATACCCCGAGATCATGTTCCTCATGGGCTCGTCGCTGCCGCCGGTTGAGCCGAACTTTGCTACCTTTGACAATTTCATCCATGAGCCAAGCTACCTCACCGGCATGGTGGCAGGCGGCAAGACGGAGTCGAACGTCATCGGCATGGTCGGGGGCTACGCCATTCCGGAAGTGAACCGGCTCATGAACGCCTTCATGGCTGGCGCGCTGTCGGTGAACCCGGACGTCAAGTTCTCCGTCAGCTTCATCAACTCCTGGTATGATCCACCCAAGGCCAAGGAAGCCGCCTTCGCCATGGTCGATGCGGGAGCCGACATCCTCTATGCCGAGCGCTTCGGCGTCAGCGACGCCGCCAAGGAACGCGGTATCCTCGCCATCGGTAACGTCATCGATACGGCCGCCGATTATCCCGGCATCATCCTGGCCAGCGCGCTCTGGCATGGCGAGCCAATGATCGACAAGGCCATTGCCGACGTGAAAGCCGGCACCTTTGCCGCCTCCGACTACGGCATCTACGCCTTCATGGAGCATGGCGGTTCGAGCGCCGTCTATGACGAAGCGCTGGCAGGCGCCGAAGTCGTCGCTGCGGCCAAGGCAAAGGAAGCTGAGATCATATCCGGCGCCTTTACGGTCGAAATCAACGACGCCGAGCCGTCTTCGACCATGTAGTCTTCTGCCGGGCGCCTTTGGTGCCCGGCTCACTTCGTTCCGGGGCAGTCATGCAGCATCAGCAGGCGAATGTCGTGCTCTCGCTCGAGGGCATCACCAAGCGCTTCGGCAAGCTCATGGCCAATGACAGGATTGATCTCAGCCTCCGTAGAGGCGAAATCCTGGCGCTGCTGGGTGAGAACGGCGCCGGCAAGACCACGCTGATGAACATTCTCTTTGGCCACTACGTACAGGACGAAGGCGTGGTGCACGTCGCGGCCGGGGACGGTCAGTTGCATACCCTGCCCAGTGGCTCGCCTGGCGCGGCCCTTGCCGCCGGTATCGGCATGGTGCACCAGCATTTCGCGCTCGCCGAAAATCTCTCCGGCCTCGACAATATCCGTCTCGGCACCGAAGGCCTGTTGGCTTTGGGTGGCAAATCCGGGGCCCGCAGAAAAGTCCGGCAGATCATCGCGGAAAGCGGGCTGGAGGTCGATCTCGACCGACCGGTTGCCGCTCTCACTGTGGGCGAGAAACAGCGCGTCGAGATCCTCAAGGCGCTCTATCGCAATGTCCGCGTGCTGATCCTCGACGAGCCTACCGCGGTGCTGACCCCGCAGGAATCCGAGGGTCTCTTCGCCGTGCTGCGCCGGCTGGCGGCGGGCGGCCTCGGCGTCATCTTCATCTCGCACAAGCTGGGTGAAGTGCTCTCGGTGTCCCACCGCATCCTCGTGCTGCGCGCCGGTCGCAAGGCTGGCGAGCTGGTCACTGCAGATGCAGACCGCCGCGCCATCGCCGACCTTATGGTGGGCAAGGCCGTGGCCGAGATCAGCCGCACGCAAGCCCATCCGGCAGAGGTCCTGCTCGAATTCGACGCGGTCCACCTGCGCCAGTCCTCCACGCGCCAATCCCTGCGCAATGTCAGCTTCCGCCTTCGAGCCGGCGAGATCGTCGGTCTCGCTGGCGTGTCTGGCAACGGGCAGGGGGGTATCGCCGCGGTGATTTCCGGCCTTGCCATTCCCGACGCCGGCGCCCTGCGCCTCTACGGTAAGCCGGTTATCCAGGCTGATCCCCGCGTGATGGTGGCCGCCGGTGTGGCGCGCATGCCCGAGGACCGGCAGCAGGACGGCGTCGTTGGCACGATGAGCGTCGCCGACAACATTGCCATCGAGCAAGTCCGCAACCGCAACTTCTCCCGCGCCGGCTTGCTTGACCGCAAGGCCATGCAGGCCCGTGCCACCAGCGCTATTGCCGATTACGACATTCGCTGCCCTGGTCCTGACGCTGAGGCACGCCTCCTCTCGGGCGGTAATGTGCAGAAGCTCATCCTCGCGCGCGTGCTCGAACGCGAACCACGGGTCATCCTCGCCAACCAGCCGAC
>NZ_JAKFDJ010000015.1:0-16118 GCF_036676215.1 Devosia sp. | reverse complement strand
TGGCGGAGAGAAAGGGATTCGAACCCTTGAGACGGTTCCCCGCCTACACACTTTCCAGGCGTGCGCCTTCGACCACTCGGCCATCTCTCCGCATCGCCTTATCCCCGGGCTGGAAGGGCCGGAGGGGCCGGCGGTAAAGCCGACGCGAGCGAGGCGCAATATACTTATCGCCGCCTTGGGCGCAAGGGATCACGACGCCGGGATGACGATTGTTTTTGCGGCAGGGGCTTCCCATCTTGTGAGCGAGCCGCCCGGCATGGCACAAACAAACTTGTGCACGGGGCGGAACGGGTGGGCCAGCCTCAACTTATCCCCGTCAGCACAGGGAATGGGAATGCGGCTGATCTTGAGAATATTGGGCACCTGGCTGATCGGCCTGGCGCTGGTTTTGCTTGTTGTCGATGGCACCAAATCGCTTGGTGCCAACGCCCTGGTCTTTACGAGCCTGGCGGATTTGTGGACGCATCTGCATCCGCCGAGCCTCGTCGCAGTGGCGGGGTTTTTCGAGAGCCGGTTCTTTGCCGACCTGCTGGATGCCGCGCTCAAGGCCGCGCTGGGCTATCCGGCCTTTGCCGTGTTCGGCGTGCCGGGAATAGTGCTGGCGCTGCTGGGGCGGGCACCGCGGCGGGAACGTTTCCTGCGGCAGGACCAGATCTGATCAACGCCTGTAACCCGGCCGGCGGCGCCTGCGAATAGTGCTGTGAAAGGAAGATGCGACATGTTCTTCAAATCCAAACCCACCAGCATTCCCAATGCTGCCGAGGCCCTGCCCGGCCGCAACACCGAGATGGTCGTGACCAGCGAGCACTTCGTCAACGGCCAGAATCTGAAGGGTCCCTACCCCGTCGGCGCCGAAATCGTCTATTTCGCGCTGGGCTGTTTCTGGGGTGCGGAGCGCCTGTTCTGGCAATTGCCGGGGGTAATCGTCACCGCCGTCGGCTACCAGGGTGGGGCGACGCCAAACCCAAGCTATGAAGAGGTCTGCTCGGGCCGCACTGGCCATACCGAGGCGGTGAAGGTGGTCTATGACCCCAGCCAGATCAGCCTCGAAAAGCTGCTCAGGAGCTTCTGGGAAGAGCATGACCCGACCCAGGGCATGCGCCAGGGCAATGATGTGGGCACGCAGTATCGCTCGGCCATCTATACCACCACGCCCGAACAGGCTGCGGTGGTGGAGCAGAGCCGGCAGGCCTATCAGGCAGCGCTGAGCGCCAGGGGGCTTGGGCGAATCACCACCGAGATATCCCCGGCTGCCGAGTTCTTCTATGCCGAGACTTATCACCAGCAGTATCTGGCCAAAAATCCGCGCGGTTATTGCGGGCTGGCCGGCACCGGGGTCTCCTGCCCGATCGGGCTGGGGGTGACGGCTGCCGCAGAATAGTCACCACTGTGAACAACCAATGAATGATGGAAAACGCCGATCCGGATCACCGGGTCGGCGTTTTCGCATTTGCGGACCGTTTACTCGGGCAGCACGGCGAAGACCCTAAGCGCGCCGTCGGGCAGGCTGACATCGGCGAGCCAGGCCGGGAGGGTGCCGGCGGCATAGAGGTTGACGAAGCTGTCTTCGGCCTTGCCTGAGATGCCCTGGAGTTCGGGCATGCCGGGGCAGAGCACGACGAGGCCAATTCCGCGGGCATCGAGAATGGCGCGGGCATCGGCGATGGGGTCGTTGAAGAAGTGGAAGGCGTCCAACACGCCCTGCTGGTTTCGGTGATAGGGGGCGGCGACCACTTCATGCGGGGTATATAGCAGCAGGTGCGCGCCCAGATCGATGGGACTCATGACGCGCTCGGGCGGCAGTGCCGCCAGATCGGCAAAGGCGGCGGGAACCAGGCAGGGCTCCTTGCTGGCGCGGACCTCGGACACGGTCTGGGCGCGGCTGGGCACGACATTGACCAGTGCCGTCACCAGCAGCGACAGCACGACCCCGGAAAAGGCCAGCCAGCTCAGCACGAGGCCGGCAATGGCGGGGACGCGCGGGGCGGCAAGATAGCGCTGGCGGGCGGTGACGATGAGCCAAGCGGCGGCCGGCATGGCGGGCATGACCGCGAGGCGGGCGCCGCGCACCTGGGCCAGCATGACAACGGCGGTGAGACCCAGAAACACCAGTAGAGCTGCCCATTCGGCGCGGCCCTCGCGCACCCGCCACAAGCGCCAGAGCACCACGATGGCGCCGAGCAGGACAGGCACGCCGACGGCCATGGCATAGGCCGGCAGTTCGAACAGATTGTTAAACCAGGGCCGCGCCTCGACGATGGCGGCGATCCAGTTGGCCTGCAGCCAGGGATCGAGATTGCCATAGGGGCCGCCGAGGCATTGCGGATAGGCCATGACGACCAAAGCCAGGCCGGCGAGACCCAGAACAGCCAGCAGCAGGAAGCGCTGCCAGGCGTCGCGCGGCGGCATCAGGCTGGCAAGGGTGAAGACGGCGCCGACGACAAGGGCCACGGCCACGTAGACTGGCGAGATGACGTCGCAGGCCGCCTCCAGCCAGCGGGCGGGCGGGCGGAAGATGGCGAGGTGGACGACGGAACCGAGCGCGAAGGCGAGGCCGAAACCCCGCATGGCACTGGCGCGGGCAGTATCGAACACCCAGGCCAGCCCCATGACGAGGATGGCTGCGGCAATGGTGGGGAGCGCTTCGGTGGCGATGGCGAGGGCGGTGGCGGCACAAAGGCCGCACAGCAGCGCAAAGCGCGGCCGGCGCAGGGCCTCGATGCCGGTCCAGACCATGGCCAGGGTGAGCAGGATGATGACGTTGTGATGATCGACCCGGCCGGGTGTGAACTCGGCGGTGATGGCGGGGCTAAGCACCGGCAGGACCAGAGCGGGAAGCACGCCATCCGGGCCGACGAGGCGATGCGCCAACAGCGCACTGACCCAGAGCAGCAGGGCGAGCAACAGCATGGGCCAGACATAACCGGCCGCGACAAGCGCGCCATCCATGCCCAGTAGCGGGGTGAAGGCCATGACTAGCAAGGCCAGAGGCAGGTCCACCAGGCGCGACCAATGCAGTTCGGCGCCCCAGGGCGTATTGAGGCGATGGGCGGTGAGATCGTACCAGCCCTGCCCGCCGAGGAAATCGCGCACCATGACCATGCGCATGGCGTCGTCGGTATCGGCGAAGTAGGGCATGCCGTTGCGGCCATAGAGTGTGCGGACCAGCAGGATGGTCACCGCCGCCAGGAAGACCAGGGCAAGGAGACGAAGATCAGGGCCGCGGCGGGCGGAAGTCTGGCTGATCAAGGGAATATCCTGGGCGTGGGAGGCAGCAGGGTGCACCAGAGCGGGTTAAAATGGTGTGGAAACTGGACGGAGACCTTGGGGCGTTTGCAGCCGCCTCACAAGCGCATTGCTTTTGCACCGGACAGAATATAACAAGCTAGTTCTTTTTTAATTATGGATTTCATCATGTCGGATTCGCAAAGTGGCAGTTGGGCCGAAATCTTCACGCCGCGCTATGCGACGGTCACGCTGATCCTGTGCCTGGGTGTGGCGCTGTTTGCGTTCAATGCCTTTCTGGCATCGGTGGCGCTGCCAACGGCAGTGCAGCAGCTGGGCGGGGTGGCGCTGATTTCGTGGGCACTGACGCTCTATCTGGTCCTTGCCATCATGGGTGGGGCCGGGGCCGCCCTGCTCAAGCAGCGGCTGGGCTCGCGCATGGCGCTGATTGTGTCGGGCGGGGTATTCCTGGTGGGAACGCTGATTGCGGCCAATGCCTCGAGCATGACCGAGGTGTTGATCGGCCGTTCGTTTCAGGGGCTGGGCGAAGGGGTAGTGGCGGCAATCTGCTTTGCGCTGATTCCGGAACTGTTTCCCTCGCGTCTGGTGCCCAAGGTGTTCGGCATGCAGGCGGTGATCTGGGCCGTGGCGGCATTTGGCGGCCCGGTGCTGGCGGGCCTCTTGACCGAGCTCGTGTCGTGGCGGGCGGCATTCCTGATCAATGTGCCGGTGGTGCTGATCTTTGCGGCGATGGTGGCGTTTCGCGTGCCAGGCAAATCGAACGATGTGGTGGAGAGCCCTGGCTTTCCGGGGATCCGGCTGGTGGTTATCGGGGGCGGCATCATGCTGGTGGCGCTGGCCGGCATCGCGCCGCCGCTGCAGGCTACGGGGCTGCTGGCAGGCGCAGCAGCGATGCTGGTGGGCGCAGTACAGCTCGACCGGCGCAGCCGGACGCGACTGATGCCGACCGGCGCCTTCTGGCCCGACACGACAGTGGGTAGCGGTCTGTGGGTGGCACTGCTGATGCCGGTGGCCGGCGCAACCTCGGCGGTCTATCTGGTGCTCCTGGTGCAACAGCTATGGGGCTATGGCCCGACGCTGGCGGGCGGCATCGGCGCGGTGATGGCGGTGGCCTGGAGCCTGTCGGCAATCGTCGTGGCCAATGTGCGCCAGCGCGAGACCCGCAAGGTGCTGATCCGCACCGGGCCGGCCCTGCTGTCGCTGGGGCTGCTCGGCGTGTTGACGGGGCTGCTGACCGGACAATTGGCCGTGCTGCTGGTGGCGCAACTGGCGATCGGCGCCGGGTTCGGCATTTCCAACGGCTATCTCAACCTGACGCTGATGGAAGCCTCGAGCGATGCCGACCGCGATCGTACCTCGGCCCTGATTCCGACCACGCAATCGGCGGGCAATGCCATCGGCGCGGCGCTGGCTGGGGTAGCGGCCAATGGCGCGGGCTATGCCACGGCGACCGGCGCCGCCGCGATTCAGCAGGCGATCACTCCTGTCTTCGTGCTGGGCGCGGCCATGGCGGCCCTGGCCTTTTTGGCGGCCTGGCGGACGGCGGGCCTAGTGCGACCGCAGGACACCAGCTCAAGCTTCGCGGCGGGGTGACGGCCGGCCTCGATCCTAACGGGCGAGGTCGATGGCGTAGATCTGGATGACGGCGTCGGGCGGGCTGACGGGAACCAGCCAGGACCAGGAGAGGCCCTCGAAATCGGGAACGTCATGGAGCGCCAGACTGGCCGGCAGGCCGCGGCAGAACACCAGGTAATCAAGATCCCGCTCGCTGGCCACGGCCCGCGCTTCGGCCTCGCCGCCGGCATAGAATCGCACCATGTCGCGCAGGCCGGATTCGTTGCGGTGATAGCCGGCCGAGACGATGGAATGGGGCGTCTCGAGCAGCAATTGCGGGCCGATCAGCAGGAAAGACATCAATCGGCCCGGCGGCAGGGCGGCCAGGGATTGGTAGGCGGGCCGTTCGAGGCAGGCCTCCCAACTATTCGTGTCGGTGGCGGGCGGCACCGGTGCGAACATGGCATAGGCATAGGTGAACAGCGTCCAGTGGGCCGCACTCATGAAGGCCAGCACGGTCACTCCGGCCTGGGCGGCCGCAGCGAGCGTCTGGCGGGATTGAAACCAGGTCCAGACACGCCAGACCAGCCATGCGGGACCCGGCAGGATGGCAATGCTGAGCAGGCGAAATCCACGCACCTGCAGGCAGAAGACGGCGAACAGGGCCAGGCAGAAGCCGGCCAGCACCAGCCAGCGCCAGCGCTGATCGGCGGGCGCCAGCGTGGTCACCAGCAATACGGCGGCCATGCCCAGCACCGGCATGACGAGCAGGGCGACCTGCGCCCGCATCTGGCTGCCCCAGATCCAGATCGGCTGCGCCTCGCCGATTTCGGACAACAGGATATTGGCCAGATCCGGATCGAGATTGCCGTAGGGCCCATTGCGGCATTCGGGAAAGAGCCACAGTACCACAGCAAGCGACAGGACAGCGAGCAGTGCCAGCACGCCCAGCCGGGCTGCCGCATGACGCAGGAAGGGGCCAGCCAGCACGGCGGCCAGCATGGCGAGGCCGTAGCAGGTGCCAGCCACGACATAGGTGGCCGACAGCGCGTCGCAGGCCGGCGCCAGCCAGGCCTGCACGGGGCCGGACGCCAACAGATGCAGCAGCAGGGCGGCCGGGAAGCTGGCGGCGAAGGCAAGGAGCTGCGGCCGGCCGCGCTGGGGCTCGACCAGCCAATAAAGGGCAAAGCAGATGAGCGCAGCAATGACCGAGGGCAGAACTTCGGTGCCGATGGCGAGACCGGTGGCGGCGATGAGGCCGGCAGCAATGGCCCAGCCGATGCTATAGCGCCCCATGAGGCTGGCGAGGATCAGGGCCAGGGTGAGGGCGATCTGGACATTATGGTGGTCGACCCGGCCGGGCATGAATTCGGTATAGATGGCGATAGCCATGGCCAGCAGGCCCAGCGCCGGCAGGCGGGCGGCGGGGCCGGCCAGGCGCTCGGTCAGTTCGGCCAGCAGCGCCACCGTTGCCAGAAGCACCAGCAGTGGCCAGACGAAGGCCGCCCAGAAGGGGGCGGTCCCATGGACGAAGGGCGTGAACAGGGCGATGAGCAGGACCAGCGGCGCATCGACGAGGCGAGACCAGTGCATCGGCGCGCCAAACGGCGCGTTGTCGCGATATTGGGTGGTGTCGAACCAGGACTGGCCGTTGAACAGATCGATGGCCTGGACCAGGCGCATGGCATCGTCGCCATCGACCTTGGGGGGATTGCCCCCGATGAGGGCGGCAATGCTGAGCGCAATGGCGATGACCGCCCAGACCAGGACGACCTCGAACCATTTTTGTCCCACCCAACCCATGTGCGACGCCCCGCCTCGACCGGGGATAGCCATAGCAATGGCAGGTTAAGCCGGATTAAAGCGGGACGGCAAAAGAAGGGCGGTAGCAATGCCACCGCCCAGTTCGTCAGGGAGAAAACGTTGTCTCCCCGCTAGGCGCGGGGCTGGGGGACAATGCGCAGATAGGGCTTCAGTTCCTTCCAGCCTTCGGGGAATTTTTCCTTGGCGGCCTCGGGCGAGACGGACGAACCGATGATGACATCCTCACCGTTCTTCCAGTTCACCGGGGTGGCGACGGAGAATTTGGCAGTGAGCTGCAGGCTGTCGATGACGCGGATGACCTCATCGAAATTGCGTCCGGTGGAGGCCGGATATTCGATCTTGAGCTTGACCTTCTTGTCCGGGCCGATGACGAAGACCGAACGCACGGTCAGCGTATTGTCGGCATTGGGATGGATCATGTCATAGAGGCGGGCGACTTCGCCCTTGGTATCGGCCAGCAGCGGGAAATTGAGCGCCGTGCCCTGGGTTTCCACAATGTCCTTGGCCCAGCTGGCGTGATCCTCGAGCTTGTCGACGGAGAGGCCCAGGACCTTGACGCCGCGCTTTTCGAATTCGGGTTTCAGCTTGGCGGTATAGCCCAGCTCGGTGGTGCAGACCGGGGTGAAATTCTTGGGGTGGCTGAACAGCACGGCCCAGGAGCCATCGATATAGTCGTGGAAGTGGATCGGGCCTTCAGTGGAATCGAGGGTGAAATCGGGGGCGGTATCGCCAATCAGAATTGCCATCTTTTTGCCTGTTCCTTGTCGAGCCAATGGCCCATATGCGCTTGGTTAGAAATATCGTCCTCCGCGCCGCCAAAAGCAGCGGCAGGGGGCGAAATGCTTTTATAATGTGTGAGGACACAGCGCCATGGCGTTCCAAATGGCGCGGTCTTGTGAGAACGGGGCCTAGTTCAGCAGCGCGAGAAGGCTGGTGGGGCTGTCGGGGTGCCGCAGGATATAGGCCACCAGCGGTGGCAGCACGCCGAAGCACATAGCCACCAGCGGGGATGCATTGAGCAGGCGGGCGATGAGGTAGACGATGAGGAAGGCGGCAAAGGCAAAGAGCAGGTTGGCCGCATTGTCGGCCAGCAACGCCATCAACCGTCCCATAGCGACCCTCCCAGATGCGCCCGTAAAGGCACACTGGGCGCGGGAGATTTTCATTCCATGGCAGAATGAAATCGCATTTGGCTAAAGTTTGCTAGCGGGCGGCAGCCGGGGCGCCATTGCTCCAGGTGACCTGCTCGCCCGAAAGCGGAATGACCGAGAGGCTCATCTTGCCGCTGCCCTGCTGAATCTCGCGGGCATGGGCCAGGTAGATCAGCGAATCGTTGGCGGCGT
This sequence comes from Devosia sp., assembly GCF_036676215.1. Classification (GTDB taxonomy): domain Bacteria; phylum Pseudomonadota; class Alphaproteobacteria; order Rhizobiales; family Devosiaceae; genus Devosia. Next base: position 8,151 of record NZ_JAKFDJ010000015.1, on the reverse strand, counting down.
CATAGATGCGGCTGACGCGCAGCGACTTCCAGATCAGCGAGCGCCCTTCCCTGAAGATTTCCTCGCCGCCCGAGCGGGTGGCGATATCGCCAATGGTGATGGGGCCGGTGACCGTGCAATCGAGCGCCGAATAGGAGGGGTCCTCGAACCAGTTGCCCTGCTGCAGCCGATCGATGAAGGAGCGGTTGAAATAGGCCAGGTGGCAGACCACGCCATCAACTTCGGGATCGGCGACCGCATCGATCGAGATGTCATTGCCGGTCCAGTCGACGCCGACGCTGCCGACCTCGCGGCTATCGCCACAGGCAGCAAGCGTCAGGGCGACAGTAGCGGTCATGGCGAGGGCGGCGAGACGGTGCATGGGCGGGCTCCTGGTTCGGGCCATAGATGGTGCATTTGCCACGGCACGCAAGGGCGCGGCGTCAGTACCGTTTCTGGCGCAGATGCCGTTCGAGCACGCGGACCAACAGGGAGAGCGAGATGGTCATGGTGAGATAGAGGAAGGCCACCACATTGTAGGTCTCGAAGAACAGGAAGGTGCCCGAGGAATAGACCTTGCCGAGCTGGGTGATGTCCTGCACGCCGAGGGCCGAGACCAGGGCGCTGTCCTTGATCATGGAGACGAAATCATTGGCCAAAGGCGGCAGGATGGTGCGCAGGGCCTGGGGGAAGGTGACGAGGCGGAAGCATTTCCAGGGCGAGAAGCCGAGCGCGCGGGCGGCCTCGATCTGCCCGCGATCGACCGCCTCGATGCCGGCGCGGAAAATCTCGGCGATGAAGGCGGAGTAGCAGATGGTGAGTGCCACGATGGCGCGCCAGACGAAATCGAACTGGCGGATGGTAACCACCGTATCGAAGGGCTGCAGCAGCCAGTTGAGGCCCCCCACCATGGCCGGGGCGCCGACAAAGGCGACGTAGAACAGGAAGACCAGGACGGGAATGCCGCGGATGATCTCGACATAGAAGGTGGCCAGTTCGACCAGTATTCGATTGCCGGAGGTGCGCGCCAGGGCGATGAGCAGGCCGATCAGCGTGGCGGCGAAGAAGGCGACGGCGGTGACCCAGAGCGTGGTGGCGATGCCGCCGGACAGGGCGCGGAAGATCTGGGCATAGCCGGTATCGCCGATAATGCCCCAGAGGCCGAGCACGAAGAGCAGCGCAATGGCCATGAGCCACCACGGGGTGCGGGAGAGAATGGAGGGCTTGCGGGGGGTGTAGGTCATGGATGTGGGGATCGCGGCGGGGGCCACGATCCCGAAATTCCCGTTACTGCGCCGAATTATATTCGTAGAACCACTTCTGCTGCAGGGTGTCCATGGTGCCGTCGGCCTTGATCTGGGCCAAGGCAGCGTTGACCGGGGCGACAAGGTCGGAGCCGGGCGGGAAGATGAAGCCGAAATCTTCGGTGCCGAGCGGGGTACCGACCACTTTGAAGGCGCCGGGATTGGCGCCGATATAGCCATTGGCCGAGGTCTGATCCATCAGCACGGTATCGACGTCGCCGGCCTGCAGGGCCTGGACCGAGGCGCCGAAGGTGTCGAACAGCTTGATGCGCGGATTGGCCTCGTCGCCATCGAGCACGTTGTAGACCGCGACATAGAAATTGGTGGTGCCGGCCTGGGCGGCGACGAGGAAGCCGGTGTTGGCGGCAAAGGTCGCGGCATCGGAGAAGCGGGTCTCGTCGGCCCGTACCAGCATGAGTTGCTGGGAGGTCAGGTAGCTGTCGGAGAAATCGACCTGGCCCTTGCGCTCGTCATTGATGGTGATGCCGTCCATGCCGACATCGAACTGGCCGTCGCGCACCGACTGGATCATCACGTCCCAGCTGGTCAGCTCCCAGCGAACGCCGGCATTGAGGCGTTTGCCGATCTCGTTGAAAAGATCATATTCAAAGCCGATGCCTTCGCCGGTGGTCGGATCGGCGAAATTGAGCGGGACATAGGCGTTTTCGGTGACGGCCAGGATGGTGCGGCCGCCCAGATCGGGCAGGTCCTGCGCCTGCGTGGCGGTGAGGCCCAAGGCAAAAGTGGCCGCGGCGGCGGCAAGCAGCTTGGTCAGGTTTGGCATGAGGCGGCAGTCTCCCGGTGCGTGTTTGCCGGCAGACTAGACCAGACGGTCAGGGGTTGGAAACGGGATTTCCGGTTCTCAACTCTCGTCGACCACTTCGGCGTCGGGGCCGTTCTTCTTGACCGAGTCGATGGCGTTTACCGCGCTGGACTTCTGCTTGTAGCGCTCGGAGCGCACCATGGTTTCGCCGTTGGAGGCGACGAAGCGGATGTAGAACTGTTCGTCTTTCGAAGCGTCGATCTCGAAGCGGTAGCCCTTGCCCGCTTCGCCCTTGGTCAGATCGACCGTGGGGGCGGCGGGGGCGTTCTTTTTGAGCGAGTCGATGGCCGAGTTGGCGCTGGCCTTCTGCTTGTAGTTTTCCGACCAGACGATGGGTTCGGCATTGTAAACAAAGGCGAATTTGAACTGGTCGTTGGCGGCGGCGGTGATCTTGAACTTATGCGCCATGACGCTGGCCCTCCTCAGGAGCGGCCGCGACCGGGCCGCTTTGCGAAGAGCAGAGTAACGTACTGTCAGCAGAAGAATAGAGGGGGGAAGGGGTATTGAGAGCCCCGACATTCGGGCCAAACACCCCCCACCCTTGATCCCTCCCCGCAAGGGGGAGGGTGTCGACTGCACCATCTCAGGTGCGCAGCATGCCGCCAGATTGCTTGGTGACTGCTGCAATTATGCTGGCGGAAATCTTGTCGATTTCTTCCTCGGTGAGCGTCTTGTCACTGGGCTGCAGCGTCACCGCGATGGCGACGGACTTCTTGCCCTCGCCGACATGGCTGCCTTCGAAGACGTCAAAGACATTAACGTCGCGGATCAGCACCTTGTCGGCACCGCGGGCGGCCTTGAGGATGGCGCCGGCGGTGACCGCCTTGTCGACCACGAAGGCGAAATCGCGGGTCAGCGGCATCAGCGCCGAGAGATCGAGGGCCGGCTTGGTGCGGGTCGGCTTCTTGCGCGGCTCAGGGAGAGCATCGAGATCGAGCTCGAAAGCGGCGACGGGGAAGTCGAGATCGAGCTCGGCTGCCCAGGCCGGGTGGAGTTCGCCGAACCAGCCGAGGGTCTTGGGACCCTGGGCAATACGGCCGCCGCGGCCGGGATGGCTCCAGGGCGCCGGCTCGGCAAAGAGCTGCACCTTGTCGATGTCATAGCCCAGGGCGTCAAGCACGGCGGCGAGGTCGGCCTTGGCGTCGAAGACGGTGACGGGCTCGGCCTTGCCGGACCAGTGGCGGCCCGAACCATCGAGCTTTGCCGTGCCGGTGCGGATGCCGGTGGCATAGGTGTGCTGGCCCTCGGGCGCGTCGGAGAGGAAGACCTGGCCGACTTCGAACAGGGCCAGATCGGCCGTGCCACGATTGGCATTGCGGCGGGCGGCCGCCAGCAGGCCGGGCAGCAAGGAGGGCCGCATGTCGGTCATGTCGGAGGCGATGGCATTGGCCAGCTGCAGGCTTTCCTGCCCGCCACCGAAGCGAGTGGCTTGCTCATTGGAGATGAAGGACCAGGTGACGGCCTCATCCAGACCGCGCGATGCCAGCGCCCGGCGGGCAATGCGGCGGCGGTTCTGGATGGTGGTGAGCATGCGCGGCGCGACGTGGCTGAGACGCGGGAGCGGCTCGACCGGGACATTGTCGACGCCAACCATGCGCATGACTTCTTCGACCAGGTCGGCCTTCTGCGTCACGTCGGGGCGCCATGACGGCACCTTGACGGTGAAGGTGTCACCCTTGCCGGTCATTTCGAAACCGAGGCGCGACAGGATGGCGGTGGCCACCATCGGCTCGACTTCGAGCCCGGTGAGGCGGCGGACTTCGGAGAGCGGGAATTCGACAGTCGTGTTCGGCAACACGTCTTCGCCCGAAATGGCCGGCTCAAGCGGCGTGCCGCCGCAGAGTTCGAGCACGAGGCGGGTGGCGAGTTCCAGGCCCGGTTCGGTCAAAGCCGGATCGACATGGCGCTCGAGGCGATAGCGGGCGTCGCTGACGATGCCGGTCTTGCGGCCGGTGCGGGCGATCAGCTCGGGATCCCAGCTGGCGCATTCCATGAAGACGTTGACGGTCTCGTCGGTAACGCCGGAGCGGATGCCGCCCATGATGCCGCCGAGGCAGAGCGGGCCGGTATCGTCGGCGATGACGGTCATGGTCTCGTCGAGGGTATAGACCTTGTTGTCGAGCGCGTCGAAAGCCTCGTTGCGGGCATTGCGCAGCACGGGCTGGCCATTGAGCTTATCGGCATCATAGGCATGCAGCGGGCGGCCCCAGCCGAGCGAGACCAGGTTGGTGATATCAACAATGGTGTTGATGGGACGCAGGCCCACAGCGCGCAGGCGCTGCTGCAGCCAGGCGGGGGACGGACCGTTTTTGATGCCCTTGATATAGCGGCCGGCGAACTTGCGGATCGCCTTGGGCTCGTCGGCGCCGAACTGGTGCGGCAGGGGCGCGATGGGGCTCGGACCGTTCGACGCGACCGGCGACATGTCGGTGGCTTTGAGCGTGCCGAGGCCGAAGGCCGCGAGATCGCGCGCTATGCCATAGACGCCGGTGGCGTCGCCACGATTGGGGGTGATGGAAATGTCGAAGACCACCCCGCCAATGCCGGCATATTCGGTATATTTGACGCCGATGGGCGCATCGGCGGGCAGCTCGATAATGCCGTCGTGATCGTTGGAAAGTTCCAGTTCGGCATTGGAGCAGAGCATGCCGTTGGACACCTGCCCACGGATATTGCCCTTGCCGATGGTCATGTCCTTGCCCGGGATATAGGTGCCGGGGAAGGCGAAGACCGACTTGAGGCCGGTGCGGGCATTGGGGGCGCCGCAGACCACGTCGATCAATTCACCGCTGCCGGCGTCGACCTTGCAGACGCGCAGCTTGTCGGCATTGGGGTGCTGTTCGGCCGAGACGACATGGGCGGTAACGAAGGCCGAGAGCTGCTTGCCCTGATCCTCCATGCCCTCGACTTCGAGGCCGACCAGGGTCAGCGTCTTGCCGATCTCGTCGGGTGACGCATCGGTATCGAGGTGCTCCTTGAGCCAGTCGAGGGTGAATTTCATGTGTTGAGCACCTTAGCGGAAATCGGACTTGCTGCCGTTGATCGGCGGCAAAGCACGGGAAATTTTCATCAGTTCGACGAGGACGTTGGCGAAGCCGCGGGCATCATCGATGGCTTTGTGGGTGTGGGCGATATGGCCGTAGAATTCGGCCGGCAGCTTGCTCATGCCCCAATCGAGATAGGGGGCGCCGCGCAGGGTGCCGGCCATGGTATAGAGGCAGACGCCGCCGCCGCGGAAGATCTGGCGGCCCTTGAAGGGGCCGGACAAAGCGCGGGTGCCGGCATATTCGTCGAGATAGTGATCCATCCACAGCCCGTCGAAGATCATCGGCGCGGCGACGAAGACCTTGGGACCGGGCAGGCTTTCCACCCAATCGGCAAAGCGTGGCATGACCAAAGCCGGGTCTTCGGCGCCATTGGTCGCGGCCTCCCAGGCTTCGGGCTGGGTGGACCACCATGCCATGGTGGTCTCGTTGGTGGTGCGATCGGAGCGGGGTTTCAGCACCGCTTCGAAATCGCCATGGCTGGTGCCGTCGGCCTCGATGGCGACCGAGGCGAAGCTCAGCATGGAATTGTGCAGCGGAGTGGGGCCGTCGCTTTCGATATCGGTGACGATGAAGATGGGCGAGGCGACGCGATTATAGACGTCACGTCCCGCCGGCAGCACGGTGACCAGCCGGAAGGTCTCGCAGACCACATCCATGTCCGGCGAAAAGCCGCCATTGCGGGCGAAATAGGCCTCGTGGCCGGCGCGCCATTGGGCGTAATCGCCCTCGCCTTCGCGGTCGGTGAAGCTGGGGGCGACATCGTCGAAGCGCAGGGTTTCGACGCTCTGGGTTTCGATCACCGCGGCAGGTTCGCCCGCGCCATTGAGCACCACGTCGCGGCGGCCGACTTCCGGCATGGGCTCCCCGCCCGGCCCGTAACCGCGCAGGGCGCCGCAGGTCGCGGTCTTCTTGCCGGCGAGCACGAGGGCCAAAAGCTCATCGTTGAGCTGCGGCGAGTCGCCGAAGCTGAACTGGATGGCAGAGGCGTATTGGGGCGGGAGAGCGGTCACTGGCGCCGACCCTCTCGTCCACGGAACGGGTTCCATCCACCGAGCGACACCTCCCCCTCGACGGGGGAGGCCGGGAGGGGGTGCGAGAGCCCGGATATCGGGGCCAACCGCCCCCCACCCTTGATCCCTCCCCGCAAGGGGGAGGGTGTCGACTGAGGAGCCGGGCTGTCTTCTTGAAAGCCAAGCATCCTAGCTGCTCAGCCCCCCGAACAGCGTCGGCAGGTCGAGCGGGCGGAAGCCGTAGTGGTCGAGCCAGCGCTGGTCGGCGTCGAAGAAGGCGCGCAGGTCGGGCATGCCGTATTTCAGCATGGCGATGCGATCGATGCCCATGCCCCAGGCGAAGCCCTGGTAGACATCGGGGTCGAGGCCGGCATTGCGGATCACATTGGGGTGGACCATGCCGCAGCCGAGGATTTCGAGCCAGTCGCTGCCCTCGCCGATCTTGACCTCGTTGCCCGAGCGATCGCACTGCACGTCGACTTCCATCGACGGCTCGGTGAAGGGGAAGAAGCTGGGGCGGAAGCGCAGCGTGACGTTGGGGACCTCGAAATAGGCCTTGAGGAATTCCTCGAGCACCCAGCGCAGCTGGCCGATATGGCTGGACTTGTCGATGACGAGGCCCTCGACCTGATGGAACATCGGGGTATGGGTCTGGTCACTGTCATTGCGATAGGTGCGGCCGGGCATGACCACGCGGATGGGCGGATCCATGGCCGGGGTGATGTAGCCGGCGGCCGGCTTTTCATTGGTCTTCTGCATGACGCGCATCTGCACCGGCGAGGTGTGGGTGCGCAGCACCTTCTTGATGCCATCGGCACCGGGCTTCATGAAGAAGGTGTCGTGCATTTCGCGCGCGGGGTGACCTTCGGGGAAGTTCAGCGCGGTGAAGTTGAAATAGTCGGTCTCGATATCGGGGCCTTCGGCGATCGAGAAGCCCATGTCCGAGAAGATCGCGGTGATCTCGTCGATGGTCTGGCTGATCGGATGGATGCGGCCGCGCGCGGTGGGCGCAGCCTGCAATGGCAGGGTGATATCGACGGTTTCGGCCTTGAGGCGGGCGTCGAGGGCGGCGGATTTGAGCCCGGCGCTCTTGGCCTCGATCAGGCCAGCAATTTCGGTCTTGAGCCCGTTGATGGCGGGGCCGGCGCTTTTGCGCTCTTCGGGGGCCATGGAACCGAGCGAGGCGAGGAGCGCCGAGACGCTGCCCTTCTTGCCCAGGGCCGCGACGCGCACGGCGTCGAGCGCGGTGTCGTCACCAGCGGCGGCAATGGCGGCCGAAAGCTCGGCGCGGAGGGTGTCGATCTGGCTATCGAGGGACATGGGATTTCTCAACTCGGACGATTGCGGCGGTTAGAGCAAAACAAAACGCCCCGCGCCAGCCTTCTCAGGCGGCGCAAGGCGCTAATTTGACCTCAGCGAAGCTGGGGAGTGTTAGGCGGTGACGCGCGCGTGGGTCGTAGCATCGACCTTTTCGAGATACGCGAGTGCTGCCTTGGCCTTGGCGACCAGCACGCCGAACGCTTCGGGCTGGGTGATCGCGAGATCGCTCAGCACCTTGCGGTCAACGGCAACCTCAGCCTTGCTGAGGCCGTCGATAAATCGACCATAGGTTAGCCCGTAGTCGCGCACGGCAGCGTTGATACGCTGGATCCAGAGCGCGCGGAAATTGCGCTTCTTGACGCGACGATCGCGGTACGCGTACTGGCCGGCCTTTTCGACGGCCTGCTTGGCGATACGGATCGTGGACTTGCGGCGGCCATAATAGCCCTCCGCAGCCTTCAAGACCTTCTTGTGACGGGCGTGATTGGTAACGCCTCTTTTAACGCGTGACATGTGTCAGCTTCCTTTCAGCGTTAGCGGTTGTACGGCATGTACCACTTGACCAGACCCTCGTCGCCCTTGGACAGGATCTTGGTGCCGCGGTTGGTGCGGATGTACTTGGCGTTGTGGTTGATCAGGCGGTGGCGCTTGCCGGCGACGCCTGCCTT
>NZ_JAKFDJ010000014.1:0-9944 GCF_036676215.1 Devosia sp. | reverse complement strand
GCACCGGGCTATGATGTCATCCACCTCTTCACCAGTGTGCGGGCGGTGCTCGAGGCGCTGGCGCAAAGGCTGATGGATCTGATCGTCCGCGACGGCATGATCTGGGTGAGCTGGCCCAAAAAGGCCGCCAAGGTGGCGACTGACATCACTGAGGATGTGATCCGCGCCGTGGTGCTGCCGCTGGGGCTGGTCGATGTGAAGGTTTGTGCGGTTGACGCCACCTGGTCGGGCCTGAAACTGGTGATCCGGAAGGAATTGAGATGAGATTTGTCGCCGTTCTGGCCGCTCTGGGCCTCCTGACCGTTCCGGCACTCGCCGCGCCGACCGCGGCGCAGAAGGACGAGTTCTATGCCGTCTGCATGGGCATCGCCCAGGACCAGACGCTGTGCTCGTGCAAGGCCGATGCGGCGATGACGCTGATCGATGAGCGCTTCATGGGCGTGGTGATCGCCTCGATGAAGGGCCGCGCGACTGCTCCGGAAGACGCAGTGCCCTACAATACCTACGTCGCCAAATCGAACCAGATCTGCAAGCCGAACTATTAGGTTTTCGCGCCGGGTTGAGCGGCGCGCGTTGAAAAGGAAGACCGACCCATGGTCGAACTGATGCTCCCCAAGGCCGACCGGCCGACCAAGGGCAAGACCTGGCCCAAGCCCGCCGGCGCGACGCGGCTGCGCGAATATCACGTCTATCGCTATGATCCGGACCAGAGCGCCAATCCGCGCATCGACACCTATTTCGTCGATCTCGACGATTGCGGCCCGATGATCCTCGATGGCCTGCTGTGGATCAAGAACAAGGTCGATGCGACCCTGACGCTGCGCCGCTCCTGCCGCGAGGGCATTTGCGGCTCGTGCTCGATGAATATCAACGGGCTCAATACCCTGGCCTGCACCAAGGGTATGGATGACAGCTCGGGCCCGATCAAGATCTACCCGCTGCCGCATATGCCGGTGGTCAAGGATCTGGTGCCTGATCTCACCCTGTTCTACGCCCAGCATCGCGCCATCGAGCCCTGGCTCAAGACCACCTCGCCTACGCCGGAAAAGGAATGGACGCAGACGGTGCCGCAGCGCGCCAAGCTCGACGGGCTCTATGAGTGCATTCTCTGCGCCTGCTGCTCGACCTCATGCCCGAGCTATTGGTGGAACGGGGAAAAGTATCTCGGCCCCGCCGCTTTGCTGCAGGCCTATCGCTGGCTGATCGATTCGCGCGACGAGACCACGCAGGAGCGGCTCGACGACCTCGAAGACCCGTTCAAGCTCTATCGCTGCCACACCATCATGAACTGCGCCAAGGTGTGCCCCAAGGGCCTGAACCCGGCCAAGGCGATCGCCGAAATCAAGAAGATGATGGTCGAGCGCAAGGCGGCTTAGGCTACTTCCAGTAGACCTCGTGGTTCGACAAGCTCACCATGAGGTCTTTGATTGTCATGGTGAATATGACTGCACCTGCCAGGCCGCCCTCTCCCCTTGAGGGAGAGGGACGACATTTCTGCGTTCAGCAGAAATGTCAGGGTGAGGGGGCTGCGCTCCATGCTTTGATGGGTATGGATGACGCGCCTTTCGGGCTTAGCCCTCAAGGCCTTGGCCGCTAGTATCGCTCCACCGGAGCGATACTGCCCTTCGGGCCGCCCCCAAGCCCCTCATCCGCCCTTCGGGCACCTTCTCCCACAAGGGGAGAAGGGGGCACGGTGGACTAGGCACCCAAAAACAAAACGGCGGAGCTTTCACCGCGCCGCATGACTTTTGCTGGCGGTCTTGCTCAGCTCTGCGCGTCGATCAGCACAATAGTTCCCGCTTCATAAGCCGCCTTGCAGTCGGCGCTGTCGTGCTCGAGATCGCTTTCGAGCAGCACCGAGGCGGCGCCGGGGCCTTCGAAGCGCGGATCGTCGCAGCGGTCGTCATTGGCATAGTCGGAACTGTTGTCGCCGAAGTCGATGTCGCTGCTGTCATAGGGCGCGCCGGCGGCATATTCGGGCGAATAGACCGTGCGGATGGTCACCTTGCCGTCGGCTTCCAGGGTCTGGCAGTCGGTGGCGTCGCCCATCATGTCGTCGGTGAGCAGCTTCTTGTCGGTGCCTTCGCCCATGAAGCGCAGGTCGTCGCATTCGCCGTCATTGGCCCATTTGCTCCAGTCCCCGCCATAGTCGAAGGAAGCGACCGGGGCCGTGGCCGAACCGCCATTGAAGGTGGCGGTGCCCGCTTCCACCGCAGCGCGGCAGTCCGTGGCGTCATGGCCGATATCGGCGTCGAGCAGTTCGCTGGCAACGCCCGTGCCGGAGAAACGCGGATCGTCGCATTCCTCGTCCTTGGCCCATTCGCTGGTGTCGTCGCCATAATCGATGGCCGCGGTCTGGGTGTCGCCGCCGGTATAGCTCACCGTGCCGGCGTCATAGGCAGCCTGGCAGTCGGTGGCGTCCTTGAGAATATCGGCGGCCAGGGTTTCGTCGGCCGAACCGGTGCCGGCAAAGCGCGGATCATCGCATTCCCCGTCCTTGGCCCATTCGCTCGAATCATCGCCGAAGTCGATCTCGGCCGCGGTGGTGGCGACGCTGGTACTGCTGCCATCCTTGAGCGTCACAGTGCCGGCCGCGAAGGCAGCCTGGCAGTCGGTCGCGTCCTTGAGGATATCGTCATCAACCAGTTCGGCAGCGGTGCCGGTCCCCTCAAAGCGGGGGTCGTCGCATTCGCCATCATTGGCCCAACTGCTCGAATCGTCGCCGAAGTCGATATCGCTGCTGCTTGTCGTGGGCGCCGGGTTCTTGTTGTCGAGCTTCTGCGCCAGCGCCGGCGCGGCGAGCCCTGCGGCGAGCACCAGGCCCAGCAGTGCTCCCCCCAAAATCCTGTGTAATGCGTTCATCGGTTGTCCCTTCCCGGATGTGTGCCGCAAGTCGTCGTCGGACCTTACAGCGGCTTTGAGACGGCCAAAAGCCATTGTGGCGAAGAATCAGCCGAGCGCCTGCCGGGCCCGGCGTTCGGCTCGCGCGAACAGTATAGACCCGGCCAGCACCAGGGCGGTGCCCACGCCATGAAACAGGGTAAAGGGTTCGGACAAGACGATGACGGCAATGATGATAGTCACCACCGGCCCGAAGGCGGCGGTCGAGGAGGTGGCGCGCGCGCCGATGCGGGCCATGCCGGCATTCATCAGGAAACTGGGCAGCACCGTGCCCAGCACGCCCAGCGCCAGGCCATAGAGCCAGAGCTGCGGCGTCAGCGCCAGATAGCTGGCGGGACCGGCGAGCACCAGGTTCTGTGCAATGGCGCAGAGTGCCGCCGTCGACATGGCGATGCAGGTAAAGAGAGCCGAACCCAGCACCAGCATCTGCCGCTTGGCCAGGTGCTGATAGAGCGCGAAGGTAATGGCCGAGCCCAGCACCAGCAGCGTCCCCAGCACGAGGCCATCGGGGTCGACCGCCAGGTTCCAGCCAAAGATCACCAGCAGCCCGGCATAGGAGACCAGCATGGCCGGCACCACGCGCCAGACCATGCGGTCGCCGAAGAACCAGACGCCGAACAGCAGGACGAAGAAGGGATAGGTGAACAGCACCAGCCGCTCATATTGGGCGGTGATGTAGTTGAGTCCCAGAAAGTCGAGATAGCTGGAGAGGTAGTAGCCCAATATGCCGACCGCCATGCTGGCGATGACGGTTTTCGGGGTCAATGCCCGGCGCAGGCTGTTCTCGCGGCGCAGCAGGGTAACCAGAATGACCAGATAGACCGGCAGCGCCACGATCATGCGCAGGCTGAGCAGCATTTCGGTCGATACGCCCTGGCCATAGGCGAGCTTGATGAAGATGCCCTTGGTGGAAAACAGGATCGCCCCGGCCACGGCGAAGGCATAGCCGATCGGGTCGTTGGCGGGCTGGGTGCCGGCAATCGTGGACATGAGGCGGGTTCCTGAGCGGTCCCACCTCGCAGATCACCGGAGCGCCTGAAAGGCGGGCCGGAGAGACGAAGGGCTGGACGTCAGCGCTCGTTCCGGTCCCGAAGGGAGCCAGAAAGCCAGATCGCAAGAAGCAGGATCGCGGGCGAGTGCATGGATGTGTCGTAGCGAGCCGATATGAGGCTGACAAGTCCAACAAGCCGGTAACCGTTCGGTGGACAGGACCGGTGTCACGGCTGCAGTGAGATGCTAGCAATATGATAGTAGTCGCCGACACTGCGCAGGATCGAGCGCCATGCCTTGGTTGAAATCATACGGTCTGAGATTTGTCGAAGATGTCGCCGCTTTTGCTGGGGCCTGCCTGCTCAGTGTGCTGGCGGCTCTTCCCTTGGTTGTCTACAGCTTTGGTCCGTTTCTGGTATTTGCCTATGCCGCGATGCTGTTGCTTGCGGCAGCGAGCATTTTTGCCGTTGCCCTGGTGACGGCCATCCTCGACAGCTATCGCTGGAAGTTCCTGATCTATGTCGTGGTGTTGGGGGGAAGCATCTTTCTCACGCGCGACATCATGTGGAACGCCAAACATCCTCTCAGCGGCGAGGGACGAGCTGTCCTGCTCCACGTCCAGGTCGTCTTCGGTATGGGCATTTTCTACTATCTCGTACAGCGTAGAAGGATTGCCGATCGCCTGGCTGCAACGAGCACGACCAGAAACCTACCCGAGGCGGGTCCCTAATACCGCCTCAACCGCGCGGATGCGCCTTGCGGTAGCTCTCCAGCAGCCGGTCGGTATCGACGGCGGTATAGATCTGGGTGGTGGAGAGGCTGGCGTGACCCAGCAATTCCTGGATGGCGCGCAGATCGCCGCCCCGTCCCAGGAGATGGGTGGCAAAGGAGTGCCGCAAGGCATGCGGCGTGGCCGAGGGCGGCAGGCCCAGCGCACTGCGCAACTGCACCACCCGCAGCTGGATCAGCCGCGGCGACAGCACGCCGCCCCGCACCCCGCGGAACAGGGGCTCTTCCGGCCAGGGCTTATAGGGGCAGAGCTCGAGATAGAGTTCAATCGAGCGGCGCACCGCATCGATCAGCGGCACCAGCCGCACCTTGCCGCCCTTGCCGGTGACCCGCAGCGTCTGGGCTTCGAGGTCCCCCCGGGTCAACGCCAGCGCCTCGGCGATACGCAAACCCGCGCCATAGCAAAGCGTCAGTACTGCCATGTCGCGGGCGGCGACCCAGGGGCGTTCCTCCATATCCCCGGTCGTGGCGATGGTCTGGCGCGCCTCGATCACGGTCAGCGCCTTGGGCAGGGATTTGGGCAGCTTGGGCGTGCGGATGACATTGAGCGCTTCGCTCGTCACCACGCCCTCGCGTTCGAGAAAGCGGAAGAAGCTCTTGAGCGCCGAGAGCACCCGGGCCAGCGAACGCGAGCCGAGGCTGTCATTGCGGCGCTGGGCCATGAAGGCGCGGATGTCGGCGCCGCGCAACTCCCCGAGCGTGGTCAGTGTCACCGGCCCGCCGGCATGGCCCGCCAGGAAGGACAGGAACTGGTCGACATCGCGGCTATAGGCCTCTAGCGTATTGGCTGCCAGGCGCCTGACGGAGCCGAGCTCGCGCTGCCAGGCAGCGAGCTGGGCGCGGACGGCATCATCGGTGGCGAAAGCGGAATCGACCATTGCTGCAGTCTCCGGCCGCCATGGTAAACCCATCCTTAACCCGGACTGGCCAAGGTTCTTTTATCGAATGGAGGCGGTGTCATGAGCAGTTTTTCCAAGCCGCAGGCATTTGCTGCGGGCATGCTCGTGCTGGCTGCCTCTACTGCCGGCGCGGCAGCCCAGTCCCCAGACATGTGGGACGAGCAGCCGCAAGCGCTCAGCTATGCCTCACCCGACGATACGGTGCGGGTGGATGCCAGCATCGGCGCCATGTATCTGGAAGGCAATGAAAAGGTGATGGTGGGCAATTACACGCTCAGCCACCTGATCTGGCAGAGCACCACGCCGGTGCTGCGCGGCAGCATTGCCGCCGATATCGGCGCCGGCTTCAGCCTGCGGGCGGAAGGCAGCGTGGCCGGCTTCGGCAGCAGCTATATGGAAGACTATGACTGGACCAAGGGCGACGATACGTTCGACAACTGGTCCCATCGCAGCCAGCATCCCGATACCAATCTCGATCACTATTTTGCCGGCGCCGCCTCGCTGGGCTATGAGCTGGTCAAGGATGGCTCGGCCGTGGTGCGGGCGCATGGCGGCTTCAAATACACCGATACCAAGTGGACCGCCTATGGCGGCACTTATCTCTATTCCAGCAATGGTGGCTTCCGCGACCAGCCGGGCAGCATTGCCAATGGCGTCGCCGCCGCGACCTATCGGCAGCAATTTCCCGAACTGTTCCTGGGCATTGACGGCGAAGAGCATTACGGCAATTTCCGCGTTGGCGGCCTGCTGCGCGGTGGCATGACCTTCCTGTCCGTCGCCACCGATGATCACTGGTTGCGCAACCTGCGCTTCCTCGATCGGCTCTATGTGGCCCCCACCGTCACGGTGGGCATGGATGTCGGTTTTGCGCTGGGCGAGAATGCGGAGCTGACCCTGGCGGCGCGCTACGACCACATTTTCGAGCAGCGCGGGGATACCGAATATTACAACATCGCCACCGGTGCCCCGACCGGGGCTATCGGCAATGTCGCCGCCGGCGCGTTGCGCAGCGGCGAAATCACGGCGGGCCTCAAGGGCTCGTTCTGAGCGAGGTTGGGCCTAGCGTCCCCTGGGGGTAAAATCGGGCCGCTGGCTGGGCACCAGGCCCAGGTCGTCATACAGCCGCGAAGGCATTTCCTGCGGTATGCGCTGGCGCCGCAAAGCCTGTTGCAGCAGGGCATAGAGACTGGCCTTCTCGGCGATGGCAACCAGTTCGTCAGTGGCTGAAAGGCGTTCGATTGCCTGGCTCATATCGTCCTCCTGTACTTGATGGAGGAGACTAGCCCGACCCGCTGACAGAGCCTGTCAGCAGCCGATGGCTTTGGCAGAATCACTTGCGCTCCCTATGTTCGAATGCGAACAGAACGGGCACAAATGGAAGAGCGTCCAGACATCGTCGCCGTCATGGTGGGGGTCGCCGTCGAAGGCCCCTATAGCTACCGCATCCCGCCCGGCATGGTGGTGACGCGCGGCTCGATCGTTGCTGTGCCACTTGGACCGCGGCTGACGCTGGGCGTGGTCTGGGGGCCGCCCAAGGACATGGTGGCGCATAACCGGTTGCGCGACATCGCCCAGGCCTATGATGTGCCGCCGCTGAGCGAGGAATTGCTCAAGCTGGTCGAGTGGGTGGCGCGCTATACTCTGGCGGCGCCGGGGCAGGTGCTGCGCGCCGTGCTGCGCTCCACCGAGGCGCTGGATACGCCGAGGCCGGTCATCGCCTTCCGCCGCACCGGCCATGAGCCGGAAAAGCTGACGCCGGCCCGGCTGCGCGTGCTCGATGCGCTGATGGACGACATGGCCTGGCCCAAGGCGGCGCTGATCGGCGCCACCGGCGTTTCACCCTCGGTTATTGAGGGGCTGGAGCGGGCCGGGGCGGTCGAGCGGTTGGAAATGCCGGCGCCACCCGTTGTGCTGCCGCCCGATCCGGATGGCGCCATTGCGACGCTATCGGAAGACCAGAAGAAGGCGCTGGCCGAGATCACCGCGCTCGATCCGCACAAGTTCGGCGTCGCCCTGCTCGATGGCGTCACCGGCGGCGGCAAGACCGAGGTGTTCTTCGAGGCGGTGGCCGATACGCTACGGGCGGGCCGGCAGGCGCTGATCCTGCTGCCAGAGATTGCGCTCACCAATACCTTCATTTCGCGCTTCACCAAGCGTTTCGGCACCCGCCCGGCCGAATGGCATTCCGACATGACCCCCGCGCAGCGTGGGCGGGTGTGGCGCGGCGTACTCGACGGCACGGTGCGCGCCGTGGTGGGCGCCCGCTCGGCGCTGTTCCTGCCGTTTCGCGAACTGGGCATGCTGGTGCTCGATGAGGAGCATGACGGGGCCTACAAGCAGTCCGACGGCGTCAACTATCATGCCCGAGACATGGCGGTGGTGCGGGCGCATCTGGCCGATGCGCGGGTCATCCTCTCCTCGGCAACGCCGTCGGTGGAAACGCGCAACAATGCCAATGGTGGCCGTTATGCCCATGTGTTGCTGACCAGCCGTTTCGCCGAGGCGGCCATGCCCAATATCACCGCCATCGACATGCGGGTGGACGGGCCGGAAAAGGGCCAGTGGATCGCCCCGCTTCTGGCGCGCGAAGTGTTCGCGGCGCTCGACCGGGGCGAGCAGGCGCTGCTGTTTCTCAACCGGCGCGGCTACGCCCCGCTGACCCTGTGCCGCGCCTGCGGGCATCAATATCAATGCCCGGATTGTTCGGCCTGGATGGTGGAGCACCGCTTCCGGGGCGTCCTGATGTGCCACCATTGCGGGCATGAGATCCGCACGCCCAAAGTGTGCGGCGCCTGTGGCGAGGCCGATGCGCTGATCGCGGTCGGCCCCGGCATCGAACGGGTCGCCGAGGAAGCGGCGGCGCGCTTTCCCGATGCGCGGCGGGTGATTCTCTCCTCCGACATGGGCAGTAATGCCCAATTGCGCGAGCGGTTCAGCGAGATCGAGCGCGGCGAGTTCGATCTCATCATCGGCACGCAGCTGGTCTCCAAGGGCCACCATTTCGAAAAGCTCTCGGTGGTGGGCGTGCTCGATGCCGATCTGGGGCTGGCGCATGGCGACCCGCGGGCTGCCGAAAAGACCTTCCAGATCCTGACCCAGGTGGCGGGCCGTGCCGGACGGGCCTCCAAGACGGGCAAGGCGTTCCTCCAGACCTATCATCCCGACCATGCGGTGATGCGCGCCATGGTCAGCGGGGATCGCGAGGCCTTCTATGCCCATGAACTGGCGGCGCGCGAGGCCGGCGGCCTGCCCCCGTTCGGGCGGCTGGCGGCCCTGATCGTTTCGGCCAATGAGCATGAGGCGGCGATGGGCTTTGCCAAAAAGCTGCTGTCGGCAGCGCCGATGGCCGATGGCGTCAAGCTTTTCGGTCCGGCCGACGCCCCGATCGCCATGGTGCGCGGACGGCACCGCGTGCGGCTGCTGGCGCAGTCGGGCAAGGATTTCGACCTCAGCGGCTATGTGCGATTCTGGCTGGGCTCGGCGGAGAAGGTCACCGGCAATCTGCGCGTGCAGGTCGATATCGATCCGATGAGCTTCATGTAGGCTGCCTGCGACACTTTCGCCGCATTCGAATCCACCCCCCAAGCCTTGCAAGCCGCGCGGGCCTTGTGCTAGAGCGAGCGCGACTTTGAAGGGGTCTCCGGACGTCCCCTTTCCCAGACAAGAACAAGCGTCGGCAACCGCCCGGTTTCCTTGAAAGAAATAGGGCGGCGAAGCGGGCAGGCAACCAAGAGGGTGTAGCGGCATTGGCAGCGCAGAATTCAGTGCTTACCCAGATCGCCCGGCCATATGCGTCGGCGCTGTTCGACCTCGCTGCAAGCGAGAACCAGCTGGCATCGGTGGAGACGTCGCTTTCCGACATCTCCCGCCTGATCGGGGAAAGCGCTGATTTCGCGCGGTTCCTGCGTTCGCCGGTGATCACCGGCGATGCCAAGGCGCAGGCGCTCGATGCGCTGCTGGCCAAGGCCACCACCAATGGGCTGGTCGCCAATTTCCTCAAGCTCGTCGCCAAAAACGGGCGCCTGTTCGCGCTCGACGCCATCATCACCGGCTTCCGTGAGCTGGCTGCCAAGGCGCGCGGCGAGGTGACGGCCGATGTGACTTCGGCTGCCCCGCTCAATGGCGCGCAGGTTAAGGCGCTTGCCGCGACGCTCAAGGCCAAGATCGGCAAGACCGTCACGCTCAACCAATTCGTCGATCCGTCCTTGATTGGCGGCCTTCAGGTGAAGGTCGGCAGCCAGCTGATCGACAGCTCCCTCAAGACAAAACTCGCTGCGATGAAGATCGCCATGAAAGAGGTCGGATAATGGACATCAAAGCCGCGGAAATTTCTGCGATCCTCAAGGACCAGATCAAGAATTTCGG
>NZ_JAKFDJ010000013.1:0-7596 GCF_036676215.1 Devosia sp. | reverse complement strand
GCCGGCGCGTTGAAGGGGATGATGACTTCGAGCTTGCCCTTGCTGCCCAGCACCTGCACGCGCTGGTGGCCCGCCGTCTGGGTAGAGCAGATGAAGTTGAGCTGCCTTCCGGCTCCGAAATCGGCGATGACGCTGGCGAGGCGATCGGTGCCGAAATTTTCGTCGCGCTCCACGAGCGAAACAACGCGTTTGGGCTCGCCCTCGAACAGGTAGCGCGCGGCGGTGATGGGATAGCAGCCGATATCCATGATGCCGCCGCCGCCGATATCGGCCTGGTTGCGCACATTGGCGGGGTCGGCGTTGAAATAGGTGAAGACCGCATTGATGGCGCGAACCTCGCCCAGTTCGCCCGAGCGGATGATCTCGCGGGCGCGTTGCCATTGCGGGTGGAAGCGCACCATGAAGGCTTCGAGCACGATGCGATCGGGCGGGAACTGGCGCAGGGCCTCGGCTTCGGCGGCGCTGAGGGCAATGGGCTTTTCGCAGAGCACGTGCTTGCCGGCCTTGGCGGCAGCGACAGTCATGGGCACATGCAGGTGGTTGGGCAGGGGGTTGTAGATGGCGTCGATATCGGGATCGGCGAAGAGCTCCTCATAGGAGCCATAGGCCTTGGCGATGCCGAGCTGCGCCGCAGCCGCCTGCGCCTTGCCCAGGTCGCGCGAGGCAATGGCAACCACTTCGGAATGGGCCGACTTCATGATGGCCGGCGTCACCTTCTGCATGCCGATATTGGCAGTGGACAGAATGCCCCAGCGGACTTTTTTCGTGCTCATGGCTGTCTCCCTCGCTGCTCGAGACTTAGCGGCGGCAGTGGCGTTTGGCTAGTATGGCAGACGTGCGGAAGCGCCGCCTGTGGTGCGGTTGTCAAAAAACAAGCGGGCCCCGAGGCGGCTTTCGCCTCTGGAAATTTAAAAACGAGACGGCAGTCGCCTCGGGGTGCCGGTTTTTGGAAAGAACCGATTATCGCGCACAATGGTCGGTCGCCACGTGCGGCTAGCCATCCGAGCGTAGCTCGCATGGCCTTCTCTCCTAAAATCGCTCCACTGGAGCGATTTTGCCTACGGCCGGTTTCGAAGTCTCGAACCTGCGCAGGGGGCAAAGCCCGCGCCCGGCTCACCCCACCACTGTTCGCCTGCAGGCCGCCCCCATGCGGAGTGATGGGAGGAGTGTGCCACAGGTTTTGGGAAGGGGGATAAGTTGGTGCCCAATGGGTGCAGTCTGCGCCGACCTCTCCCCTGAGGGGCGAGGTAAGTGAAGAGCCCTCGGGTCAAGCCCGAGGGTGACGATCTGTGGGTGTGGAGCGATTTTGCCTAGGGCACGAGGCCAAGCATGCGGTCCTGTGCCTGGCGCAGGGCGAAGAGGCGGGTGCTGGTGTCGGGTTGACTGTTTGCCGAGGTCAGCAATTCGCCCTTTTTGATCGGCGCGGTGACCTTGCCGCCTTCGAGCAGGCCGACCGGTACAGCCCTGGCGGCACGGCTGTCAGTGATCGTCATGGTGTAGCTGCGGTAGCAGGTTTCCCCGATGGCATCGAGGCTCTCTCCAGCCTTGAGATCGCGCTTGGCGACGGCGCAGACTTCGGCCACCGGATTGGGCAATGGCACCATGTCCGGCTTGCCGTGCAGCATGATGCGCGCGCAGGTCAGCGGCACTTCGAGGCTGGTCAGGTGATAGGGGCGGAAGAAGCTGTAATAGGGGCCGTGGCCGATATGGAGATCATCCATGCGCTCGATGATGCGCGGATGGGTGGCCTTGACGATGACGAAGACCCCGGGAGCGACGCCCTTGCCGACGGTGAAATCCACGACACCCATTTTGTTGAGGATGCCGCCATCGGCTTTGGGGATCAAAACCCTTGCCATCTCGTCGCGGTCGGCCTTGGGGCCGTGCATGCCGGGCACGTCAGGAACCAGGCCGGTGGCATTGGCGATGGCGCACATTTCCACCATGGTCTTACTGCCATCGACGAACTCGACCAGCATGCGCGGGTTCATGTTCCGGCGCTCGGCTTCCTCGCGATAGTCGTCGGGGATGGCGTCGTGTTTCAGCGGATTGTTCTTGCCCTTGCCGGCGGCGACGATGGGCAGGCCGAGGGCCGAGACGAACTCGATGAGTTCCATGCAGGAGCTGGGTTCATCCCCGGCGCCGACCGAATAAACCACGCCGAGCCGGTCCGCCTGGGCCTTGAGATAGGGGCCGATGGTGACGTCGGCTTCGACATTCATCATCACCAGGTGCTTGCCGTGCTCCATGGCCAGCAGATCATAATCGGCGGCGACGCCGGGCTTGCCGGTGGCGTCGATGACGACGTCAATATTGGGCGTGGTGACCAGGGTTTCGGCGCTGGTGATGGCAATCTTGCCCGCCTCGATGGCGGCGGTGGCCTGGGCCGGGCTATCGGCGACCCGGCCTTTGGAATCCTCGCCATAGGCAATGGTCATGGCGGCGAGCGCGGTGTGGGGGCGCCTGGTGGCGATGGCGGCCATCTCGATGCCGGCCATCAATGACATCTGGGTGACCAGATCGGTGCCCATCTCGCCCGACCCAATGACGCCGACGCGGATCGGCTTGCCGGTTTCAGCGCGGGCTGCCAGTTCGCGGGCGAGGCCGGTCAGGGCGATTGAGGCGGTCATGCAAAGGGTCCGATCGAGGTTGTGCGCATGGGTTACCTCTCCGTCAGCCCCTCCTGCAAGGGGGACGTTCCATATGATGTCCGGGCGCCGTCACGGGAGCCTCAAGAATGTGTTCACGCCGCCGCGTGCCGGAAGTGATGCGCAAGTCATCAAGGTTAGCACTTCTTAAACCGTTCCCATGGACACTGGCGCTTGGAGAAAACTCCGGGGGCACGCATTCGTCATGGTCAGTAAGGCCAAGAAACCAATCGTTTTGCCGGCGATCATCGACCTCGACTCGCTCGATGGCATTCGCGATGGCCTGATCGACGCAATCGAGGAGGGGCCAGTCACCGTGACCGCTGGCGCCGTCGAGCGCGTATCGACCAATGCGCTGTTCATGCTGATCAGCGCGGCGGAAGCGGCCCGGAGAAATCATTATGAGTTTGCTATTGAGCAGCCGAGCGCGGCCCTGACGTCCGCGATCGAGCGCCTGGGTCTGGACGCCCAGTTTTCGGGAATGATGAGAGGATGACGACTTTGCGGGTTCTGACGGTGGACGATTCGAGGACGATCCTCGCCATGCTGCACCATACACTCAGCAATGCCGGGTTCGAGGTGCTGCAGGCCGAGGACGGCAAGCAGGGGCTCGACGTGTTGAAAAACGAGACGGTCGACGTGGTGATTACCGACATCAACATGCCGGTGATGGATGGCATCGAATTCATCAAGAATGTGCGGGCAACGGGCAACCACCAGAGCCTGCCGATCCTGATTCTGACCACCGAGACCAGCCAGGACAAGCGTGACCAGGGCAAGGCCGCGGGCGGCACGGGCTGGATCGTCAAGCCCTTCGATCCGGAAAAGCTGATTTCGGTGATCCACCGCGTGGTGCATTAGTCTCCTAGAACCCAGAAGGGTTGGACGTTCGCATGAGCGATCTCGACGATTTCAAAGCCACATATTTCGACGAGTGTTCCGAGCTTCTGACCGAGCTCGAAGAGCAGTTTGCCGCGATCGAGGCGGGTGAGCGCGATGCGGACCGGCTCAATGCGGTCTTCCGCGCCATCCATTCGATCAAGGGCGGTGCCGGCGCTTTCGGGTTCCAGGCGCTGGTAGGCTTTGCCCATGCCTATGAGACGCTGCTCGACTATGTCCGCGACGGCCGAATCGAGCTGGTCGATGACGTGGTGGTGCTCTGCATCCGCGCCAATGACATTGTCGCCGACCACGTCAAGGCCGCCCAGACCGGGGAACCGCTGGCTGCCGATTATGGCATGGAAGAAAAAGAGCGCTTTGACGCGCTGGCCCGCGGCGAACGCGCCGGCTCCGACGACGATGAAAGCGGGGATCCGCTGGATGAATTCGACATCGAATTCGTGCCCGTCATGGTCAATCTGGAGGCTGGCACGCCGGACGCAAGCGAAACCTCCGGCGAAGCGCCGATCGAGGATACTTTCGAGGCGCCGCCGATGCAGGTCGAGCCAGGCCACTGGGAAATCCGGTTCACTCCACACCGGGCGCTTTATGCCCGCGCCAACGATCCGCTGCTGCTGTTCCGCGAATTGGCCGTGCTCGGCGAGATGCATGTGCGCGCGCTGGTCGAGGACATTCCGCCGCTGGCCGATTTCGAGCCATTCGCGGTCTATTGCTCCTGGGAAATCACCCTGGTCTCCCCGACACTGACCGAGGAGATGATCCGCGAGGTCTTCGAATTCGTCGAAGGGGACTGCGATATTGTCATTGCCCAGCTCGGCGCTGGTCCGGCGCCGGTCGCATTTGCCCCCAAGCCGATTGCACCGGCCGTGCGCGCCGTGAGCGCGGAGCCCGATCCGGCCGATCTGCTGGCCCTGGCTGATGATGAAGTGGCGAGCCTGCTCGACTTCACGACGGGGCCCGCGACATTTGCCGCTGAGCCGGAGCCGGCTCCGGCGACCGAGCAGGATAGTTTTGAGGAACCTCCGGCGCTCAGTTTTGCCGAGCTGGCCGAAACCATTCAGCCGAGCCCGATAGCCAAGCCACAGGCTGCGGTCACGCCATTGCGTGCCGCCACGCCGGCAGCGGCTGGCGAGGGCGAGGAAGGCAGTGGCGGCGGTCGCAGCGTCGGCGTGCAGTCGATCCGCGTCGATCTCGACAAGGTCGACCGCGTGGTCAACATGGTGGGCGAGCTGGTGATCACCCAGTCCATGCTTACCCAGCAAATGGATGAGACGCTGCGCGCCCGCTACACCGAACTGGTGCGCGGGCTCGAAGTGCTGGCGCAGACGACGCGTGGGTTGCAGGACTCGGTGATGGCGATCCGCGCCCAGCCGGTGAAGTCCGTATTCAGCCGCATGCCGCGCCTGGTGCGCGAGCTGGCGACCAAGACGAACAAGAAGATCAAGCTCGAGACGATCGGCGAGAATACCGAGATCGACAAGACGGTGATCGAACAGCTCAGCGATCCGCTGACCCATATGGTCCGCAACTCGGCCGACCATGGCATCGAAACCCCTGAAAAGCGTCTCAGCCGCGGCAAGCCCGAGATCGGGACGATCCGGCTTTCGGCCGAGCAGGCGGGCGGCAATATCCTGATCATCGTCGAGGACGATGGCGGCGGCATCAACCGCGAACGCGTGCTGCAGGTGGCGCGCGACAAGGGTGTCGTGGCCCCCGACGTCAACCCGACCGACGAGCAGATCGACCAGTTGATCTTCGCGCCCGGCTTCTCGACGGCGAGCGAAGTCAGCGACCTGTCCGGCCGCGGTGTCGGCATGGACGTGGTGCTCTCCAACATCAAGAAGATTGGCGGCTCGGTGCATGTCCGTTCCTGGACCGGCAAGGGCACGCGCATGACGCTGCGCCTGCCGCTAACGCTGGCCGTGCTCGATGTCATGCTGGTCAAGGTTGGCGACAGCCCCTATGTGGTGCCGCTTTCCTCGATCGTGGAAACCATCCAGTGCTCGCGCGCCAGCTTCGAGCGCGTGCCCAGTGGCGGCCAGGTGCTGCAGGTGCGCGGGGAATATGTGCAGGTCATCGACCTAGCGCAGCGCTTCGAGATGGTCACCGAGACCGAGGCGGAAAACCGCTTCGTGGTGCTGTGCGAGGCCGAGGGTTCGGCCAAGGTGGCGCTCATCGTCGACGACATCATCGGCCAGCAGCAGGTGGTGATCAAATCGCTGGAAGAGAATTTCGAACGGGTCGAAGGCATTGCCGGCGGCACGATCCTGGGCGACGGCAATGTCGCGCTGATCGTGGACGTGCAGGGCCTCAAGACCACGATAGTGCACAAGAACGCCGCCTGACGGCACCAGTTTTGCGTAGCCGGCCAGAAGGGCGGCAGAAAGGCATAGAAGAATGGAAGCGCTCGGTTTGCGTGACGACATGGGCGACAAGTCTGCCGTCGCCGCCCAGAATTCCCTGCAGTTGATCGCTTTCTCGATCGGCGAGCAGACCTACGGCGTCGAGATCACCACGGTGCGCGAAATCCGCGCCTGGAACGGTGCGACCCCGCTCCCCAATACCCGCGAATTCGTGCGCGGGGTGATCAATCTGCGCGGCACCATCGTGCCGATCTTCGATTTGCGCGCCCGCTTCGGCGACGGCCAGACCTCACCCACCAAGAACCACGTCGTGGTGGTGATGAGCGTCGGCGACAAATGGGTGGGCATCCTGGTCGATGCCGTCTCGGACATCCTGACCGTCTCCAGGGACGATATTCACAATGTGCCGGAAGGCAATTCGATCGACACCGAACTGCTCAATGGCATCGTGACCCATGACAGTCGCATGGTTGGGCTGATCGACCTGCATGCCGTGGTAAGCGGCGCGAAGATGGACGGCTGAGAAGCACACGAAATTGGTTGGAAAAAGAGCGCCACATGGCGCTCTTTTTATTTCGGCGGCATCAATCGGATCAAGACATCCGGATGTATCAGACTTCGAGCACATTAAATTGCTCGGAATATTTCCAAAACACCGCGGATCTGCGGAAACTTCCGATCTGCCTTCCTCGTTGTGTATCAAGATATGAGGTCTCGATGCACAGGATCGCTTGCCTGATTGCTTTCACCATGACCGCCGGGTGGGCGGTTTCCGTCTCGGCGCAAGTGGCAACTGTCACGATCGATGCCAATATGATCAACGCGGCCAATCTACTGACCGGCCTGGTCATCGAAGACAGGCCCTACATTTTTGCGCCCGAGCCTGCCGCCGTGGCCGAGGAGGCAGAATCGGCCCCACATTTGCTCAGCCCGGCTATCGCTCGGGCACAGATTCTGCTGGATCAGTTGGGGGCCTCGCCAGGTGTCATAGACGGCTATGACGGAGAGAATGTGCGCAAGGCGATAATGGCTTTTCAGGCCATGGCCGACCGGGATGTTACCGGCACGCTCGATGCCGAAACGGTCACACTGCTGGAAACGGCCCTGCCTGTCATCGGTGCCTATGTCATTACCGTCGAGGACACGAACGAGATTACCGGGCCCACGCCCGCCGACTATGCCGAAAAGGCCCAACTCGATTTCCTGGGCTATGGCAGCGTCGCGGAAAAACTGGCCGAACGCTTCCACATGGACCAGAAGTTCCTCGTGGCGCTCAATCCAGGGTCGGGATTTGGCGCCGGAGAAACGATCGCCGTCGCAATTACGGGGCCTAACCGCACCGGCATGGTGGCGCGGATCGAGGCCGACAAGGTGCTGCGGCAGGTACGGGCGTATGACGCGCAGGGCGTGCTGCTGGCCGCCTATCCCGCAACTATCGGCAGCGAGGACAACCCGTCGCCGAGCGGCAGCTATGTGGTCGAAGCCGTCGCCCCAATGCCGACCTATACCTATAATCCGGAGATCAACTTCCAGCAGGGCGATAACACCGAGGTTCTCACCATTCCGCCGGGTCCGAATGGGCCGGTCGGCAGCGTGTGGATTGCGCTGTCCAAGCCGAGCTACGGCATACATGGCTCACCGGAGCCGGCGCAGATCGACAAGACAAGCTCGCATGGCTGCGTCCG
>NZ_JAKFDJ010000012.1:0-2140 GCF_036676215.1 Devosia sp. | reverse complement strand
CTCCGATTATGGGGCGTCTTTGCCGCATGTGGTCCTGTTCCGGGGCATTCCCTCGGTGCTGCTGCTGTTGTGCTGGGCCAAGCTCACGCATCGGCGGCTGCGGCCGCCAAGCTGGAAACTGCACCTGTGGCGCAATGTTTCCGGCGTCACATCGATGTGGCTGGGGTTCTTTGCCATCTCGCACCTGCCTCTCTCAACGGCTATCAGCCTGAATTACACGGCTCCCCTGTTCATCGCCGGCTGGATGCTCGCGCAAGGCGGTTCGCAGCGCGACCCTGTCCGCCTGATTGCCGTGCTGTTCGGTTTTATCGGCGTGATTGCGGTGCTGCGCCCCAGCATAGCTGAAGAACACTGGTTTGCCGCCTTGTTGGGCCTGGGTGCCGGCGCTCTGTCTGCGATCGCCATGATGCAGGTCAGGGAATTGGGTCGGGTCGGTGAGCCGGAATGGCGCACCGTGCTCATCTTTTCGTGCTGCGTGTGCCTGACCAGTCTGGGCGGCGTTGCGGCCGAAGGGTGGCGCGATATCGATGTCGTCGCCTGGCTGGCACTGGCCGGCGTTGGCGTGCTGGGCCTCGTGGGACAACTGGCCATGACGCGTGCTTTCGGCCTGGGTTCGGCGCTCTTGACGGCTGCCCTCCAATACACCACCATCATTTTTGCCGCCATGCTGGGCATCCTTTTCTGGGACGACTTGCCCGATGCGATCGCATGGGGAGGCATGGCCATGATCATCGCTTCGGGTCTGCTGTCCATATGGCGAACCTACAGCGAGGATCGCGTCATGAAAGGCCAGACCTTAACGGTCATGCAAGCCTCCGGTAGCGGCGCAACAAATGTCACAAACGAACAGGAGCCCCGAAATGTCTGATCTATTGATCGATGCGCCTACCTTGATAGATAAGTTGCCGGCTTCCGGCTGGCTGGTTTTTGATGTCAGGCATGATCTAGCCGATCATGCGGCGGGCAGGGCGGCCTACGAGCAAGGGCATATTCCGGGCGCCCTCTACCTGGATCACGAAAGCCAGTTGTCCGCAACGCGCACGGGGAAAAACGGGAGGCATCCCTTGCCTTCCCGGTCGGAATTTGCCGCTCTCATGCGTGCCCAAGGCTTGATCCCCGACACTATGGTAGTTGTCTACGATGGCGGCAACAGCATGTACGCCGCCCATCTGTGGTGGATGCTGCGTTGGCTGGGGCATGGCAATGTCGCGGTGCTCGATGGTGGATGGCCCGCATGGGTGGCGGCTGGCGGAGCTGTAGAACGCTGTGCCGGTGTGCCGGCGATAACCGAGGCGCAGGCCATCGAAAATCCAGGCTATCCAGGCCAGGCGGGCATGCCTACGGTAGACGCCCATCAGGTACTGGCCAATATCCACGAGCCGTCCTTCACTGTGCTCGACGCGCGGGCGGCCAACCGGTATCGCGGCGAAGTCGAGCCCATGGATCCCGTGGCAGGACACATACCGGGAGCCTTGAATCGCCCCAATACGCTGAATGTGCGGGACGACGGACGCTTCAAATCGGCGGCCGAATTGCGCCACGATTTCAACGAGGTCCTTCAGGGGCGACGGGCCGACCAAATTGTGCATCAGTGCGGTTCAGGTATCACCGCCAGCCATAATCTATTCGCCATGGAATTGGCTGGCTTGCACGGTTCCGCACTGTATCCGGGTTCGTGGAGCGAGTGGTGCAGCGATCCCGCGCGCCCGGTAGCGCGCGGCTAGGTTCGGACCGACCCGGTCCAGGCCGGTGCAGGTCAATCCTGGCCGGGCCGCGCTAGGCCGGGCCTCGCTAGGCCGGGCCGCGCCTGGCCCATCATGCGGCGATACCATTCGTGAAAATGCTGCATGCCGTCTTCCATGGGTGACTGATACGGCCCGTGTTCGTCCACGCCGCGCCGCATCAATGCCAGCCGGCCGGCATCCATGCGCTCGGCGATTTCGTCGTCCTCGAGAGCGGTTTCCATATAGGCGGCGCGCTGCGCCAGCACGAATTCGCGCTCGAACGCCACGATATCTTCTGGATAATAGAACTCGACGATATTGATGGTTTCTTGCGGGCTGACCGGGTGCAGCGTGGACAGCACGACCACATGGGGATAGAGTTCTATCATGTGCGTGGGAAAGTAGGTGACCCACAC
>NZ_JAKFDJ010000011.1:0-6647 GCF_036676215.1 Devosia sp. | reverse complement strand
TCGCTGAGGTCGGCGACCGACATGGCGTCGGCCGTGGCGGCGAGCTGGATGATGGGCTGGGCGTCGCTATCGGCCTTGAAGATTGTGGGATCCTCGACGCCATCGGGCAGGTTGCGGTTGACCCGGCTCAGGGCGTCGCGCACGTCGGAGGTGGCGGTATCGAGATTGGTGCCGTCGGAGAATTCGAGGGTAACGCGGCTGCTGCCGACGGAGGAACTGGCGGAGATGGAGGTGACGCCCTGGACGCGGGCGACGGCGCCCTCGACCACAGCGGTCACCTCGCGATCCACGGTCTCGGCGGCGGCGCCGGGAAAGCTGGTGGAGATGGAGAGCACAGGCTGCTCGACGCTGGGGAGTTCGCGTACTTCGACGCCTAGAAGGGCGGCCAGGCCCGCCATGGCTATGAGTGCGTTGATGACCACCGCCATGACCGGCCGCCGCACGAAGAGCGCCGCCAGCGTGCCACCGCGTTCGTTCTTCTGGGCGATCGACATGAGCCCTACTCCTCGGTCACGGCGGCGTCCGCGGCAGCCTCTGTGCCGTCGGGGCCATCGAGCAGGGTCACGGACGCGCCATCGCTGAGCTGGAGGATGCCCTCGGTGATGATCGCGTCACCCGGGGCGAGATCGCCGCGCACCAAGACGCCATCGCTGTTGCGCTGGACGATTTCAGCCGGCACGCGGGCGGCCTTGCCGTCATCGTATTTCCAGACATAGGAGCCGTCGGCAGACCACAGGATCGCCAGCGGATTGACCGTGGGATATTGCTCGCCTGGGAAGCGCAGGGCCACCGAAAAGGACATGCCGGCGCGCAAAGCACCGTCCTCATTGGGAATCTGGGCCTGGACCTGCAGGGTGCGGCTGGCCGGGTCGATGCGGTTGTCGATGGCACTGACTTCGCCGGCAAAGCTGCGGCCGGACAGGGCGACCGAGGAGATGGTCACCGGCGCGCCAAGCGCGATGACGCCGGCATAGCGCTCGGGCACCCAGAAATCGACGAGAATGGAAGATGTGTCGTCCACCGTGGTGACCGTGGTCTGGGCGGCGACATAGTTGCCGGGGGTGACCCGGATCAAGCCGACAGTGCCAGCGATAGGGCTGGCGATGGTGCGGCGGGCGAGGGCCACGCCGGCATTGCGCAATTCGAGGTCGGCATTGGCGGCGGCGAGCTGGGCCGCAGTAAGGGCTGTGGTGGCCACGACGCTGGAACTGGCCAGGCCCTCGGTGCGGGCGAGGGTGGCCTGAGCGTCGTCGACGGCAAGCCGGGCGCGGTCATAGGCGATCTGCTCGGCCTCGGCATCGAGACGGGCAATGACGTCGCCTGCAGCGACTACCTGGCCAGGCCGTACCAGAACCTCGGCGAGCGTGCCGCCGGCGGGGGAGGTGACGGTGACGGAACTGGCCGCAGTGCCTTCGCCGACCGCCGCGAGGGTGTCGTTGATGGTGGAGAGGGTGACCGCGGTGGTCACGACATTGGTCTGCCGGCCGCCAAAGCCGCCGGGCCGCCTGCCGGGCTGGGCCTGTTGTTCAGGCGCCGCAGCGAAGGGCAGGACGATGCCGACGCGGGCGAGGGTTTCGGTGGAGCCGGGGACAAAGAATATCCAGGCTGCCGAGGCGGCCGCCAGAACGATGAGAGACGCGACGAGTTGCCGGATCACGCGATGTATCCCGAAAAACGATGGAGCGGCCTACGCCGTCAAATATGGGGCGAGATTAACAGTCACCGCCCGGCCCGCACGTTACAAAGCTGTAAGGTCAGGCAATCAAGACGCGATCTCGGCGTCGGGGCGGGCACCCCATTCGGACCAGGAGCCATCATAGACGGCGACCTGGTTGGCACCGGCCAGTTGCAGGGCAAGCGCCAGCGTGGCGGCAGTGATGCCCGAGCCGCAGGAGGTAATGATGGGTTTGGCAAGGTCGAGCCCACGGTCGGCGAAAAGCTGGGCCAGTTCGGCCGTTGGGCGCATCTGGCCGTTCACGGTGAGCAGGCTGGCAGGGATGCTGACGCTATTGGGTATGTGACCGCCGCGCAGGCCGGCGCGCGGCTCGGGCGCTTCGGCGTGGAAGCGGGGGGCGGGGCGGGCATCGGCGATCTGGGCAACGCCGTCGTGGCTGCGGTCGCGCACCGTTTCGAAGTCGGCGACGCGGTCGGGATCGAAGCTGGTGTGGAAGACCTGCGGTGGCCGGGCGACCAGACCGATTTCAGTGGCTCGGCGCTCGGCGCGCCATTTGGGGCCACCGCCGACGAGGATGCGGACATCGTCGGCGCCCATGGTGCGGAAGGTCCACCAGACGCGGGGAGCGGAGAACAGGCCAAGCTCGTCATAGACGACGATGGTCATGGTGTCCGAAATGCCCAGGGCGCCCACCATGTGGGCAAAATCGTTGGGTGCCGGAAGCATATGAGGCAGGTCGGTGCTGGTATCGGCAACGCCGTCTATATCGAAGAAAACAGCGCCGGGAATATGGCCGGCGAGATACTCCGCCTGGGCGTTGCGGGTCGCATTGGGCATGTGCCAGCTGCCATCGAGCACGACCAGATTGGGGTCGCTCAAATGGGTCGCGAGCCAGTCGGTGG
Source organism: Devosia sp. (assembly GCF_036676215.1). Lineage (GTDB taxonomy): Bacteria > Pseudomonadota > Alphaproteobacteria > Rhizobiales > Devosiaceae > Devosia. Next base: position 4,070 of record NZ_JAKFDJ010000011.1, on the reverse strand, counting down.
TGACGAAGGGATTGTCCATGGTGCTAGTTGCTTAGCACCAACAGGTCCTTGCTGGCGAGGCTGATGGTGACCGGTTCGCCGCGGCTGGGGGGGGCGGTGCGCTGGTCGTTGAAAGTGTCGAGGCTGACGACGTTCTTGCCGAGGGAAACGCGGAGACGGATGACCGAGCCGAGGAAGGTGACATCGGCGATGGTGCCGGTGAGGGTGATATCGTTGCCCTGGCGGGCGCCGATGGAGAGAACCTCGGGGCGCAGGGTCAGTGAAATGGGAGCGTTGGCGCTGGCCGAGACCGGCAAGGCGTGCGCGGTGACGGTTTGTCCGTCGATGGTGATTGTCTTGGCGGCCGGATCGAGCACCATCGCCTCGATGGTGTTGAGCTGGCCCACGAAGGTGGCGACAAAGCGGGTAGCCGGCGTGTTGTAGATTTCGTGCGGGGCGCCAAGTTGTTCGATATTGCCGGCATGCATCACCACGATGCGGTCGGAGATCGACAGCGCTTCTTCCTGGTCATGGGTCACGAAGACGGTGGTGATGCCGAGTTCGAGCTGGATGGCGCGGATTTCCTCGCGCAGCGACACGCGGATCTTGGCGTCGAGGGCCGAGAGCGGTTCGTCCAGGAGCAGCATGCGGGGGGCCGGGGCGATGGCGCGGGCGAGGGCGACGCGCTGCTGCTGGCCACCGGACATTTCATAGGGGAAGCGCTTCTCGTAACCGGGAAGGCCGATCAGCCTGAGCATTTCATCGACGCGGGCGCGGCGCTGTTCGGTTGGCATGCCGGCGATCTTGAGGCCAAAGCCGATATTGTCGCCAACATTGAGATTGGGGAACAGGGCATAGGCCTGGAACACCATGCCGAGCTGGCGCTGGTTGGGCTTGAGGGTGACGATGTCCTCCCCGTCGACTTTGATCGAGCCGGCGCTGGGCGATTCGAAGCCGGCGATCATGCGCAGGATGGTGGTCTTGCCGCAGCCGGAAGGACCAAGCAGGGAGATGAACTCGCCCTTGTTGAAGGCGAAGTTGACGCCCTTGACCACCGTGGAAGTGTTGTAGGTCTTGGTGAGATTCTGGACTTCGAGGAAGGCTGCCATTGGTCAGTCGGTCCTGGCGGAGGTGCGGGGGGCGAAGCGGCCGAGCACGTTGATCATGCCCATGGCGCCCCAGGTGATGATGAAGGAGATAACGGCCAGCGCCGCCGGCTCATAGGCGCGGTTGGCGCCGACATTCTGCAGGTAGGGACCAAAGGCCGGCCGGTTGAGCAGGCTGGCGATGGTGAATTCGCCGATGACGATGGCGAAGGTGAGGAAGGCGCCGGAGAGGACCGCGACCAGGATGTTGGGCAGGATGATGCGGCCGATGATCTGGACAGTATTGGCGCCAGCGATCTGGGCGGCCTCGGTCAGCGTCTGCACATCGATGGTGCGCATGCCGGTATCGACGGCACGATACATGTAGGGCATGGCCAGGGTGACATAGGCGCAGGTGAGCAGGATATCGGTGCCGATGGCGCTGCCGGTGAAGGGGATGATCGAACTGGAATTGTAGAGCCGGATATAGCCATAGACCAGGATGATGGCCGGGATGATCAGCGGCAGCAGCGTGATGAACTCGACGAAGGGCCGCAGCCAGGGCAGCCGCAAGCGGACGAAATAGACGGCCGGTACGACGACAAGAATACCGACGATGATCGAGAAGAGACCGATGATCGCGGAATAGGTGAAGGTGGCCTGGAAGCGCGGATCGGAGAAGACCGAGGCGTAGGCGTCGAAGCTGTAATAGCCGCGGCGCATCTTAAGCGAGAATTCGACGGTGGCGATCAGCGGGATGATGAAATAGGCCGCGCCCAGTCCGAAAACCAGCCAGGCCCAGAAACGGTTGGACTTCATTTCATCCACCTCTCGGCGCGCGAGGAAATCACCAGATAGATGATGTTGGCGGAGGCGGTGATCAGGATCATGCCGAGCGCCAGGGCAGCGCCGAGACCGGGATTTTGCAGGGCATCACCGCGAATCTGTGCGTATAGCAGGATGGGCACGATGTTGAGCGAGGAGCCGGTGAGCGCATAGGCGGTGGCGATGGCGCCGAAGGCATTGGCGAAGAGCAGGCTGAGGGTGCCGAGGAAGCTGGGCCAGAGGATGGGCAGGCCGACATAGCGCCAGAACTGCCATTGAGAGGCGCCCAGGATTTGCGCGGCTTCGCTCCATTCCTTTTTGAGGCCATCGATGGCCGGCGCGATGATCAGCACCATCAGCGGGATCTGGAAGTAGAGATAGGTGAGGGTGAGGCCCCAGAAGCTCAGCAGGTTGAAGCCGGACTTGTAGAGGTCGACGCCGACAAGCTTGAGGATGATGGTGACCAGGCCGAGGCGTCCGAGGGTGGAGATGAAGGCGAAGGCCAGCGGCACGCCGGCGAAATTGGAGGCGACGCCCGAAAAGGTCATGACCGCGGATCGCAGTCCGCTTGGCAGCTTGCCGCGGATGATGGCGAGGCCGATGGCGAGGCCGATGAACGCGCCGAGCATGGCGGAGGCGCCCGAGATGCGGATCGAAATCCAGTAGGCGGCCATGATGCTGTCGGTGAACAGGCCAGCAATATTGTCGAAGGTGAACTGCCCATCGCGGCCAATGAAGGCAGCGCCGATGAGATAGAGCGTGGGCAGGATGAGGAACATCACCGCAAAGATGATGAAGGGCGCGACGCCCAGCCACTCGAAGGAGAGGCGCTTGCGGGCAGGAGAAAGTGTCACCGGTGCCGGTGCGTGGACGTCGGTCATCGCGGTGCCCCAGAAGACCTCATGGTGAGCCTGTCGAACCACGAGGTCGTGGCTCCCAGGCACGAAACCCAGCCACGACCTCCTCCTTCGACAGGCTCAGAGTGAGGTCTGTTGAAGCGGTCGTGGCTGGCTTAGTCATGCGTCGACGTTATTCGACGTTGGCGCCGACGACGGCATCCCACTGGCCGGTGATGATGGCCTTGGCAGCGTTCTGCTGGTCGATGCTCGGGAACACGGCGGCTTCATAGGCAACGGCCGGGGGAAGAGCGTCGAGCAGATCCTGCGGGATCTTGCCGTTTGCTGCCAGATCGTTGAAGCGGATCGGGTGGCAATAGCCTTTCAGCCAGCCGAGCTGACCTTCGTCCGAATAGAGGTATTCCATCCAGAGCTTGGCAGCGTTCGGATGGGGAGCGTAAGCCGAGATCGCCTGGATATAGACGCCGGCGACGACGCCAGTGGCGGGCACAACGATTTCGACTTCCGGATTGCCTTCAAAGCCATCGCGGAAGGCGAGCAGGTTGTAGTCCCAGGCGAGCAGGATCGGGGTGGTGCCCTGAGCGACCGAAGCGGCCTTGCCGATGACCGGAACGAAATTGCCGGCAGCGTTGAGATCGGCAAAGAACTTCAGGCCCGCATCGGCAGCGCCTTCGTCGGCACCGGTGGCGGCGAGGCCAGCGGCATAGACGGCCTGGATGGCCTGGTTGGAGGCGCGCGGATCACCGGCGAGGCCGACGCTGGCGCTGTAATCGGCGCTGAGCAGATCGGTCCAATCGGCGGGAACGGTGGACACGAGGTCCTTGTTCACCAGCATGGCCATCACGCCATAATAGTCGCCGTACCAGTAGCCTTCGTCGTCCTTGGCTTCGGCAGGGATCGAGTCCCAGGTCGCAACCTTGTAGGGCTGGATCAGGCCATCGGCCTTGGCCGACGGGCCGAAGGAGAGGCCGACGTCGATCACGTCTGGCGCCTGCGGGCCGGTATTGCCCTGGTTTGCCTTGATGGCTTCGATTTCGTCGGCCGAGCCGGCATCGGGGTTGAGCTCGTTGACGGTGATGCCCGGATACTTGGCCTTGAAGCCGGCAATCACTTCGCCATAGCCGCACCAGGTATGGGGCAGGGCGATGGTGGTGAGCTGGCCTTCCGCCTTGGCGGCTTCATAGAGCGCGTCAAGATCGGCCTGGGCGAAGGTAGGGGCAGAGACGGCGAGCACAGCAAGCATCGAAACCGATGCGCCGAGTGTTTTCTTGATGGACATGTTCAGTCTCCCTGAAGTCGTTCGACAGCGCCCAATGGAAGCGCT
>NZ_JAKFDJ010000010.1:0-2590 GCF_036676215.1 Devosia sp. | reverse complement strand
ACGTCCACCGACAGGCCCTGTTCGATCGCCGCGAGGGCGGGGCCGCCATGTTCGTATTCAACGACACGCATGCCGTCGTGCCGAAGTCCGGCGGCGAGCCGGCCGCGAAGTTCGCCGTCGTCCTCCACCAGAACGATGGTCGGTCGGGCGCAGGCGACGTTCAGCGGCATGGCGGGCTCTTGGATGACGGGTGCGAACGGGATGGCCGTGCGGTGTGCAACTTCACATCTATCAAGTGATATGTCAAATATCACAACGAATGTTCTCAAGATCAATATATTGTCTTTAGAGCGTCTTAAAGGCATTCAGGATATCACCTTGGCCGATCCGGCGCGTTCTCATGAGGCGGTTTCCGGAAATTCGTGAACTGTGCCAATTCACATATCGAAGTCGATGTGTAAGACGTCATGGGGAGACGTGGAGGTCGAGCGCATGGCGGCGCTCGACCCCACCGCGAGGGGGGGTGCCTGTTGAACTGCGCGATGGATTTCGCCCGACTGAGACGATCGCTTACCCCGTTCGAAGGGGAAACGCTGCTGGAGGGATGGGCGGCGGAGCGCATGATGTCGGGCGGGGGGCGCCTGGGGCTGGCGATCGTCACCAATTGGCGGCTGGTCTTCATCGATGGCGAGCGGCGCCTGTCGGCTATCCCCATCGCGAAGATCGACGAGGTCGCCATCCTGTCCCCCAGGCGTCTGGCGATACGCACCTGGTACGACCGGATGGACCTGGTTTTCGATGGTCCAGCCGCGGCGGTCGCCGTGCTCAATCTCCTGCGCCAGGATCCGAAATACGCCGCGCGTGAAGGCGTGCCGGGCGTGAAGGGGGCCACGGGCCACCACCGTGAGCCGATCGCCGGAAGCCCATCCCACGGTCCACGTTTGGTGAGGTCCTAGCCGTCGGTGGTGCCATGCCGGCCGGCGTTCGGGCGGCGCGACAGGTCGCATTGATGACTTGATGATGCGCTGGACATCATTATAGATACGGAAATGATCACGGGTTCACAGATGAAGGCCGCGCGCGCGCTGCTCGGCATTGACCAGAAGGAGCTGGCCCGGCTGGCCACCGTTTCGCTGCCCACCATCCAACGGATGGAGGCCAGCGACGGAATCGTGCGCGCGGTCGTCGATAGCCTAGAGAAGGTGGTCAACGCCATCAATGCGGCCGGTGTGGAACTGATCGCCGGGGGCGCGCGGAGCGAGGGCGAGGGGCGGGGCGTGCGGCTCTTGGAGCGCAAGTAGTCAGCCCTCGAGTCTGATGTTTGGAACATCACGGAAGTAATTCAGCATATCGACCTGGCGATGTCAGATGTGCTATGGCGGATGGGTCATGCACAATCCTGGGACTGCCCGGCCGTTGCTTTGTCGCGCGTTGGCCGCCGAGGTTCTGCCCGCGCCGCGGCCCGAGCCCGGCCGTTCGAGGGGGCTGAGCGGGGGCGACCTATCGCCGTATCCGGATCTTAGTGCGGGTCGGAAACCTCGCAAGGCCAAGCCGGTCCGGCTGTTGTTCGTCTGCCGGACGCAAGCGGCCTTGAGCCCGATGGCTGAGGGCTTGGCGCGGGCCGCTTACGGCCGCCTGGACATCGTCGTCGCCAGCGCCGGACTGACCGTCGGGCCCTTGGATCCCGCAGCTGTTGCGGTCATGGCCGAGATCGGAATCGACATCCAGCGGCGTCAGGCCACCTCGATCGGCGAGCTGCAGCTCGAGGCATACGACATCGTGGTTTCCCTGGGCGTCGACAGGCTTGGACTTGGCCGCCACCAGATGGCGTTGACATGGGCTGTGCCGGACCCTGAAAAGGCGCCCGGACTGGACCCCATGTCGGTCTTGAGAAATGCGCGCCACGCGCTCGCGCCACGGATTTGGGCGCTTGGGGCGGTGCTCACGGCCAGTGATCGCGCCTGAGGTTCGATCTCCCGACCATCAGGTGACCTGCCATCCCTCCAGGGGGTTGCTCAACGACCGAGCTTGGCGCGGCAGACCACCAGCGTGTTGCCGACGTCTTCGGCCAGCACGGGAACCAGTCGGGGCGTCAGACCTGCCGCGCGCAACGCCCGGGCGATCCACTGCGCCGGCCACGACGCCGTGCAGTCGGCAACGTTCCAGACGATCAAACCCCCGGGCGAGAGCACCCCGGCGAGCAGCTGACCGATATCGGTTGTCAGCATGGCGTCCGGAATCTCGGTGCCGCTGAAGACGTCGATGGCGACGGCGTCCCACCGCCGTTCCGTCGAGCGCAGGAAGGTCAGGGCGTCGGCGTGAATGCACTCGACCTCGGCTGGGAGGTGAAACCATCGGCGCGCGATTTCGAAAGCCGTGGGCCAGTTGTCAACGGCGGTGACCTTCGCGCCCCGTCGGCTGAGCTGGGTCGCCAGGGCTCCGCCTGCCGTCCCCAGCAGGAGGAGATTCTCGCGATCCTTGAGCGCGGCCTCCATGGCTGAAACATATTCCAGGAGGTTGACGCCCTTAGCGTCCACATGGGTGTAGAGCGCGCCGTCTTCGAAATAGAAGCGCGACCCGTCATCGATCGCTTCGAAGATGCGCACCTTCCTGTCCAGGTCATCGCATTGGACAAGCACCTTCATAGCGC
>NZ_JAKFDJ010000009.1:0-1575 GCF_036676215.1 Devosia sp. | reverse complement strand
GCCCGCCTGCTGCACCTGAAACCGATCTTCGCGCGCATCGAGAAATGGACCATGACCAAGACCAAGTTCGAAGCCATGGAAATCCTCAACAAATACGACATTCCCTGCGGCCCCATCCTCTCGATGAAGGAAATCGCCGAAGAGCCCGCCCTGCGCGCGACCGGCACCATCGTCGAAGTCGACCATCCGGTGCGCGGCAAATATCTGACCGTGGGCAACCCCATCAAGATGTCGGACAGCGCCACCGAAGTCACGCGCTCCCCGCTTTTGGGCGAACACACCGACGAGGTACTGGCGCAGCTGGGCTACAGCGCCGACGAAATCGCCGAATTGCGCACCGAACGCGTCATCTGACCGGAAACCGCCTCCCAAGCCAACGACGCCAGCCACACAGCGAGCCCACACGCCCATGAACCATCCCATCATTCCCATTGCCGTCATCGACGCCTCCAAGCAGCGCAAACGCCAGGCCCCCAAGGGCCGACGTGTGGATCCGGCGGCGCTGGCCGACGTGCAGGGCCTGCTGGGCAATGCATCGCGCCAGGCCGACCTGCTGATCGAACACCTGCACAAGCTGCAGGACCATTTCGGCCACCTGTCGGCAGCCCACCTGGCTGCGCTGGCACAGGAGATGCGCCTGGCCCAGACCGAGGTCTATGAGGTGGCGACCTTCTATCACCACTTCGACGTGGTCAAGGAAGGCGAAGCCGTACCGGCAGCGCTCACCGTGCGGGTCTGTGACGGGCTATCCTGCGAAATGGCCGGTGCCAAAGACCTGTTGGCCAGGCTCCCTGCCCTGCTGGGCCGCGAGGTGCGCGTGATCGCGGCGCCTTGCGTGGGCCGCTGCGAACAGGCACCCGCTGCCGTCGTGGGACAGAACCCGGTGCCGAACGCCAGCTGCGAAAGCATCATGGCCACCGTCGCGGCCGGCGCGGTGAAACACGTCCCGGCAGGATTTACCGACTTTTCCAGCTACCAGGGCGCCGGTGGCTACGCCCTGCTCAAGCAATGCGTCTCGGGTGGCCGCGAGGTCGAATCGGTCATCAAGACCATGGAGGATTCCGGGCTGCGCGGCCTGGGCGGCGCAGGCTTCCCCTCCGGCCGCAAGTGGCGCATCGTCCGGGCCGAGCAAGGCCCGCGCCTGATGGCGGTGAACATCGACGAGGGCGAACCCGGCACTTTCAAGGACCGCGTCTACCTGGAGCGCGATCCGCACCGCTTCCTCGAAGGCATGCTGATCGCCGCCTGGGCCGTCGGCATCGAGAAAGTCTACATTTATCTGCGCGACGAATACCACGGCTGCCGCACCATGCTGGAAGCCGAGCTCGCCAAGCTCAGGGCATCGCCGCTGATGGCAGGCATGCCGGAGATCGAGCTGCGCCGCGGCGCCGGCGCCTATATCTGCGGTGAAGAGTCGGCCATGATCGAGTCCATCGAAGGCAAACGCGGCATGCCGCGCCTGCGTCCGCCCTACGTGGCGCAGGTCGGCCTGTTCGGCCGCCCGACACTCGAACACAACTTCGAAACCCTGTACTGGGTGCGCGACATCCTGGAAAAAGGCGGCGAATGGTTTGC
>NZ_JAKFDJ010000008.1:0-4206 GCF_036676215.1 Devosia sp. | reverse complement strand
ACCGCTGCACCATGCACTACGCCGTGCACGACTACGGCGAACAGGAGCGCGTGCTCCTGCGCTCGACGATGGAAGGCGAAGTGCCGGCATGAAAACCGTTGCCTGGCGTATCGAGGCGTATGCCGGCACGGCACGAGCGCACCTCGCAGTCGAGGCGCGGCAAAAGATCGGAAGCATGCCAGGTCACATGAACGTGCTGCTCGCCGATGCCGAGGTGCCCTACGACCAGGTGTTCGAGATGGAGGACATCAACGGCGAGTTAGCGCAGGCCGACGTGGCGATCATCCTGAGGGCCAACGACGTGGTGAATCCGGCCGCGCTGCAGAAGGGGGCGCCGATCTACAGCATGCCGAAGCAACCTTGGCGGACTCACAAGAAATGCGGAGATCGAGGCAGGCTTGCGATTTCTCAGGCGGGGGCCGCGATGCGTCGCATCAGTGCGCTCATTGAGACAAACACACAATAGGATTAACACGATCATGACCAGCAGCATTCACAGACTATTCAACCTCGAAGGCCGCACGGCCCTCGTCACAGGCGGTTCGCGCGGCCTTGGCCTGCAGATGGCACAAGCGCTCAGTGAAGCCGGCGCATCGCTGATGCTCACTTCACGCAAGGCCGCCGACCTGGAAGAGTCGGCGGCACAGTTGCGTAGCAGCGGCATCGAGGTTCAATGGGTCGCGGCCGACGCCAGAGATCCAGCCAGCGTGACCCACGTCGTCAATGAGACGATGCGACACTTCGGGAAAATCGACATCCTGATCAACAACGCCGGCGCGAGCTGGGGCGCGCCGGCCGAGGATCATCCGCTGGAGGCCTGGGACAACGTCATGAGCCTGAACGCTCGCAGCCTGTTTCTGTTCAGTCAGGGGGCGGCGCGCGCGAGCATGATCCAGAGGCGCAGCGGGCGCATCATCAACATCGCTTCGATCGCCGGGCTGGGCGGCAACTCACCGGAGATGAAAACGATCGCCTATAACACCAGCAAGGGCGCGGCTGTGAACTTCTCACGGGCACTGGCGGCGGAGTGGGGCGCCTACGGCATCACCGTGAATGCCATCGCTCCCGGCTTCTTTCCGAGCAAGATGAGCCAGGGGCTGCTAGACACTTTGGGGAGCGACAACGTTGCCCGCCGGTCGCCGCTGAGGAGGCTCGGCGACGAGGACGACCTGAAAGGCGCCGTCTTGCTTTTCGCGTCGGACGCCGGCAAGCACATCACCGGCCAAGTGCTCGCCGTCGATGGCGGAGCCACTTGCGTCGTGGCTGCTTGAAGATATTTTGGAGAACAAGAAATGACTGAAACAGTGACGCAAGCGCCGGCATCAGCACAGCATGACATCGACGTTCGGGTCCTGGATGATTACCTGCGCCGCAACGTCGAAGGCTACAAAGGCCCGTTGACGGTGAAACCCTTGACCGGAGGCCAATCGAATCCGACGTTTCTGCTGAGTGCCGGCAACGCCCGCTATGTCTTGCGCAAGCGTCCCGTGGGTGACTTGCTGCCATCGGCGCACGCAGTGGATCGCGAACATCGGGTGATGACCGCCTTGCGCGACACGGACGTGCCAGTGCCGCAAACGCTATGCCTGTGCGAGGATCCGGCGGTGCTGGGTACGGCCTTTTACGTCATGGCCCATGTCGAAGGCCGCGTGCTGTGGGACGCCAGGCTGCCGGGCTTCGACGTGCGAGAGCGCGCGGCCATGTATGACGAGATGAATCGCGTCATTGCCGCCTTGCATCTTGTGGAGCCCGCCGCGGTCGGGCTGTCAGACTATGGCCGCGGCGGCGGGTACATGACGCGTCAGATCACGCGGTGGAGCAAGCAGTACCTGGCATCGGAGACGCAGCCGCTTGAGGCCATGCATAGCCTCATTGAATGGCTGCCGCGCCATGCCCCGTCGGAGAGCGGCACGAGCATTGTCCACGGAGACTTTCGGCTAGACAATCTGATCTTCCATCCCACAGAGCCACGCGTTATTGCCGTACTCGACTGGGAACTCTCCACCCTGGGCGATCCCCTGGTGGACTTTGCATACGCCATGCTGGCGTGGCACATGCGGCCGCAAGACTTCCGCGGAATAGCAGGAGAAGATATCGACGCACTGGGCATCCCGTCCGCCGATGCCTACAAGCGGCGCTACTGCGCCCGTGTGGGACGCGCGACGATCCCGGAGGATGCGTGGCAGTTCTATATCGTTTACAACCTTTTCCGGCTGGCCGCGATCTTCCAAGGCATCGCCAAGCGTGCACAGGACGGCACCGCAGCTAGTCCGGACGCGAGAGAGACTGGGCAACGCGCCCAGGCGACCGCCGAACTCGCTTGGCGACGCGCGCGGTGGGTCGCCGTTAACTGAGCCGTCGTGCGCCGGGTCCAGTGAACATTCTGGGGGCGAGGATGACTGACAAGTCCTCGTCCCCCAGCACGCTTGCGAGTGGAGCACTGCTGATGCTCATGCGTTGCCGCCAAACGAAAATTGATCAGATCAGGCGAGAAGTGCCGATACGTAATTGGCCAGCGCGAAACTTATACTTAATCAGGGAGTTTGCGGGTTTCAGTTCAGTTGAAGCTGGTCAACCAATGATTGGTGAACCGGGTCAAATTTGCACCGGCGGCAACAGATCACGATCGACAAGAGCGGCGCGAACACTGCGGCCATTGAAAGCGTGAAAACGGACGCTTGCGTTGATATCTTGATGCGCCAATGCAAATACTTCAACAACATCGTCGAGCAGGACCACCGGGCGATCAAAAGGATCACCCGACAGATGCTGGGGTTCAAGTCATTTTGGAGTACTCGAATCATCATTGCTGGTATCGAGACCATGCACATGATCCGCAAAGGGCAGCTGAACTGTCCCGCTGGTTCAACCCTGTCCACCGCTGACCCGTTTTATAGCTTGGCAGTTTGATCACCAGGTCAGCGAGGCAACTCTTTTCGGCCTTGCTTCGCTATTGCGACACAACCGCGAGCAGCGCCCTGGCCTCCTGCAGGTCCGCGGTGTCGAAGCCTTCAGTGAACCAGCCGTAGGTCTCGGCCAACATTTGGCGGGCCTCCGCCGGCTTGCCCTGCTGCCGCCACAGCCGGCTTAAGGCCATCACCGCGCGCAGCTCCAGCGATCGGGCGCCCTGCCGGCGAGCGATCGCGATCGCCCGCAGGAAGCAGGCTTCGGCTTCGTCCCGGCCGCCGGCCTCCTCTGCCTCGCGGCTCGGCTGCAGCAGCGTCAGCTCCCCCTTGAGCCGATGCAGCTCCGCCTCGTACACGCGCTCTTGCGTTCGGTCCACTAGGTCCAGCGCCTCGGCCAGCGTCTTAAGCCCTGCCTCGGCCTGCCCCGCTTTTGCGTAGGCTTCGGCCAGCAGCGCCAGGAAATGCGTTCGCCATAGCTCCGCGCCGGTGGCCCGGTAGGAGCTCATGCCCTGCTGCATCATCTCTATGCCTTCTGCTGCGCGTCCCTGCTCCGCCAGCGCCCAGCCCGAAAGGATGGTTCCCCAGGTCAACGCGAACGGAAGGCCGTGCTCGGTCGCGAGGGCGAGGATGGCCTGCGCCAGTTCGCGCGTCGGCTGCGCCTCGCGGCGCCTCAGATGAAGCTCGGCAGCGAAGATCAGGGCCGTGGCCGAGGCAGGCGGATGGGACAGGGTCTGCGCCAGTGCGAGCATCGCCTGGCTGCGCGCCAGGGCTTGATCCGGATAGCCGAGAAGCCACAGGTCCAAGGCGACGAACGCCAGCCCCAGCACGCCGGGCTCAGATCCAAAGAAGAAGGCGGGCGACTGGTGCCGCTGAGGATCATAGAGGGCCAAGGCCTGCTCCAGATGCCTGCGGGCGGCGTCCAGTTCACCAAGGCTGAACAAGTTGGCGCCCAATGCCCGATGGGCTGTGACCAGCCACGCAGGGTCTTGCGCCCCCTCGGCCAGTGCGAGCAGCTGCTCGGTGAGCCCGCGTGCGGTCAGCAGCTCCCCGCGGACTTGATAAAACGTGCGCAGCCCCAGCAGGGCGGGGAAGAGCTCGATCGTTGCCCCGAGCTGGCGACACAGCGTCAACGCCCGCGTGTAGGTCGTCTCCACTTCCGGGGCTGCAGGCCCACGGGTGGCCATCCAGGCCGGACCGAGGGTGATCTGGAGCGCGAGTTCCTGCTTGGCGCGCTCCGGAGTATCAGGCAGGGTCTCGAGCAACGCCAGGGCCCTGGTGAGGTGGCCGGCCGCTTCGGCAT
>NZ_JAKFDJ010000007.1:0-46841 GCF_036676215.1 Devosia sp. | reverse complement strand
CGAAGTCATCACCGGCTTCGGGCGCCTCGGCACACCATTCGGCGCCGACTATTTCGGCGTCACGCCCGACATCATGGTCACCGCCAAGGGCCTGACCAACGGTGTCATCCCCATGGGCGCGGTGCTGGTTTCCTCCGAAATCCACGACGCCTTCATGCAGGGCCCCGAACACGTCATCGAGTTCTTCCACGGCTACACCTATTCGGGTAACCCCATCGCTTCGGCTGCCGGGCTCGCCACCCTCGAAACCTACAAGGAAGAGGGTCTGCTCACCCGCGGTGCCGAACTGGCGCCGGTGTGGGAGGATGCGCTGCATTCACTCAAGGGCGAGCCCCATGTCATTGACGTGCGTAATATCGGTCTCGTTGGCGCCATCGAGCTTGAACCCATTGCCGGTGCGCCCACCAAACGCGCCTTCTCGGCCTTCCTCAAATGCTTCGAGGATGGCTACCTGATCCGCACCACCGGCGACATCATCGCCATGTCCCCGCCGCTCATCGTTTCGGAGTCGCAGATTGGCGAACTGATCGACGGCGTGCGCACCGCCCTGCGGAGTATCGAATAATGAACACCATCGAGAATGCCGTCGCCGGCAAACGCTATGTTTCCACTGGCCGTCGCGTGCCGGTGTTCAATCCGGCCACCGGCGAGGTTTCGGCCGAACTGCCGCTCTCCACGCTGAGCGAACTCAACGACGCCGTTGCTTCGGCGAAAAAGGCGCAAGTCGCCTGGGGCAATACCCCGCCGATGAAGCGCGCCCGCGTCATGTTCAAGTTCAAGGCGCTGCTCGATCAATATGCCGATGACATGGCCCGCGAGATTTCGCGCGAGCACGGCAAGGTGCATGACGATGCCCTGGGCGAAGTGGCCCGCGGCATCGACTGCGTCGATTTCGCCTGCGGCATTCCGCAACTGCTGAAGGGTGAGTTCAGCCGCAATGTCGGCCCGTCGATCGATAGCTATTCGGATCGCCAGCCCCTTGGCGTCGTCGCCGGCATCACCCCGTTCAACTTCCCGGCCATGGTGCCGATGTGGATGTATCCGGCGGCAATCGCCTGCGGCAATACCTTCATCTTGAAGCCCTCCGAGCGCGACCCCAGCGCCTCGATGCTGGCCTGGAACCTGTTCATGGAAGCGGGCCTCCCCGAAGGCGTGCTCAACGTCGTCCATGGCGACAAGGAAATGGTCGACGGCATTCTCGACCATCCCGATATCAAGGCGGTGAGCTTTGTCGGTTCGACCCCGATTGCGGAGTATGTCTACCAGCGCGGCACCAAGGCCGGTAAGCGCGTCCAGGCCCTGGGCGGCGCCAAGAACCATATGGTCATCCTGCCTGATGCCGATCTCGACCAGGCCGCCGACGCGCTGATGGGCGCCGGCTATGGCTCGGCCGGCGAACGCTGTATGGCAATTTCGGTGGCTGTCCCGGTGGGCAAGGAGACCGCCGACGCGCTGGTGGCCAAGCTCAAGCCGCGCGTCGAAAGCCTCAAGATCGGCCCGGCCACCGACAAGGATGCCGAAATGGGTCCGGTGGTCACCAAGATGCACCGCGACAAGATCCTGGGTTATATCGACGCCGGCGTCGAGCAGGGCGCCGACTTGGTGGTCGATGGCCGCGGCTTCACCCTCCAGGGCTATGAGGGCGGCTATTATGTCGGCGGCACTTTGTTCGACAACGTCACGCCCGAGATGACCATCTACAGGGAAGAAATCTTCGGCCCCGTCCTCTCCGTGGTGCGGGCCCATTCTTTCCAGGATGCGGTCGATCTCATCCACGGCCACGAATACGCCAACGGCACTGCCATCTTCACCCGCGACGGCGACGCCGCCCGCGAATTTGCCGACAAGATCGAAGTGGGCATGGTGGGCATCAACGTGCCGATTCCCGTCCCCGTCGCCTACCACTCCTTTGGCGGCTGGAAGCGCTCGCTGTTCGGCGACCACTCCATCTACGGCCCCGAAGGCGTGCACTTCTACACCCGCCTCAAAACCGTCACCACCCGCTGGCCCGCCGGCATCAAGGGTGGCGCCGAATTCTCATTCCCCAGCCACAAATAGGATTTAGGCCATATGTCTGCCCCAGGAGAAAACCTTCGCATCAATGGTGATCGGCTCTGGGACAGCCTCATGGAGATGGCGCAGATTGGTCCCGGCATTGCCGGGGGCAACAACCGCCAGACGCTGACCGACGAAGATGGCGAAGGCCGGCACCTGTTCAAGCGCTGGTGCGACGAGGCTGGTCTAACCATGGGCGTCGACCAGATGGGCACCATGTTCATGACCCGCCCGGGCACCGATCCGGACGCCCTGCCGGTCTATGTCGGCAGCCACCTCGATACCCAGCCTACCGGCGGCAAATATGACGGCGTCCTCGGCGTGCTGTCGGCGCTCGAAGTCGTGCGCTCGCTCAACGACATGGGCATCAAGACCAGGCATCCCATCGTCGTCACCAACTGGGCCAATGAAGAGGGCGCCCGCTTTGCCCCTGCCATGCTGGCCTCGGGCGTCTTTGCCGGCGTCCACACCCAGGACTATGCCTATGGCCGCAAGGATCCTGACGGCAAAACCTATGGCGACGAACTCGCCCGCATCGGCTGGCGCGGCGAAGAAGTGGTCGGCGCTCGCAAGATGCACGCCTATTTCGAATATCACATCGAACAGGGCCCTATCCTCGAAGCCGAAGGCAAGCAGATCGGCGTCGTCACCCACGGCCAGGGCCTGTGGTGGCTCGAATTCACCCTGAGCGGCAAGGAAGCCCATACCGGCTCCACGCCGATGAACATGCGCGTCAATGCCGGCCTCGCCATGGCCCGGATTCTCGAAATGGTGCAGGCCGTGGCCATGGATCACCAGCCCGGTGCCGTCGGCGGCGTGGGCCAGATGAAGTTCGCGCCCAATTCACGCAACGTGCTTCCCGGCACGGTGGTCTTCACCGTCGACATCCGCTCCCCCGAATTGAGCAAGCTCAATGCAATGCGCCAGCAAATCGAAAGCAAAGCGCAAGAAATCTGCCAGCAATTGGGCGTCGGCTACGCCATGGAAGCCGTGGGCCATTTCGATCCCGTCGCCTTCGACCCAACCCTGGTCGCTCGCGTGCGCAAGGCAGCCGAAGACCTCGGCTACAGCCACATGAACATCATCTCCGGCGCCGGCCACGACGCCTGCTGGGCCAACAAGGTCGCGCCGAGCACCATGGTCATGTGCCCCTGCGTCGGCGGGCTGAGCCACAACGAGGCGGAAGATATCTCGAAGGAATGGGCGGCAGCAGGGGCCGACGTGCTGTTCCACGCAGTGGTGGAAACCGCCGAAATCGTGAACTGAAGGATCAGCCCATGAGCAAAGTCATCAAGAACGGCACCGTTGTTACCGCCGATCTCACCTACAAGGCCGACGTCAAGATCGACGGCGACGTGATCGTCGAGATCGGCCCGAACCTTTTCGGCGACGAGACGCTCGACGCCACCGGCTGCTACATCATGCCGGGCGGCATCGATCCGCATACCCATCTCGAAATGCCCTTCATGGGCACCTATTCGGCCGATGATTTCGAGTCCGGCACGCGGGCCGGGCTATCCGGCGGCACCACCATGGTGGTCGATTTCTGCCTGCCCAGCCCCAACCAGTCCCTGCTCGAAGCGCTGCAGATGTGGGACAACAAGACTTCGCTGGCCAACGCCGACTATAGCTTCCACATGGCCATCACCTGGTGGGGCGAGCAGGTCTTCAATGAAATGGCCGATGTCGTCGACCGCGGCATCACCAGCTTCAAGCATTTCATGGCCTATAAGGGCGCGTTGATGGTCAATGACGACGAGCTGTTCTCGTCCTTCCAGCGCTGCGCCGATCTCGGCGCCCTGCCGCTGGTGCATGCCGAAAATGGTGACGTCGTCGCGGCGATGACAGCCAAGCTCCTCGCCGAGGGCAATACCGGCCCCGAGGCCCACGCCTATTCGCGCCCCCCGGAAGTCGAGGGCGAAGCCACCAATCGCGCCATCATGATCGCCGACATGGCCGGCGTTCCGCTCTATGTCGTGCACGTCTCGTCCGAGCAGGCGCACGAAGCCATCCGCCGCGCCCGCCAGAAGGGCATGCGCGTCTATGGCGAGCCGCTGGTGCAGCACCTGACGCTGGACGAGAGCGAATATTTCAATCCCGACTGGGACCATGCCGCCCGCCGCGTCATGTCGCCACCCTTCCGCAACAAGAGCCACCAGGATTCGCTCTGGGCCGGGCTGCAGTCCGGCTCGCTCTCGGTCGTCGCCACCGACCATTGCGCTTTCACCACTGCGCAGAAGCGCAACGGCATCGGCAATTTCTCCAAGATCCCCAATGGCACGGGCGGCCTCGAAGATCGCATGCCCGTGCTGTGGACCGCCGGCGTCAATACCGGGCGGCTGACCATGAACGAGTTCGTCGCCGTAACCTCCACCAATATCGCCAAGATACTGGGGCTCTATCCCAAAAAGGGCGCCGTACTGGTCGGCGCCGATGCGGATCTCGTGGTCTGGGACCCCAAGCGATCCAAGACCATTTCGGCCTCCGCCCAGCAATCGGTCATCGATTACAATGTGTTCGAAGGCTTCAAGGTCACCGGCCTGCCGCGCTTCGTGCTGAGCCGCGGCAAGGTTTCCATCGTCGAGAACGAGATCAAGACCGAACCTGGCCATGGCAAGTTCGTCGGCCGCGAGGCCAAGAACCCGGTCAACCGCGCCCTGAGCCAGTGGAAAGAGATCGTCGCCCCCCGCAAGGTCGAGCGCACCGGCATTCCGGCGACGGGGGTTTGATGGAACACCAGCCTGTCGTCGCCGCGAGCAATCTCGGCCTCACCTTCAAGACCAATGACGGCGATGTCGTTGCGCTCAGCGACGTCAACCTCTCCATCAACAAGGGCGAGTTCGTCTCCTTCATCGGCCCCTCCGGCTGCGGCAAGACCACGTTCCTGCGCACCATTGCCGATCTGGAGCGGCCCACTTCGGGCACGCTGACCATCAACGGCCAGACGCCCGACGAGGCGCGCAAGAGCCGCGCCTATGGCTACGTGTTCC
Organism: Devosia sp.; assembly: GCF_036676215.1. Taxonomy (GTDB): domain Bacteria; phylum Pseudomonadota; class Alphaproteobacteria; order Rhizobiales; family Devosiaceae; genus Devosia. The sequence continues at coordinate 41,796 of NZ_JAKFDJ010000007.1, read as the reverse complement.
AGGCCCCAGCGCTCTATCCCTGGCGGACGATCGAAAAGAACATCGCCCTGCCGCTCGAGATCATGGGCTATTCCGCCAGCCAGCAGACCGAGCGCATCAAGCGCACCATGGACCTGGTGAACCTGTCGGGTTTTGAGAAAAAATATCCCTGGCAGCTGTCGGGCGGCATGCAGCAACGCGCCTCCATCGCCCGCGCTTTGGCCTTCGACGCCGATCTGCTGTTGATGGACGAGCCTTTCGGCGCGTTGGACGAAATCGTGCGCGACCATCTCAATTCCGAGCTGCTCAAGCTCTGGGATCGCACGCAGAAAACCATCTGTTTTGTGACGCATTCCATCCCCGAGGCGGTCTATCTCTCGACCAAGATCGTTGTCATGTCACCGCGCCCGGGTCGGGTAACCGACATTATCGAGAGTGACCTGCCCAAGGAACGCCCGCTCGATATCCGCGAGACACCGGAATTCCTGGCTATCGCGGCGCGCGTGCGCGACGGACTAAGGGCCGGGCATAGCTATGAGGAAGTGGCTTGATGGGGGGCTGCCACGATGCCACCTCCCCTTCTCCCCTTGAGGGAGAAGGTGCCCGAAGGGCGGATGAGGGGTCTCTTTTTGCACTTCTGGCATGGGCGAGCGCAGCGCCCCCCACCCCGACATTTCCGCTGGACGAGGAAATGTCGTCCCTATCCCGCAAGGGGAGAGGGGAGGAAGAGCAGCTATGACCCGCACCCTGCCCATCCTCACCGTCCTGCTGGCCATCGTCGTCATCTGGTATGCCGCCGCCATCGGCATGAATGCGCCCTGGCAGACCACGCTGAACACGCGCGCTGACCTCACCGATGTGCCGTTCACCACCTTCGCGCTGCAGACCTGGGCGCAGGATCGCCCCGTGCTGCCGGCGCCCCATCAGGTGATTGGCGAAATCTGGAACGCCACGGTGGCCCTGGAGTTCAACTCGCGGCGCTCGCTCGCCTATCACGGCTGGATCACCCTTTCCTCGACGCTGCTCGGCTTCGTCTTGGGCACGGCACTTGGCGTCGCCCTGGCCGTCGTCATCGTCCACAATGAAGCGGCCAATCGCTCGCTGATGCCCTGGATCATCGCCAGCCAGACCATTCCCATCCTGGCCATCGCGCCCATGGTCGTGGTCGGGCTAGGCGCGGTCGGCATTACCGGCACGGTGCCGCGCGCGCTGATCTCGATGTATCTTTCCTTCTTCCCGGTCGTGGTCGGCATGGTCAAAGGGCTGCGTTCGCCCGAGACCATCCAGCTCGACCTGATGCGCACCTATGACGCGACGACCTGGCAAAGCTTCTGGAAACTGCGCTGGCCGGCCGCCATGCCCATGCTCTTCGCCTCGATGAAGGTCGGTATTGCCATTTCCCTGATCGGCGCCGTGGTCAGCGAATTGTCCAATGCCGCCGGTGGTGGGCTCGGCGTGCGGCTGCTCACCGGCTCCTATAATGGCCAGACCATCCAGATTTGGGCAGCCCTGTTCATCGCCGCGGCTTTGGCCGCCGTGCTGGTGATGATCGTCGGCGCCGCCGAGCGGGTCGTCAATGCCCGTATGGGGGCACGCCCGTGAGTCAGCTGCAATTCTTTCTCGCCCTGGTCGCCGGCGGTCTTTCTGCCGCGGCCTTTGCCCTGAGCCTGGTCACGCCCTTCGAGCAGGCCCTCCTGCTCAAGGCGTTCCTTGGGCTTGGCTTGCTGTCGCTGATCCGTTTCGTCGTGCCCTTGGGTCTCTGGGCCGATGGCGCTCTTGCCCTGCTCGGCGCGGTGGCGCTGCTCACCAGCCTCGGGGCGTTCTCGCCGACGCCGGCCTTCTTCTGGATGGCGTTGACTGTGGCCTGGCTGTTTGCCTGGCTGTTCGTTGAGCGCCTGTCCAATGTGCTGGCACCCCGTCTCGCCGACAATGCCGGCCTTGGCCTCTTGATCCCCATCGTCTTCGGGGCAGCCTTGCTGGTGATCTGGGAAGTGGTGACGCGCGGCGCCAATGTGCCGCCCGTCCTCTTGCCCGCCCCCTCGATGATCGGCGCGCAACTGGCCAATTCCTCATCGATCCTCTGGGCCGATTTCGTCCAGACCTTCATCAAGTCCGTGCTGCCCGGCTATGCCATGGGGTGCCTCGCGGGTCTGGTCGTCGCCATTCTTGTCGACCGGTCGCCTTTCCTCAAGGCGGGCTTGCTGCCGATCGGCAATTTCATGTCGGCCCTGCCCATTATCGGCATCGCGCCGATCATGGTCATGTGGTTCGGATTCGACTGGCAGTCCAAGGCCGCAGTGGTCGTGGCGATGACTTTCTTTCCGATGCTGGTCAACACCGTTGCCGGCCTCAATGCCAGTTCGGCCATTGAGCGCGATCTGATGCGCACCTATGCCGCCGGCTACTGGCAAACCCTTATGAAGTTACGGCTTCCCGCTGCGGGCCCCTTCATATTCAACGCCCTCAAGATCAACTCGACTCTGGCCTTGATCGGCGCAATCGTAGCGGAATTCTTCGGAACGCCCATTGTGGGAATGGGCTTCCGGATATCGACAGGCGTTGGCCGGCTGGCCATCGATCTGGTTTGGGCAGAGATCGCCGTTGCAGCGGTCGCGGGGTCTGCCTTCTACGGGGTGATCGCTCTCATCGAGAGGGGCGTCACCTTCTGGCATCCGTCTGTCCGTGGTGGACGGGCGTAACAGGGAAAAGGGAATGACAATGAACAAAATTATCGGAGGTCTGCTCGTGAGCGCCCTGGCGCTTTCGGCCGCCCCTGCATTCGCACAGGATGCGCTGACACTGCAGCTCAAGTGGGTCACGCAGGCGCAGTTCGCCGGCTACCTGATTGCCGAATCCAAGGGCTTCTATGACGAAGAAAACCTCGACATCACCATCCTGCCTGGCGGCCCCAACATCGCTCCCGAGCAGGTGATCGCTGGCGGCGGTGCCGATATCATCGTCACCTGGATGGCAGCCGGCATGGCCGCTCGCGAAAGCGGCGTGCCGCTGGTTAATATCGCCCAGCCGTTCAAGCGCTCGGGCCTGATGATGATCTGTCCGACCGAAACCGAGATCAAGACGGCTGCCGATTTCCCTGGGCATACGCTGGGCGTCTGGTTCTTCGGCAATGAATATCCGTTCTTCGCCTGGATGAACAAGGAAGGCATTGCCACCGATGGTTCGGCCGGCGGCGTCACCGTTCTGCAGCAGAGCTTCGATATCCAGCCGATGATCCAGGGTCAGGCCGACTGCATCTCGGTCATGACCTATAATGAATATGGCCAGGCGCTCGATGCCGGTTACGGCCCGGAAAACCTGACCATTTTCAACTATACCGAAATGGGCAATGACCTGCTCGAAGACGGTCTCTACGTCCTCGAAGACAGCCTCTCCGATCCTGCCAAGGTGGACGCCTATACCCGCTTCGTCCGCGCCTCGATGAAGGGCTGGGCCTATGCCGCCGAGAACCCCGAGGAAGCCGCCCAGATCGTGGTCGACATGGACGATACCGGTGCCGCCACGCTTGAGCATCAGCTGTATATGACCGGCGAAGTTGCCAAGCTGGTCGACCCTGCAGATCCCAAGCTGGACATGGCCACCTATGAGCGCACCGTGAAGGCCCTGATCGACCAGTCGATCATCAAGGCCCAGCCGGAAGGTGCCTATACGACCGTGGTCACCGACGGCCTCTAGACCAATCGGCATCAAAAGCGAAAGGCGGGGAGTGATCCCCGCCTTTTTTCACAACCAGCCTTCTGATCACCTCTCCCCTCAGGGGAGAGGTCGACCCGTAGGGTCGGGTGAAGGGTTCAGCGCCGAGGGTTCTCGTTGTGCTTCAACGGACCTCTGAACGCCTCAGTTAAACACCCGCCGGCATTTGAACTGGCCGAACTCCACCCAGCCGGTGGCCAGCACCTCGCCCTTGAAGCTGACCCAGCATTCGTCCAGCGATATCGGCGCGCCGGCGCCGGTTAGAAGCACCGCATTGCCATGCCGTACGGCCGTAGCCTGCTGAGCGTCGAGCCGGATTTCCGGCAGGTCGGAAAATCCCGCCCAGACCGGCTTCAGCAGCGCGTCGCGCTCGTCCTGTCCCAGCGCTTCGAGCTGGTCGATCGTCACCGCGTCTTCGTCGCGGAACGGCCCCACCGCAGCGCGATGCAGCATGCTCACATGCCCCCGCGTCCCTAGCGCCTCGGCAATGTCGCGGGCCAGCGAGCGCACATAGGTGCCCTTGCCGCAAGTGACCTCCAGCACCGAGCGATCGGCGCTATGCTCGACCAGCACGATTTCATCCACATCGATCTCGCGCGGCTGCAATTCCACCGCTTCGCCGGCCCGAGCCAGGTCATAGGCGCGCTCGCCATCGATCTTGAGTGCCGAAAAGATCGGCGGCCGTTGCAATATCGTGCCTGTAAACTGCGGCAGCACGGCCTCAAGCGCCGCCTGCTCCGGACGCACATCCGAAGTTGCGACCACCGCGCCTTCGGCATCGTCCGTGGTGGTGGCGCTGCCCCACTTTATGGCGAAGCGATAGATCTTGGTGCCGTCCTGCACCTGCGGCACGGCCTTGGTCGCCTCGCCCAGCGCAATCGGCAATATGCCGGTGGCCAGCGGGTCGAGCGTGCCGGCATGTCCCGCCTTGGCGGCGCCATAGAGCCACCGCACCTTGCCCACCGCCTGGGTCGAGGTCATGTCATAGGGCTTGTTGAGCACCACCCAGCCGGAGATGGCGCGCTTGATCCGCTTGGGCTGGTTCACTCAGTCTCGCCGTCTTCGTCGTCGAGGTCTTGCTGCACCTTCTTGGAGCGCAACAGCGCATCGATGCGGCCGGCCTCCTCGAATGTCTCATCGACGAAGAACCGTACTTCGGGCGCGAATTTCATGTTGATCTGCGGCGCCACGCGGCCGCGCACGAACTTGCGGTGCCGGTTGAGCGCTGCGACGATCTCCTCGGCATGCAATCCGCCCAGCGGCATGATATAGGCATTGGCGATCTTGAGGTCCGGCGACATGCGCACTTCGGGCACGGTGATCACCGAGCCGCGCAGTGCGTCATCCTCGATTTCGCCCCGGGCAAACATGGCCGCCAGCGCGTGGCGCACCAGTTCGCCGACGCGCAACGAGCGCTGGGTGGGGCCGCTTGGCTTATTGTCTTTACTCATGAGGGGGAATTAGGCCCTCACCGCGCCGTCGTCAATCGGCGAGGCGGCGTTCCGTGCCAAGCGCTAGCCGCGCAGATTGCTCCGCCCGCCATGCACCCCTTCGGGCAGGACCCGATGCGGCGGCTGGTGGCCGTCCATGAAGGCGCGGATATTGACGATCACCGTCTCGCCCATCTCGATGCGGGCCTCCAGCGTCGCCGACGCCATATGCGCGGTCAGCACCACCTTGTTGGCCTCGGCCAAGGCCAGCAGCCGCGGATCGATGCCGCGCTTGTTCTCGAACACGTCGAGCGCCGCGCCGCTCAGATGGCCGGATTCGATCTCGTCCATCAATGCCACCTCGTCCACCAGTTCGGGCCGGCTGACATTGACCACAAAGCTGCCCGGCTTCATGCGCTTGAGCCGCTCGGCCGAGAGGATGTGAAAGGTTTCGCGGGTATGGGGCGTGTGCAGGGAGACGATATCGACCGCCTCGATCATGGCGTCGAGATCGGGCCAATAGGTAGCTTCGAGCGGGTTCTCGACCCCCGGCGGCCGCCGGTTGCGCGAGAAGTAGTGGATATTGAGCCCGAAGGCCTTGGCCCGCTGCGCCACAGCGGTGCCGATGCGGCCCATGCCGACAATGCCCAGCGCCTTGCCGCGCAGGCGGTGGCCCAGCATCGAGGTCGGCGACCAGCCGGCCCAGACCCCGTCGCGTACCAGCATCTGCGTGCCTTCCACCAGCCGGCGCGGCAGCGCCAGCATCAGCACCATGGCCATGTCGGCCGTGTCCTCGGTCAGAACGCTGGGTGTATTGGTCACGGTCAGCCCGGCCGCCCAGGCCGCCTCGATATCGATATTGTCGACGCCATTGCCGAACTGGGCGATCATCCGCACGCTCTTGGGCAGGCGGGCGATGAGTTCGGCATCGATGCGGTCGGTGATGGAAGAGACCAGCACGTCCTTGCCCGCAAGCCCTTCCACGATGTCGTCCCCGGTCAGGGTCACGTCACCCTCGTTCACATGGGTCTCGAACAGGGTGGCCATGCGCGCCTCGATGGTTTCGGGCAGGCGCCTGGTGACGAGGATATGGGGTTTCTGGCTGGTCATCAGTTCCGGGAGCGGGGGGGAGCGTGCTTGTGGAAAACCCCACTCTTCAGCGCCCATTAAGGATCATTGGCTAGTGATAGGGCAATTCCATTTGTCTGCAAAGTCATGTTTGACGAGACCCTTCGCGCCGGCCTTGGCCGTCAGTTTTTAGCGCTTTTCCGCCGCCTGCCCTGGCTTTTCCTGGTCACGGTACTGCTGCTTCCGCCTGCCCTGGCGCAGGCCAACAATCCCAGCGGCCTGCCCTTGCCGCGTTTTGCCACCACACGTTCCGAGCCGATCAATGTGCGCGTCGGGCCGGGCCAGAAATACGATATTGCCTGGACCTATCTCAAATCCGGCATTCCGGTGGAAATCGTCCAGGAGTTCGATACCTGGCGCAAGATTCGCGATGTCGACGGCACCGAGGGCTGGATTCACCAGAATCTCCTGGCCGGCACCCGCGCCGGCTATGTGACGCCCCTGCTGGCCAATGGCGAAATCGGCCTGCGCGCCAGTCCGTCCGACGAAGCAGCCGTCCGCGCCCGGCTCGGGCCGGGCCTCAAGGTCACCATCAAGCAATGCGACGGCGTCTGGTGCGAGGTCAGCGCCGGCGGCCAGGACCCGGCCGATCGGGCCACCTCTTATTCGGGCTATCTGCACCAGGAAGAACTCTGGGGCGTTTATCCCGATGAAGTCTTCGACTAGTCCCTCTTCACCTCTCCCTTGGGGGAGAGGTCGACCCGAAGGGTCGGGTGAGGGGGCCTTCCCCATGCATGCCCCTAGCCCAAGCCCAGTTCCGCCAGCGCATTGGCGGTCTGCCGCGCTACCCGCACGGCTTCGTCCTGCTTGGGGCAGCTGGCGCAATAGCGATCCGGATCGATGAGATAGTCGAGGCAACACCCCTTGCGCTTGACGATCAGCAGGCGCCGCCCGCTGGCTGTGTCAATCGGCTCCAGCCTGCCCTGTCCGCTTAGCCCCAGCACCTCCAGCCACTGCTCTGACCAGGCTTCGATCGTGCCCGCCGGCAGGTCGCGTCGCCGCTGGCTCAGCCACACCATCAGGCTCAGCATGCGGTCGGCCAGTAGCCGTCGCGCCGGCAGCGGCCTGAGCTTGGCCAGTGCATTGACCTCCTCCAGCATCACCGCCGTCATGGCTCGCAGCTGCGCCCCGGCATTGGCAATCAGCGCCTCCTGCGGCCCGGACGTCTGCGCCCCCGGCGCCAACCGATAGCCATCGACATAGACGCCGCGCCGCTGCTGGCTGAGGCCGGAAAGGTCAGGCACGGCGCCATGCACATGGGCGGCGATAACTGCGAGATAGGCTGGCTGCCACAATAGATTGGTCCATAGCCGCACCGCATAAAAGGCCGGCCCCGCCTGCGGATAGCTCGTCGCTAGCGCCTGATGCAGCTGGCCCAGCATGGCCGAATTGTCGGCGCCGGGCCGGTACCAGCCCTCGCGCGGCCCGCCGGGCTCGCCCTTCATGAAGCCGGTGAGCTGCGCCGCCGTCGCGATCAGCCGCGTGGTCGCGGCGTCGCCAGTGTCTTGCGGAAAAAGAAAGGAGCGGGCCATGGACGCGTTCTAGCGTCCCCCCGCTCCCGTGAAAAGGCCGCCGGATCGCTCCGGCGGCCTCGATTGTCAGACCTTGAGGATCTTGAAGCGGAACAGCAGCCCGCCGATTGCCCCGCCGACCAGCGGCGCCACGATGAACAGCCAGAGCTGGATCAGCGCATTGCCGCCGACCAGCAGCGCCGGGCCAAAGCTACGCGCCGGATTGACCGAAACGCCGGTAACCTGGATGCCGACCAGGTGGATGGCGGCAAGCGTCAGGCCGATGGCCAGACCCGCAAAGCCCGGCGCCGATTTCTCGCCGGTCGAGCCCAGGATGACGATGACAAAGATGGCGGTGAAGACGATCTCGAACAGCAGGGCCGCAACGAGGGAATACTCGCCCAGATAACCCGGACCCCAGCCATTCTGGCCCAGGCTCACATTGCTGCCCACGATGGCCCACAGGATCACGGCGCCCGCCAGGGCCCCGGCGAACTGGGCGATCCAGTACTGGATCATGTCCATGAGCGACAGGCGCCCGTCGAGAAACGCGCCCAGGCTCACCGCCGGGTTGATGTGACAGCCCGAAATCGGGCCGATGCCGTAGGCCATGGCCACGATGGCGAGGCCGAAGGCCAGTGAAATGCCGACCTGCCCGATGGCGTCCCCGCCCAGTACGGCTGCCCCGCAGCCAATCAGCACCAGCACCGCCGTGCCGATGAATTCCGCAATCAGTTTGTTCATGACGCTTGATGTCCCCACAAGACTTCCCATCCAGCCCGAATCACGGAACTGGTGCGCAAGTTTTCCTGCGACAACGCGCCACACGCAAGCCGCTAAACCCTGATCGGCACAGGATTATCAGGCTGCCCCGCGCGCCGCCGCAAGCGTTGCCCGCACCGCATCCACATCGGTCAGCGTGATCTCGTATTCCCGCTCGATGGCGGTGCCGCCCATGCCGACATGGGGATTGCGGAACACCATTTCGCTCTTGATCGTGTGCAAGGCGGCAAAATGCATCTCGTCGACGCCGGTCGCGCGCCGCACCAGGGCGATATTGCTGGCATCCAGCGCACCGCAGGCCATGATCACGATACGGCCATTGGCAATCGCCGCGGTGTCCTTGAGAATATCGATGCCTTCAATCGCCGTGTCGCGCTGCCCGCTGGTCAGCACCCGGTCGACGCCGCAGCGTATCAGCGCCTCGATGGCCTCGCGATAGTCCGCCGTCATGTCGAAGGCACGGTGGCAGGTGACCTTCATCGGCCGCGCTGCGTCCACCAGCGCCTTGGTGCGCGCCTCGTCGATCCGGCCATCCGGCGTCAGGCAGCCAATGACCACGCCGGCCACCCCCAGTTCCTTCATTGCCTTGACGTCATCGACCATGCTGGCGAATTCGAGGTCGGAATAGAGAAAGTCGCCGCCGCGCGGCCGGATGATGACGTGGAACGGAATGGTCGCCACGCGCAGCGCCTCGCGCACCACGCCCAGGCTGGGTGTTAGCCCACCTTCGAGCAGGCTCGCGCACAGCTCCACCCGGTCCGCCCCCGCCGTCTGCGCTGCCACCAGGCCATCAATGCCTTCAACACAGATTTCGATTCGGAACGGGTGATGCGGCATGAGTGGTCTCCAATTGGTACTTCATTGGTAGTGCCCACGGGGTCGGTCGGCAAGGCAGCGTGGGACGATTTTTTGGCGGGGCCGCAGAATCCGCGATTCCCTCATTGACGGATCAGCTTAGTGTGCTACAAGACTAGCACACTAGATAGGCATCACACATGGATGATTTTCACAGCAGCCAGCCGATCTTCGTCCAGATCCGGCAACGGCTTGCCGAGATGATCCTGCGCGGTTCGGTCGGGGAGGGCGAGGCACTGCCCTCGGTCCGCCAGATCGCCGCCGATCTCTCGGTCAATCCGCTGACGGTCACCAAGGCCTTCGAGGCGCTGGTCGATATCGGTGTGGTCGAAAAACGAAGGGGGCTAGGCATGTTCGTCAAGACCGGAGCGCGGGCCGAGCTGCTCGCCCATGAACGCGACAAGTTTCTGAAAGAGGATTGGCCGCGTATTGCCGCCCAGATCAAGGCCCTCGATCTCGACCTCAATACCCTTCTCACCAGTTCACCCGCCAATCAGGGGCAGACCCATGACTGACCTTTCCGCCTCGGCCGATACCGCCGTCGAGCCCATCGTCTCCGCCCGCGGCCTGCGCAAGAAATTCGGCCGCAAGGAAATCCTGCATGGCCTGGATTTCGACATTCCCCCTGGCCGCATCTATGGGCTGATCGGCCACAATGGCGCCGGCAAGACCACCACGCTCAATGCCATGCTGGGCCTGACCAGTTGCCAGGGCACCATTCGCGTGTTGGGCGAAGACCCCTTCGCCAAGCGCGCCAAGCTGATGGAAAACGTCGCCTTCATTTCCGATGTGGCCAGCCTGCCGCGCTTCCTGCGGGTCCGCGAACTCTTCGCTCTGCTCAGTAACATTCACCCCAATTTCAGCCAGGATAAGGCGCGCAGCTTCCTCGAAGGCACCGACATCAAGCCCGAAATGAAGGTCAAGCACCTCTCCAAGGGCATGATCGCCCAGCTGCATCTGGCCGTGGTCATGGCCATCGACGCCAAGCTTCTTGTGCTGGACGAGCCGACGCTGGGTCTCGACATTACCTACCGCAAGCGCTTCTACCGGCGCCTGCTCGAAGATTACATGACCGAGGAGCGCACCCTACTCATCACCACCCACCAGGTGGACGAGATCGAGTTCATGCTCTCCGACATCATGTTCATCCGCGATGGCGAACTGATCCTGCACATGCAGATGGAGACGGTGAACGACAAGTTCACCCAATTGGTCGTCAACGACAATGCAGCCCAGGCCGCCGCCCGCGCCTACCATCCGGTCTATGAGGAAACCCGCTTCGGCCAGACCGTGATGATCTTCGATGGTGTGGATCGCAACCTGCTCGAGCCCTTCGGCAGGCTCTCGACCCCGACCTTGTCCGATCTTTTCGTCGCGCTGATGCAGCGTCCGACCGCCAATCCGGAGACCGCCCGATGAAGGCTTTCACCGCTCTCGTCCACCGCGAGCTCATCGAGCATCGCGGCGCCTTCCTCATCGGCCCGTTGATCCTGGTGGGGATCATTATGCTCATCACGGTGCTGGCGCTCACCGTTGGCCGCGTCAATGCTCGCGTGACGGGCGACATGCTCAATGTGCTGCCGCTCGCGGTTCTTTTCTGGGCCTCGCTGTTCCTGGGTGTTGCCTGGGGCCTCTATCTGCTGGCGACTCTTTTCTTTTACTGCGCCGACGGCTTTGCGGCCGATAAGCGGAACAATGCCATGCTGTTCTGGAAATCCATGCCGGTCAGCGACTTCAAGGTGCTGATGGCTAAGCTGGTGGCGTCCATCACCATCCTGCCAGGAGCGGTGTTTCTGGTGGTCCTGCTCAGCATGGCGCTGATGTTGGCTACGGCGCAGATTACCCTCATGTTCAGCGGTCTGTCGGCGGCTTTCGGCGTGATGGGGCTGTGGACGGTTTACTGGAACATCGCCCTGATCGAAGCCGTACAGCTGGCCACCGCTCTGCTATGGTATCTGCCGTTCATGGCGCTGGTCGGGGCGATGGGTGCCGTCGTCGGCCGTTGGGCCATTCCGGGTGCCTTATTGCTGCCAGCGCTGGCCTCGACCCTGGAATGGGTTACGCTGGGCGGCCTGCACCCGTTCGCTACACATACGTGGAAATATCTGAGCTACCGGGCCACGGCACCGGAATCCACTCTGGTAGAAAGCTGGAGGACAGGCAACCCGCTAACCGTGGATGTTTCGTCGGGCGCCCACTATGCCGCCGATCTCATTGCCATCACGGACTGGACCCAGGTCGGCATTGGCGCGGTCTTTGCCGTGGCGGTGATCTATATCGCCAGCGAATACCGCCGCCGCGTCAACGACAATTGACCCGGCCCGGCTTTCCCGGCAACGCCGCCGCCGCGCGCCCCATGGCGCGGCGGTTGAAGTTTGCGGAGAGCTGATGCAGGCTCGGCTCCCCCTGGTGGATTGATGCGCTGGTCATGCGCCAGCCGGTCAAGCGCGTGCTCAAAACCGCGCTGATCGGCGCCTGCGCCCCGCAGGCACGCTTGCCATGCTGTCGTTCCACGCGGCTGAAACCGCCAATACCGCCCGCGTGACAGGCTTTGCCAACCGCACGCGTGCCGCCATTGCCCTTCTCTAGGGGCGCTGCACCGCGGCCCGCACCGGCTCGAACGGTCCGGCACTGGGCTGCTGCCGGTCGGCCAGCGCCGTCTCGGCGGCAACAATTGTGCAGATGAGGCCGTCCGGGGCATAGTCGAACATGACCGTCGCCCCCAGATCGGCGGCCAGTGCCCGTTCGATCATGCGTGAGCCAAATCCCCTCGTTTCCGGCGGGTTGATCGGCGGTCCTCCGCTCTCGCGCCAGGTCATGAGAATTTTGTGGTCGTCCGTCAGGGCCCAGCCAATATCAACGCGCCCGGTCTCGCTGCTCAGCGCGCCATATTTGGTCGCATTGGTACACAATTCATGCAGCGCCATGGCCAGCGACAACGCTGCCTTGGCATGCAGTTGAACCGACGGGCCCGAGAGGCCGAGCCGGGGATGCTCGCTGCCGGAAAAGGGGTCGATTGCGGTGCGGATCACCGCTTCGATATCGGCGCTCTCGTTCTGCTGAGCGGTCAGCAGCTTGTGTGCGTCCGCCATGACGGCCAGCCGCCCGTAAAAGGCCTGCAGCGCCGTCTCGGCCGTCTGCGCATCGCGGAAACTCTGCCGCGCCACCGCTTGCACGGTGGCGAGCAGGTTCTTGATGCGATGGTCGAGTTCGCGCGCCAGCAGGTCGCGATGCTGCTCGGCCTCAAGCTGGGCCGTCTGCCGCCGGTCCAGTTCATCCAGCAGATTGTCGATGGCCTGGCCGACCTGGTGAAACTCCGCCCGTCCCGGCAACATGCCGGTGCGTGCGGTGTGATTGCCGGCGCGCCAGGCGTGAATGGTGGAGAGCAGGCGCAGCACCGGCCGCCGGATGAACCGCCGGCCAATGATCAGCGCCAGCAGCATGGCCAGGACGCCCCCTATGCCGGCCAGCAGCACGCCTCGTAAGGTGGCCTCGTTGATGGGCGCCATTGCCTCCAATACCGGTATGCCGGTGCTCACATAGAGCCCCAGGGGTCGCGTCGCTGGCTGGTACCCAACAATGCGCTCGGGCCCATCCGGGCTCATGATCTGCATGGTGCCCGCCGCCAGGCCAGTGATGCGCGACATGTATTCGTCGGGCACCTTCATGCCCACAAAGCGCTCCGGCAAGGGTTCGCGCGCGATGATGATGCCGTTGCGGTCGGCGATGGTTATGGCGCTGCCCTGCGCGAAGGGGCGCTCCTTGAGGACGGAACCCAGATAGTCGAGTCCGATGGTCGCAATCACGAAGCCCTGCAGCGAGCCGTCTGCGGCCGTGCGCTGCGTGCCCATCAGCAGCGCCGGACCGGCGGTCACCAATGTATATTCGCCCACCGCGAACATCTTGTCTGCCAGTGCCGCGCGCACCGGCGCGCTCAGCGCGGGCCGCAGGTCTTCCGGCCGGCCACTGGTGGCACAGACCGATTGCCCATCCAGGTCGGTAATATTGAGCAGGCTGACCTGGGGCAACAGTGCACTCAGCCGGTCCATATAGGCCCGACAATTGTCACCGCTCTCCCCGACCCCTGGCGCATTGGCGACGGCGATCATCAGCGCCGCGGCGCCGGCCAGGATGCGCTCCAGCTCCAGCGAGGCCTGCTCGCTCATCCGCAGCGCCTGGGCATGCACTTCGGCCTCGCGCGCCTTGCGCAGGGAAAACTCGTTGAAACCGAGAATGGCCAACGCCGGCAGCAATGCCACTGCGGTCAGCAGCAGCAACCTATGGCTGAGCGACAAGCTTGGCGCTTTCATGCCCCCTCCGACAGGCGGGCGCCGCCTGCGCCCGGCTCCCAGTTACCCAGATTGCGCGCCATCGCGCCAGTCCAAAAAACGGCGCGTGGGCGCCCGCTGCCGCCTGCGGGTCAATGCATAAAATTGCTTGCCTCACGGTAACGGAGCCGCAGACAAAGAGGTCTAGTGTCATGAGCGGGCAGGCTCTTGAGAAAGACGCGCGATGGCTTTGCCGCTCCCCGATCTCCGCTACGAAACGGCTCGAGACCACCTGCTGCAGGCTCTCGCCATCCTCCCCTCCGAGGGTAGCGAGGTGATCAGGCTTTTGGTCGAGGAAGCGTCCCGGCGCTGCGAGGCCAAGGCCTATGAGGACGCCCCGTTTGCGGTCTTCGTTGCCCCCGATCCGCCCGATCAATCCAGCCCCCCCGACCTTCCGACATCGTGAGACCCGTTGTCAGCCCCACATGGCATGTTTGTCGGGCGACCTGGCCCAACAGTCCGATCTTGTCCAACCAATGCAACGGGTGGCAGTGCGAGGACCTCAGGCAGGGCTGCCAGGGCACTCACGGGGTCGGAATCGGCCTGGCAGCCTCTGGACAGGTGGAGCGAATTGGCGCTCACATCAGCCGCGCCCATTGGATGTCTCCCCGGTTCCCACTGACGGGCTCAGCCTCAACGGCAGCACGATGCGGAACTCGGTGCGCCCCGGTCGACTGGTGAAGTCGAGCCGGCCGCCGTGGCGGTTGACCACGATGTTGTGGGCGATGTGCAGCCCGAGCCCGGTGCCGATGCCCTGCGCTTTGGTGGTGAAGAACGGCTCGAACACCCGACCGGCCACCTCGGGTGGGATGCCGGGGCCGCTGTCGGCAATACGGATCTCGACCTCGTTGCTGAGCCGCCGCGCCGCCAGTTCGAGCCGGCCCTTGCCCTCCATCGCCTGGATGGCGTTGTCGATCAGGTTGGTCCACACCTGATTGAGCTCGCCGGCATAAGCGGTGACCCGGGGCAGGTCGTCCTCGAACGCCCGGACCACCTCGATTCCGTGCTTGAGCTTGTGGTTGAGGATCATCAGCGTGTCCTCGAGGCTCTGCCGCAAGTCGACATCCTGCACTGGCGCCCGGTCGAGATAGGCGTAGGACTTGACCGCATGGACGATGTCGCTGATTGCCTTGGAGGCGCGCTGGATCTCCTCCATCAGCTGCTGCGCGGCGAGCCCCGAGCCAAGCCATCGCAGGACGACCGGCAGCCGCACCTCGGCAAAGCCCGCCTGCAGCGGCGCGATCCGCTCCACCGTCCAGCCATAGGCCGCCATCGCCGGCGCCACCTCCCACGCCTCCGCCACCCCGAGCCCCTCGAGCACCGTGATCAGCCGCGACTCTTCCTTGCGGATCGCCGCATCGGAGTCACGCATTCGGCCGCAGGCGACGATACCGGCCTCGAGATCGACCAGCGCCGCACGTTCCTCTGGCGTCAGGTCGAGCGCGTTCAGTACCAAGGTACGCTGTCGCCAGGCCTCGAAGGCCTCGCCGAGCAGTTCGGAGCTGCGCTGGATCGCCGCAGCCGGGTTGTTGAGTTCGTGCGCCAGCCCGGCGGCAAGCGTTCCGAGCGAGGCCAGCTTGTCGGCCTGCACCAGCGATGCCTCGGTGCTGCGCAGCCGGCCGACCACAGTCCGCAGCAAGGTCGTCGCAGCACCCGGGCGTCGCTCCAGCAGCAGCCGGAACGCCTCGGGGCCAATGGCCAGCAGTTCGCTCGCCTCGCTCGCTCGTACCGACGCCGTGCGTGGCGCCTGCTCCAGCAGCGACATCTCGCCCAGCACTTCGCCGGGCCGGCGGGTGGCGAGGGTGATGTCCCGCCCTCCCTCGCGCTTGGTGACCTCGAGTGCCCCCGACAGGACGATGTAGAGCCGATCGCCGGGCGTGCCTTCGGCGATGATCACCTCGCCCGTCGTCGCCTTGACCCGCTCGGCCGAGCGCCAGAGTTCCTCGATCTCGTCGTCGCTGAGATCGGCAAACATCGGTACGGCCCGGATCAGCGCATCGTGGTCGAGGTCAGCTTCAACCGATGCGGTCATCGCCCTACATCCCGGCCGGCCGCTGTGCCGGCGCCGGGCCGCGCAGATGCTGGTGCACGAGGGTCACCGCCATGGCGCCCTCACCAACCGCCGAGGCAATCCGCTTGGTTGATTGGCGCCGCACGTCGCCGGCCACGAAAATGCCCGGCACGCTGGTTTCCAGCCAGAACGGCTCGCGCTCTGCCAGCCAGCCATCCGGCTTGCGGTTGGGCTGGCGCATCAGGTCCGCTCCGGAAAGGATGAAACCCTGCTGGTCGAGCTGTAGCTTGCCCTTCAGCCAGTCGGTGCGCGGCGAAGCACCGATGAACACGAACACCGCCCGCGCCGGCACCTCAGTCACCGCGCCGCTCGCGCTATCCAGGATCGCTACCGCCTCGAGGCTCTCCTCGCCGACCAGCGCATTGATCGAGGCCCCCGTCTGCACCGCGACATTCTCCGCCTCGTCGATCCGCTCGATCAAGTACTGCGACATGCTCTCGGCCAGCGATTTGCCACGCACCAGCAGCGTCACCGACTTGGCGTAGCGCGCCAGGTGCAGCGCCGCCTGGCCGGCAGAGTTGCCGGCGCCAACCACGAACACGTCCTGCCCCTGCACCCCCAGTGCCTCGGTCATCGCCGCGCCGTAATAGAGGCCCGCGCCGGAGAGTCGTTCAGCGCCCGGCACATCGAGCAGCCTGTACGAAACGCCGGTGGCGACGATCAGCGCCTGGGCGGCGACCTTGCTGCCGTCGCTCAGTGTCAGGATGTGGTAGCCGTCCTGCGTTTGCAGGCCCACCGCCTCGACCGGCGTCAGGATCTCCGCCCCGAAGCGCCGCGCCTGCTGCACCGCGCGGCGTGTCAGATCGGCGCCGCTGAGGCCCACCGGAAAGCCGAGATAGTTCTCGATCCGCGAACTGGTGCCGGCCTGGCCGCCCGGTGCCTCGCGCTCGATCAGCAGCGTTCGCAGACCTTCCGAAGCGCCATATACCGCCGCGGCGAGCCCGGCCGGGCCGGTGCCGACCACCACCAGGTCGTAGGTCTCGGCCACCGCATGCGTGTGCAACCCCACCTTCTCCGCCAGCGCCGCGATCGTCGGGCGCGACAGCGCCGTGCCGTCGGCAAGGATCACCAGCGGCAGCGGCTCTGCAGTGGCCCCGGCAAGTTCGCGCAGTGTCGGCGCCTCTAGGTCGGTCTCGATGTCGAGCCAGCGGTAGGGGATGAGGTTGCGGGCGAGGAAATCGCGCACCCGATGCCCATCCGCCAGCCAGCGGTGGCCCACCACCCGCACCCCCTCGAACACCGGCTGGTAGTTGGCGCGCCAGTCGTCGAGCAGGTCGTCGAGTACCGGATAGAGCAGCTCATCGGGGGGATGCCACGGCTTCATCAGATAGTGGTCGAGCTTCACCTCGTTGATCGCCTGGATCGCCGCATCGGTGTCGGCATAGGCGGTGAGCAGCACCCGCCGCGCTTCGGGATAGAGCTCCATCGCCTGGGCCAGAAACTCGACGCCGCTCATTTCGGGCATCCGCTGGTCGACCAGGAACAATGCTACCACCCGGTTGGCGAGCTTCAGTTCACCGAGCACCGCCAGCGCCTCCACACCCGACGCGGCACGCTCGACGTCATAGGCGGTAGCGTAGTGCCGTCGCAGGTCTCGCGTCACCGCGGCGAGAACCGAAGGCTCGTCGTCGACCGCAAGGATCACCGGTTTTTCCATGGGCTAGGCCCGCATGACTTGGGGGAGTGGGGGTGTTGGTGGCGGCAGCCGGATTTCATCCCGCAAGCTCGCCGCCTCCTCACGGGCCTCCGTCGCAGAGTCGGCTTCACCCAGCGCCTCGGCGACATCGCCCGCCACGCTCAGTGCGTTGGCCAGGTAGGGCTTGAGCCCCATTTTGCGGAAATAGGCGACGGCCTCGGCAATCGACCCCCTCGCATCCTCCGTCCGATTAAGCCGCAGCAGCGCTCGCGCATAGGGCATCGACAGGGCCGCCACCACGAAGTCGTCATCGGTGTCGCGCGCACTGTCGATAGCGTCGCGCATCTTCTCCACCGAACCGCTGGTGCCGGCCTTCTCGAACTCGGCCTCGCCTACGCCCGCCCGGATCATGTTGATGTAGGAGTCCATCCCCACCGCGTCGGCGAGCTTCAGTGAGCGCGTGAACTGCGCCAGCGCATCATCGATGTGGCGTTTGTCGAGTTCGCCCCGCCCCACGCCGAAATAGCCGGCACAGGCGCATTCGAGCCCGTTGACCGCCATTGCCTCCTCTGCTCCGATCCGCGCATACATCAGGCCCTTCTCGATTTCGCCCATGTCGTAATAGGCCATGCTCGCGCCGATATGGACGTCGGCCTTCTTCACTGGCGAGCTGATCTTCGGCACCATGGCCAGTGCCTCGTCGATCAGCGCATTGGCCTCGTCGAACCGGCCCAGCCGCGCCAGCGCCATGGCCCGGTAAACCAGCGCATGCCCCAGTACATCCGGCGCATCGAGCTTGCGCGCCAGCGCGATCACCTCGGCGAGCTTTTCCTCGCCCGACTTGGCGTCGCGCTCAACCAGTGACCAGGTGGCGATGAACAGCGGCAGCAGCAGCACCTGGTCGTCGCCCGTTTCCGTCGCCAGACCCTGTGCCTCCTCGAGGAACGGGAAGCTGCGGGAGGGGAATCCGGTGACCATGTGCACATTGCCGGTCCAGGCCAGCGCCAGGCCGAGCCGTCGTTTGTCGCCGAGTTCGCGCGCCAGCGCCACCACGCCCTCCAGCCGCTCGAGCATCCCATCATACTGGGCGCGCCGGTTGCGCACCCAGACCCAGTCGAGGACCGCGTCGATGTAGTCTTCGGGCCGCCGGTCGGGCATCTTGTCGAGCACCTGGAGGATGCGCTCGCGGTGCTCCAGCTCCTCGCGCACGGCGTAGACCCGCCGGGCGTTCTCGGCTGCAATCTTGGCATATTGCAGTGTGCGCTCGAGGTCACCCGCCTCCTCGAAGTGATGCGCCAGCATGGCGGCGAACTCGTCGCGGCGCTCGGAAAACAGCGTTTCGAGCGCACTGCCGCAGCGCGCATGCAGGTCCTTGCGGCGCGAGCGCAGCAGCAGGTCGTAGGCCGCCTCGCAGGTCAGTGCGTGCTTGAAGATATACTCGCGCTCCGGGTCGCGGGCCCGCTCACGCACCAGTTGTTCGTAGGACAGCGCGGCGAGATGCGGCTCGACATGCTCGATCTGCTCCGCCGCCGGCCCGGCATGCAGGACCGATTCCAGCACCCGGTGCTGGAACACCCGGCCGATCACCGCCGCAGTCTGGGCCACGCGCTTGGTCGTGTCCGGCAGCCGGTCGATACGCGAACTCAGTACGCCCGCCAGCGTGTCGGGGATCGTCACTTCGAGGATGGCGCGGGTGGCGCGCCAGTGTTCGCCTTCGTGCACCACCTGTCCGCCGTCGATCAGCGAGCGCAGCACCTCTTCGAGGTAGAACGGGTTGCCCTCCGAGCGCTCGAGGATCTGCGCCCTTATGCTCTCGGGCAGCTCCTCGATATGCAGCAGGTTCCCCAGCAGCTCACCCGACGCCGATGCGTCGAGCGGTTCGAGGTCGATGCGGGCGAAGCTGCCCCCGAGACTCCCCTGCAGCCGGTCGATCAGCTGCCAGCTCGGCGCCTTGCGGTCCGGCCGCAGCACACAAACCAGCAGGATCGGCTCGAACACCGCCAGCGTCGCCACCTGCGCGATCAGCTCCAGTGTCGCCGTGTCCGACCAGTGCAGGTCGTCCATCACCATCACATAGGGCGTTATCCGATTGTCGGCGTGGATCACCGTCTTGATGGCGTTGACCACCGCCCCGGCGACCCCATTGACCACCGTCTCGCCGCTCAGTGGGGCCAGCGCCATGCGGGTCTCCTCGGTGTCGACCGCCAGCATGATCTCGTAGAACGGGATGTCGGTTATCTGCAGCCCAAGCCGCGCCACCCACGCCTTCACCTTGTCGCGCACCACGGGCGCCCCATCCATGTCGGTAGCGCCGACGATCTGCCGGCCAAGCTGCCGCCACGGATAATACGGGATCGACTGGCCGTAAGAGATGGCGCGCGACTCGCGCCACACCGCCTGTACCCCGGTCTTGGCGTCGCGCAGGTGCTTGAGCTCGGCGATCAGGCGCGATTTGCCGAGCCCGGCCTCGCCAACCACCGCCACCACCGCGCCCAGGCCCCTGTCGAGATCGTCGAACCGCTCGCGTAGCAGGCCAATTTCCTTCTCGCGCCCGACCAATGGCGAGGTCAGCCCTTCGAGCCCGCGTGTCGGCCCCGGCGCCGCCTTGAGCCGCAGCACCTCATAGGACCCGACGGGTTCCGACTTGCCCTTCATCGCGATGCTGCCGCGCTGACTGAACTCGAACAGTGCATGCACCAGCTTGTGGGTGTCGGCGCTGATCAGCACCATGCCCGGTTCGGCCGCAGATTGCAGTCGCGCCGCGATATTGGCGGTGTCGCCCATCGCGGTGTACTCGGTCTTGATCGCATCGCCGACAAAGGCCAGCACCGCCATCCCGGTATTGATCCCCACCCGGATCTCGAAATCGAAGCCGTAGCGCTGCTTGATGTTGGCTCCGTAGGCTTTCACCGCCTCCTGGAGTTCGAGCCCGGCCCGTACCGCGCGCTCGGCATCGTCCTCGTGGGCCACCGGGGCGCCGAACAGCGCCAGCACCGCATCGCCCATCAGCCGCGAAACCGTACCGCCATAGCGCGCCACAGCCGCGTTCATCACGCCGAAGGCGCCGTTCATGATCTGCGCCCAGTCCTCGGGGTCGAGCTGCTCGGCGATCGATGTCGAGCGCGCCACGTCGGCGAACAGCACCGTCGCAAAGCGGCGCTCCCCCTCGATCGGCCGCGCCACTTCGAGGGCCGACCCGCAATTACTGCAGAAGCTTGCGCCCTCGGCGTTGCCGAATCCGCAATTCGAGCAAGTCAGCATTGCCACCTCGCATCGGGCTCGAGATGCACGACAACGGCCGGAATTCTCGAGCGCAACCGGCCGAGATACTTGCACCGTTGATGCTAGCCCTTAACACCGGGTGGAGCAAGCGGCGCGGGGATTTCGCCGCAATTGACAAGACGCGCCCAACCGCATGCTCGCCCAGCGCACGGACGAGGGCCGCGCAGCCATGGAGAGGACGATCACCCGTGCCCCCACCTGGCGCGATACATGTGTTTCGGCAACCGGATATTCATTGGAACACCGGGTTCGCGCGCCGACAGATTAGCGTGAACGATTGGCAGCGGACGGCGTTTCAGCATCAACGAAAACTGTCAGCCCCGGGGAGGGAGCTATGGCCGGACACGCCATTTTGACCGCACAGACGGTCGAGGACTGCATCATCGACCAGGGCTGGGAGCGTTACACCGAAGAGGATCACGCCATTTGGCGGACGCTGTTCGAGCGGCAACAGCAGACGCTCAAGGGCAAGGTCTGCCAGGAATATCTCGACGGGCTCGCGGCGCTCGGCATCGGCCCCGAGGGCATTCCCAATTTCGAGCGGATGAATGTGCGGCTACGCGAGCTGACCGGCTGGGAAGTGGTGGCGGTGCCGGGCTTGGTGCCCGGGCGGCCGTTCTTCCAGATGCTGGCCAGCCGCCGCTTTCCCGCCGGCACCTTCATTCGCACGCGCGAACAGCTCGACTATCTCGAAGAGCCCGACATCTTCCACGACATCTTCGGCCATGTGCCGCTGCTGACCAACCCCGCCTATGCCGACTACATGCAGGAATACGGCCGCATCGGGCTCGATGCGATCGAGCATAAGGGCGTCAAGTTCCTCAGCCGGCTCAACTGGTACACGATCGAGTTCGGGCTGATCCGTAAGCCGGAGGGCATCCAGATTTATGGCGCCGGGATCGTTTCGTCCTTCGGGGAAGCGCGCTATGTCGTCGAGGACCTGTCGGCCCACCACTTGGCCTTCGACCTCGATCGCGTGCTGCGCACCGGCTACTACATCGACGATTTCCAGGCGACCTACTTCGTCATCGACCGCTTCGAGGATCTGTTCGAGGTGCTGCGGGGCACCGACTTCATCGCCAAGTTCGAAGAGGTGCGGCCGCTACCGGCCCATACGCCGTTCGAAATCCTGCCCGAAGATCAGGTGATCCGGCAGGGTACGGGTGAGTTCTGGCGGGCCTTCCCCCAGACCAAGGCCAAGCTCAAGTGAGCCTCGCCCTGGTGATGGAGATTACTCGGCCGCGGAAATGACGCCGCGGCGGATCTGGTCTTCCTCGATCGATTCGAACAGGGCCCGGAAGTTCCCCTCGCCGAACCCTTCATCGCCCTTGCGCTGGATGAACTCGAAGAAGATCGGGCCGATCACGGTCTTGGAGAAGATCTGCAGGAGAATCTTGGTGGTGCCGCCGTCCACCACGCCCTCGCCATCGATCAGGATGCCGTGTTGCTTGAGCCGCTCGATTGGCTCGTCATGGCCGTGCACCCGCGCATGAGACAGCTCGTAATAGGTGTCGGGCGGGCCGGGCATGAACTTGAGCCCGTTGGCGGCAAGCTGGTCGGCGCCGTCATAGATGTTGTCGGTCCCCACCGCGATATGCTGGATGCCCTCGCCGTTGTATTTGCGCAGGTATTCCGCGATCTGGCTGGTGTCGTCCTTGGACTCGTTGAGCGGAATGCGAATCTTGCCGCATGGTGAGGTGATTGCGCGCGACACCAGGCCCGTGATGCGGCCGTCGATATCGAAGAAGTGGATCTGCTTGAAGCCGAACAACTCGCGGTAGAAGGCCCACCACTTGTCCATCTGGCCGCGATAGACGTTGTGGGTCAAATGGTCGAGATAATAGAAGCCGACGCCGGCAGGCCGGGGATCGGCTTCCCCGAGCCAGTTGAATTCGACCGTGTAGGCTGAGCCCTTCTCGCCATAGGTTTCGACGAAGTAGAGCAGCGAGCCACCAATGCCGACAATAGCGGGAACATCCATCGTCTTGTCGTCGCCATTATAGGGCGTGGCGCCCCGGGCGACTGCGTGCTCGAAGGCATGCTTGGCGTCGACGACCCGCCAGGCCATCGAGGGGGCGCAGGGCCCATGCTGCTCGACGAATTTCAGGCCGAAGGAGCCGGGTTCGGCATTGAGCACGTAGTTGATGTCGCCCTGGCGCCAGACAGTGATGTTCTTGGTCTTGTGGCGGGCGACGGGGCTGTAACCCATGCGGGTGAAGAGTTCGGCGAGTTTCTCGGGCTCGGGATGGGCGAACTCGACGAATTCGAAGCCGTCCGTGCCGGCTGGGTTTTCCGCGCTGATGGTCGCAACCGGCGCGTCGTGTGGATAGGGGCCCATGGCGGTGTCCTCCTCAAAAGCACCATTGCCGCCATAATAGCTCCTTTGCCCCGCAAGGTGCTTGCATAGTGCCGCATAAAATGCTGGCATGATGCGCGGATCGCGCACGAAGGTAACAAATTCCATGAATGACACGCGCATAGACCATTTCGATCGCATGATCCTGTCATTGCTGCAGGAGGATGCTCGGCTAACCAACAACGATTTGTCCGAGCGGGTGAACCTCTCGGCGTCGCAGTGCTCGCGCCGGCGACAGCGGTTGGAGGAGGGCGGTTATATCCGCGCCTATCGCGCCGTGCTCGACCGCGACCGGCTGGGATTTTCCCTGGTCAACGTGATTTCGGTGACGCTGGCGACGCATAACCGCGACAATGCGCGGCGCTTCGCCGACCTGGTAGCGCGCCTGCCCGAGGTGCAGGAGGCGCACGCGCTGACCGGGGAGATGGACTACATCCTCAAGGTCGTGACGCCCGACCTCAAATCGCTCTCCGAATTCGTCAATGGCGTGCTGCTGCCGCACGAGTCGGTGCAGCACGTCAAAACCGCCATCGTGCTGGAGACGCTCAAGGAAACCGGCGCCCTGCCGCTTTAGCGCGGGATCGTACGCGATGCCGCAGCCAGCTGCGTGATGAGTCGTATCACCGCCTCGCGGTCGGCGTTCGGCAGGGCCGCCAACAGTTTTGCCTCGAATGCCTTGGCGAGCGGCACCATCTCGCGATAGGCGCCGAGGCCCGCATTGGTGAGGCGCAGGTGCTCGATGCGGCGGTCGGCTTCGTCGGGCGTGCGGGTGAGCCAGTGGCGCTGTTGCAGCGCAGCAACCGCCCGGCTGACCTTAGTCTTGTGCATGGCCGAATGCTGGCCGACCGCGGTGGCGGTCATCGTCCCATACTGCCCCAGCGTCGCCAGCAGCCGCCATTCCGGCCGGGTGAGGCCGAAGCGGTCACTGTAGATCCTGGAGAAGTTGCGACTGACGTCTTCTGCGAGGCGGTTGAGCCGGTAGGGCAAAAACGCTTCGAGCGCGAGGACCTGATCGTCGGGAGTCGGAGTGGGCATTGATAGTTACATCTTTGACAGTTACGGCTGTAACCAATATCAGCAATAGTAGGGTGAGTGAAATGGCCTATTCCTACATGCCCGGCTTCGGCAACGACTTCGAAACCGAGATGCTTCCGGGTGCGTTGCCCCAGGGCCGCAACTCCCCGCAACGGCCGGCCTACGGGCTCTATGCCGAGCAACTCTCGGGCTCGCCCTTCACCGCCCCGCGCGGCACCAATGAGCGAAGCTGGCTCTACCGCATCCGGCCCAGTGTCAAGCATACCGGGCGGTTCCTGCCGGCCTCCTATCCACTGTGGAAGACCGCGCCCGGTGTGAGCGACCACGAGCTGGCGCTGGGTCAGTACCGCTGGGATCCGGTGCCGGTGCCCGATGTGCCGACTGATTTCCTGTCCGGCATGCATACCATGACCACGGCCGGAGACGTGCTGGGACAGGCGGGCATGGCGGCCCATGTCTATGTGGCCAACACGTCGATGGTGGATGACCACTTCTTCAACGCCGATGGCGAACTGCTGGTGGTGCCGCAGGTGGGCGGGCTCCGGCTGGTGACCGAAATGGGGGTGATCGAGATCACCCCCGGCGAGATCGCCGTGCTGCCGCGCGGGCTGGTGTTCAAGGTCGAGCTGATGGACAGGCAGGCGCGCGGCTATGTCTGCGAGAATTACGGCGCCAAGCTGACCCTCCCGGACCGCGGGCCGATCGGCGCCAATTGCCTGGCCAATCCGCGCGATTTCAAGACCCCGCACGCCTGGTTCGAGGAAAAGGAGACGCCCTGCCGGCTGACGGTCAAGTGGTGCGGCCAGTTCCACCAGACCGAACTCGGGCATTCCCCGCTGGACGTGGTGGCCTGGCACGGCAATTACGCGCCCTACAAATATGACCTCAGCACCTTTTCGCCAGTCGGAGCGATACTGTTCGACCACCCCGATCCGTCGATCTTCACAGTGCTCACTGCGCCCAGCGGCGAGGAGGGGACGGCCAATATCGACTTCGTCATCTTCCCGCCACGGTGGCTGGTGGCCGAAGATACGTTCCGGCCGCCCTGGTATCACCGCAACATCATGAGCGAGTTCATGGGTCTGATCCGCGGCCAGTATGACGCCAAGGCGGAAGGCTTCGTGCCGGGGGGCATTAGCCTGCACAATCTGATGCTGGCGCATGGTCCCGATGCTCAGGGCTTCGAAAAGGCGTCGCGCGTGGAACTGGCGCCGCACAAGCTCGAGGATACCTTGGCCTTCATGTTCGAGACGCGTTACCCGCAGATGGTGACGCGCTATGCTGCGGAGGTTGAGACGCGGCAGGACAACTATATCGACTGCTGGCGCGACCTCAAAAAGCGCTTCAACGGCACCATCGAGGGGGACTGGACGCAATGAAGCTGGCAACGCTCCGGGACGGCAGCCGCGACGGCAAACTGGTGGTCGTCAGCACCGACCTCACGCACTACCTGGATGCGACCCCCGCGACCCCGACCTTGCAGGCAGCGCTCGACGATTGGGCGGATGCTGGGCCGAAGCTGGCGACGCTGGCGCAGGCGCTGCTGGTCGGCACCACGCCCACGGGACGCTTTCGCGAGCATGACGCCCTGTCGCCTCTGCCGCGGGC
Source organism: Devosia sp. (assembly GCF_036676215.1). Classification (GTDB taxonomy): domain Bacteria; phylum Pseudomonadota; class Alphaproteobacteria; order Rhizobiales; family Devosiaceae; genus Devosia. The sequence continues at coordinate 16,083 of NZ_JAKFDJ010000007.1, read as the reverse complement.
CTATCAGTGGGCCGACGGCTCGGCCTATGTGAACCACGTCGAATTGGTGCGCCGCGCCCGCGGTGCCGAAATGCCGGAGAGCTTCTGGACCGAGCCGCTGATCTATCAGGGCGGCTCGGACACCTTTGTCGCCCCGCGCGACCCGATCCTGGCTGTCGATATTGCCGATGGGATCGACATGGAGGCCGAAATTGCCGTAGTCGTCGACGATGTGCCGATGGGGGCGACGCGCGATGAGGCTGCGGCGGCCATTCGCCTCGTGATGCTGGTCAACGACGTCTCGCTGCGCGGGTTGATCCCGGCGGAACTGGCCAAGGGCTTCGGCTTCTTCCAGTCCAAGCCATCCTCGGCCTTCTCGCCGGTTGCGGTGACCCCCGACGAACTGGGAACTGCCTGGCGCGGCGGCAAGCTGCACCTGCCGCTTTGCGTGGATCTCAACGGGCAACCGTTCGGCCGCGCCGATGCAGGCATCGACATGACCTTCGATTTCCCCAGCCTCATCGCCCGTGCCGCCAGGACAAGGCGACTGGGCGCCGGGACGATCATCGGCTCGGGCACTGTCTCCAACAAGCTTGATGGCGGGCCGGGCCGGCCGGTCGGCGAGGGTGGGGTGGGCTATTCGTGCATCGCCGAGTTGCGCACCGTCGAGACCATTGCCACAGGACAAGCCACGACGCCCTTCCTGAAATTCGGCGACACCGTGCGCATCGAGATGAAGGACGCCCACGGCCACTCGATCTTCGGGGCCATCGAGCAGACGGTGGAGCGCTTCTCCCGATGACCCGGCCCGTGCTCTACGACTACTGGCGGTCCTCGGCGAGCTACCGGGTACGCATCGCGTTGCGCCTGCTCGGTATCGACTTCGAGCGGGTGCCGGTGAACCTGTTGTCCGGCGAGCAGAAGGACGCTCCGCACCTGGCGCGCAACCCACAGGGGCTGGTGCCGGTGCTCGATATCGATGGGCAGCGGCTGACCCAGTCGCTGGCCATTGTCGAATACCTGGCCGAAACCCATCCCGACCAGAACCTGTTGCCGACCGATCCGCTTGGCCGTGCCCGGGTGCGGGCGCTGTCCCACGCGATTGCCATGGATATTCACCCGATCTGCAACACCGGTACGGTCAACCATGTGCTCGAAATCACCGGCGGCGGCGACCCGGTGCGGCGGGCGTGGATGGGCAAGTTCATCGGCGACGGGCTGGCGGCGTTCGAGCGCATGCTCGATAACCCGGCCACGGGCCGCTTCTGCCACGGGGACCGCCCGACCATGGCCGATATCTGCCTTGTCCCGCAGGTTCACAATGCGCGGCGCTGGCAGGTCGATATCGGCAACCTGACCCGGATCGGCGCGATCGTCTCCGCTTGCGAGCGGCTGCCGGCGTTCGAGCCCATCACCGCCCCCGACCCCTGAAGGCGACTGCGCGCGGCTTCAAAGTCTGGTTGCCCTCACACACAGTCGCGCTCATCGAGCGCCGGGTCGGCGTACTTCGCTATTGCGAATGATTTGCAATTGCATTATTGATCCACCGTCCATTTCTGGAGTGATCTATGCATCGTCGCGTATTTTCTGCCCTCGCCCTGTCTGCGGCCCTTGCCGCCGCGCTGCCCGCCGCCGCGCAGGATCGTCTCAAGGCCGTCACAACTTTCACCATCATTGCTGACATGGCGCAGAACGTGGCGGGCGACGTGGCCGACGTGGTCTCCATTACCAAGCCCGGCGCCGAGATTCACAACTACCAACCCACCCCCGGCGACCTGATCTCCGCCCAGGACGCCGATCTGATCCTGTGGAACGGGCTCAATCTCGAGCAGTGGTTCGAACAGTTCCTGTCCAATCTGGGCGACGTGCCATCCGTCATCGTCACCGAGGGCATCGAGCCCATGGGGATCGGCGACGGCCCCTATGCGGGCAAGCCCAATCCGCATGCCTGGATGTCGCCGACCGACGCGCTGGTCTATGTCGACAATATCCGCAAGGCTTTCGTTGCGGCCGACCCGGCCAATGAAGCGACCTACAACGCCAATGCCGCGGCCTATTCGGCCGAGATCACCGCGACCGTTGAGCCGATCCGTGCGGCCATTGCCGCCATCCCTGAGGACCGCCGCTGGCTCGCCTCCTCCGAGGGCGCCTTCAGTTACCTGACGCGCGATTTCGGGCTCAAGGAGCTGTATCTCTGGCCGATCAATGCCGACCAGCAGGGCACCCCCCAGCAGGTGCGCCACGTCATTGACGAGGTGCGCGCCAAGGCCGTGCCGGCGATCTTCTCGGAATCCACCATTTCGTCCAAGCCCGCCGAGCAGGTCGCTCGCGAGACCGGCATCGAATATGGCGGCGTGCTTTATGTGGATTCGCTATCTGAACCAGATGGCCCTGTTCCGACTTATCTGGATCTGCTCTCGGTTACCACCAACACCATCGTGCAAGGCCTGACCAAGTGAACGACGCCCAGCAGCCCGGCCTTGCGGTAAGCGACATCACCGTCGCCTACCGCAATGGCACCACCGCCATAAAACACGCCAGCTTCTCCATCCCGAAAGGATCGATAACCGCGCTGGTGGGCGTCAACGGTTCGGGCAAATCGACCCTGTTCAAGGCCATCATGGGCTTCGTGCCCTTGGCCCGCGGCTCGGTGGACATCCTTGGCGTCCCCGGCAAGCAGGCGCTCAAGCGCAATCTCGTCGCCTATGTGCCGCAGTCCGAAGATGTCGACTGGGACTTCCCGGTCCTGGTCGAGGACGTGGTGATGATGGGTCGCTACGGCCATATGGGCATGCTGCGCCGCCCCCGGCCGGTCGACCGCGCGCATGTCACTGCGGCGCTCGAGCGCGTCAACATGCTCGACTTCCGCCACCGCCAGATCGGCGAATTGTCCGGCGGACAGAAGAAGCGCGTCTTCCTCGCCCGCGCTTTGGCGCAGCAGAGCGAAGTGATCCTGCTCGACGAGCCCTTCACCGGCGTCGACGTCAAGACCGAGGATGCCATCGTTGCCCTGCTGCGCGACCTGCGCAACGAAGGCAAGGTCATGCTGGTCTCGACCCACAATCTGGGCTCGGTCCCCGAATTCTGCGATCGTACCGTATTGGTCAAGGGCACCGTCCTCGCCTCCGGTCCCACCAGCGAAATCTTCACCCGCGAGTGGCTGGAAGAGACCTTCGGCGGCGCGCTGCGCCACTTTGTCCTTGCCGGGGCAGGGCTTCATGACGATGACGATCCGCGCCACATCTCGGTACTGACCGACGATGAGCGGCCGCTGGTCATGTATGGCGAGAAGGGCAAGATGGCCACCAAGCATTCGGACCCGGTCGACAAATGATCGAAACCCTGCTGCAGCCCTTTTCCTACGGCTACATGATCAATGCCATGTGGGTCTCGGCCCTGGTCGGCGGCGTCTGCGCTTTCCTGTCCGCCTATCTCATGCTCAAGGGCTGGTCGCTGATCGGCGACGCGCTGAGCCATTCCATCGTCCCCGGCGTCGCTGGCGCCTATATGCTGGGCCTGCCCTTCTCGCTCGGCGCCTTTTTCTCCGGTGGCCTCGCGGCCGGAGCCATGCTGTTCCTCACCCAACGTACCAAGCTCAAGGAAGACGCGGTTATCGGCCTGATCTTCACGGCGTTTTTCGGCCTCGGCCTGTTCATGATCTCGTTGTCACCCACTTCGGTGAACATCCAGACCATCGTCATGGGCAATATCCTGGCCGTCACCCCTGAGGACACATTGCAGCTGGTCATCATTTCCGTGGTGACGCTGGCGGTCATGTTCGTCATCTGGAAGGACCTGATGGTCACCTTCTTCGACGAGAGCCATGCCCGCACCATCGGGCTCAATCCGCCCTTGCTGCGGGTAATCTTCTTCACCCTCCTGGCCGCCTGCACCGTCGCCGCCATGCAGACCGTTGGCGCCTTCCTCGTCATCGCCATGGTGGTCACCCCCGGCGCCACCGCCTATCTCCTTACCGATCGCTTCCCGCGCCTCATTCTCATCGCCATCGCGGTGGGCGCGCTCTCCTCGCTGGTCGGGGCCTACATCTCCTTCTTCCTCGATGGCGCCACCGGCGGCGTCATCGTGGTGCTGCAGACCGCGGTCTTCCTCAGTGCCTTTTTCTTCGCGCCCAAGCATGGCCTCTTCGCCCATCGCCGCCGCGCGGCCGAGGGGGTCGCCCGATGAACGAGTTTGTCACCTACGCGCTCTGGCCCTTCCAGTTTCCCTTCATGACCAATGCCATGATCATCGCGGTCATGGTGGCGGTGCCGACGGCGCTGCTCTCCTGCTTTCTCGTGCTCAAGGGCTGGTCGCTGATGGGCGACGCCATCTCCCATGCCGTTCTCCCCGGCGTGGTCCTGGCCTATATCGTGGGGCTGCCGCTCGGCATCGGCGCCTTCGCCGCCGGTATGGGCTGCGCGCTCTCGGTTGGCTATCTCAAGGAAAACAGCCGCATCAAGGAAGACACGGTGATGGGCGTGGTGTTCTCCGGCCTGTTCGGCCTCGGCATCGTGCTCTACACCTCGATCCAGACCGACGTGCATCTCGATCATATCCTCTTCGGCGACATCCTCGGCGTCAGCCAGGGCGACCTGATCCAGACCGGCTTGATAGCGCTGGTGGTCACCGCCATCGTCCTTGCCAAATGGCGCGATCTGCTGCTCTTCACCTTCGATCCGCAACAGGCCGGCGCCATCGGCCTGCCGGTTCGGGTGCTGCATTATGGCCTGCTCGCCCTGCTCTCACTGACCATCGTCGCTGCCCTCACCGCGGTCGGCATCGTCCTGGTCATCGCGCTGCTGGTCGCCCCCGGCGCCATCGCCTATCTCATCTCCAAACGCTTCGCCCCGATGCTGCTGATCGCCGTAACGGTCTCGGTGTTGAGTTCGCTGGTCGGCATCTATGCCAGCTTCTTCATCGATAGCGCCCCGGCCCCCACCATCGTGCTGCTGATGAGCATCACGTTTATCGTGACCTTCGTGGTGACGACGACGAGAAGGCCATTGGTAACTGCATGATTCACATACTGGATCGTCACCCTCGGGCTTGACCCGAGGGCTCTGTACTTGCGGAGCGGCGCGTAAGTGAAGACCCCTCGGGTCAAGCCCGAGGGTGACGGCGGGTGCATGGGGAAAAATCGCGCGCCCTCCCCACTTATCCCCGCCCCCTCCATCCGGCCCTAGACTCTCCCCCAAAAGGAGACTCCCATGGACCATACCCCCCGCCTGACCCTGCCTTTCATCATGCCGAGCCAGGCGCAGAAGCACATCACCCATAACGAGGCCATAGAGGCGCTGGACGCCCTGGTGCAGCCAGCAGTCGAAAGCCGCATTGTCGGCACCCCGCCGGTCGCTCCCCTGGCCGGCGACGCCTATCTCGTGCCGTCAGGCGCGTCAGGCACCTGGGCCGGCCACACCGACGAAATCGCGGCCTGGCAATCGGGCGCCTGGCTGTTCCACGATCCCGCCCCCGGCTGGCAGGTCTATGTCAAGGCCGAGCAGACCCTCTATGTCTTCGATTCCGGCGCCTGGATGCCGCTGGCCTCGCTGGGCTCGGCCCTGCCGCGCCTGGGCGTCAATACCAGCGCCGACAGCACCAACCGGCTCGCCGTCGCCGCCGCGGCGACGCTGCTCACCCATGCCGGCAATGGCCACCAGCTCAAGCTCAACAAGGCCGCCCCCGGCGATACGGCAAGCCTGCTCTACCAGACCAACTGGTCCGGCCGCGCCGAAATGGGCCTGGCCGGCGACGACCACTGGCGCCTCAAGGTCAGCCCCGACGGCGCGGCCTGGATCAATGCGCTCACCGTCGATGCCAGCACCGGCGCCGCCACCGTCGCCGCCACCTTCCGCCCCGCCACCGACAATGCCGTGACCCTGGGTGGCGCTGGCGCCCGCTGGTCCGCCGTCTGGTCCGCCACCGGCACCATCCAGACCTCCGACAGCCGCCAGAAAGCCGATATCGAACCCAGCGATCTCGGTCTCGACTTCATCCTTGACCTGATCCCGATCAAGTATCGCTGGATCGTGGGTGGCAATGAGTCCGGTGTGCCGCGCCCCGGCCGCCGCACCCATTATGGCCTCCTCGCCCAACAGGTGCAGGATGCGCTCGGCGGCGTCGATTTCGCCGGCCATGTTCTCGCCGATCCGGCCGATCCCGACAGCGAACAGGGCCTGCGCTACGATGCCTTCATCGCCCCATTGATCATGGCGGTGCAGGAGCTGGAAGAAAGGGTAAGAATGCTCGAGGCTAAATCTTGAGCCCCCGGATCAACGCCTTGATCGCCTTGCGATAGTCCGCCAGTTCCTCCGGCGCCGCCAAAGCGGCGCGATCGAACAGGGCATTGAGCAAATGCGCCAGCGGCAGCACCGGCAGCTCGCGGATGGCCTTGGCCTCCATCGCGATTGTCACGCCCTCGATCAGGGTGCGCAGCCCATGCTGCGCATCGATCGCATCGACTGCTGCCCGGCCCAGCACCGCCGGCGCGTCCACCAGCAGGATGCGGCGCCGCCCCGGATCCTGCATGGCATCGAGAAAGGCGTCGCCGCCCGCGATCAGCGCCTTGACCGGCCCGGGCTCGTCCTCGCCCTCGCCGGCGGCATTGATCGCCATGGCCAGCAGGGCATGTTCCTCCGCCACCACCGTCGCAAACAGCGCCACCTTGTCGGCATAGTGGTGATAGAGCGCGCCCCTTGTCACACCGGCGCCAGCCACTATCTCCGGAGTGCCGGTAGCGGCGTAGCCCTTTTCGGCAAATAGCCGCCGTGCTGCCGCCACCAGCAATCGCTGCGTTTCCGCCCGCCGCTCAGCTTGCGATTTACGTGCTTTCATACATACAACCTGCATGGTACCAGTTAGATACAGACAGAATGTATATTTATGCGCTTCACACAAGGAATTTCCGATGCATACCCACAGCCTATATCCGCTGATCCAGGTCGTCGACGTCGAAGCCACCGTACGCTTTTATGAACGATACCTCGGTTTCACCCGCATTTTTTCCAGTGACTGGTACGCCCAGTTGCGAGCCACTGCCGATCATCCCTTCGAGATCGCCCTGATCGTTGATGATCACGAGACCATCCCGCCGGCCGGCCGTGGTCCGACCAAGGCGATGATCCTCAGCCTCTACGTGGCCGATGCTGCTGCTGAGGAGGCGCGCCTGACGGCCGCTGGCGTCCCCATCGCCCAGCCGCTGCGCGACGAAGTCTTCGGTCAGCGCCATTTCATCGCCATCGATCCCAATGGCCTTTTGCTCGACATCATCACCGCGATCGAACCCGACCCGGACTGGCTCGCGGCAAATTCTGCGTGATCCAAATAAAATCACCCAACCGTCTGGCGCGGCGCAATTCTCCCCGTTAGTTTGCCGCTAACATTCTAGGGAGGATTGCGCTGTGACCACCAAGCGCCTCGGTATCGGCTTTATCGGTACCGGCAATATTTCGTCGGCCTATCTGCGGGCCATCACCGGCCATGAGTCCATGGCGGGCTTCCCGGTGCTCGACATCAAGGGCCTCGCCGACATGCGCCCCGAGGCCTCCCAGGCACGCGCTGCCGAATTCGGCCTTGCATCGATGAGCATTGACGAGATGCTGGCCAGCCCGGACATCGGACTGATCGTCAATCTCACCATTCCGCGCGCCCATGTCGAAGTCGGCCTCAAATGCCTCGCCGCCGGCAAACACGTCTATTCCGAAAAGCCGCTCGGCATCACCTATGCCGAGGGCCGGAAACTCCTCGACGCCGCCAACAAGGCCGGCCTGCGCATCGGCTCGGCGCCGGACACCTTCCTTGGCGGCTCGCACCAGCAGGCGCGCGCCGTGGTCGATAGCGGCGTCCTCGGCCAGATCGTCGGCGGCACCGCTTACTTCCAGTGCCCCGGTCATGAAAGCTGGCATCCCGATCCGGCCTTCTACTACGATATCGGCGGTGGCCCGGTGCTCGATATGGGCCCCTATTACATCACCGACCTGGTCAACCTGCTCGGCCCCGTCGCCCGCGTCTCGGCCATGGCCTCGCGCCTGCGCCTCACGCGCCCCGTGACCTCCGAGCCCAAAAAGGGCCAGATGATGGACGTCAAGGTTGATACCCACGTCACCGGTTCGCTCGGTTTCGCCAATGGCGCCATCGTCCAGGTCGGCCTCAGCTTCGATGTCCCAGCCCATAAGCATGTGCCGCTCGAACTCTATGGCACCGAGGCCAGCCTCATCGTGCCCGATCCCAATTTCTTCGGCGGCGATGTCGAAATCCGCAAGCGCGGCCGCGAGGAGACCTGGACCAATGTCCCGGTCACCCAGCCCTATGCCGATGGCAATTACCGCTCGCTCGGCGTCGCCGACATGGCCACGGGCATAATCGAAAACCGCCCGCATCGCGCCAATGGCGATCTGGCTTTGCATGTCCTCGAAGTCATGGAAGCCTTCGAAATCGCCTCCCGCGAAGGCCGCACCATCGACATCAAGACCCCGGTCACCCGCCCGGAACCGCTGGCGACGTCACTGAGGGACGGTCGGATTTAGCGGCGGGCCTGCTAGACCACAGTCGTTTCAGTCGACACCCTCCCCCGTCAAGGGGGAGGTGCCGCGCAGTGGGCGTGGCGGACCGCCCCCTCACCACCGCCAGGTCAGCCCCGCCGCATCCTCGGCATTGAAATGCAGCGTCACTTCCGTGTCGGCATCCGGCAGGTGCTCGCCGCCGACATATTGCCGCTGCAACAGCGTTACCACCTCCTGGTCGGGGTCGAACCCGCGGTAGAGATAGTCGAAACAGTCCTGCGTATCGCCTTCGCGATTGGCGTAGATCTCGTCCTTGAGTTCGGCCAGCAGGCGCCCGCCAATGGCGCTGCCGTCGCTGCGCCTGGTGGCGCGCACCGTCGGCACCCAGTCATAGCCGGTCTCGCAGATATAGCGGCCGTCGCGAAACTCGCCGTGGTCGGTGAAGGCGACGTCGATCTCGGCGTCCCAGGCATTGCCGATTTCATAGGTGACGCCGGTCTCGCTCACTTCGAGATAGATGTCGGTCCAGGCGCAGCTATGGTCCTGGTTGTGGTAACACCATTGCTCGCTGGCCCGCATGAACTGCGCCACATCCTCGATCGCCACCAGCTTGCCCGGCTTGTAGCGCGCGATGGCGGCCTGCGTCTCTGTATCCAGCCCCATGGCGGCCGCGCTCCCGGCCAGCGTCAGCGCCAGTGCGGCAAGAAGCACTCTCATCCTGTCTCTCCCATTCATCTCCAGTCGTGCCGACCATAACATCGTGCCCGCAGGGGAAAAGCCTCAACGCGGATCAGGGTTGACAGTCAACCTATCATGTAACAATACAAGTTACATGAAACGTTCCAGCCGCCCGTCCCTTGCCCTTCACGCGCTCGTCCACCTGCACAAGCAGCCGGATGAAGCGATCACCTCCGCCACTCTGGCCCAGTGCCTGATGACCAATCCGGTCGTCGTCCGCCGCGTGCTTGGCACTCTGCGCGATGCCGGCATTGTCGGCGCCACCAAGGGTCATGATGGCGGCTGGCGCCTGCTGCGGCCCGCCTCCGAAATCAGCCTGCGCCAGGTCTATGCCGCCATGGGCGAAAGCCTGCTGATCCGCACCGAGAGCGATCCGGGCGATATCCAGTGCGGCATCGTGCGCAGCGTCAATGCCGTCATGGGTGAGTTCATCGCCGATGCCGAAGCCCTGCTCGCGGCGCGGCTGGAACGCGTGTCGCTTGACGACATTGCGCGCCAGGCCACCCCCAACCCCCTCCATCCCCATCACGGAGCCCACAATCATGGATGACGTCATCATCATCGGCGGCAGCTTTGCCGGCCTCGCCGGCGCCCTGCAGCTCGGCCGCGCCCGCCGCAAGGTCACTGTCCTCGACACCGGCCTGCCGCGCAATCGCTTTGCCGGCCATTCCCATGGCCTGCTCGGCCACGACCACAAGCCACCGCAGGAAATTCTCGCCGCTGCCCGCCAGCAACTCGCCCGCTATGCCACCGTCAAACTGGTCAATGCCCGTGCCGATGCCATTTCCGGCGCCGTGGACGATTTCACCGTCCGCACCAGTGACGGCAGCAGTCTCAAGGCCCGTCGCCTGCTGCTCACCTATGGCATTGCCGACCAGATGCCCGCCACTCCCGGCTTTGCCGAATGCTGGGGCAAGTCCATCGTGCCCTGTCCCTATTGCGATGGCTTCGAAGTGGCCGGCCAGCACTGGGGGCTGCTCTGGTCCGGCCCGCATTCGCTGCATGCGACCACGCTCTACGGCGACTGGACTGATCGGCTGACCGTGTTCACCAACGGTCACGCCCTCTCCAACGACGAGCGCGCCGACCTGGCGCGGCGCAATGTGGCGGTGGTGGATGGCAAGCTGGCGACGATCACCCATAGTGATGGCCAGCTCGCCACCGTCGATCTCGACACCGGCCGCAGCGTCGCCATCGACGTGCTCTTTGCCCATCCGCGCAATCGTCCCTCCGCCAGCCTGCACGAAGTACTGGCGCTCGAAACCGTGGAGCATCCGCTCGGCTTCACCCTCAAGGTCGATGATCGCCGCCAGACCAGCCACCCGGGCATCTACGCCGCCGGTGACCTCGCCAATCCCATGGCCAGCGTCACCCTCGCCAGCTCCCAAGGCGCCATGGCCGCCATCTTCGCCCAGCAATCCATGCTGGCGTGAGGATAGGGCCCTGAGCCATCAGTCGGTATCCCTCCCCCTTGTGGGCTTCGAGCCGGCCGCAGGCTAAATCGCTCCGGTGGAGCGATTTTAGGTGAGAAGGCCACAAGGGGGAGGAGACGTCTGAGACTCCCGCGCACCCATTGCTATCACCTTAGAACCGTTCTAATCATTGCTTAGAACCATTCTAATCCATGAAACGCGCCATGTTCACCCTGCTCCCCGACAATCGCCGTCCCTTCACCAGCCTTTCCGAGCGCGAAATCCTCTCGCTCGCCGTGGCCGCCGAGGAAGAAGATGGCCGCATCTATTCCGAATTCGCCACCCGCCTGGTCGATGCCTTTCCTGGCTCGGCGGCCCTGTTCGAGGGCATGGCAGCCGAGGAGGACGAACATCGCCGGCGCCTGCTCGATCTTTATGTCGAGCGCTTCGGCCCGCGCCTCGTGCCCATCAGGCGCGAACATGTGCGCGGCTTTCTCGCCCGCAAGCCGCTCTGGCTGATGAAGTCGTTCAGCCTCGACGCCGTGCGCCAGCAGGTCTGGGAGATGGAGGAGGGCGCCTATCGCTTCTATATGGAAGCGGCCAAGCAGGTCACCGATGCCGGTATCAGGAAGCTCTTGGGCGATCTGGCGGCGCAGGAGCGCAAGCATGCCGATGCCGCCGACCGCATCGATGCCAGCCGGCTTGGCGCCGAAGGCCGCGACGTCGAAAAAGGCGAGTCGCACCGCCAGTTCGTCCTGACCTATGTGCAGCCGGGCCTGGCCGGGTTGATGGATGGCTCGGTCTCCACCCTGGCCCCCGTCTTTGCCGCCGCTTTCGCCACCGGCGATACCCACCAGACCTTTCTCGTCGGCCTCGCCGCAGCCATTGGCGCTGGCATTTCCATGGGTTTTACCGAAGCCGCCTCCGACGACGGCAAGCTCACCGGCCGCGGTTCGCCCATCAAGCGCGGCCTCGCCGCCGGCATCATGACTGCCATTGGCGGGCTGGGCCACGCACTGCCCTATCTGATCGCGGATTTTACCGTCGCCACCACCGTGGCCATCGTCGTCGTCCTGGTGGAACTCTGGGCCATCGCCTTCATCCAGAACCGCTACATGCAGACCCCCTTCTGGCGCGCCGTGCTGCAGGTCGTGCTGGGCGGCTCCCTGGTCTTTGCCGCGGGGATCCTGATCGGCAACGCGTGAGCCTCGCCTCTATTCGGCCGGGTTGATCCGTGGCCCGCGCCGCCGGTTGGCATGCCGCAGCAGCAGCAGGATAGCCGTGCCGCCCAGGATGGAGCTTGCGAGGAAAACGCCGCTTTGCAGCGGGCTGCCACCGTTGGGTCCGAACACGACCTCGTTCATGATGCGGCCCGGCATGAAGGTGAACCAGCCGGCGATTACCAATGCGCCCAGGTAGGTCGATTGCATGATGCGCAGATGGGCCTTGATATTGCGCATCCGGGCGGCCCGGATCGCCAACCCCAACAAGACCAGCGCGCTGACCGACAGCAGGTGGATGGGGCTGAAAGGCCCGAATACTCGCGATTCCCAGATGAAAAAGGATGTGGTTGCCACGATAACCATCAGCGTCGCCCAGGCGCGCCCAAGGCGCTTATGGGTGCTGTCTCCCTTGGGAAGGAACAACACATAAGCGCCCAGCATGAAAGCCAGCATGGCAGAATAGGCATGCATCTGGATCGCGGGGGAGGCGGCGAGCAATGGCGACAGCGACATGGGGAGACGGCCTTTCTGTGCTTGCCCCTCCTGCCTGCAGAACTAGACTGCGTTGAGCAACCGTCCCTACGTCGAGCGCCGATGCGATCCGTGAAATCCAATCCTTTGCACTTGGCGCTTCGTGAAATGCATGGCCTCGTCCGCCAGCCGCGGGTCTGGCTGGTTCTCGCGGCGATCAGCGCCTTGATGGGTATGGTCGGCCCCTTCGAGACTTTCGAGCTCCCCTTGGGACCGCGCCTCGCCTACTGGACGGTCGTCGTCATCAGCACCGGTGCCTTGGGCACATTGGTAACGCTCGTGCTGATGCCGCTCCTGCCTCCTCGCGTTCCCGCCCTCGCTGCGGCGGGCCTGGGCGGGCTGATCTCCGGCGCCCCCATCGGGCTGCTGGTCTGGTTCATCAACAATCTGGCCTTTGGTCCGCAGGACGAGGGCATGTCGCTGGGCGCCTTGGTGGCCTATTGCATCCCCATCGCCGCCCTCGTGACGACAATGGGCCACCTGCTCGGCAATGCGGTCGCGACGGCCGCCAAGGCTCAGCCAACAATAGCACCCAGGCCAGCGCTGCTGGATCGTCTGCCCTTGCCGCAGCGCGGCCGGCTACTCCACCTGGCGGTCAATGACCACTATGTCGACGTCGCGACCGACAAGGGGACGACCCTCGTCCTGCTTCGCCTGTCCGACGCCATCCGTGAAACTGCGCCCGTAGCAGGGCTCCAGGTCCACCGCTCCCATTGGGTCGCGCTCGATGCCGTCCGCAGGACTACCCGTCTAGCCGGCAAGTCCGTCCTGGAGCTCGAAAACGGTACCATCGTCCCCATCAGCCGCGGCTATCTGGCCCAGGCGAAGGCAGCAGGGCTGGTGACCTGAAAAGGCGCCACGCCCTCGTGGCCAATAGATGCTCGCAATCAAACTCGCCGCTTTGGACCCTATCGCCATGGCCGGCGCATTGGTGTTGCCCGACACGATTGTTGGCATGATCGAGCAGTCGATCACACGAAGCCCGTCAATACCGCGCACCTTCAGGTCCGGCCCCCCCACCGCGCTCGGATCCGCTGTCGAGCCCCATCCGCAGCGTCCCCACCGGATGGCGGTCATAGGCCATCACACCGCTCCCTTGAGCGTATCGAGCCGGTTGTCGAGGATCACCCCGACGCTTTCGGATTCTAGCGCGATTTCGCCGATGAAATCGGCCAGCATGTCGCGCTCCAGCGCCGCGGTCGAGCGCACCACCATAGCCGTGTCGCGGTGCAGCGGCTCGAAATCGGCCGGCACAATCTCCACCAGCCGCCCTGCTTTGACATCCTCGGCAATGGCCGAATTGACGAAAAAGCCCAGCCCCTGGCCCTTGATTGCCAGCCGCCGCGCCGGTCCGGTGGGCAGTTCGACACTGGTCTTGGCCAGCCGCACCAGCGCCGCCGCCGTCTCGGGCTCGGCCTGCCACCAACGCAGAGAGATGACCCGCGGCACCAGCGCCAGCACTTCCTCTATGCTCGGCGTGCTCGACAATTGCGCCGCAATCTCAGGCGCCACCACCAGCGGCACCCGCTCGCGCATCACCACCAGTGGAATGAGATCGACCACCAGCGGATCGATATTGGGCCAGCACAATATGCCCATCTCCACGTCGCGCTCATGCAGCATGGCGACGATCTGCGCCTGCCGCCCCTCGCTCACCACCACGTCGACGCCCGGATATTTCTCCTGGAAGCGCAGCAGCGGCTCGGTGATCAGCGGCGAGACCAGGCTGCGCAGCGAAGCAATGGCGATCCGCCCGCGCTCCACCCGCCGCAGTGCCTCCCGCCCCTCCTGCGCCGTGCCGATGATACGCCGTGCAAAGGGCAGGAAGGTCATGCCCTGGTCGGTCAGCGTCACCGTGCGCCCGCGCTGGAACAGCGTCACGCCCAATAGGCTCTCCAGCGCCCGAATGCGCATCGAAGCCGTCGCCTGGGTAATGTTGAGATGCGCCGCCGCGCGGGTAAAACTCTGCTCCCGCACAATGCGGTCAAAGGTGCGAAGCTGGTCGAGGTCCATCGGTTTGGCTTATGATGCTGGAAAAATACAAAGACAATTCCAGCCTAGCATCGGCTATTGCGATGGGAAAGGGTGACTCAGCCCGTCTTGTTCCGCACCCGCGACGCTTCTGCCAGCGCCCGCTTCTCGGCCTTGCGCTCCGCCGCCAGCCGCGCCGCATCATCGCCCAGATGCGCCGCGCCGCGCGCCTTGGCGAGCGTCATCTGCTTCTGCCGCTCGGCCGCCGCTTCATGCTTGTCCGCGTCGCCCACGCAATGGGGGCAGCTGACGCCCTCGGCATAATCGGCACTCGCCCGGTCCGCGGCGGTCAGCGGATGCCGGCAGGCGCGGCACAAGGTGGCGTCACCCTCCACGAGGCCATGACCCACTGAAACGCGCTCGTCGAACACGAAACATTCCCCGGCAAAGCGGCTCTCTTCCTCCGGCACCACTTCGAGATATTTCAGAATCCCCCCCTTGAGGTGGAACACTTCCTCAAAGCCCTGGCTCAAGAGGTAACTCGACGCCTTTTCACAGCGGATGCCGCCAGTGCAGAACATGGCCACCTTCTTGTCCCGGCTCGGATCGAGATGGGTGGCGACATAGTCCTTGAACTCGGTGAAATTCTTCGTCGTCGGGTCCAGCGCCCGCTGGAACGTGCCCAACCCCACTTCATAATCGTTGCGCGTATCGACCAGCACCACGTCATTGCGCTCGATCAGCCCGTTCCAGTCCCCTGGCTCGACATAGGTGCCGACCTGTTTGGCCGGATTGGCCTCTGGCGCTCGCAGCGTCACGATTTCGGGCTTGAGCCGCACCTTCATGCGCAGGAACGGCATTTCGCTGGCGCTCGAATACTTGACCTCCGCCCCCCTGAGCCGCCCGTTCAGCATCTCGCCGGCAAAGAGCCACTCCGCCAGCGCGTCGATCGCCGCTTGCGTGCCCGCCACCGTGCCATTGATCCCCTCCGGCGCCAGGATCAGCGTACCCCTGATCCCCCGCGCGCAGCAGAACGCCGCCAGCGCCGGCTGGATGGCGTCGGCATCGGGCAAGTCGGCGAATTTATAGATCGCCATCACCTTGTATGGTTGATGGGTCTGGGGCAGATTAGCGTTCATATCGATTTGCGGCCGGTTCATCGGCCCGCTCATATCATTGCCCGCTCCACGGGCCAAATCGAGAAATCGTTCGGAGACCATCCATGACCTATCGGGCCGATACGGCACGCTATGATACCATGCAATACCGCCGCTCGGGCAGATCGGGCCTCAAGCTGCCCGTCATCAGCCTCGGCCTCTGGCAGAATTTCGGCGGCACGCGCGATTATCCCTCGGCCATGGAAATCCTCGGCCATGCCTTCGACAGCGGCATCACCCATTTCGATCTCGCCAACAATTATGGCCCCCCCGCCGGCTCCTCCGAAGAGCTCTTCGGCCAGGTCATGGCGCGCGATTTCCGCCCCTATCGCGATGAGCTGATCGTCTCCACCAAGGCCGGCTACAATATGTGGCCCGGCCCCTATGGCGAATTCGGCTCCCGCAAATATGTGCTGGCCAGCCTCGACCAGAGCCTGAAACGCCTGGGGCTCGACTATGTCGATATCTTCTATTCCCACCGCTTCGATCCCGAGACCCCGCTCGAGGAAACCATGGGTGCCCTGGCCCATGCCGTGCGCAGCGGCAAGGCGCTCTATGTCGGCATTTCCAGCTA
>NZ_JAKFDJ010000006.1:0-2538 GCF_036676215.1 Devosia sp. | reverse complement strand
GTGATGCCCAACGGCACCGGCAAGACCAAGCGCGTGGCCGTGTTCGCCCAGGGCGCCAAGGCCGAGGAAGCCAAGGCCGCCGGCGCCGATGTGGTCGGCATGGACGACCTGGCCGCCCGCGTCAAGGCCGGCGACATGCCGTTCGACGTGGTGATCGCCGCCCCCGACGCGATGCGCGTGGTCGGCACGCTGGGCCAGATCCTGGGCCCGCGCGGCCTGATGCCCAACCCCAAGGTCGGCACGGTGACCCCGGACGTGGCCACGGCCGTCAAGAACGCCAAGGCCGGCCAGGTGCAGTTCCGCGTCGACAAGGCCGGGATCATCCACGGCACGATCGGCCGCCGTTCGTTCGAGACCGACAAGCTGCAGGGCAACCTGGCGGCGCTGATCGACGCCCTGAACAAGGCCAAGCCGGCGTCGAGCAAGGGCGTGTACCTGCGCAAGGTGGCAGTGTCCTCGACCATGGGCGTGGGCGTCCGGGTCGACACCCAGACCATCACGGCTTAGTCGCGACGAGGTGCCGGGAGCGCATCGCCCGGGCACCTCTGACAGAGATTCCGGCGCAGGCCCGCAAGGGGCCGGCCGGCATGGTGGGCTGTCGGATCCGCAAGGAACTGGCAGGCCATCCAAGACCGCTGGCGCGCAGCAATGCGCTTAATCGGCGGTTGCCGGGGCGACCCGGCAGCCCGGCCAGCGCAGATGGCGATCCCGCCGAGAGAGAGTTGAGAAGTTCCCTCGAGGTTTGGTCGCTGCAGCAAAGGCGCGCCGCGCGTGGTGCCAACCCGCCGGCGCATTTTGGAAGGAGTAGACCTTGAGTCTGAATCGCAGTGAGAAGCAAGCGGTCGTCGAAGAGGTGACCGGTCTCGCCGCCCAGGCCCAGACGCTGGTGTTGGCGGAGTACCGCGGCATCACGGTCGCCGACATGACGAAGCTGCGCAACGACGCGCGCAAGCAGGGCGTGAGCCTGAGTGTTCTGAAGAACACCCTGGCCCGCCGGGCTGTGAGCGGCAGCGGCTTCGAAGTGGTGGCCGACCAGATGACCGGCCCGCTGATCTATGGCTTTTCCGTGGATGCCGTGGCCGCCGCCCGCGTGGTGGCCGATTTCGCGAAGACCAACGACAAGCTGGTCATTCGCGGCGGCGCCTACGGGGGCAAGGCCCTGGACGTCAACGGCGTCAAGCAGCTGGCGAGCATCCCGAGCAAGGAAGTGCTGCTGGCCCAGCTGTGCGGCCTGCTGATGTCGCCGATCTCGCGCACGGCCGTGGTGCTGGGCGCGCTGGCCGCCAAGAAGGGCGGCGGCGACGAAGCGGCGCCGGCAGCGGCTTGAAGCAATCAAACCCCAATCATTGAAGGAACAATCCAAATGGCATTCGACAAAGACGCATTCCTGACCGCGCTGGACAGCATGACGGTCATGGAACTCAACGACCTGGTCAAGGCGATCGAAGAGAAGTTCGGCGTGAGCGCTGCCGCCATGGCCGCGCCTGCCGCCGGTGGCGGCGCTGCCGCTCCCGCCGCGGAAGAGAAGACCGAGTTCACCGTGATGCTGCTGGAAGCCGGCGCCAACAAGGTGTCGGTCATCAAGGCCGTGCGCGAACTCACCGGCCTGGGCCTGAAGGAAGCCAAGGACCTGGTCGACGGCGCTCCCAAGCCCGTCAAGGAAGCGATCGCCAAGGCCGACGCCGAGGCGGCCAAGAAGAAGCTGGAAGAAGCCGGCGCCAAGGTCGAACTCAAGTAATCGAGTCCACCTGCCGAGGCTGGAGGCTCCCCAAAGGGCCTCCAGCCTTTGGCGCTTATTGGGGCGTGGCCTGAACGCACCCGAAAGATCTGGCCCAATCGAGGGTTCGCCAGTTTTTTCGAGTGTCTTCTGACCCCGACTGCAGGAGATGCCTTGGTTCGGGCCGTGTGCAATGCACGGCCGTCCGCCATGGTTGGTAGTGGCCAACCCGCCAAGCAACGCCCATTCCCGCGCAGGGATGGGCGCGTCAGTTGCGCAAGAGCTCAATAGCCCGGAGATCTCATGGCCTATTCCTATACCGAACGCAAGCGCATCCGCAAGAGTTTCGGCAAACGCGACAGCGTGCTCGAAGTGCCGTACCTGCTGCAAATGCAGAAGGACGCGTACACCGCCTTCCTCCAAGCCGACGTGGCGCCCTCGCGGCGCACCGTCGAGGGCCTGCAGGCCGCCTTCGATGCGGCCTTCCCGATCGTCTCGCACAACGGTTTTGTCGAGATGAAGTTCACCGAATACAACCTGGCCAAGCCCGCCTTCGACGTGCGCGAGTGCCAGACCCGCGGGCTGACCTACGCCTCGGCCGTGCGCGCCAGGGTGCAGCTGATCATCTACGACCGCGAGTCTTCCACGCCGCAGTCCAAGGTGGTCAAGGAGGTCAAGGAGCAGGAGGTCTACATGGGCGAGGTGCCGCTCATGACCGACAAGGGCTCCTTCATCATCAACGGCACCGAGCGCGTGATCGTGTCGCAGCTGCACCGCTCGCCCGGTGTCTTCTTCGAGCACGACAAGGGCAAGACGCACAG
>NZ_JAKFDJ010000005.1:0-12938 GCF_036676215.1 Devosia sp. | reverse complement strand
GGCGGCGCCATCGCCTGCTGGGACGGCAGCGAAGCCACCGCCGGCGGCGATGTCGTGGCCGCCGCGACCCCCGAATTGCTGGAAAAGGCTCTCGAACTGGTCAATGCAAGCTGAGGGCGCTGTCCCGGCGCAGGCTCGAAGTTTTGCCTAAACCGCGGCCATATGCTATTGGCCGCGCCAATCCCGCATTTTCTGGACCTTTCGTAGACGCCCATGAGCATCGCGCTGAACCTTGACCATTCGACCGCTATCCGGCCTGCCGCGGCCAGCCGGCCGTCGCTGATCGGCCTCAGCAAGCCCCAGCTCGCCGAGGCGTTGACCACGGCCGGCATCGCCGCCGACAAGGAAGCCCGCATGCGGGCCAGCCAGTTGTGGAACTGGCTCTATGTCAACGGCACCACCGATTTCGACAAGATGACCAATGTGGCCAAGCCGGTGCGGCAGAAGCTGGCCGATACTTTCATTCTCGATCGCCCCGAAATCGTCTCCGAGCAGGTGTCGAGCGACGGCACGCGCAAGTGGCTGTTCCGCTTCCGCGACCCGGCCAATCCGAACTATCCGCCGGTCGAGGTGGAGACCGTCTATATCCCCGAGCAGGACCGCGGGACACTTTGTGTCTCTTCACAAGTGGGTTGCACCCTCACCTGTTCCTTCTGCCACACCGGCACGCAGAAGCTGGTGCGCAATCTCACGGCGGGGGAAATCCTCGGCCAGGTGCTGATGGCGCGCGAGCGGCTGGGCGATTTTCCGGGCGGCAGCCGTCCTGATGACGGCGGGCTCGTGCCGGCAGATGGCACCCGCGCCATCACCAATGTGGTGATGATGGGCATGGGCGAGCCGCTCTACAATTACGAAGCCGTCAAGCAGGCGCTGCTGATCGCTTCGGCCGGCGACGGCATGAGCCTTTCCAAGCGCCGCATTACGCTTTCGACCTCGGGCGTCGTGCCCTTCATCGAGCCGACCGGGCGCGAGATCGACGTCATGCTGGCGATATCGCTGCATGCGACCAATAACGACCTGCGCGACGTGCTGGTGCCGATCAACAAGAAGTGGCCGATCGAGGAACTGCTTGAGGCCTGCCGCAACTATCCGGGCCTTTCAAATGCCCGCCGCATCACCTTCGAATATGTCATGCTCGACGGCATCAATGACAGCGATGCCGAGGCGCGTGAACTGGTGCGGCTGCTGGCCGGCATTCCGGCCAAGATCAACCTGATCCCGTTCAATCCCTGGCCCGGCGCCAATTACGGCACCTCGCCCTCCTCACGCATTGAGCGCTTCGCCGACATCGTCAACAAGGCCGGCTATGCCAGCCCGGTGCGCACGCCGCGCGGCCGCGATATCTTCGCCGCCTGCGGTCAGCTCAAGAGCGAGAGCGAACGGCTCTCCAAGAAAGACCGCGACGCGCTGGCGGGGGCATGACCGCGCCGACGCTGATCCCCGAACTCTCCGTTGCAGATCTGACGCCGAGCCTGGTGTTCTATTGCGACCTGCTGGGTTTTTCGGTCCGCTACAGCCGGCCGGAGGAAGGTTTCGCCATGGTGGCGCTGGGGCAGGCGGTCCTGATGCTCGACCAGATCGGCATCGGTCGCGACTGGGTCACGGGACCGCTGGATCGCCCGCTCGGCCGGGGCGTCAATTTCCAGATCGAAGTGGCCAGCCTGTCGCCCATGCTGGCACGGCTGCAGCAGGCCGGCACGCCGCTGTTCCAGCCGGTTGAGACGAAGAGCTATGCCGCTGGCATGGACATGGTCACGCAAAGCCAATTCTGCGTGCAGGATCCGGATGGCTATCTGCTGCGGTTCTTCGCCAGGGTCTGAGGCCGACTGCTGCCTAGGCGGATTTTCATGGTAATATCGGCCCATCCGCAGGGAGGAGACCCGCATGACCCATTCCGGATTGGGCGCTATCGGCCAGCTTAGCCGCAGCGTTGCCGATATTGCCGCGGCCGAGGCCTGGTGGCGCGACGTGCTGGGGCTGCCCCATCTCTATACGTTCGGCCCGCTGGCCTTTTTCGATTGCGACGGCGTGCGGCTGATGCTGAGCGCCGAGCCGGGCGAAAGCCACAGCAACATCATCTATTTCCGGGTGCCCGATATCGACGCCAGCCATGCCGAGCTGAGCGCGCGGGGCGTGGCGTTTCTCGGCGCGCCGCAGATGATCCATCGCCATGCCGATGGGCTCGAGGAATGGATGGCGTTCTTTTCCGACAATGAAGGAAGACCGCTGGCGCTCATGAGCCAGAGGCGGCCCGGCTGATTACTTGCGACCTTCGGCCAAAAGGATGGTGGCGGCGAAGGCCATGAAGACGGTAGCAAAGCTCCAGTTCAGCGCCTTTGAGACCCACTTGCTGTCGCGCAGGGTCGTCGTCAGCCATTCGGCGAACAGCACCGTGGCGACGACGATGGGGATGGAGACCAGAATAAACTCCACGCCCAGGAACAGCAGCTTGCCGGACGCGGCTGGATCGTCCGCCGAAACGAATTGCGGCAGGAAGGTCACGAAGAACAGCGCCACCTTGGGGTTGGTCAGGTTGATGCCGAGCCCGGTCATATAGCTCTGGGCAAAGCTGGGCTGCCGGCCACCGCCTTCCCTCGTCACCAGCAGGCCACCGCCGGAGCGGATGGCCTGGATGGCCAGCCAGACCAGATAGAGCGCGCCGGCAATCTTGAGCACCCAGAAGGCAGCGGGCGCCGTGACGATCAGCACCGAAACGCCGAAAGCGACGAGCGCGGTATGCACCGCTATGCCGGTTGTCGTGCCGAGCGCCGCGGCGAAACCGTGAAGGCGGCCAAAGCTCATGGTGCGCGACATGAATAGCGCCATATCCGGCCCCGGGGTGACGGCCAGCACAAAGGCTGCAAGGGCAAAGGTCAGGATAACCGAGAGATCGGGGACAAAGGGCATGGTGCGTCCGTGGTGGTTTGGCAGGTCTGTCGATCAGCGATACCCGACCCCTAGGGCAGCGGCAATTCATAGCTGCGCTTGATGGTCTCCATCGGCACGTCGGTCTTGACGCTTTGCACGCTGGGGATGCGCATCAGGTAGTCGGATTGGAAGCGCCAATAGGCGTGCAGGTCCGCCGTGACGATGCGCATTATGGCGTCGCATTCCCCGGTGGTGAGATAGCATTCGACGACCTCGGGGAAGTTGCGCACCGTCTCGGCAAACTGATGGGTGATCTCGGCATCCTGGGTCTTGAACCAGACGCGGGCGAAGACGGTGAGGCCGAGGCCGACCTTGGCGCCATCCAGCACCGCGACATAGCGATCGATGATGCCGGATTCTTCGAGCAGCCGCACCCGGCGCAGGCAGGGCGAGGGCGACAGCCCCACCTCATTGGCCAGCTCGACATTGCTCATCCGCCCATTGCGCTGCAGCGCGCGCAGGATACGGCGGTCAATGGGGTCCAGGGTTGTTGGCATTTTCTGCTCTCAATGCGTGTTCAATCAGCGTTTTCTGCCACAACATCATCCATGCGTGACTTTTTCGCAAGATTGTTGCGTCCCATCCGATCTATTGTTCCAATCAGACACGCTGGGACCAAACCACATCATGGCAAAAGACATCAAAAAGGTCGTGCTCGCCTATTCGGGCGGCCTCGATACCTCCATCATCCTCAAATGGCTGCAGGAGACCTATGACTGCGAGGTGGTGACCTTCACCGCCGATCTGGGCCAGGGCGAAGAGCTCGAGCCGGCGCGCAAGAAGGCCGAGATGTTCGGCATCAAGGATATCCGCATTGAGGACCTGCGCGAGGAATTCGTGCGCGACTTCGTCTTCCCGATGTTCCGGGCCAATACGGTCTATGAAGGCCAGTACCTGCTCGGCACCTCGATCGCGCGGCCGCTCATTGCCAAGCGCCTGGTCGAAATCGCCCAGGAAACCGGGGCGGATGCGATCTCGCATGGCGCCACCGGCAAGGGCAATGACCAGGTGCGGTTTGAGCTGACCGCCAATGCGCTCGATCCTTCCATCAAGGTGATCGCGCCATGGCGCGAGTGGGACCTGCGCAGCCGCACCCAGCTGCTCGAATATGCCGAGCGCAACCAGATTCCGATCGCCAAGGACAAGCGCGGCGAAGCCCCGTTCTCGGTCGATGCCAACCTGCTGCATACGTCATCGGAAGGCATGGTGCTCGAAGACCCCGCCGTGCCGGCGCCCGACTACGTGGCGCAGCGCACCGTCGATCCGGAAAAGGCCCCCGATCAGCCTGAAATCATCACCATCGGCTACGAAAAGGGTGACCCGGTCTCGGTCAATGGCGTCAGGCTCTCGCCGGCCGAGCTGCTCACCAAGCTCAACGAGCTGGGCGGCAAGCATGGCGTGGGGCGGCTCGATCTGGTGGAAAACCGCTTTGTCGGCATGAAGAGCCGCGGACTCTACGAGACGCCGGGCGGCGCGATCATGCTGGTGGCGCATCGCGGCATCGAATCGATCACGCTCGACCGCGGCGAAGCCCATCTCAAGGATGAGCTGATGCCCAAATATGCCGAGCTGATCTATAACGGCTTCTGGTTCTCGCCCGAGCGCGACATGCTGCAGGCTCTGATCGACAAGAGCCAGACCTATGTGACCGGCGAAGTCACTGTGAAGCTCTACAAGGGCAGCGCCAGCGTCATTGCCCGCACCTCGCCGCACTCGCTCTACTCGATGGACCTGGTGACCTTCGAAGAAGGCGCGGTGGCCTATGACCACAAGGATGCCGAGGGCTTCATTCGCCTCAACGGCCTGCGCCTCAAGACCTGGGCTGCCCGCAACCACAAGGCGCGCAGCCGCTGACCGGACCCCTTGCCCGGCCTTTCCATGGGGGAGGGCCGGGAAGCGGGCATTGGCCTGCGGAGCCCGAAGTTAATCGCTCGTTAACGGGAACGATCTAGCTTCCCTGCTGCGTCGCAATGACGGGGGAATGGTGGGTGCAGTCAGTAGACGCTGGCAGCTTGAGCGAGATGGCTGAAGCATTGCTGCTCGACGCTGCGCTCGAGAACATCCCCTATGGCTTCTGCGTCTGGTCGCCGCAGTTCCGCCTGATGATGTGGAACAAGCATTACCGCGACATCTATGGCTTTCCCGCCGACTCCATCTATCGCGGCATGAGTCTGGAAGAGGTGGTGCAGCTCAGCGCCCAGCTCGGCAACCATCCCGATCAGGCGTCCGAGGAATTCTACGAGAATTACACTGCCGACCTGCTGTCCAATCGCAACGGCGCCCGCACCAAGAGCCAGGAAGTGGTGCATGGTGGGCGGATCATCGAAACCGCCCATGTCTATTCCGAGGCGCTCGGATGGGTGGTGACGCATGAGGACATCACCGACGAGATCGCCCGTACCGAGGTGGTTCAGAAGCGCAAGCTCGAGCTGGAGCGGCAGAACATTCGCCTCGACGCGGCGGTCAACAACATATCCCAGGGCCTGTGCATGATGGACGCCAAGGGGCGGCTGGTCATCTGCAACGAGCCCTATGCGCGCATCTACAACCTGCCCGACCACCTGCTCAAGGCCGGCACCCAGCTCGAAAATATCCTGGGGCATCTATTCGACATGGGCATGAGTGCGGGTGGCACGCGCGAAGAATATATCGCCTGGCGGCGCGACGTCATCGCGCGCCGCGAATATGGCAAGAATATCCACGAGCTCAACAACCGCACCATCATGATGCAGCATCATCCGATGAAGGATGGCGGCTGGGTGTCGACGCATGAGGATATTACCGAACAGCGGCAGAACGAGGCGCGCATCCGCCACCTCGCCCGGCATGATGCGCTGACCGACCTGCCCAATCGCATCGAATTTCTCGAGCAGATGGCCAAGACCGAGGCCGGGCTGTCACGCGGCGAAATGGCGGCCGTGCTCTATATCGACCTCGATCACTTCAAGGCGGTCAATGACACGCTCGGTCACGCGGTGGGCGATGAAGTCATCAAGCAGGCGTCGGCCCGGCTCTGGGGTACGACGCGCGAAACCGATGTATTGGCGCGGCTGGGTGGCGACGAATTTGCGCTGCTGATGCGGCCCATCGACAGCGCCGCCGACGCCGCCAAGGTGGCCGATCGCATCATCAAGGCGATCGGCGCGCCCATGCATATCGGCGGCCAGCAGATCGAGATCGGCGCCAGCGTCGGCATTGCGGTGGGGCCGGGCGACGGGGTCAAGACCGACACGCTGGTCAAGAATGCCGATCTGGCCCTCTACAAGGCCAAGAGCGAAGGTCGTTCGACCTACCACTTCTTCGAAACCGGCATGGATGCCGATCTACAGTCGCGCCGCTCGATCGAGGCCGGGCTGCGGCTGGCTCTGCAGCGCGACGAATTGCGGCTGGTGTTCCAGCCGCTGCTGGGGCTGGCCGAAAACCGCGTCACCTGTGTCGAGGCGCTGCTGCGCTGGGACCATGAAGGTCGCACCATATCGCCTACCGAGTTCATCCCCATCGCCGAGGAAACCGGGCTGATCGTGGCCATTGGCGAATGGGTGCTGCGCGAGGCCTGCAAGATGGCGGCGACCTGGCCGGGCGATGTGCGGGTCGCGGTCAATCTGTCGCCCATCCAGTTCAAGAACCGTGACCTGGTGGGCCTGGTCAAGTCGGCGCTGAGCGAAGCCCGCATGCCGGCAACGCGGCTGGAGCTCGAAATCACCGAATCCCTGCTGCTGGCCGAGAACGACACCAATCTGACGGCACTGCATGATCTGCGCGCCATGGGCGTGCGCATTTCGATGGACGATTTCGGCACCGGCTATTCCTCGCTCAGCTATCTCCGCTCCTTCCCCTTCGACAAGATCAAGATCGACCGCTCCTTCATGCGCGATCTCACCAGCCGGGGCGACAGCCAGGCCATCATCAAGGCGGTGATCGGGCTGGGCCAGTCGCTGGGCATGTCGACGACGGCCGAGGGTGTCGAGACCGAGGAACAGCTTGAAATGGTGCGGGCGCACGGCGTTTCGGAAGTGCAGGGCTTCCTGTTCTCCCCGCCGCTGCCGCCGGCCGCTCTGGCCAACCTGCTGCATTCCGACGCGGTCAAATCCCAGGTCGGCCGCAAAAGGGCCTCCTGAGGTCGAGCCACCTGGGCAGGGGGCGCGATTGCGTTCCGGTAACCTGTTTGCCAGACTTGCCCCATGCGCCCAGGTCTTTATGCCCAGCTCCGTGCCATAGCCCGCCGTGCAGGTCGCGACGCCGGTCTTGCCGACGATCTGGTACAGGAGGCCTTGATGGCCGCGATACTGGCCGGCCGCACCGATTTTGACGCGCCTGAGACCGCGCGATGGCTGAGCGGCACGGTCCGCAATCAGGCACGCATGGTCGCCCGGGGCGCCAGTCGCCGCCGGCGCCGCGAGGCGCAGTGGCAGGCAAGCCAGCCGGCCTCGCCGCCGATCGAGGCTGGCTCCGACAGCGCGGCGCTGCTGGCTTCGTTGCCGCCTGCCCTCAAGGCCGTCGCCGCGCTCACGCTGTCCGGACACAACAGGCGGGAAATTGCCTGGCTGCTCGGTCTGTCCGACGAAGCTTTGCGCCAGCGCATCTCCGCGCTGAGGCGCCGCGTGGTGCTGGCCGGCTTCGCCCTGCCAGGGGAACTGCCGGGCCTGAACCTTAACCTGGCCTATGGCCGCATCCGCGATGCCTTGCTGCCGCAATTGCTGCGCGATGGCGGCATGTTGGCCAGCCATGACCCCGACGGACATCTTTTTGTCGTGCAACGCTCACAAAACACGGCTCCGCGGCAACTGCAGGTGCAGACCACAAAGGAGGGCTCGCCATGAGCTTCAAGGCCAAGAGCGCCAGCATCGTGTTTTATGTTTCCGACATCGTCCGTACCGAGAAATTCTACACCGAGACCTTCGGGCTCGACCTGACCCGCATGGAGGGTGCGGAGCCGTTCTGGCTTTCGGGAACGCTGGAGGGCGGGCCGGACCTGGTATTCTTTGAAATGGACGGCGTGCGCGGCAATACGCCGGCGCTGGTTTTCACTGTCGATGACGGCGGTATCGACGACATCGTCGCGGCGCTGGCCGAGCAGGGCGTCACCATCGTTACGCCGGTTTCGGAGGCGCCCGGGGGCTGGAGCGCCGACTTTCTGGACCCGGATGGTTTTGGCCTCGGGCTCTGGCAATCGGGCGAGCTACCGCGCTCGCTGAAGTAACCATGGCGGGCGGCCGCAACCCAGTGATGCGCCGCCTGCGCTTGTGGAAAACGCCATCTTCCTGTAAGGCAGCGCCAAATGCACCGATCCCGCCTTTCAGCGAGTGTCGGCGCGCGTTTATTCCTGCATGGTTCAGCCGTTTGCCGCCGCCCCTTTCGCGGCCCAAGGTTTTGGGATCATGCCAAAGAGGCCTGACCCCATATGTCGCTGCGCAATATCGCTATCATCGCCCACGTTGACCACGGCAAGACCACGCTGATCGACGTGCTGCTCAAGCAGTCCGGTTCGTTCCGCGAAAACGAACGCGTCGAAGAACGCGCCATGGACAGCAACGATATCGAGCGCGAGCGCGGCATTACCATTCTGGCCAAGGTCACCAGCCTGCTCTGGAAAGATACCCGCATCAATATCGTCGACACCCCCGGCCACGCCGACTTCGGCGGTGAGGTCGAGCGCATTCTCTCCATGGTGGATGGCGTGGTGATCCTGGTGGACGCGGCCGAAGGCCCGATGCCGCAGACCAAGTTCGTGCTCGGCAAGGCGCTGGCCCAGGGCCTGCGCCCCATCGTCGCCATCAACAAGATCGACAAGGCCGACGAGCGCCACATGGAAGTGCTCGAAGAAATCTTCGACCTGTTCATCGCGCTCGATGCCTCTCCCGAGCAGCTGGATTTCCCGGTCCTCTATGGCTCGGCCAAGCAGGGCTGGATGGCGCTGGAGCCCGAAGGCCCCAAGGACGATCTGGGCCCGCTGCTCGACAAGGT
Source organism: Devosia sp. (assembly GCF_036676215.1). Classification (GTDB taxonomy): domain Bacteria; phylum Pseudomonadota; class Alphaproteobacteria; order Rhizobiales; family Devosiaceae; genus Devosia. Next base: position 4,046 of record NZ_JAKFDJ010000005.1, on the reverse strand, counting down.
CATCGAGCATGTGCCCGAGCCGGCCGTCGAGGAAGGCGCCTTCCGCATGCTGGTCACCACCATCGAGCGCAACCCCTTCCTCGGTCGTATCCTGACCGGCCGCATCACCTCCGGCACCGTCAAGGCCAACGACCCCATCCACACGCTCAACCGTGAAGGCAAGGAAGTCGAAAAGGGCCGCATCTCCAAGGTGCTGGCCTTCCGCGGCCTCGAACGTACTCCGGTTGACGTCGGCGAAGCCGGCGACATCGTCGCCATTGCAGGTCTGGTGACCTCGACCGTGGCCGATACGCTCTGCGCCACGTCGGTGACCAAGCCGATCGCCAGCAAGCCGATCGATCCCCCGACCCTGTCGGTCACCTTCCGCATCAATGACGGCCCGCTGGCCGGCCGCGAAGGCGACAAGGTGCAGTCCCGCGTCATCCGCGAGCGCCTGATGCGCGAAGCCGAAGGCAATGTCGCGATCAAGGTGACGCCGGGCGACGACAACGACTCCTACGACGTGGCTGGCCGCGGCGAATTGCAGCTGGCCGTGCTGATCGAAAACATGCGCCGCGAAGGGTTCGAACTGACCATCGGTCGCCCCAAGGTGCTGATGCGCGACATCGACGGCGTGCGCCATGAGCCGATCGAAGAAGTCATCATCGACGTCGATGACGAGCATACCGGCACCGTGGTGCAGAAGCTCACCGAGCGCAAGGGCGAGCTGACCGACATGCGCCCGTCCGGCGTCGGCCGCACCCGCATCCAGCTCTTGGTGCCCACCCGCTCGCTGATCGGCTATCAGCCGGAACTTTTGAGCGACACCCGCGGCACCGCCATCTTCAACCGCCTGTTCCACTCCTTCGTGCCGTTCAAGGGCGATCTGCCGACCCGTCGCACCGGCGTGCTGATCTCCAACGGCACCGGCCAGTCCGTCGCCTTTGCCCTGTGGAATCTCGAAGACCGCGGCCCGATCATGATCGATGCCGGCGTCGACATCTATGAAGGCATGATCATCGGCGAGCATTCCCGCGAGAACGACCTCGAGGTCAACGCGCTCAAGGGCAAGCAGCTCACCAATATCCGCACCACGTCCAAGGACGAAGCGGTGCGCCTGACTACGCCCAAGAAGCTGACCCTCGAGCAGTCGCTCGGCTATATCGCCGAAGACGAATATGTCGAGGTGACCCCCAAGTCGATCCGCCTGCGCAAGATCTGGCTCGACCCCAATGACCGCAAGCGCAACATGCGGGCGCAGAAGTCGGCTTAAGGCCTATCCGGAGGGCGGTGTGCCTGGCCCACCCCCTCCCAGCCTCCCCATCAGGGGGAGGTGCAGCCCGGTGGGTTGAACTCGATCTCGCCACAGAGTGGAGAGACACCTCCCCCTTGATGGGCTTGCGAGCGACCCGAAGGGGCAAATCGCTCCAGTGGAGCGATTTGAGCGATCAAGGCTAGGAGGGGGTGATGTTTGGCCCCGATCCTCGACCGGGAGAGAGAACATGACCGACTGGATCATCCAGACCATTTCCGATCTCGGCTATGTCGGCATCTTCCTGGTCATGCTGGCCGAATCGATCTTTCCGCCCATTCCGTCCGAGCTGATCATTCCCTTTGCCGGCTTTGCCGCTGCCAATGGCGATCTCAACTTCTTCGGTGTCATCGCTGCCGCCACGGTGGGCGCGGTGGTCGGCATGCTGCCCTGGTATTTCGCCGGGCGGCTGTTCGGGCTCGATCGCGTGCGCCGGCTGGCTGACAAGTTCGGGCGCTTCATGGCCTTCAATGCCGACGAGATCGACCTGGCCGTTGGCTGGTTCACCCGCTTCGGGCCGATCATCGTGCTGTTCGGCCGCTTGCTGCCGATCATCCGTACGCTGATCTCCATTCCGGCCGGCCTTGCCCGCATGCCTCTGCCCGTCTTCCTGCTCGCCTCGACCACCGGCGCGCTGATCTGGAACACCATCCTGACGCTGGCCGGCTATATCCTGCACGAGCATTACGAGCTCATCGAAGTCGTGCTCGATCCGCTGAGCTATATCGTGCTGGGCCTGGTGGTGCTGGTCTACCTGGTCAAGGTGATCACCTGGAAGCCAAGCAAGGCCGCAGCCTAGGTCTCTCGCATTCTGCAACACTCCTCGCATTCTGCCACGCAGGCGGCGGCGCAAAATGCGACTGGTGACAACACTTTAAGCTCTTGCCCCCGGTTTGCCTGCCTCCGGCAGTTGGCACGCTTCGTGCAATAGAGTTCCCGTCCGGAGAGTTTGTATTGCGTACCGGATCCAAAGTCATTGGGGCCTCGTTCCGTGCGACCGGAGCGAGGTCCTGCTGCTTTTGCGGGGCGCCCTTGCCGCAAGCCCCGCTACCCATTAGATATTTCGCGATCATTCCTCTGCCGCGTTCGCGAACGCAAAACCGGCAGCCCCTTTTGCTGCGAACGCTCTAACCGGAGACGCCCATGCGCGCCGTGCTCGACATCATCCTTCTCATCCTCCAGCTCTACTGGTGGATCGTCCTGGCCATGATCATCATGAGCTGGCTGATCTCGTTCAACGTGATCAATACGCGCAATCAGTTCGTCGAGGGCCTGTGGCGCGTGCTCAACCAGCTCACCGAGCCGGTGCTGCGCCCCATCCGCAAGATCATGCCGAATTTCTCGGGCCTCGATATCAGCCCGATCATCCTGTTCATCATCATCTTCTTCATCGAGCGGATCATCGTCTATTACATCTATCCCAACGTGTTCTGATCCCGTTGGATGATCCAAAATGCTACCGGCTCAGCCCCAACGGGCTGAGCCTTTTCGTTCGCGTCACCCCCAATGCCGGGCGCGATGCCATTGAGGGTGTCGAGCGCCGCGACGATAACAGTGCCGTGCTGCGCCTCCGCGTCAGTGCGGTGCCCGACAAGGGCAAGGCCAATGCCGCCGTGGTCGCGCTGCTGGCCAAGGCTTTGGGCGTGCCGAAATCGGCGCTGAGCGTGGTGAGCGGGGAGACGAGCCGGCTCAAGACGATTGCGGTGGCGGGGGATGGCAGCGCCATCCTTTTTCGTCTGAGCGCGCTGTTGTCGTCCCTCTCCCCTTGAGGGAAAGACCACCGCGACAAAGCATCGCAATATCCATTGCTTAAGCCCCCAATCTGGCTAATCTCCACCCCTGGAGGGGGCTCTTGGAGGGCAGGTCCGCTGTTGGTTGGAGGACCGGCATGGGCCTTGCGATGAGTCCCTGGAGAACATCTAGAGGGACTAATCTAATGACTTTGGCACTCTGGCTGATCGTCGTGTGCGGCGCTCTGTCCATCGTTTATGGTGTGATCACCACGCAGCAATTGCTCGCCGCCGATAGCGGGAGCGCCCGCATGCAGGAGATTTCGGCCGCCGTGCGCGAGGGCGCATCGGCCTATCTCAAGCGGCAATATACCACCATCGCCATGGTCGGCGTGGTCATCCTCATCGCGGCCTATTTCCTGCTCGGCATCTATGCCGCCATTGGCTTCCTCATCGGCGCGATGCTTTCGGGTGCGGCCGGTTTTATCGGCATGAATGTCTCGGTGCGCGCCAATGTGCGCGTGGCGCAGGCGGCGATTTCCTCGCTCGGCCGGGGCCTCGATCTCGCCTTCAAGTCGGGCGCGGTCACCGGCATGCTGGTGGCGGGTCTTGGCCTGCTCGGCGTCACCATCTACTTCATGGTGCTGACCATGATGCTGGGCTTTGACCCCATCGGCCGCACCGTCATCGATGCGCTGGTCGCCCTCTCCTTCGGCGCTTCGCTCATCTCCATCTTCGCCCGTCTCGGCGGCGGCATCTTCACCAAGGGTGCGGACGTGGGCGGCGACATGGTGGGCAAGGTCGAAGCCGGCATTCCGGAAGACGATCCGCGCAACCCGGCCACCATTGCCGACAATGTCGGCGACAATGTCGGCGATTGCGCCGGCATGGCGGCCGATCTGTTCGAAACCTATGTGGTGACCATCGTCGCCACCATGGTGCTGGCCGCCATCATCCTGCCCGATGCCTTCAAGCTCATGGGCATGGTGCTGCCGCTGGCCATTGGCGGCGCCTGCGTCGTGACC
>NZ_JAKFDJ010000004.1:0-4091 GCF_036676215.1 Devosia sp. | reverse complement strand
GCCGCAATCGACCGACATGACGTGGCGGGGGCCATAGCAGATCCGGCCGCGCAGGAGGGTCCGCTGCCTGACCAGCGATCGTCGCTCGGTGCGGACGATGGGATCGGTCATGGCGCCAGCCTAGCCGCGAATGTTTTCCGCCGCGTAAAGGGCCGAGGTCGCGCGTGCGCCTATCCGCCCTTGGTGGCCCTCTCGCTCAGGAACCAAACCGCCAAGGCGCTGACCCCGCCGGACATCAGCGCGATCACGAGCGCAATCACCCACCCCGGCACCACTGGCTTGTTGCCCTGCACTGTGTAGCTCCCAACCGTTCGACGGACCTCTATCCATCGCCTAGGTCGTGCCGACGCGCAATCCGCAGTTTCATCGCGCCCGAGAGGCCCGGCTTGGCGCCGGGCGGCGAACGTGGCATCGGTCTGCCAGATCGTCGCGGCGCCGCGGACTTCGCCAGTCCCCCGGGTCGATCGGCAAGGCCCGGTAGCTCAGCCGGATAGAGCAGCGCTTTCCTAAAGCGAAGGTCGGGGGTTCGAGTCCCTTCCGGGCCGCCATCGAGATTTGTCGGGCAATCAAGACGGGCCTCTTCCCACTAGAGAGTAACCCTAAGGCGAAGGTGTCGCCCGGCGCCGGGCGACATCAGCCCGGCCAAGATGGACCCTGAAGCGGCCCAATCCGGTCTGACAATTGGAAGGCGGCCGGGCCTGGAGTCGTCGGTTGCTGGTCCGCCTGGCGTTGGGTTTGAAGGATTGGGAACGGCCAGGGCGGCGAGCTCCCCTGCCGGGCGAGTCCGCCTTGACTCGCTACCATTGGTCGCGAAGAGTTGGCGTCTGGGAGAGTTCCGGATGATCAAGTTTCTTGCGTCGAGCCTGGCTGCGGCAACGCTTCTGTGGGCCGGCGCCGCCAACGCCACTGTCATGATCGCCACGATAGCGGGTGACTACAATGACGACCCCGACTGGAACGGCTGGTCCATGGAGCTTCGATACAACACGAGTGGGCTCGAGTTTGAGCAAACTGGCCTCAAGCGAACCTACAGCTGGACCGCTTCATCAGGACTCCCCTCTCCAATTCAATACGCGCGGGGTTCATTCACCGGGCAAGAGCCTTGCCCGCTACCAGACAGCTGGGATGGTTGCTTTTATTATGACGAGAACGATGAACTCGTGGAAATCTACCGCCCTCCGGTGGAGGTCGCGTTCGACCTCACGGAGTTCTATTCATTTTCAATAGAACAGGCCACGGACCCATACAGCGAATACTTCTACTACGTATTCAATTTTGAGGGTCCTGACGTTCGGATTAGGGGTCTCGGGGAGATCGATCGGGGGCCGCTCCCATCCATCACCAAGCCCGTCGAAATCGTTCGCTATGGCGAGTACGGCGACGCGCTAATCCGGGGCGTCAGCCCAGGCGGTCCCCATACGGAGTATCTATCCGTCGCGCCCAGCCCGGGCGGCATCCCGGAGCCGGCAACCTGGGCGATGATGATCGTCGGCCTCGGCATGGCGGGCCTTGAGCTTCGCCGCCAACAAAGGAGCTTTCAAGGTGCTTAGGGTTCTCTCGCCGCTCATCGCCGTGCTCTCGTTGTCCTGGGTCGGATCAGCGACCGCGGCGACTATCGTGTTTCAGCAATCCGGACACACCGCCACGCTTGACCTGGGGCCGGTCGATCTGGCCGGGCCGGGGACTTACGAGTTTAGCTTCAGCAGCTCGATCCCTCTCTTCTATGACATCTCCGCGAGCTACGAAAACCACTGGGACATCTTCGTCGCGCCGCCGCCGCGCCCACACGACGAGTTTATCGAAGGCAACGAGTCGACCGTCGAAGACGGGACTGGCGGGTTCGCAACGGGCTTCTCGTGGCAATTCGTCGTGCCCAAGGCGACCTACCTGTTCTTTCCGGCCGGCGGTTATGCGGACCAGGGGATACCGGACGGCACGCCGCTCTATGAGATCACGCGGGCGGAGGGCCCCTATTTCAACTTCTATGCCGATTTCGAAGGTCTTGAGTTCGACTACGCATTGACCGTCGAGCACCTGTCTGCGGTTCCGGAACCCTCGGCCTGGGCCATGATGATTGCAGGCTTCGGCATGGTCGGAGCGATCATGCGCCGGGGGTCGCGAGGACGCGCCCAAGCCGCTGCGGTTGTCCTCAATTCCCCGTCGGCCATGGGCCAGGTCCTCAGATCAGCCGGTTGTGGACGTTGAACTTCCGCGCGCCCCTTAGTCGCTCCGCGACGAAGTCCAGGTCACGAACGTAGATGTGATTGGCCTTGCGCGTCGCCAGGTCACCGGGTGGGACGAGCGATCGGCTCCACGGATCGTACCAGAACGGCCCCAGCAGCCCGTGCGCCTTCAGCACGCCGTCGATCGCGTCGAGCCGGGCGCCGTAGGCTTCCACCTGGTAGGACATCTCGATGATCAACGCCTGGAAGTCCGGGGACCCGAGAGTGGCGGCGGCGCCCGCCACGACCTCCGCCTCGAAGCCCTCGACATCGACCTTCATGGCGCGCGGGATCCGACCGTCCAAGATCATATCCAGCGGTAGGACGTCGACCTCGACGACGCCCTCACCGGGCCCGTCCACGACGCGGTTGTAGCTCCAGTTCGTCGCCGTGAAGTGCAGCCTTCCGCGCTCCCGGCCGACACCGCACCGGAGGGCGTCCACACGGTCCGAGATTCCGTTGGCGTAGACGTTCTGCATGAGCAGGTCATAGGTCGTCGGCACCGGCTCGGCGCTGACCACCTTCGCGCCGACCACTTTCGCCGCGAGCACGGTATAGACGCCGGCGTTGGCCCCCACGTCGCAGAACAGGTCTTCGGACCGGAGGAAGTGCAGCACAAACGCCATGTCCTCGAACTCTCCGAGGCCGTAGCGCGCGCAGATCATCACGCTGGTCGCCTCCCGCCGCCAGACCAGCACGGCGCCCTCGACATAGGGGATGACCTGGTGGCCGGGCGCCACCCAATCGGCGAACGTCAGCCTGAGCCAGCGCTTCGCGGCCTCGGCCCGGCGCCCCTCGTGGATCGGATGGGCCAACACAGCCCGCAGGACGCGAACGCGACTGCGGATGTTGCGCGCGAATTGCCTGGGACCCTTCATCCAATCCTCGCGCCGTGTTGCGGGCCGAATGCGACCTCAACGCAAAATTGCTGATCGCTCCGACATTGGCGACCCAATTTGATCCAGTTGACGGCGCGCCGATGAACCCAGGGTCGGCGCCCTCCGGCAGATGGACTTCGGTCTACGGGACTTCGAATTGATCGCCGTCATGCAGGAGCACGGGACAGGCCGAGATCATTTTGGTCCCTGGGGGATAGCCTCCAATCGCGGCGCACCGGGATTTCCAGTGGCGGCGGTCGGATTTTTGGGTTCGGTCGCTGGGCGCTTGCCTGTGTCACCCGCATCGAGGCCGGTCGGCGCGGGATTATCTTGGCCGCCGCTCGGTTTCCCCCGCATGTTGCCCAGGTTGTCGAACAGCAAAGGCGCATCGGCTGTGGGAAGCGCCGAGGTCCCTGAGTTTGAGCCGAGGACCCCGAAAGCGCTGTTCGGACTGCCGGATGCAGGGGCGCCGACCACCGCCGCCGAGGAGCTGGCGGCGCAACCCAATACGCTCAAACATGTCTGCGCCGCCGCCTCGCCGGTCATCGTAACAACGACGGCGACGGTCAGAGTGGCCAATCGGATCATGACGCGCTCTCCTGTACTCAATACGCCCCCCCTATGCCGGACGGGCATGACGACTTTGGGGCGGTTATGAAGAATTAGAACTGACTCAACCTTAACTCGAGTCGAGTTCGCCATGCTGACGGTTCAGCCGGCGTTCACCCAAGCTCACGTCATTAAGTGTCGGCTACCCGGCAGACGGGGCGAGGCGAAGAACGACATCCAATGGCCCTACGCTTGCGCCACCACCCGATCGGTGGGAGGCCGGCAAGGAATGGATGGTCCGGGAACGCCTTCAACCTGGGTCGGATGGTTCGCAACTTGCCTGTCGTTATGTGGAAGACGGCAGGCGTCCCATTCTGACCTGTCTTGACCGAAACCCTTGAACACAACACCGCAGCAAAACCATGCGCGACAACATAGATCT
>NZ_JAKFDJ010000003.1:0-3956 GCF_036676215.1 Devosia sp. | reverse complement strand
TCGTCGATATCGCAGGCAAATTTGTTCCAGCTGTTCCAGCCCATTGGCGGGGTGTCGGCCAGGCCTTCAGCCTTTTGAGCCCAGCTATTGCCTGCCGCGCCAAAGAATACGGTCATCGCCGCGGCGGCCGCCATCATTGCCGTGCTCGGCATCAGTGCCTTGTGTGTGACGTGCTTTATTTTCATTTCTTACTGACTCCAAAAAAAGTGGGGGGGACATCGTACAAATCCATGGCGCAAAAACCATGCAAGAGTTTTAAATCGTTAAGTCCGGTGGATTTCGCCAGTGCCGCGCCGGACCGCGCCATCGAGGTCGGTGCTACCCCGGCGCAGCGGCAATGGCCCGCAGCAGGCGGTGTCGATGGCGATCCGCCGGAAGCCCGCGGCCCCACCCATCGCCGGTGATTGCCGTGGTGCGGGAAATTCTTTGAAATTTCATTCAGTTGATTACCTTAGTCGTTCCGCATTATGTGGCGCAGGAAAGCGTCGTGGGTGGGCATGGCCGCCACGACGGCCGCGTAATGGTCGCGTCGCTGGTGCAGGGCCTGCAAGGCTTCTGCGATCGGCACCTCGGCCAGCACGGGGTCGGCGCGTACGGGCCAGTTCCCCATCCCGGCGTGGATCGCTAGCCAGCTGCTGGCCTCGAAACCTTCTTCCCCGTTCATGTTCAGCAAGCCGGCCTGGCGCCAGGCGTGAATCTTGAAGTCCAGCATCTCTGGCAGTTCCATGCTCGCCATGTCGCGCCACAGCTGGCTGTCGCGGCGCTCGGTGAGGCAATAGTGCAGGATGATGAAGTCGCGAATGCGTTCGAATATCCTGGTCATGCCCCTGTTGTAGTTGGCCACGGCGGCCGCAGCGGGCAGCGCACCCGGCCGCAGCAGTTCGATCATTTTTTCCAGGCCGCGCTGGATCAGGAGGATGCTGGTCGATTCGAGCGGCTCCAGAAAGCCCGACGACAAGCCCAGCCCGACCACGTTGTCGACCCAGAAGCGTTCGCGGTGGCCGGTGGCAAAACGCAGCAGGCGCGGTTCGGCCAGGGGAGGGCCGTCCAGCCGTTCGAGCAATTGGGTGCGCGCGCGCTCCTCGTCGATGTAGCGGGAGGAGAACACGTGGCCGTTGCCGACGCGGTTGCCGAGCGGGATCCGCCAGGTCCAGCCCGCTTCGAGCGCGGTGGCGACGGTGTGCGGCGTGAGCTCCGGTCCGCTCGGCTCGCTGGGCACGGCCCAAGCCCGGTCGACCGGCAGCCAGCGGCTGAAATCGACGTAAGGCTCTTCCAGGGCGCGGCCCAGCAGCAGGGAAACAAAGCCGGAGCAGTCGATAAACAGGTCGCCGGCCACCACGCGGCCATCTTCGAGCTTGAGCTGGTCGACGCCACCATCGGTGCGGCGCTTGACCTCGACGATGCGGCCTTCGGTGCGCCGCGCGCCCCTGCTGAGCGCGATGCCGCGTAAGAACCCTGCGTACAGGGTGGCATCGAAATGGTAAGCGTAGCTATACAAATTGGGGTGCTCCGCGGGCGGTGGGGCGAAGCGGCCCTGGCTGGCCATTACGCTGGGCAGGCATTGCTCGCTCAGCGGGCCCAGCGCGGTGTCGTTTACCCGGCGGTACTGGCCCCACAGACAGGCGGGACCGGTCAGATCGTCGAAATTGCCAAAGGTATGGAAGAAGCGCTGGCCCTTGGCGCGCCAGTCGCGAAACTCGATGCCGAGCTTGAACGTGCCATTGGTGGCGCGCAGGAACTCGGCCTCGTCGATGCGGTTCGACTTGTGAAAATCGCGCAGCATGGGAAACGTGGCCTCGCCCACGCCGACGATGCCGATCTCTTCCGATTCGACCAGTTCGACCGTGCTGCCGGGCAGTGCGGTCGCCAGTGAGGTGGCCGCCATCCAGCCGGCTGTGCCGCCGCCGACGACGACGATGCGTTTGTATGCGGTGTTCATGTAATTCTCCTTGTCATCGGCGGCGCCGATCACTCCTTCGCCAGGATCTGCGGCAGCGTGCCGGCCGGCGGCCGCCCGATCAGGCTGCGCGGGATGTAGCCGTAATCGGTCGCGCCTGGCTTCTTCCACGCAAGCATCAATGCGAGATCCGGGCCCGGCCCCTGGAAGTAACGCACGCGGAAATTGCGCAAGCCCTTCTCCAGCTTGATCTTGGTCGCCACGGGTGTTGGGGCGTGGATGCCATCGTTGTCAATCACGTTTTCATCGTCGACACTGAGCATGGCGCCATCGTCGGCCAACAGCATCAGTTCATACGTGGCGGTTTCCGGAATATTGACGGTGAAGCGAATATCCAGGCCGAACCATTCGTTCGTCGAGCCCAGGCCGGGAAAGCCTTCTTTGAAGGAGCGCGGCGTGATATTGAGCTGGGCCATGCAAACGCGCTTGATCGGCTTGCGCCGGCGCATTTCGGACACCGATTGGTTGTTGACAGCGAGGCGATATACGTCGGCGATCATATGCCGATCCGACTCCTCGGCGCATTCTTCGAACAGCTTGGGGGGCGCGCTGGCCACGGCCTCCTTCACGGGCGGCGGCGGGGCTGCGGCAGGGGGCGGGGCCGGGGGCGCGGCCGGGGCCGGCGGGGCCCGGATGGCGTCGGGCACGATGTCGAGCACGGGCAGCGGGGGCAGGGCGAGCGGGGGCGGGGCGAGCTTGGGCGGGGCGACATCGGGCGGAGGTACGTGAATTTTTTTCTCCGGTACTTTCTGCTCGAACAGGACCACCTCTACGCTGCGCGCCGGCGGTGGCTCGGAAACGCGTGAGCGCGACAGCAGAACAGCGGCCAGCAAGGCCAGATGGATGAGCAACACGATGACCAGCGCGTAGCGCCGGTTCTCGCGCCGCAACGACGGCTGCCCTTCAGATTCGGGCGGGTCAAATTCGGATTCCGGTGGTGAACTCATACATTTCCAAATACATTTTCAATTGATCAAAAGCCTGGCGCCCTCGCGGGCGCTTGCGTTCAGTCTTTTTGCCCGACCCGGTAGTAGTCAAAGTCCACACGGCCGCCGGCGGTCTTGGTCGAATAATAGAAGAGCGCGTAGCGGTAACCCATGAAGTGCGGGAAGGTGTAGGCAAGGCGCGACGGACGACCGATCGGGGTCCAGGTCTTGCCGTCGAGGCTGAAAAAGAAGCGGGCCACTTCAGGCGCACCCGGGATGCCGTAGACCTTGGCGCCAACTTCGTCGACGCCGAAGCGGGCGTCGTCGGGCGCAGAATTGAATTCGCCTTCGACCTTCAAGTGAACGGTATTGCCCGAGAGGGGAATGGAGGCGATCTCCTCGGGCTGGTCGGCGTCGGCGCTCACCATGACGAGCGATTTGGCGCCGCCGCTCATCTTCACGCCGACAAAACCATATTTTTTCTGGAAAGCGGCCAGGCCGGCCCAGTCGCCGTCTTTCATGCCGCTCACGTCGATGCTGGTGGTGGCGGAACTGCTCGGGCCAAAGGCGCGCTGGGTGAGGGTATTCCTGGCCTCGGGCAGGGTGGCATCGACCCGGCTGGTGACGAAGCTCATGTAGCCCGGGCGCTTGGTGAGCGACCAGTTGCGCGGATCAGGATTGTGGTTCCATTGCCAGGCGAGGGGCAGGGCGGGAGTGCCGGGCAGGCGGTCGAATTCGTCGGAGGCGACTATGCCGGAGGCGCCTGAGGCGCCTTGCCCGCCGGCGGGGATGTCGAGCGTCATGGGCACCTCGCCGTCTTTGCCGAGCACGGGCCAGCCGTCCTGCCAGGTCACGGGCACGAGGTAGGGGATACGGCCGACGGCGCCGTTGTCCTTGAACAGATAGGCATACCATTTGCCTTCCGGGGTGTCGGCCAGGCCGCCCTGGGCGATACCGCGGTCATCGAGCACGATGCGGCCCTCGTAGGGACCGTCGATGGTGTCGGCGCGGTGGACGATGACGGTGCGCGCCCAGCGGGTCTTGGGCGAGGCGATGTTGAGCAGGTAGTAGCG
>NZ_JAKFDJ010000002.1:0-24400 GCF_036676215.1 Devosia sp. | reverse complement strand
GCGATGGAGAATTCGAGGCGCAGAACGACGCTGCCCTCGGGAAGGCTTTCATAGGTCATGATGGTTTCCGGGCGCGCCAAGACGCGAACCGGCCTCTGTTGGGGTTTGAGATGGGATGGAATCGGGGGCGCGAAGCGACCCGGTTTCAGCACATCACGGTCTGGTGGCTAGGAAAGTGTCCACGGCTGGAGAGCCGGGCGACGCAGGCGGCGGAGCTTCAGGCTCGGCCGAGATGTCGCATGGTAGGACCCTGGTGGTGGCGTTCGAATACTACTGTCATGTAGCTGCCTCCCTCGGGTTGGCGTTAGTGGACAGGCCGCTTCTAGCTCGCGATTCCGTGATCCGCAAGAATAGATGTGGCGGGATGACGCAGGCAGCCCGCATTGTTGCGCAATCGCAACAGGTTGCGAGGAGGCCAGTTCTAGCGCGGCCGGACCAGTGCGTTGCGTTCGACTTCGACTTCGTCGCGGCAGAAGCAGGTTTCGGCGTGGTCGTTGACCAGGCCCATGGCCTGCATGAAGGCATAGCAGGTGGTGGGGCCGACGAAGTTGAAGCCGCGCTTGCGTAGGTCCTTGCTGAGGGCGCGGGAGGCGTCGGTCTGGGCGAGGAGGCGTAGCGCGTCCCAACTGAGATCGTCGGGGCGATGTTCTGGGCGGGTCTCGAAGCGCCAGAAATAGGCGGCGAGCGAACCGAATTCCTGCTGCAGTTCGAGAGCGCGCTTGGCGTTGTTGATGGTGGCGGCGATCTTGCCGCGATGGCGGATGATGCCGGTATCGAGCAGCAGGCGCTCGATATCAGTCTCGGTCATGGCGGCGACGCTGGGGATGTCGAAGCCGTGGAAGACCTCGCGGAAACGCTCGCGCTTGCGCAGAATGGTGATCCAGGAGAGGCCCGACTGGAAGCCTTCGAGGCAGATCTTCTCGAACAGGCGCGTGTCGCTAGTGACCGGCCGACCCCATTCGCGGTCGTGATAGTGGCGATAGAGCGGATCGTCGCCGGCCCAGGGGCAGCGGGGCAGACCGTCGGGGACCGACTCACTCGACATAGGCAGGCTCCTTCACGCTGCAGATTCCATAAACCGACGCTGGTGCGATTGGAATCCGGTTTGGACCCGGGGCTTAGCTTTCCGCTAACCATCATAGGGATCAATGGCTTAACCATGCCGATTCACCGCATATTGGCCCTTGTGCGGCACTCTTGCGGCCAAGCCGGCATTGGCCGGCAGGAAATGTGGAAACTGCCATGATCGGGATGAAGACGGCCGGCAAGGGACTGCTGGCGCTGCTGATTGGACTATCGAGCCTGCTGCCGGCATCGGCACAGGGGCTGCAGCAGGGCTGGCGTTTCGCGCCACCGCCGGGCGTCACCATCGTTCAGGGCAAGCCGCGGCACGCATTGCAGTTGCAGGCCAATACACAGGTCAATCCGGTCTATCTGCGCCAGGTGGTGCAATATCCGACCGGTGAGCGCAGCGGCACCATCGTGGTCGATACGCGGGCGCATTTTCTCTATTTCGTGCTCGGGGACGGGCGGGCGCTGCGCTATGGCATCGGCGTGGCAAAGACGGGCTTTGAATGGAGCGGTACGCACAGGGTGACTCGCAAGGCAGAATGGCCGAGCTGGACGCCGCCCGCCGAAATGCTGCGTCGCCGGCCGGATCTGCCCCGCCACATGAGCGGCGGGCCGGACAATCCGCTGGGCGCACGGGCGCTTTACATTGGCTCGACGCTCTATCGTATCCACGGCACGACCGAGCCCTGGAGCATCGGGCAGAATGTGTCCTCGGGCTGCATCCGCATGACCAATGCTGACGTGATCGATCTCTATGGACGCGTAAAACTAAATAGCAAGGTAGTGGTCCTTTAATAAGGAATTTCCACGAGGATCGGGACGCTCCGCACTGGGGCAGACAACCTATGGGTGCCCGCGTCATGCATCGCTTCCTCTCCCTGGTTTCGCGTTTCGGACGTGACGAGCGCGGCGTTTTCGCGGTGATGTTCGGCCTGATGGCGATCGTGCTGATCGCCCTGGGTGGCGCGGTGGTCGACTATGTATCGCTGGAACAGGCGCGGAACCGGGCCCAGATCGCGCTCGACGCGGCGGCCCTGGCACTGCAGCCGGAGATATTTGAGGATAACCTGACGCCGGAGGAGATCCGCTTGCGGGCCGAGGAGCTCATGGTGGACCGCATCGGCGACGCCCGCATCGCGGCATCGATCAAGGCGCCAGTTATCAACGTCGACGAGGGCTCGCTGTTCTTCTCCGCCGAAGTGACCGTGCCGACGATCTTCGTGAGCCTGGTGGGCGTGCAATCCATGACCGCTCAAATCCAGTCCGAGGCGACGCGCAAAAAGCTGGCGCTGGAAATTGTCATGGTGCTCGATAATTCCGGCTCGATGCAGAACGAGAACCGGATGACGCGCCTGGTGGATGCCGCCAAATGCGCCACCTATATCCTGATGTATACCAAGACCGAGACCGCTGCTGGCAACGATCAGACCTGCGTGCCCACCGGTGATGCGGAGCTGGTGGAGGATGTGCGGATCGGCATCGTGCCCTTCACGATGTTCGTCAATGTCGGCGCTGCCAACGCCAATGAAAGCTGGATCGACCGGACCGCTGCGTCATCGATCCACTTCGACAACTTCGACAATGACGACGACGAAGAGCGCCTCGTGCTCTCCGCCCCGAACTACAGTTTTCCTACCCGCCAAACATTGTTCGCTGCAACCGGCGAGGCCTGGCGCGGTTGCGTGGAGGCGCGGCCGCATGCCAAGACCGGAACGCGGCCCGAGGAATATCTCGATACCGACGACACTGCGCCCACAGCTGGCGATACCCTATTCGTGCCCTTGTTCTCGCCCGACCTGGCCTACGGCACGGGGGGCAACAACTACATCAATGGCAGTGCCATTATCAACAACAGCTATATCAGCGGCACGGAAATCTATGACAGTCCCGCTATTTGCGACCGTCCGGCCCAAGGCACCACGCGTTGCGATATCGAAGAAGAACGCACGCGTTCGGGTTCATGGGCATCCTGGGGCAACCCACGCTTGAAAGAGGGTGCCGTTCTCTCCACGTCGCCGATCGACTTTGTTAGCAACGCCCTCTATCCAAACGCATTCTACGGGAACCTGCCTCCGAGCTGTGCGTGCCGCAATCCGACCTATACGACGAACTGGGACGGTACGACGACGCTGCAGACCAGAAACGGATATTGCTACAGCTTCGTCCCGCTAGGCCTGTCGCTCCGTGAGCGGCAGGAGCGCCTCTGCAAGTATTATGCGGGTGTGGGGTCAACCGGCTTCTCCCGTGGCCCCAATGCCGACTGCACGCGCACGTCGGTACTGCCGCTGACGAGCGATCCGGCCTCAGTGATTTCGACCATTGATGACATGCGGGCCGAAGGTGGCACTAACATCCATCAAGGCGCCGTGTGGGGTTTCCGAGTGCTCTCCCCAGGTGAACCGTTCGATGAGGGCGGCCCTTATAACGAGGCCACCAGCAAGGTCATGATCATCATGACTGACGGCGAGAACACCGATTACAACCTGTCAAATCACTGCAATCAGACCATGCGGGACCTCAACGGGAAGTGTTACAACACGGCCTACGGCTTCCCCTACAATTCGCAGAACAACAAGGCGGCATCGACCAGCGCCGGGACCGTCGAGCGCCTTGGCAAGCTTGCTGGCCCCAGCAATACCGGTGCGATAGGGGTCACTAACGCCAGCCTAGTGGCCGAGATGAATACCCGCACTGCGCAGACCTGTGCCAATGCCAAGGCACCGGGCACCGACATCACCGTCTATACGATCGGTCTGGCAACCGACTCCGTGAGCCAGAGTACGCCGGCCGTGGTGCAGGCGATGCTGACCAACTGTGCTTCCACACCGGACCGCGCGCGCTTTCCAGCTCTGTCCAGCGACCTCAAAGCTACGTTCGAGTCCATCGCGAACGAGCTATCCGCTTTGCGACTGGCACAGTGATGTCATTATCGAGGAGAATGGTACCGCCTCCCCGGATTGAACGGGGGACCTCTAGATCCACAATCTAGCGCTCTAACCAACTGAGCTAAGGCGGCAAATGCTCTGCGAGGGATGGCGAAACGCTCGTCCCGAAAGCGGGCGGAACATAGGTCGAGAAATCTAGGATGACAAGCACCGATTTTGCCTGCGGCTGACGGGGCAAGCTCATGGGCGACTTAACCATCCCGCCCGAAGGAAAGGCTCGGCCACAGCGCCGCACTGGACCCTGCCGGCTGCAGCCTATATTGAAGAAACCTTAAGCTTCCCGCTGCAATTGTGCCGGAATGGCACGAATGCCACCGCATCGGGGACGGAGACATTAATCGTATATGGATGCCGACTGGATCACATCGCCAAGCGCCCGCCGCGTGCTGCAGCATGCCGGGGACCCGCGGCCGGCGTGGCTCTGGTCGCAGGACGGCCAGGTGCTGCTGTGGCAGAACGACGCCGCGCCGCTGTTCCTGGGCAAGCTCAAGAAACACGGGCTGAAGCTGGCGCCGCCGGCCGTGCCGATCAAAGGGCAGATCGCGCGCAATATAAGGCTGGGTTCGCCCGGACGGACGAGCCTGGCGCGCATCCAGTTCATCGCGGGGGAAAGGCCGGCCTCAGCCACCTGCGCCACAACGCCGCTGCCGTGGCAGGACGGGCAGGCTGTGCTGCTGGTGGTGGGCGTGGACCCGATTGCGCCGGAGATTCTGGCGGCTGCCGATAGCGGGACCAACGCGGCTGAGCGCGAGCCGGAAGAATCGACTGATCATGTAGCGGTCGATGCCGAGACGGTCGGTGCGCCTGCGGCAGCCGATGCGGACTTCCTGGCCGCGCAGGACGCGCTGGCCGAGGGCGACGACGCAGCGCCAGCCGATGAAGC
Source organism: Devosia sp. (assembly GCF_036676215.1). Classification (GTDB taxonomy): domain Bacteria; phylum Pseudomonadota; class Alphaproteobacteria; order Rhizobiales; family Devosiaceae; genus Devosia. The sequence goes on along the minus strand of NZ_JAKFDJ010000002.1, from coordinate 19,501 downwards.
GGTGGCAATGCCCATCGTGTCGGATGAGAATGCCTATGCTCAGGAGCTGGAGAACTGGCGCGAGGCCGAGCAAGACGGCGCGGCGGCACCAGACCCTGCCGATAGCGAGCCGGTCGCTGAGCAAGAGACGTTGGACGAGACGCCGGCCAGCGGCGGTCCCGAAGCGCAGACCGACGCGGAGGCCGAATCCGCTGACGAAACAGAAGCAGAGGCGCCGACGGTCAGCCGGCTCAGCCAGTTGGTGGACCGGCTGGCGGCAGACGATGCGCTGTTTACGCCACTCAACGATGCCGACGACGCTCCTCCGCAGCCGCAAGTGGCGCCGGACGCGGGCGGCCTGTTCAAGGTCACCGGGCGAGGCTTTGTGCCGGACGAAGTCGAGCTGGAAACGCCGACCGCGGAATTGACCGATGCCGAGGCCGATCTTGGCGATCTCGCCGCGCTGGATGGCGGCGCCGATGAGCCCGCGACGCTGCCGGCCGAGGATGACGCGACCGACGATGACGTGCGGCACATGACCGAGGCGCTGGACGAACTGGCGCCCAGGCCGGCCGAGGACGCCGAGGCCGTGGAGCGCGTGTCACGCTACAATTTCGACGAGCTGGCGCGCATCCTCACCGATCGCGTGGGCGAGCCGGAGCCGGTGGTGCAGCCGCCGAAAAAGCTCGAGGAGCCAGCCCGCACGGGAGCGCTGATCAACCTGGGCGGGGAAACGCTGGTGCTCAACCGGCTGCCGCTGGGCATATTGGTGTTCCGCGACCAGCAGGTTCTGTTCGCCAATCGGGCGATCACCGAAATGGTGGGCTACGATTCGGTGGAAAATTTGCGCGCGGCAGGCCTTGGGGCGGTATTCCCCGCGGTGGGCGCCGAGGGTGAAGAGGGCGCCGGTCCGGTGAACCATCTGGTGCAGCGAGACGGTACGCTGGTGCCGGTGACGGCGCGACTGCAGTCGATTTCCTGGCAGGGCCGCCCTGCCCTGATGCTGTCGGCCAGCACGACCGAGGTCCGCACCGGGCACGAGGCCGCAGTCACGGCCTTTGCCCAGGCCTTCGCCGATGTGCGCGGCGACGGGTTCTTCGAGGCGACCCGCTCCGGGGTGATCAGCGCCATTACGCCGCGCAGTGCCGGCTTGCTCAATGTCGAGGGCATGCTCGAGGGCAAGGCACTGTCGACGCTGGTTTCCGGCGCTGACGTGGCGAGCCTGCGGGATTTCCTGGAACGCCCGGCACGCTTTGCCGAGACGGAGCGTCCCAGCCTGAGCCTGCGCTCGCTGTCGGGCAACGCCGAGATCGTGTTGTTTGCCCAGGGCCAGGCGGGCGTGATCACCGGCTATTTCGGGTTTGTGCGGGCACGCGAAGCGGCGGCTCCGGCGCGGCTCGCGGCCCCTTCGGAGGCTGATCCTGCGCTACTGGCGCGGATCAGCCGCGGCGTGCGCCGACCGCTCAACACCATTATCGGCTTTGCCGACCTGATCCGCTCCGAAGCCTTTGGCGCGCTGGAAAACGACCGCTACGAAAGCTATGCGCAGGACATCACCACGGCGGGTCAGGAGATCGCCGCGCTGGTGGACGAGCTCGACGACTATTCGCGGCTGCGCGATGGCCGTTACCTGCCGCAGCGCACCAGCATCGACCTGACCAGCCTCTTGGAAACCTGCGTCGTCCGCATCCGCAAGCAGGCCAGCGGGGCCCGCGTGATCGTGCGCAATGCCATTTCGGAGAGCCTGCCCCGCGTCACCGCGGACCGCGCCTCGCTGGCGCAGGCGGTGCTGAACCTGCTGGCCAGCGCCATCGACCAGACACCGAGCGGTGGCGGGGTGGTGATCTCGGCGCAGCGCGAGGATGACGGCGGCATCGCCATCCATGTGCGCGACAGCTCGACCAATGCCGTCGACATGGCCGAGCGCTTCGTGGTGTTCCGCGACGGCACAGGCCGCGATGGACGGGCGATGGTGCCGGTCCGCTCCAGCATCGGGCTGGCGCTGACGCGGTCGCTGCTGGCGGTCAACGCCTTTTCCCTCTCGGTCGACCCGGCCGGTGAACAGGGCATGCTGTTCTCGCTGATCGTGCCGGCCGACCTGGTCGAGCGCGTGACACCCGACGTCGCGGAATGACGCGCGGCCCCATGCGCCGCTCTGCCGCAGTCGAAAATAAGTGGATTTTTATAATCAGCTAATCGACTGATTTCGCTTGCATAAGTCCGTTCTCTTTTGAATGGTTCTAGACTTCAAGCTATTGATTTTGCTGAACATTATTGACTCCTGCGCACCGATTGAGGAGAAGGCGCCATTGCAGCGGGACCTTGACCTCGCCTAATGGAGTAGACACATGACCACGACCTCGCGCCTTGCGCTCGCCCTGCTCGGTTCAGTTGCCCTGATCGGCATTGCCGCACCGGCTTTCGCCCAGAGCGGCGAAGTGAACATCTACAGCTATCGCGAGCAGAGCCTGCTGCAGCCGCTGCTGGACAAGTTCAGCGAAGAGACCGGTATCAAGGCCAATGTGCTCTATGCCGGCGATGGCCTGCTGGAACGCGTTGCCGCCGAAGGTGAACTGTCGCCCGCCGACGTGGTGCTGACTGTCGATATCGGCAACCTGGTGGGTGCCGAGGAGCAGGGCCTGACCCAGCCGATCACGACCCCGGTGCTGGAAGAGCGCGTGCCGGAGGCCTTCCGCGACGACGATGACAACTGGACCGCGCTGTCGCTGCGCGCCCGCGTGTTCTACGTGTCCAAGGACCGCGTCGATGCCACGGCCCTCACCTATGAAGACATCACTGGCCCCGAGTGGAAGGGGCGCCTGTGCACCCGCCCGGGCGACCATGCCTATAATATCGGGCTTATTGCACAGCGGATCGCTGAACACGGCCTGGACGAGACCCGCACCTGGCTGACCGCCGTGCGCGACAACCTCGCCTATGCGCCGACCGGCGGCGACCGCGAAGGCGTCAAGAACATCCTGGCTGGCACCTGCGATTTGTCGATCACCAACACCTATTACATGGGCGCGATGCTCAACAACGAGGCCGAGCCGGAGCAGAAGGACTGGGCCGCTTCCGCCCGTATCATCTATCCGGACGCTGATGGCGAAGGCACCCAGGTCAATGTTGCCGGCGGGTTCATCGCCAGGTATGCGCCGAATGCCGAGAATGCCAATGCGCTGATCGCCTTCCTGCTGTCGGACGAAGCCCAGCAGATCTATGCCGACACCAACTATGAATTCCCGGTGGTGCCGTCGGTACAGCCTGCCGAGCTGACGCTGAGCTGGGGTACGCTGAAGGCTGTGGATACGCCGCTGGTGGAGGTCGCCGCACACCGCGCCGAAGCCGCCGCGCTTGTCGATGAGCTGAAGTTCAACGAAGGTGCGCAGAACTAGGATCGCATGCTCCAACACTCAGGGTGGTTGTTTGACGGCTAGACCTGCACTGATGACCAAACAGACCGGCAAGGCATTCGCTTTGCCGGTCGTTGCGTTTTTGCTGGCGGCCTTGATGGGGCTGCCGATCCTGTGGCTTGGCTGGGCGGCGATGCTCGCCGTCGGGGGCAGCAGCGGGCTGACTGCTACCATGCTGCCGACGGCCCTGCGGGAAACCGCCCTGCTGATGGTGTCGGTTGGCGTGGTCACGGGTTGCGTCGGGCTGATCGCCGCCTGGCTGGTGACGCATTACGAATTTCCGCTGCGGCGCCTGTTCGATTGGGCGCTGGTGCTGCCGCTGGCGGTGCCGACCTATCTGGCCGCCTATAGCTATGTCGAATTCCTCGGCTTTCCGGGTCCGGTCCAGACGATGGTACGCAGCATCAGCGGCGCGCAGACGCTGCGTGATTACTGGTTTCCCGATATCCGGAGCGACTGGGGCGCGGTGATCGTGCTGTCGAGCGTGCTTTACCCCTATGTCTATGTCGCCTGCCGGGCATTCTTCCTGATGCAGTCGGCAAGCCTCAATATCGCGGCGCGCACGCTGGGCGCCGGCGGAATGCGGACATTCTTCGCGGTGACGCTGCCACTATCACGACCGGCGCTGGTAGTGGGGGTAACGCTGGCGATGATGGAGGTCGTCAACGACCTTGGCGCGGTGCAATATTTCGGCATCAACGCCATCACCGCCATCATTTATTCGACCTGGATCAACCGCTCCGACTTCGGCGGGGCGGCGCAACTGGCGGTGACCGTGGTGCTGGTCATAGGCCTGTTGATCGCGGCCGAGCAGCGCGCGCGGCGCGACCGGGTCTATCTGGCCCATCGCGACAGCCGGGTGCCACCGGCGCGCGAGCTTCTGCAGGGCGGGCGGCGGTGGGCCGCACTCGGCTTCTGCCTGGCGCTGCTGGCGCTGGGGTTCGGCATTCCGGTGGGGCAGTTGGCCTATCTGGCGTTTCGCATCGTACTGCCGGAGACCATCGCCATGACGATGGCGGCGCTGGTGCCGACCGTGACGCTGGCGAGTCTGGGAGCGCTCATCACGGTGGTTATGGGCGTGGTGGCGGCCAAGCTGGCACGGCGAGCCGGCGCCGGTGGTCGGGGAGCGATCCGGCTGGCGACGCTGGGCTACGCCATTCCCGGCACGGTGCTGGCTTTAGGGCTGCTGCAGCCGCTGGGGCAGTTCGACCTGTGGTTCAACCGGCTGACCATGGCGCTGCTGGACTGGCGGCCGGGGCTGATCCTCAGCGGCTCTATGGCGGCGCTGCTCTATGTCTATGCGATCCGGTTCCTGGCGGTCAGCCATTCGAGCATCGACGCGGCGATGACGAAGCGCGGCGACTCCATGCTGGATGCCGGACGGGTGCTGGGCGTGAGCGGGCTGGGCCTGCTGTTCAGGATCGACCTGCCGACGCTGATGCCGGCGATCCTGAGCGCGGCGACGCTGGTCTTCGTCGAGATCGTCAAGGAATTGCCGGCGACGCTGCTGCTGCGACCGCTGGGGATCGATACGCTGGCGACACTGGTTTATATGCGCGCAAATGTCGGGCTTTTTGCCCAGGCGGCGCTGCCGGCGCTGTTCATCGTGCTGGCTGGCCTCATCCCGGTGATTCTTGCTACGCGACTGGGCGACCGTAGGAAAGTATAACGGGCCGGCACGCTGCCATGTTAGTGGCGGTCCCCTATATGATGCCACCAAGAGCGCGGAATGCGCGAAGCGCGGGGAATGAGGATGAACAGGACAATCAAGGCTCTGGGGCTGGCATTGGTGCTGACGACGGCGGCGGGCGGCCTGGCGCTGGCGCAGCCGACCGAAGTGCGCATCGGCGTGGCGCTGGAGCCACCGGCGCTCGATCCGACTGCCGGGGCGGCCGAAGCTATCGACATCGTCGTCTACCAGAACATCTTCGAGGGCCTGACCCGCGTCGACCAGAATGGCGCGGTGCAGCCGGGCCTGGCGGAATCCTGGACCATTTCCGAGGACAGCCTGACCTATACGTTCAAGCTGCATGACGGGGTGACCTTCCACGACGGCAGCACGTTCGATGCCGAGGACGTCAAGTTCACCTTCGACCGCATCCTGGCGGAAGACAGCGTCAGCGCGCACAAGGAATTCTACGAGCCGATCGAAAGCGTGACGGTGATCGACCCGCTGACGATCGAGCTCAAGCTCAGCCGGGTCGTCGGCAACTTCCTGTTCGACCTAGGCCGCGGCGACGCGGTGATCGTCGCGCCGGAAAGCGCCGACAACAATGCCAATGAGCCGATCGGCACCGGCCCCTTTGCCTTCCTGCAGTGGGACAAGGGCAGCCGGGTTGTGCTCGAAGCCTATGGTCCCTATTGGGGCGAGCCGGTGAGCCTGACCAAGGCCACCTATGTATTCATCGGCGATACGGCGACGATGATCAATGCGCTGCTCGCCGGCGATATCGATGGCACCAATAATTTTGGCCAGGAAGCGCTGGAAGTGTTCGAGGCCAATCCGCAGTTCCAGGTGCTGGTCGGCACGACAGAAGGCGAGACGATCCTTTCGACCAACAATACCAAGCCGCCCTTCGACAACATCAAGGTGCGCCAGGCCATGGCCCATGCGCTCGACCGGCAGGCAATCATCGATGGCGCCACCTATGGCTATGGCGTGCCGATCGGCAGCCATTTCGCGCCGCACAACCCCTATTATGTCGACCTGACCGGCACATACCCGCATGACGTGGACGCAGCCAAGGCGCTGCTGGCAGAAGCCGGCTTGCCGGACGGGTTCAGCGTTACGCTGAAGATGCCCCCGCTCGCCTATGCGCGCCTGTCGGGACAGATCATCGCCAGCCAGTTTGCCGAAGTGGGCATCAAGCTCGAACTGATCAACGTGGAATGGGCCCAGTGGCTAGAAGATGTCTATGCCAACAAGGACTATGACCTGACCATAGTGAGCCATGTCGAGCCGTTCGACATTGGCAACTATGCCAACCCCGACTACTACTTCGGCTATGACAACCCCGAGTTCCAGGCGCTGATCGAGACCCTCAATGGCACGACCGACGACGCCAAGCGCAAGGAACTTGCGGTTCAGGCGCAGACCATCCTCGCGAATGACGCGGTCAACGGGTATCTGTTCGAACTGGCGCAGACCGGCGTGTGGAACGCCAAGCTCACCGGCATGTGGCAGAACTCGCCCATCGAGGGGCTGGTGCTGCGGGATATCAAGTGGGTGGAGTGACGTCCCAAGTTTCGAGCGTGTGAGTACCCCCCTCCCGGCCTCCCCCACAAGGGGGGAGGTGCCGCGCGGTGATTGGGGCACGTTTATTAGCCAAGCACAGACCTTCACCTCCCCCCTTGTGGGGGAGGCCGGGAGGGGGGGCGGCCGGCCCTTGCCCCATCGGTGATCCTCTTCGCCCTCCGCCGCTTTCTCGGATTTGCCGCGACGCTGCTGGTGGCGGCGCTGGTCATCTTCTGGCTGCTCGACCTGCTGCCAGGGGATCCGGCGCAGTTCATCCTCGGCATCAATGCCACGCCGGACTCGGTGGCCAGATTGCGGGCCCAGATGGGGTTGGACGCGCCGGCCCATGCGCGGTTCTTCGGCTGGATCTGGGGCATGCTGCAGGGCGATTTCGGCATGTCCTACACGCAGCGCGCACCCGTTGCAGAGCTGATCTGGGGGCGGCTCGGCGTGACGCTGCCGCTATCGGTCATGGCCATGGTGATTTCGGTGGTGGTGGGGTTGCCACTGGGCATCTTGGCAGCACGGCGGCGCGGCAAGCCGCTCGATACCATTGTCATGGTGCTGGCGCAGACCGGCATCGCCATTCCCAATTTCTGGTTCGGCATGCTGCTGACACTGCTGTTCGCGGTGGCGCTGCGCTGGCTGCCGCCAGGCGGCTTTACCCCGTGGGACGAAGACGCCAATGCGGCATTGCGCGGGCTGATCCTGCCCAGCTTGGCGCTGGCGCTGCCACAGGCCTCGATCCTGGCGCGGGTGATGCGGACGGCGCTGGTCGATGTGACCAGCCAGGACTATATCCGCACCGCGCGCGCCAAGGGGCTGACGATGGGCGAGGCTGTGTGGCGGCATGGGGTGCGCAATGCGCTGCTGCCGGTGCTGACGATCCTCGGGCTGCAATTTGCCTATCTGGTGGCCGGCACCATCATCGTGGAAAACGTGTTCTACCTTCCGGGTCTCGGCCGGCTGATCTTCACCGCCATTTCCGAGCGCGACCTGATCCTGGTCCGCGGCGCGACCATCATTCTCATCGTGACGGTGACAGCCACCATGCTGGCGACCGATCTCGCCTATGCGCTGGTCGACCCGCGCCTCCGCGAAAGGAGCGCGCCATGAAGCGGCTATGGTCCCATCCAAGCCTTTTCATCGGACTGGTCGCCACGCTGGTCTTTGTCGCCATCGGACTGTTGTCGCTGGTGTGGACGCCCTTCCCCATCGAACAGATCAACATTACGCGCCGCTTTCTGGCGCCCGGCGCCGAGCACTGGCTGGGCACGGACAATCTGGGCCGGGACATGGCCTCGCTGGTCATGTCCGGCGCCTGGACGAGCTTTCTCGTCGCGACCATCGCCGTTGCCATCGGCGTCGGCGTCGGTGTGCCGCTGGGACTGGCCGCTGCCGCCTGGGGCGGTGCGATCGAATGGCTGGTGCTGCGCCTGACCGACTTCGTCTTCGCCTTCCCGGCGGTCATCGTGGCGATCCTCATCACCACGCTGATCGGACCCGGCGCGGTCAACGCCATCGTGGCCATCGGCATTTTCAATATCCCGGTATTCGCGCGGGTGGCGCGCGGCGGGGCGCTCAGCATTGCCACGCTCGACTTTGTCGCGGCGGGGCGGCTGGCCGGGCTGGGCAATGCAATGATTGCCTGGCGGCACCTACTGCCCAACATCATGAGCCTGCTTATCGTGCAAGGCACCATACAGATGTCGCTCGGCATCCTGGCCGAAGCGGGCCTCTCCTATATCGGGCTGGGCACCCAACCACCGGCGACGAGCCTGGGGCTGATGCTGCGCGACGCGCAGGGGATGTTCCTGATCCACCCCTGGCTGACGCTGGTGCCGGGGCTGGTTATCGTGCTCATCGTCATAGCGCTCAATATCGCGGGCGATGGCCTGCGCGACGCTATCGACCCCCGGCTCCGGCAAGGGAATCCCAATGTCCTTGCTTGAAGTTTCGGGCCTCTCCGTGCGTTTCGGAAACACCGAAGTCGTCTCCGACGTGAGCTTCTCGCTGCAGCGCGGGGAGCGGTTCGGCATTGTCGGGGAAAGCGGATCGGGAAAAACGCTGACGACGCTGGCCATTTCCGGCCTGCTGCCCGACGACGCCGTGATGGGGGGAACCATTACGCTGGACGGGGAACCCCTGCCCCGCGCAGAGCGTGCGATGGCGCGGCTGCGCGGCGAGCGCATCGGCATGGTGTTCCAGGAACCGATGACGGCGCTTAACCCGCTGATGCGGGTAACCGACCAAATCGAAGAGGCTATCCGGCTCAACATTGCCCATGGCACGGCGCAGATCGAAGTTCCCTATCTGCTCGAGGAAGTCGGGCTGGAACTTCGCCACGGCGACCGCTTCCCGCATCAGTTGTCCGGCGGGCAGCGGCAGCGTGTGATGATCGCCATGGCGCTGGCGAGCCGACCGGACCTCTTGATCGCCGACGAGCCGACATCGGCGCTCGACCTCATCACCCAGCGCAAGGTGCTCGACCTGATCGCCGATATCTGCGCGCGGCGGCAGATGACGCTGCTGTTCATCAGCCACGACCTCAAGGCAGTGGCGGCGCTGTGCACGCGGGTGGCGGTGATGCACAAGGGCCGGCTGGTCGAGGCGGGTCAGGCCATGAGCGTCTTCTCGGCGCCGAAGCAGCCCTATACGCAAAGGCTGGTGGCCGCGTCGCGGTTTGATTTCCCGCCCCTGGAGCGCCCGGCCTTTGGAGCGAACCTGCTCGAAGTCGACGGCATAGTGCGCGACTACCGGCAGGGCGGAGCGCTGTTCTGGGCGAACAAGCCGCTGCGGGCAGTGGATGCAGCACGCTTTTCCATCGCCACGGGGGAGTGCCTGGCACTGGTCGGGCCGTCCGGGTGTGGCAAGACCACGCTGGCCAAGATCATCGCCGGGCTCGATACAGCCACCGCCGGCGAACTGCGGCTAGGCGGCACGCCCTATCATGGATCCGACCTGCCCAGGACGCTGCGGCGCGATATATCGCTGGTGTTCCAGGATCCGTTCGGCAGCTTCAACCCGCGGCTGACGATAGCGGACTCGCTGGGCGAACCGCTGCGCCTAGAGCCGGGCCTGTCGCGTGAGACAGTGCGGCAACGGCTGGTCGAGTCGGTCGAGGCGGTCGGGCTCGATGGCAGCATGCTGGAACGCTATCCGCACGAATTCTCGGGCGGGCAGCGCCAGCGGCTGGCAATTGCCCGGGCGCTGGTGACGAGGCCCAAGCTGCTGGTGCTCGATGAGCCGGTGTCGGCGCTGGATATGTCGGTGCGTGGGGAGGTGCTGGCGCTACTGGCGCGATTGCAGGCCGATTTCGGGCTGACCTACCTCATCATCAGCCATGACCTGGACATGGTGCATGCCATGGCCGACCGGGTGCTGGTGATGGAAGCCGGCAGGATTGTCGAGGAGGGCAAGCCGGAACAGATCTTTGCCAATCCGCAGCATCGGCTGACGCGCGACCTGATGGCCGCGCGCCTGCCGCAAGTCGCGTGACGCGGCGCTAGAGCACGCCGATATAGGACCCGAACGGCTCGAGATCGAGTTCGCCGTCGATCGGGGCGGCAGTGACACCGGGGCAGCCGGCATCATGAGGTACGAGATCGGCCGGAACGACGAATTCGGTGGCCGTTTCGCCCATATTGAAGACGCAGAGCAGGCGCTCGGCGCCCGCCTCGCGAACAAAAGCGAGGACATTGCCCGGGGCGTCGAGCAGCCTGATGGAGCCCTTGACGAGTGTCGGATGGGCCCGCCGGAACTGCAGCATCGCGCGGTAGAATTCGAGTACCGAACCATCGACCTTGTCCTGCGTGTCAACAGCATGGACGAGGTGTTCGGCCGGTACGGGCAACCAGGTGCGGTTGGCGGTAGAAAAGGCACCATTGGCGGCATGCGCCTGCCAGACCATGGGGGTGCGGCAGCCGTCGCGGCCCTTGAACTGGGGCCAGAACTCGATGCCGTAGGGATCGACCAGATCCTCGAAGGCCAGTTCAGCCTCCTTGAGGCCCAGTTCCTCGCCCTGATAGAGACAGACCGAGCCGCGCATGGCCAGGAGCAACGTCACGGCCAGCCGGGTGAAGGCATCCTCCTGCCCGTGGACGGCCCAACGGCTGACATGGCGCACCACGTCGTGATTTGAGAAGGCCAGACAAATCCAGCCATCGGGGGCAGCCGCTTCAGCGGCGGCGATCGCCTTGCGGAAATGGGGGGCGGAGAATTCGCCGCCGAGGAAGTCGAAGGTATAGGCCATGTGCAGGCGCTCGTCGCCCGAGGTGTATTGCGCCATGACTTCGAGCTGGTGCTGGCTGTCGCCGATTTCCCCGACCGTGGTCTTGCCCGGATATTCATCCATCATGGCGCGGATGCGCTTGAGAAAATCTAGGTTTTCAGGCCGTGACTTGTCGTAAAGGTGTTCCTGGAAATTGTAGGGATTCACCGCCGGGGCGGTCGAGGCGTTGAAGTCCTCCGGCTTGACCACCGGATTGGATTCCAGCCCTGTCGAATGAAAATAGAAGTTCACCGTATCGAGGCGAAAGCCGTCGACGCCCCGCTCCAGCCAGAAGCGCATGTCGCCCAGGAGAGCATCCTGCACGTCGGGATTGTGGAAGTTCAGATCGGGCTGGGCGACCAGGAAGTTGTGCAGATAATACTGCATGCGACGGCTGTCCCAATGCCAGGCCGAGCCGCCGAAAATGGAGAGCCAGTTGTTGGGCGGCGTGCCATCGGGCCTGGGATCGGCCCAGACATACCAATCGGCGCGGGCATTGGTGCGATTCTGCCGGGATTCGGCGAACCAGGCATGCTTGTCGGACGAGTGGGAAATCACCTGGTCGATAATGACCTTCAGCCCCAGCGAATGAGCCTTCTGCACCAGCCGGTCGAAATCCTCGAGCGTGCCGAAGCTGGGGTCGATGCCGCGATAGTCGGACACGTCGTAGCCGAAGTCCTTCATCGGCGAGGTGAAGACCGGCGATAGCCAGATGGCGTCGACGCCCAGGTCAGCGACATAATCGAGGCGGCTGGTGATGCCCACGAGGTCGCCGATGCCATCCCCGTTCTGATCCTGGAAGGAGCGCGGATAGATCTGATAGATCACCGCACCGCGCCACCAATCGCTATCGATGGCGTGCTCCTCGGGGACCTTGGGCTCGGTCATCAGCGAAATGGCGGTCATGAATTCTTCCTATTGGGCCGACCGCCACTTAACCTCGCACCTATGATCGAGGCAAGGCAGCCTCAGCGCGTATTGTGCAGCATGCCCTGGAAGGCGTGATAGCTGGATTTGGGCGTGCGCCGCTGGGTCTCGTAGTCGACATGAACGATGCCGAAACGCTTGTTGTAGCCTTCGGCCCATTCGTAGTTGTCGAGCAGCGACCAGGCGAAGTAGCCGCGCACATCGGCGCCCTCTGCGCGGGCGGTGAGCACCGCCTTGAGGTGATCCTCGTAATATTTGACGCGGCGCGGATCGTCACTGCCCTCAACCTCGGCCATGCCGTTCTCGGTCACGTAGAGCGGCAGTTTGGTATATTCGCTGGAGACGCGGACCAGCAGGTCGCTGAGCCCCTTGGGGTAGATTTCCCAGCCGATATCGGTCTTCTCCAGCGGACCCTTCACCTGCTCGATGGGGTTCCCGGGTGTTTCGGAAGCCTTGTAGATGCCGCGGGTGTAGTAGTTGATGCCCAGCCAGTCGAGCGGACGGGAAACGACCGCCATGTCGTCCTGATAGCCGGTGGGGAGATGCTCGCCGAGCCAGTTGGTGACGACTTCGGGATATTGGCCCTTGAGCACGCCGCCCAGATACCAGCGATTGAACAGGGCATCGCCCAGGTCCATTGCCGCAAGGTCTTCGGGCTTGTCGGAAGCGGCCTCGGACTTTTCAAGGTTCAGTACGATGCCCAGGTTTTTCGCGCCATTGGCACGCAGCGCATCGATGGCGGTGCCGTGGGCGAAGAGCACATGATGCATGGCGCGCGCAGCGGCGCGCATGTCGCGGTAGCCCGGCGCGTGGATGCCGAGATAATGGCTGAGGAAGGCGACACACCAGGGCTCGTTGATGGTGGCCGTGGCGGTGAGCCGGTCACCGAATTTCTGGGCGATCAGTGCCGCGTAGTCGCCGAACCAGCCGGCGATGTCGCGGTTCATCCAGCCGCCCTTGTCCTGCAGCGCCGAGGGCAGGTCCCAATGGTAGAGCGTCGCGTAGGGCTTGATGCCGCGTTCGAGCATGCCGTCGACGAGGCGGTCGTAATAGTCGACGCCGGCCTGATTGACGGCCCCGGTGCCTTCGGGGATCAGGCGCGGCCATGCAAAGGAAAACCGATAGCCGTCAAAGCCGCCATCGCGGATCAGATCGAGATCCTGCGGCCAGAGTTCGTAGTGGTTGCAGGCCTTGATGCCCGTATCGCCATTGTGGACATTGCCGGGGGTGGCGGAGAAGCTATCCCAGATTGACGGACCGCGGCCATCGCGCTGGCCACCCTCGATCTGGTAGGCGGCAGTGGCCACGCCAAAGGTGAAATCCGGACCGAAGTCGTTGCGGTCGATCGAGAACATAAAGGCTCCTCTGGCCGGCATTTGCCGTGGTTCGGCCAGCCAGATAGCCGATGAAGAGGATTTATGCAATCGATTGCAAATGGTTGACGCTACGTTCGCAAGCGCGGCGTATTTGCCAGTATCTGCCGCGCAATGGCGCGGAAGGCCGCGGCTTCGGAGCCATCAGGGGCCGCGGCGACCGCTGGCTCTCCGGCATCCGAGCCTTCACGGATGGAGATGACCAGCGGGATGGCGCCGAGGAAGGGCATACCGAGGTCAGCGGCAGCGCGCTCAGCCCCGCCAGAGCCAAAGATGTCGTAGCGGGTGCCGGTATCGGGAGCGATGAAGAAACTCATGTTTTCGACCAGGCCCAGAATGGGCACACCGAACCGGGGCAGCATATCGATGGCCTTCTTGGCGTCGATCAACGCCAGATCCTGTGGGGTGGAAACGACGACCACCCCATCGAGCTCGGCCTGCTGAAATAGCGAGATATGGATGTCACCGGTGCCGGGCGGCAAGTCGATAACAAGAATATCGAGCTCGCCCCAATCGGTCTCACGCAACAGCTGGCGGAGGGCCGAGGTGGCCATCGGACCGCGCCACACCACGGCCTGGTCCTTGACCAGCATGGAGCCGATCGACATGGCTTTGAGGCCAAAGGCCTCGTGCGGCGAAAAGATGCCGTCGTCGCGAATGGCCGGCTGGCCTTCGAGGCCTAGCAGCTTGGGAATGGAGGGACCATAGAGATCGGCGTCGAGGATGCCGATCCGGAGACCTTCGGCCTGGAGGGCCAGGGCGATATTGACCGCCGTGGTGGACTTGCCGACGCCGCCCTTGCCGGAACCGATGGCGATGATGTGCTTGATGCCCGGAACGGCGGTCTTGCCGGCGGGTACCGGCTTGCCGTGCGAGAAGGTGGGGCCGGCCTTGGGCGGCGGCTTGCCGCCGGTGAGCGAGACCATGATCTTGCGGGGGCCGGCGAGCTTTTGCGCGACCTGCTGGGCCTGTTCGCGGGCGGGGCCGAAGGCGGCTTCCATGCCCGGGGCGACGGCAATGGCGAAGGCCACGGCGCCGGGGGTGACGATGATATCGGAAAGACCCGCATAGCCGGCCAGGTCCCCGCCGCCAGGGATTTCAACGGCGGCAAGGGCGGACTTGATGGCGGCGGCGAGTTCAGTATCGGCCATGGGCGGCTTTCGTATTTCGGGCCCCGGCGCCCCTCTCCCGTTGCGGGAGAGGGTGGATCGGCCGCAGGCCGAGACGGGTGAGGAGTTTGCCTCCTCACCCTTGCTGCTTGAGAGATCGCGCGGCCCTCATCCGGCGCTGCGCGCCAGCTTCTCCCGCAAGGGGAGAAGGGAGAAACCTAGACGATCGACTGGCCGGTAGCCTTCCAGTCCTTGAGGAAGCCCTCGATGCCCGCGTTGGTCAGCGGGTGGTTGGCCAGCTTGCGGATCACGTCGGCCGGGATGGTGGCGACATCGGCGCCGGCCAGCGCGACCTGGGTCACGTGATTGGGGGAGCGGATCGAAGCGGCCAGGATTTCGGTGTCGAAAGCGTAGTTGTCGTAGATCTGGCGGATGTTCTCGATCAATTCGACGCCATCGAGGTTGATGTCGTCGAGGCGTCCGAGGAACGGCGAGATATAGGTCGCGCCAACCTTGGCGGCGAGCAGGGCCTGATTGGCCGAGAAGCAGAGCGTGACATTGACCTTGATGCCGCGCTCCTTGAAGGTCTTGGTGGCCTTGAGGCCCGCGAGGGTCAGCGGCACCTTGACCACGACGTTTTCGGCCAGCGCTGCCAACACGGTGCCCTCGGCGATCATGCCGTCATATTCGAGCGAAGCGACTTCGGCGGATACCGGGCCGGGAACGATCGAGCAGATTTCCTTGACGACTTCCTTGAAGTCGCGGCCGGACTTGGCGATCAGCGAAGGGTTGGTGGTCACGCCATCGAGGAGACCCGTTTCGTAGAGTTCCTTGATGTCCTTGATTTCTGCAGTGTCGACGAAGAACTTCATGGTTCCCTCCTAAAAATGTGTTCTGCCGTGGCCGGTTAGCCAAGGTGTAGCACGACAAAACCTTGCCGCAAGCCGAATGAAGAGCGCTATTTGATTGCCGCGAGCATCGCTTCGGCCAGGTCGCCGACGCGATCTTCGGGGATGCCGGCGACATTGATGCGACTGTCACCAATCATATAGATACCATTGGCGGCTTTTAAATGTTCGACCGTCTCGTTTGGCAGGCCAAGCAGCGAAAACATGCCGCGATGGGCGGCAATGAAATCGAAATCCTTGGAATTGCTGCGCTGACGGATGGCCTCGCTGAGCTTTTCGCGCAGGCGGATCATGCGGCCCCGCATGGCGTTGAGTTCGGTTTCCCACTCGGCGCGGAGCTCGGCATCCTCAAGGATGGTGCGGATGATTTCGGCGCCGTGATCGGGCGGCTGAGAATAGGCGCCGCGGATGATGTTGAGCAGCTGTGACTGAGCGATATCGGCCTGGGCCGCGTCACGGGCGATGAGGATGGCGGCGCCGACGCGCTCGCGGTAGAGGCCGAAATTCTTCGAGCCCGAGAAGGCGATGAGCGCCTCGGGCACCGAGGCAATCACCTTGCGGGTGCCATAGGCGTCTTCGAGCAGGCCATCGCCGAAACCGAGATAGGCCAGGTCGATGAAGGGCAGCGCGCCGGTGCGGGCGAGGCTGGCGGCGACCTGGTCCCACTGGGCATTGGTGAGGTTGGCGCCGGTGGGGTTGTGGCAGCAGCCATGCAGCAGCACGACGTCGTCCTTGCCCAGCTTGTCCAGCGTCGCCAGCATTTCGGCGAACTTCACGCCGCGGGTTTCGGTGTCGAAATAGGGGTAGGTCCTGACCGTCAAACCGGAATTTTCGGCGATCGGGTTGTGGTTGGGCCAGGTCGGATCGGACACCCAGACGGTGGCGCCGGGCTTGGCGCGATTGACCAGTTGCATCAACACCCAGAGCGAGCCGGTTCCGCCCGGAGCCTGGGCGATGCGGACGCGGGAGCGGTCGACGCTGTCGGCCAGAGCCAGGTCGAGCACGGCAGCGCCATAGCCCTTGTTGCCGGCAATGCCGAGGTAAGTCTTTGTCTTGCCAGCCGAAAGGATCTTCTGCTCGGCCTTTTTGACCGAGGTCATGATCGGGGTCGTGCCCTGCTCGTCCTTATAGACGCCGACGCCGAGGTCGATCTTGGTGGGGCGCGGGTCGGCCGCGTATTCGCCCATGAGCGCCAGGATCTTGTCGCCGGGGGCCTTGGTCAGGGTCTCGAACATGTCTGGGGTCGTTCCGTTGGGAGGCGGGGTTGTTATAGGCGGCGGCGTAGAATTTGCAATCGGGGGCGGTTGCACACTTGGTGCCACACACTCGGTGTCAGCGAGAAACTCCAGCTTTATCCAACTCCACCAGCAATTGCGGAATGACCTCGAAGAGATCGCCGATCAACGCCACGTCGGCGAGTTTGACCAGTGGGGCTTCGGGATCGGTGTTGATGGCGACGATCTTCTTGGCGCCCTGGATGCCGGCGAGGTGTTGCAGGGCGCCGGAAATGCCGATGGCGATGTAGAGATCGGGTGCGATGATCTTGCCGGTCTGGCCGACCTGCCAATCATTGGGGGCGTAGCCGGCGTCGACGGCGGCGCGGGTGGCGCCGATGGCGGCGCCGAGCTTTTTGGCAAGGGATTCAATCAGTTGGAAATTCTCGGCCGAGCCGAGGGCAATGCCGCCGCCGACGACGATCTGGGCGGTGGCGAGATCGGGCGTGTCGCTTTCGGTGCGGTGCGACGCGATCAGCCGGGCGACGGAAGCCACCGAATTTTCAATGGTTTCAATCGGCGCATCATTGCCACCTGCGGCTGCGCGGAAGGCAGAGGCGCGGATGGTGAGGACGTGCTTGGCCTGGCCATCGCTGACAGTCTGGACGGCGTTACCGGCATAGATCGGGCGCTCGAAACGGGTGGGGCCAAGGATTTTGACGACGTCGGTGACGGGCATCAGATCGAGCTTGGCCGCTACACGTGGCATTCGATCCTTACCCACACTCCCGGCAGATTGGGCGACATAATGATAACGTTCGGCCAGTGCCGCGATGACGGATGCATCGGCATCGGACGTGGAAACGCCTTTGGCCACCAGCACCTTGGCGACGCCGGCAAGCTTTGCAGCCTCGGCCGAGACGTTTTCGATGTCTTCGCCGATGACCAGCAGGTCGATCGGCCCCAGTTCGCTCACCGCGTGGACGACGCGGGCGGTGGCGGGTGCGAGGGCGCCGAGATCGTGGTCGGCAATAACGAGGACGCTCATCACAGCGCCTCCATCTGGGAGACTTCAGTGGCGATGAAGGCGGCCAGTTCAGACACTGAGCCCACGGCCTTTCCTGCCACACGCTCGGCGGGCGGGGATATCTTCTCCACCGTGAGGCGGGGCGTCAGGTCGACGCCGAATTCGGCGACAGGGCGGACGGCCAATGGCTTGCTGCGCGCCTTCATCACCATGGGCAGCGCGGCGTTGCGTGGGGTGTTGAGGCGAAGGTCGGCGGTCACGATGGAAGGGAGCGGAATGCCCACCGTCTCGCGGCCCGAATCGACTTCGCGGGTGACTTCCAACCCCTGCCCCACCACTTTGATCTCTGACGCAAAAGTGGCCTGCGGGCGATTGGTCAGCGCGGCGAGCATCTGGCCGACGTGGTTGCTGTCATCGTCGACGGCCTGCTTGCCGAGGAGGACGATGTCGGGATTTTCTTCGGCAACCACCTTGGCCAGCAGCTTGGCGAGGGCGAGGGTTTCGAGCTCGGCATCGGTCTCGATGAGAATGCCGCGATGGGCGCCCATGGCGAGGGCGGTGAGGATGACATCGTTGGCCGCCTTGGGGCCAATGGAGACGACGACGATCTCGTCGCCATGGCCGGCCTCGGAAAGCTGCACCGCCGCTTCGACGGCATGCTTGCAGAAGGGGTTCATCGACATGCGGACCCCACTGGTCTCGACGCCACTGCCATCGGGACGGACCCGGATGCGGACGTTGTGATCGACGACGCGCTTGATGGCGACCAGGATTTTCATGGGCAGCTCCGGCAAGGTGCCGGTGTCATTACAAAATTGGCCAGCACGGGCAAGCCGCGGCAGGGGAAATTTGGGCTAGGGACGGGAGGATTGTTGGAAAAGCGATGCGAGCACCCTCTCGCTTTGTGGTCGCAGGACTCTCAGTCGTCACCCTCCCCCTTGCGGGGAGGGATCAAGGGTGGGGGTGTTTAGTCGATACCGTGGCTCTCAACACCCCCTCCCAACCTCCCCCGTCGAGGGGGAGGTGCCGCTCCGTGGTTTTGGCGGCATAGGGGCATGCCTGCACGACACAAAACCATGCTAGTGTTGACCTTACCGATTGGGACAGCGACACTGACCCAGAATTGACCGCTTCGGACCCAATATGCCTGTTCTCAACCGCATTGCCGAGTTTCACCAGGAGATCGCCGGCTGGCGACAGGACTTCCACGCACACCCGGAGATTCTCTACGACGTGGTGCGGACGGCCGGGGTGGTCGAGCAGAAGCTGCGGGAATTCGGCTGCGACGAGGTGGTGACCGGGATCGGGCGCACCGGCGTCGTCGGCATCATCAACGGGCGGACCAACACGACCGGGCGGACCATTGGCCTGCGCGCCGACATGGATGCGCTGCCGGTAACCGAGCGGACAGGCAAGGGCTACGCCTCGACCGTGCCGGGCAAGATGCATGCCTGCGGGCATGACGGGCATACGGCCATGCTGCTGGGCGCAGCGAAATATCTCACTGAGACGCGCAATTTCGACGGGCGGATCGCGCTGATCTTCCAGCCGGCGGAAGAAGGCGGCGCCGGCGGCAAGGCCATGCTGGCCGATGGACTGGTGGAGCGCTTCAGCATCGACGAATTCTATGGCATGCACAACTGGCCGGGCATGCCAGTGGGGCATTTCGGCATTCGCGCCGGCGGCATAATGGCAGCGACGGACCGGTTCTATATCGACATTACCGGCAAGGGCGGTCATGCGGCGCGGCCGCAGACCACGATCGACCCGATCATGGTGGCGGCGAACATGATCGTGGCGCTGCAATCGATCGTGTCGCGCAATGTGGACCCGCTCGCCAATGCCGTGCTGTCGGTGACGATGGTGGAGGCCGGCGAGGCGGATAATGTGATCTCCCAGACTGCCAAGATCACCGGGACGGTGCGGACGCTCGATCTTGCCGTGCAGGACCAGATCGAACAGCGACTGGCCGATTTCGTGCCGCAGTTTGCGGCCAGCTTTGGCGCCGAGGCGACGGTTCGCTATGCACGAGGCTATCCGGTGACG
>NZ_JAKFDJ010000001.1:0-30735 GCF_036676215.1 Devosia sp. | reverse complement strand
TAGCAATCCATGCCGAAGCGCTGCAGACGGGTTGCGGCTTCGATCGCCTTCCACTTGGACATCAGCTCGGGTGTGCGAAACAGCGATGGCGTGGTGGTAAAGACCCGGGAGGGCGCCAGCTCGGTCTGGCCGCTGGTGCGATTGGGCAGGGTGACCGAGCCCCGGCGATAGGTCGAGCGGCCGGGGACCGCGAGGAAAGTTTCCCCGATAAAGGGCTGGCTCATGAGGCCAGCAATGGCCACGCCCTCGTAGGCGAAACCGATCAGCGTGCCCCAGACGGGGGCGCCAGTGATAAAGGCGCGGGTACCGTCGATTGGGTCGATGATCCAGCTATAGGGGCTATCGCCGCTGGAGCCCCATTCCTCGCCGATGATGGCGTGATCGGGGAAATGTTCGGCGATGACCGCGCGAATGGCGGTTTCTGCGGACCGATCAGCCTCGGTCACCGGATCAAAGCCCTCGCTGAGCTTGTTGTCGACCCCAAGGCCAGTGCGGAACAGCGGCAGGGTATGCGCTGCGGCAGCTTCAGCGGCGAGCAGCAGGGTGGCTTCGACTTTGGCGAGATCAAGGGTCATGGCGGCGGATCCGGGCGATATGGGGCTACTGGTAAAGGCGAACCTGTGGACCTGCTACCCCCGCCCAGCCTGCCGCAAGAGAGAGGCCGGCAGATGAGCGGCCAGGCAGCCTAGCACTCGCCGCTGATCGACTGCTGTGCAGCGGTGGCGCCGGACAGCGAATAGGACTGCGTCACCTTGATGCCGGCGGCGGTCGTGCCTTCGACGACCATGGAAGAGCCGGCGCGGATGGCGCTGGCCAGCGCATCGGACTGGCCGGTATCGTCAAGCCAGGCCGCATCGTTCTGGGTGAAGAGGTTGAACACCTGCCCGCCCACATTGATCGTCGCCATGCTGTCGGGCTGGAAGGCAAAGCCGGCAACGAGGTTGAACTCGCTGCTCACATTCTCCGCCGGACGGCTGGTAATGTAGATATAGGCCTGGCTGTAGCCATCGGGCTCGGGCGTCACGCTTTCCGGCTTGGTCATGGCAAAGCAGACATTGCCGGTCGCATCATTGGCGGCATAGCTCGACCAGGCGCGATGCTCCCCCAGAAGCCGCACCTGCTGGGCGCTGACACCGGCGGTGAGTGCAAGGCTGGCGGCAAGGACTAGCACCGGAATGGACTTGAGCATCAGGGCCTCATCAAACAAGCATGGGCGAAGGACCGGCTTGGCCCCTCGCCCAGATATGGCGGATCGCCCGCATGGGGCAACCCAAAAATCACTGGCAGGCAGTGTCGATGGCGTTCACCGCCGCCGTCGCGCCCGACAGCGAGTAGGTATCGGTAGTGTTCGTGCCGCGCTGGCTCGTCCCTCGGACCACCAGATTGCTGCCGGCCTTGAACGCCTGCACGAAGCCACCCTCATCGCCGGTCGAGGCCAGCCAGGCGGCCGAGCCTTCGGTCACCATGGGGTAGGACTTGCCGTCGACCGATGCGCTGGCATTGGCCGCCGTGGCATTGAACGGATAGCCGATAATGGTCTGCACCTCGTTCTTGGTGCCCATCCCCTTGCGGTGGATGATCATGAAATGGATCGGGTCGCGATTGGCACCGGCCGGCTCGCTGGACTGCGGCGTTGCCGAGACATAGCAGAGCACGCCTGAAGCATCTGTCGCCTGCCAGGCGGTCCAGGCGTTGAAAGTGCCGAGCTCTGTCGCCTGCTGCGCCTGAGCGGCAGAAGCCAGAGCCATGATCGCGCCGACCGCGAGCCCAAGTGCAAGGCCACCGGTTTTCGTCGTCATCGCAATATTGTCCTCATCTTGTAGGGCCCCGTTCTGGAGCGAGCTGCCCGCAACTCTGCCCTGAACATGGTTACCAAGGTGTCAAACGCCGCCGCATCCAACTGTATTTGCATCAAGTGCAAGCCAATCACGGCGGCAATTTGACGGCACAGCAGCCACTTCCTCCGGTTTGGGCCGCCAGGGTTAACAACACGCTAACATCTGCGTGACTGTGATCACGCGGCCAGAGGATAGCTCTGTTCCACCACATAGGGGCCGCCGCCCACCGAATCCTTGCTGGAAAACAGCACAAACCGCCCCACCGGAAAGCTCAGCGGCTCGAAGCGTCCGGCCTCGGCCATGAACCGCGCCGCCTCTTCGGCGCTGCAGCCCCGCAGCCGGGCCAGAGAGACATGCGGCACGAACTTGCGTCCATCGGGCGGCAGGCCGGCCCGCTGCAGCACCCGCTCCTGCGCGGCCTGCAGCCGGTTAAGCTGTTCGCCGGGTTCGATCCCGGCATAGAGCGCCCGCGGCTTGTCGCCGCCAAAGGTCCCCAGATGGGTGAGCTTGACCGAAAAGCGCATGGAATTGGCCAGCCGGTCGAGACTGTCGGCAACATCGTCGGCCGTGACATTGTCCACATCGCCGATAAATCTGAGGGTGATGTGGTAGTTTTCCGGATCGATCCAGCGGGCACCAGTCAGCCCGCCGCGCTTGAGCGAAAGCGCAAATCCAGTTTCGGCCGGAATTTCGAGGCCGGTAAAGAGCCGGGGCATTTGGCCCTCCTCTTCCTAAGGATTAAATGCGCGATTCGGGCTAGACCGTAGCATAACGACAATGTGCGGCCATCCCATTCGTCGCACACACCCATCAAGTCTTGTAAACGCCTGATCGCCCATCCATATTGTTCCGCAAGTGGCAACCAATGCCCACCGGCGGTGCAAGAGCCGCTTTTCAATTGGGAAAGGAAACCGACTATGGCTGAATTTGACCGTCAGACCCTCGGTGCGCGGGCCGGCTCGGCCTTGGCCATCGACGAGGGCCTGCGCAGCTACATGCTGCGCGTTTACAATTACATGGGTGTCGGGCTGGTCGTGACTGGCCTCGCGGCCTGGTTCGCCGCCGCTGCCGCCATCACCACCGATCCGAACGCTGCCGTCGGCCAGCTTGCCAACGGCCAGCTGGTGACCCAGTGGGGCGCGCTGCTCTATGCCAGCCCGCTGCAATGGGTGGTGATGCTCGCTCCGCTGGCCTTCGTGCTGGTGCTGAGCTTTGGCATCAACAAGCTGTCCGTGCCGGCCGCACAAGCCACCTTCTGGGCCTTCGCCGCCATCATGGGCGTGTCGCTGAGCTCGATCTTCCTGGTCTATACCGACGCGTCGATCGCCAAGGTGTTCTTCATCACCGCCGCGACCTTCGGTGCCATGAGCCTTTACGGCTACACCACCAAGCGTGACCTGACCAATATGGGCAGCTTCCTGATGATGGGCCTGATCGGCCTGATCATCGCCTCGATCGTCAACATCTTCATGCAGTCTTCGATGCTGGAGTTCGCGATCTCGGCTGTTGGCGTGCTGATCTTTGTGGGCCTCACCGCCTACGACACCCAGAGGATCAAGGAAGGCTACTCCGAGTCCCACGGCGCCGACGTCCTGGCCAAAGGCGCCATCATGGGCGCGCTGAGCCTCTACCTCGACTTCATCAACCTGTTCCTGATGCTGCTCCGCCTGTTCGGCAATCGCGAGTAAGCACAGGTCTGCTTGATCGCACGATCAAGCAATTTGGTTGGACGACAAATTGAACCGCAGCCTACAAAGGCTGCGGTTCTTTCTTTTGCCTTGGGTTTCCGCCGTGTCCGACTACCAGCTGCGCCAGTTCCGATGGGCCGACGTGCCCGCCATCACCGCCATCTACGGCCATTACGTGGACAATACGGCGATCACCTTCGACACCGAGGCGCCGGGCGAACTGGCCATGGCGGAAAAATTCGGCAGCATCGCCAAGCTCGGCCATCCCCTGATCATCGCCGAAGCGGAGGGCAAGCTGGTCGGCTATGCCTACGCATCCTTCTACCGCCCGCGCGCCGCCTATCGCTTCACCTGCGAGGATTCCATCTACCTGCATCCCGATGCCAAGGGGCGCGGCATCGGCAAGGCGCTGCTGACCGAATTGCTGCTGCAGTCGCGCGCCTTCGGCTTCAAGCAGATGATCGCGGTGATCACTGCCGATACGGCCAACTCCATCGCCATCCACGAAAAATTCGGCTTCCGCCATGTCGGGCGCTATGAAGCTGTCGGCTACAAGTTCGACCGCTGGCACGATATCGTGCATTTGCAGCTGGGGCTCTAGAGGCGCTTTTTCATCGCGGCCGGACGAACGTGGATCATTCCGGCTCTGGTCATCCCACCACGGCCAGCTGCGGATCGAGTACGCGCAGCACCAAAGCCAGGTCGTGGCCCCGTTTGAGGATGCGCCCCTGCTGGTTGGTTACGGCATATTGCCCCTGCCGGTTGCGCAGGCGTGGCGTCTTTTCGACGATGAAAAGGGGACGCTCGGAAACGCGCGCATAGATGGAGAACACCGCCCGTTCGCGCAGGAAATCCATGGCGTAATCGCGCCATTCCCCCTGCCCCACCTTGCGACCATAGACCGAAAGGATCAGGTTCAGTTCCTTGCGGTCGAAGGCGACGATTGCCGGAATTTTGGATTGCGCCGCGCTCGCGGGCGCATCGCCGGCATGTACCAGCGCCAGACTGACGGTCCTGTCATTCGGTGTGCGGCTCTGCACCGTTCGGATCAACTCCAAAACGCGATGTCAAATCACCGTCATGATTGCGGGATTTGGGGGCCGATGCAAGGGCGACGTGACAAGATGCAAAAACCCCAATTTGGACACACTTTGTCCGTGAACGCGCCAGATTGCACGTTCAGCATCTGTCCATTGCCTCCAGTGGCTGGCATCCGGGCCGACCGAGCCCCCAAACCCAGAAGCCTGGGTGTCAGCCGCCCCTAATTAGTTGACCAGTCAGTCCTTCCCGTCCTTGCCCCCAGGGACGGGATTTTTTTTGGCCGACTTGTCCTGGAAACGCTCTACCGCTCGAAACTGGCGGCGCCCAGGATCGGGCCGGGCAGGCCATTGCGCTCCTGCTGCACGATGACCGCAAGACCAGTGCTGCCGGCCACGAGCACTTCGTCCAGCGGCAGCTTGAGATCGGCGCCGGTCTCGCCCTCCCACATCCCCAGCGCCTGCCGTCCGGTCACCACCTGGGTATAGACCATGGACTTGCCGGCATTCTCGCCGGTGTCGATGGCGACATCGGCACGATCGAGATAGGTGACCACCCACACCACTGCGTCATCGAGGCTGGTATTGGGCGGAATGGCGATCTTGAGCGTGTCGCCCTCGCGGACGATGTCGACCGGCAGCGGCAGCGTCACCCCGTCCAGGGCGCCATGCACCTCGTGGCGGCGCGACCCGACGACGCCTTTGGCGCCATTGACCACCATCTGGGGGGTGTAGATCCGGGATGATCCCCAGCTCTTGGCATAGGCGCGCTGGCGGTCCGAATAGTCCTCGTCGCCGAACGTGTCTTCCCAGCCCACATAGTCCCAGTAGTCGACGTGATAGGCCAGGGCCACCACGTCCTCTTCCGCGGCAAGGCTGGTGAGCAGCGCATCGGCGGGCGGGCAGGAGGAACAGCCCTGGCTGGTGAACAGCTCGACCACCGCCCGCGGCCGCGGCCGCGTGGCCTCGGCGCCGACGGGAAGCGTCAGGGCAGCAAGGGCGACAAGGCTGAGGACAGCGCCGAAAAGGGGTCTCTGCGTCATGGGCAAGGTTGTAAGCCGGGCCGCCGCGCCCTCGCCAGTCAAAAGAGGGTGACAGGACCAGATTCTGCCCGCGCCGCGGATTTATCCCCCTTCGGCGCGCGATGTATCCCCCACCAAAAGCACATGGCGGCCCCGTGGGACCGCCATGAAATCGCCCGCACTGTGAACGGCGGATGAACGCGAGATTACGCCGCGACGAGGCTGCGCAGCACGTAATGCAGGATGCCGCCATGCTTGTAATAGTCGAGCTCGTTGGCGGTATCGATGCGGCAGAGCGTGTCGACATTGACCACCGAGCCATCGGCGCGGGTGATCTTGACGCTGACCTGGGCGCGCGGCGCGATTTCGGTGACGCCTTCGATATCGACAGTCTCGGTGCCATCAAGACCCAGGGTCTGCCAGCTCTCGCCATCCTTGAACTGCAGCGGGATGACGCCCATGCCGACCAGGTTGGAGCGGTGGATGCGCTCGAAGGACTGGGCGATCACGGCGCGCACGCCGAGCAGGTTGGTGCCCTTGGCAGCCCAGTCACGCGACGAACCGGTGCCATATTCCTTGCCGGCAAAGATCACCAGCGGCGTGCCGGCAGCCTGATAGGCCATGGCGGCATCGTAGATCGCCATCTGGCTGCCATCGGGACCCTTGGTGTAACCGCCCTCGACGCCAGCCAGCATCTGGTTCTTGATGCGGATATTGGCAAAGGTGCCGCGCATCATCACTTCGTGATTGCCGCGACGGGCGCCGTAGGAGTTGAAATCGCGTGGGGCGACCTGCCTCTCCTCAAGATACTTGCCGGCAGGCGTCGTGGCCTTGAACGAACCGGCCGGGGAAATGTGGTCGGTGGTGATGGAATCGAGGAACAGGGCGAGCACCTTGGCCTTTTCGACATTGGTGACGGGCTTGGGCTCCATCGACATGCCTTCGAAATAGGGCGGGTTCTGCACATAGGTCGAAGACGAGTTCCAGCCATAGGTCTCGCCACCCTCGATGACGATGTTCTGCCAGTTCTTGTCGCCCTTGAAGACGTCCGAATAGCGGCCCTGGAACATCTCCTTGGTGACGTGCTGGCGCACGATCTCGGCCACTTCGTGGTTCGTCGGCCAGATATCCTTGAGATAAACCGGCTTGCCATCCTTGGACGTACCGATCGGATCCTTGGTGATGTCGATCTTCATCGAACCGGCAATGGCATAGGCCACGACCAGCGGCGGCGAGGCGAGGAAGTTCGCCTTGACGTCTGGGTTCACGCGGCCTTCGAAGTTGCGGTTGCCCGATAGCACCGAGGCGGCGACCAGATCACCGGACTGCACGGCCTTGGAGATCTCAACCGGCAGCGGGCCCGAATTGCCGATGCAGGTGGTGCAGCCATAGCCGACAAGGTTGAAGCCGATGGCGTCGAGATCTTCGGAAAGGCCGGCGCTATCGAGATAGTCGGTGACGACCTGGCTACCGGGGGCCAGCGAGGTCTTGACCCAGGGCTTGGAGTCAAGGCCGAGAGCCCGCGCCTTGCGGGCCACCAGACCCGCCGCGACCAGCACGGACGGATTGGACGTATTGGTGCAGGAGGTGATGGCGGCGATCACCACATCGCCGTGGCCAATGGTGTAATCGGCGCCTTCGACCTGAACCCTCGGGTCATCACTCTTGCCGAATTCCTTGGGCAGGGCAGCGGCGAAAGCCTGCTTGGCATTATCGAGTGCGATACGGTCCTGCGGACGCTTGGGGCCGGAAATGGACGGCACGACGGTGGTCAGGTCGAGTTCGAGCGTCGAGGTGAAGACCGGGTCCGGCGAATTGGTCTCGCGGAACATGCCCTGGGCGCGCGAATAGGCTTCGACCAAAGCCACGCGATCGGCGGCGCGGCCGGACGTGGTGAGGTATTTGAGCGTATCGCTGTCGACAGGGAAATAGCCGCAGGTGGCGCCATATTCGGGGGCCATATTGGCAATGGTCGCCTGATCCTCGAGGCTGAGATAATCGAGGCCCGGGCCGTAGAATTCGACGAACTTGCCAACCACGCCCTTCTTGCGCAGCATTTCGGTGACGGTCAGCACCAGATCGGTGGCGGTGATGCCCTCGTTGATCCGGCCGGTCATCTTGAAGCCGACGACTTCGGGGATCAGCATGGTGATCGGCTGGCCCAGCATGGCCGCCTCGGCCTCGATGCCGCCCACGCCCCAACCGAGAACGGCAAGGCCGTTGACCATGGTGGTGTGCGAGTCGGTGCCCACGAGCGTATCGGGATAGGCGACGGTCTCGCCATTCTCGTCCTTGGTCCAGACGGTCTGAGCCAGATATTCCAGGTTCACCTGATGGCAGATGCCGGTGCCGGGGGGCACGACGCGGAAATTGTCGAAGGCCGACTGGCCCCAGCGCAGGAATTCGTAGCGTTCGCCATTGCGCTCATATTCAAGCTCGACATTTTCGCCGAACGAGGTGGGCGTGCCGAAGCTGTCGACCATGACCGAGTGGTCGATGACGAGATCGACCGGGACCAGCGGGTTGATCTTCTGCGGATCGGCGCCGAGCTTGGCGGTGGCGTCGCGCATGGCGGCCAGATCGACCACGGCGGGCACGCCGGTAAAATCCTGCATCAGCACGCGGGCGGGGCGGTAGGAAATCTCGTGATCGGACTTGCGGGTCACCAGCCACGTGGCCACGGCCTCGATATCGGCCTTGGTGACGGTGCGATTGTCTTCAAAGCGCAGCAGGTTTTCCAGCACCACCTTCATCGAATGGGGCAGGCTGGACACGCCCTTAAGACCATTCTTCTCGGCCTCGGCGATCGAATAATAGGTGTAGGTCTTGCCGCCGACCGTGAGGGTCGATTTCGACTTGAAGCTGTTTACCGAGGTCATGGTGTTCCGCCCTAATCTTGTCGTTGCGGCAGGCGCGCCGGCCCGGGCGAATGCCCCGGAAACCGCGCAACAGCGCTGCCTTTCCTGGAATGAATCCAATCTATAAGGGCTTATAGAGAAAGACGATTGGGCTTGCCAGCCTTGCCTTTCGTTCAATACGAGAAGGGGTCATGACCGATCGGCAAGTCTATCCCCCGCTGACCCTGCGCGCGACCGGCCTCAGCTGCGGGCGCGGCGGCATGGCGCTGACGCGGGAATTGAGTTTCGCGATCACCGCCGGGCAATGCCTGCTGCTGCGCGGACCCAATGGCACCGGCAAGACCACGTTGCTGCTGACCCTGGCCGGCATCGTCGCGCCGCTCGCGGGCTCATTCGACCTCGCCGGCGCCGATAGCGAGGCCGGCCCGCAAATCCATTATTGCGGCCACCGCAACGCCATCAAGCCGCGGCTGACCGTGCGGGAAAATCTCGATTTCTGGACCCAGGTCAACGGGCCGACGGGCATTGGCACCGACGAGGCGCTTGCCGAAGTGGGCCTGGGCGAGCTGGCCGGGCTCGATGCCGGCTATCTGTCGGCCGGGCAAACGCGGCGGCTGGCGCTGGCGCGGCTGCTGGTGAGCCTGCGCCCGCTCTGGCTGCTCGACGAGCCGACCGCCTCGCTCGACGTGGAAGGCCGTGAACTGGTGACGAGGCTGATCGACCGGCATCTCGACATGGGCGGCTTTGCCATTGCCGCCACCCATGACCCGATCACCCTGCCCGATCCGGGCCGCATGGAAACACTGGTGCTGGGGGCGCGCCTATGACGGCTTTCCGGGCCATGTTGGGTCGCGAGCTGCGCCTGGCGCTGCGCGGCGGTGGCGATGTGCTGACGCTGGTGCTGTTCTTCGTCATCACCGGCGCCATCGTGCCTTTCGCCGTGGGACCCGACAGCGTGCTGCTGGCCCGCATCGCGCCCGGCATGGTGTGGATCGCGGCCTTCCTCGCCATGCTGCTGGGGCTGGACCGGCTGTTCCGCCCCGACCATGAGGATGGCGCGCTGATCCTGCTGCGACATGCCGAGCTGCCGCTCAGCGGCGTCATTGCCGCAAAATTGATCGTCCACTGGATGGTCTCCGCCCTGCCGCTGATCCTCGCCTCCCCGCTCCTGGCGCTGCAGCTGGCCATGGATGGCGATACCTTCTGGGCCATGGTGACCTCGCTGCTGGTTGGCACCCCGGCTCTGGCCGCTTTCGGGGCCGTGGGGGCGGCGGTGACCGTGTCGATAAGGGGCGGCGGGCTGATCGCGCCGATCCTGATCGCGCCCCTGTCCATCCCGGTGCTGATCTTCGGGGTGGGCAGCATCACCGCGACCCAATCAAGCGCCGCGCTGCTGTTTCTTGCGGCATTGAGCCTCATGGCTGTGACCCTGGCTCCCTTTGCCGCCGCCCTTGCGATAAGCTCGGCCGAGGACTAGAGCCGTGAGCCCATGAGCACAGACACCGCACCCAAGCAGAGCTGGTGGAACCGGATCGCCCATCCGGGGCAGTTCGTTGCCTGGACCACGCCGCTGCTGTGGCCGCTGACCATTCTGACCGCGGTCCTCTTCATCGCCGGGCTGTGGTTCGCCTTCTTCAATTCGCCGGCCGACTACCAGATGGGCGATACAGTGCGGATCATGTATGTGCATGTGCCCAATGCCTGGCTCAGCCAGTTCGTCTATGGCGTGATGACAGTCTCGGCGCTCGGCACTTTGGTCTGGCGCCACCCCATGGCCGACGTCTCGATGAAAGCCGCGGCGCCGCTGGGCGCCATGTTCACGGCGCTTGCTTTGTTCACCGGCGCGCTCTGGGGGCGCCCGACCTGGGGCACCTTCTGGGAATGGGACGGGCGCATGACCTCCACCCTGGTGCTGCTGTTCATCTATCTCGGCATCGTCGCGCTATGGCGCGCCTTTGACGACCAGCTGCGCGCCGCAAGGGTCATCGCCGTCTTCACCCTGGTGGGCGCCATCAACATTCCGATCATCAAATTCTCGGTGGATTGGTGGAGCACGCTGCACCAGCCGGCCAGCGTGTTCCGCGCCGACGGACCGACCATGCCCGGCTCGATCCTGACCCCGCTTTTCGTCATGTTTTTCGCGTTTACATTGCTGTTTCTGACGCTGCATCTCAAAGCCATGCATACCGAGGTCAAGCGCCGCCGGGTGATGGGCCTGCAGCGCCGGCTGGCCCAGGGGGGCGCGGCATGATCGACCTCGGACCCCACGCCGTCTTTATCGTCTGGGCCTATATCGGCGTCGCCATCGCGGTCGCCGGGTTGATTGGCTGGACGCTATACGACGCCCGTTCCACCACGCGAAAGCTCATCGAACTGGAAGCGCGTGACCCGCGCCGCGCCGCCCGATGATACGCTATATGCTGTTCGGCCTGCCGCTGATTGCCCTCGTCGCGCTGGTCGCCGTCTTTGCCCTTTCCATCGACCGCGATCCCGGGCTGGTGCGCTCCGTGCTGATCGACCGCCCGGCGCCTGCCTTTGCCATGGCCGAAGTGCCCGGACTAGGCGTGCCGGGCTTTGATACGGCGGCGCTCAAGGGCGAGGTGACCGTGGTCAATGTCTTTGCCTCCTGGTGCATCCCCTGCCGCGACGAGCATCCGCTGCTGGTGGAATTGCGGGAGGTGACGGGTGTCCGGTTGTTCGGCATCAACCAGTCCGACGCGCCCGAGAATGCCCGGGCGTTTCTCGCGGAACTGGGCAATCCCTATGACGCCGTCGGCACCGACCGCGACCGGCGCGTTTCGATCGACTGGGGCGTCTATGGCGTGCCGGAAACCTTCGTGGTGGATGCCAGGGGCACCATCACCTTCAAGCATGTGGGGCCGCTGACGCCCGCGGCAATAGAGGACGGCCTCCTGCCGGCCATCGCGGCGGCGCAGGACTGAACCCGTTCAGATTGCGTTCAGGCAGGCTTTGCCATTTTTCTGCCATGCCCCCCGCCGAGAGCACTCCGATGTTGCACAGAGTTCTGCGTTTTGCCCGTGATGCCGGCCTCGGGCCCATCGAATATGTACTGATTGCCGCCATCCTGACGGTAGCGACCACGGTCGCCGTCTCGGCCGCCGGCTACAGCCTCGCCGATATCGTCGGCTGATTGCGCCTCAGAAATCGCTGGTCAGACCCTTGATTTCCCAATCGCCATAGCGGCTGGGCTCCAGCCCGCCGCGGCCGCCGGTTTCCTTGGGCGCAAAGGCGCCCTTGGCGTCGATCGCGCGGCGGCGCGCTTCGGCCTCCGCCAGCGCGCGCCTTGCGGCTTCGGTCAGGGGGCGTGGAGTGTCTTCGGGTTTGTCCTGGTCGCTCATGGTCTGGTCCGCATTACGATTTGGTCATGCCGCTTGCATGGAACCCTTGGGCACACAACATAATTGCCCAGGAACGCGAACCCAAGGGCTCATAATGTTCAATATGTTTCGGACCGGTGTCCTCATCGCCGCGCTCACGGCCCTGTTCATGGTGGTGGGCTATTTCATCGGCGGCACCTCCGGCATGATGATCGCCTTCGCCTTTGCGCTGGTGACCAATCTGTTCGGCTACTGGAATTCCGACAAGCTGGTGCTGCGCATGCAGAATGCCGTGCCGGTGGAACGCAGCCGCGTGCCCGAGCTCTATGACATGGTCGATATCCTGTCGCGCAAGGCCGGCATTCCGACGCCCAGGGTCTATGTCATCCAGACCGACCAGCCCAATGCCTTCGCCACCGGCCGCAATCCGCAGAACGCCGCGGTGGCGGTTTCGAGCGGCCTGCTGAAACACCTCGAAACGCGCGAAGTGGCGGCCGTCATCGCCCATGAGCTGGCCCATATCCGCAGCCGCGACACGCTGACCATGACCATCACCGCCACCTTTGCCGGCGCCATTTCGGCTTTGGCGCAGTTCGGCCTGTTCTTTGGTGGCGGCAATAATCGCGACAATCCGCTGGGCGGTTTTGGCGCGCTGCTGATGGTGTTCCTCGCGCCGGTCGCGGCCATGGTGGTGCAGATGGCGGTGAGCCGGACGCGCGAATACGAGGCCGACAAGGACGGCGCCGCGATCTCCGGCGATCCGATGGCGCTGGCTTCGGCGCTGCAGAAAATTGCCGGTCTCGCCGGCCGCCAGGTCAATGTCGCGGCCGAGCGCAACCCGGCCATGGCCCACATGTATATCATCAACCCCCTTTCCGGGCAGCGGATGGACAACCTCTTTTCCACCCACCCTGACACCGGCAACCGCATTGAGGCTTTGCGCAAGCTTGCAGCTTTAATGCAGGTGGACGATAAGGGCCGCAGGCCTCAGCCTCACCCGCAGCCGGTTTCGACCGGTCGCGACATCGGTGGCGGCTGGCGCGTGCCGACCGTCGGACGGACCGACGAGGACGGCGGACAACGCGGTCCCTGGGGATAAAGAACAAGCGTGGCGCATAACAAACCTGATCCGGCGGGGCTCAAGCTCCGCCTCGTCGCTGCCCAGCGGCTGAAAGCAGTACTGGCCGGCGACAATTTCGTGCCGCTCAGCGCCACGGACCTCGCCGACGGGCGCGATCGTGGCCTCGCCAACCGGCTGATCACCACGGCCCTGCGTCGCCAGGGCCAGCTCAATTTCATCATCCACGCGCTGCTCGAAAAGGGCATGCCCGGCAAGTCCGGCACGTTCGAGGCCGTGCTGCGCCTGTCGCTGGCGCAGCTGGTCTTCCTGCCCGATTTGGGCGCCCATAGCGCGCTGTTCCTGGCCGTCGAAGCCACCAAGCGCGACCCCAAGGCGCGTCACCTCTCCGGGCTGATGAATGCCGTATTGCGCAGCGCCCAGGCCAATTCGGCCAAGTTCGGCATGCTGAGCGATGACCTGCTGATCCCCGATACCTTTGGCGATACCTGGCTGGAGGCCTATGGCGAGGAAGCCATCGATGGCTTTTCTACCGCTCTGCTGGCCGGGGCTCCGCTCGACCTGACGCTCAAGACCGACGATGCCGAACTGATCGACGCTTTGGGCGCCGAGCCGGTGATGGCCGACACCGTGCGCATCGACCAGCGCGACCGCACCGTCGAAGCCTTGCCCGGCTATGCCGAGGGCCACTGGTGGGTGCAGGACGCCGCCTCCGCCATTCCGGCACGCCTGCTGGGCGCCAAGCCGGGCGGCCGCGTGCTCGACCTCTGCGCCGCCCCGGGTGGCAAGACCGCGCAACTGGTCAAGGCCGGCTATCGGGTAACGGCGCTCGACAGCGACGCCACCCGCATGGAGCGGCTCAAGGACAATCTCAAGCGCCTCGACTATACGGCCGAAACCGTGGTCGCCGACGCCGGCAATTATGCGCCCGTTTCCCCCTATGACGGCGTGCTGCTCGATGCCCCCTGCTCGGCCACCGGCACCTTCCGGCGGCATCCCGAGGTGATCTGGCATCGCTCGGTCGGCGACGTCGCCGGCCGCGTCCGCCTGCAGCGCGCGCTGATCACCAACGCCTTCCGCTGTCTTGAAGCGGGCGGCGTGCTCGTCTATTGCGTCTGTTCGCTCGAACCGGCCGAGGGCGAAGGCCAGGTCGAATGGGCGCTGGAAACGCTGCCAGGCCTCGAGCTCTGGCCGGTGACCCCGTCCGAGCTGCCAGGGCTTGAAAGCGCCGTGACCGGGCGCGGTCTGGTGCGCACCCATCCGGGCATGGCGCCGGGCGGTCGCGACGGCGGCATGGACGGGTTCTTCGTGGCCCGCCTCCGGCGTCGTTGAAAGAACAAGAATAAGCGCCATAACCAAAGGCGCCGAACAAGGACTTGACCGGGTGACGCGCAGAAACAAGGCAGTGCTGGCCGAGGCCGCGCGGCAGGAGCATATGCGCTGATGGCGCTGCGCCCGCCCCATGCGTTGCGTCGCCTGACGCTCGGCCTGGCCGATGCGGTGGTGACACTGCCCATTCTGCGCTGGACCTGGCGTGGGCTGGCCGACGACGCCTTTGGCGGCGAACTGCCCGAATTGCGCCCGGCCGACCGCGAGGCGGTGCGCGACATGATGGCCGGCCGCTATCTCCTCGCCAGCAAGCTCATCGAAACCAACGGCGTTTCCCCCTTCAGCCTCGATGTCGACCATGCCGACTGGTGGGCGAACCTGCATGGCTTTTCCTGGCTGCGCCATTTCCGCGACGTGCGCGACAGCGGCGAGCGCCATTTCGCCCGCATGCTGGTGCTCGACTGGATCAGCCACGAAGCCCAATTCCAGCATGATACCTGGGCCCCCGCCCTCACCGCGCAACGGATCATCAACTGGCTGCGGCACCTGCCGCTGCTGCTCGATGGCGCCACACCGGGCGAGGCTCGCTCCATCCAGCGCGTGCTCGGCGCCCAGATCCAGAGCCTCAAGGTCCGCGCGCCGCTGGCCAGCGACCCCGTCGATGCCCTGTTTGCCGCTATTGCCCTGCTCGGCGCCGAATTCTGCGAACAGGACGACAAGACCGATGTGCCGGCGCGCGTCGAGCGGCTCAACACGCTTTTGGCCGACCAGCTCGACAGTGACGGCCTGCACCTCTCGCGCAATCCCCGCCTGCAACTGCAACTGCTGGTGGAACTGGTCAGCGTGCGCCACATCGCCGCCGCGGTGAAATCTGAGGCCGGCAACGAGCTGGTCGCCCAGATCGACCGCATGCATGAAAGCCTCGACGCCCTGACCCTGTCGAGCGGCGAGCCGGTCTATTTCAACGGCGGCGGACACCTGCCGCATGACGTGCTGATCGCCATCCAGGCCAATGGGCCGACGCGCAAGCGCCGCTCCATGCTGCTGGGCGGCTATGGCATTTTGCGCGATGGCGAGGCCGTGGTCATCGCCGATTCCGGCCTCATGCCGGAGCCGGGCCTCGCCGGGGACCTGCATGCCAGCGCGCTCGCCTTCGAATTTTCGCACGGCACCGAGCTGATCCTGGGCTCTTGCGGCCCGGCCCCTGCCGACCTGCCCGACAGCAAGCCGCTGTTCCGCCAGGGTGTCGCCCATTCTGCCCCCACCATCGATGCCGAAGACGTGCCGGCCCAGCGCCAGCCGGTGCTGCTGCTCGACGCTGCTGACCAGCTGCTGACGCTGTCGGCCACCGGCTACGGCAAGCGCTTCGGCGTCGAGTTGGAACGCCGGCTGACCCTGCTGTCGGGGGGTACGACCCTGGTGGGACAGGACCGGATGATCGCCAAGGGCACGCCATCGGGCCTGCTCGCCATCCGCTTTCACCTGGCGCCCGGCACCATGGTGCGCCGCAACCGCGGCGAAGGCATCGTGCGGCTGGTGCTGCCCAACGGGGCCGTGTGGAGCTTTCTCTGGGAGGGCGCCAGCTTCCGCGAGGAGGAGAGCGTGCGACAATCGGCCTATGTCGGCTTCCACAAGACCAGGCAACTGGTGCTGGAGGCCGATGTCGCCGGTGACGCCGAAGTCGCCTGGATTTTTACGCTGGAGCAGTCGTAGCTCTCGATCTGCCTCTTCACCTCTCCTTTTGGGGGAGAGGTCGACCCGTCTTCGGGTCGGGTGAGGGGGCCTTCCCCTAACGCCGAACCAAGAAAAGGCCCCCTCATCCGGCGCTGCGCGCCGACCTCTCCCCCAAAGGGAGAGGTAAGAGCTCAGTCCGCAGTTGGCCTTTCTCTCGCTTCGTGCTAGCGAGCGCGCATATCACAGCAACAGGCGAAAAATCCTCATGGGCAAGACGGTCAAAGTCGGGCGGGCGCTGCTTTCGGTATTTGACAAGTCCGGCATGGCCGAATTCGCCAGGGGCCTCAGCGCCGCCGGGGTCGAGCTGGTCTCGACCGGCGGCACGCACAAGCTGATCCGCGACGCGGGCCTGCCAGTGCGCGAGATTTCGGACCTGACGGGCTTTCCCGAAATGATGGACGGCAGGGTCAAGACGCTGCACCCAAAGGTGCATGGCGGCTTGCTTGCCGTACGAGACAAGGCCGACCATGCCGCCTCCATGGCCGAGCACGAGATCGGCGCCATCGACCTGGTTGCGGTCAATCTCTACCCCTTCGAAAAGACCGTCGCCTCGGGCGCCGGCTATGACGACATCATCGAGAATATCGATATCGGCGGCCCAGCCATGGTGCGCTCGGCGGCCAAGAACCATGCCTATGTGACCGTGGTCGTCGATCCGGCCGACTATCCCGAGATCCTCGCCTCCATCGCCGGGACCGGCGGCGTGCCCTTCGCGCTGCGCCAGAAGCTGGCAGCCAAGGCCTATGCCCGCACCGCTGCTTATGACAGCGCCATTTCGAGCTGGTTCGCCAAGGCGATCGACTATCCCGAAATTCCCTATCGCAGCTTTGCCGGCACGCTGCGCGAAGTGATGCGCTATGGCGAGAACCCGCATCAATGGGCGGGCTTTTATGCCAATGGCGAAAGCCGCCCCGGCGTCGCCACCGCCACCCAGCTGCAGGGCAAGACGCTGAGCTACAACAATATCAACGACACCGACGCCGCTTTCGAACTGGTCTCCGAATTCGACCCCGCCGAAGTCGCCGCCGTCGCCATCATCAAGCACGCCAATCCCTGCGGCGTGGCCGTGGCCGGCGACCTGCTGACCGCTTATCGCGATGCCCTGCGCACCGATCCGGTCTCGGCCTTTGGCGGCATCGTCGCCACCAATCGCGAGATCGATGCGGTGACCGCGACCGAGATCGTCAAGGTCTTCACCGAAGTGATCGTGGCTCCCTCCGCGACCCAGGAAGCCCAGGACATCATCGCCGCCAAGAAGAACCTGCGCCTGCTGCTGACCGGCGGCATTGCCGATCCCAAGGCCGACGGGCTGATGGTCAAGTCCGTGGCGGGGGGCCTGCTGGTGCAGTCCAGGGACAATCGCAATGTCGACGATTGCGAGCTCAAGGTGGTGACCAAACGCCAGCCGACCGCCGCCGAAATGGCCGACCTGCGGCTGGCCGCCAAGGTGGCCAAGCATGTCAAATCCAACGCCATCGTCTATGTGAAGGCCGGCGCCACCGTCGGCATCGGCGCCGGCCAGATGTCCCGGGTCGATTCGGCGCTGACGGCCCACCGCAAATCGATCGACGCCGCCAAGGCGGCCGGGATCGAGGGCGCGCTGACGGCGGGCTCGGTGGCCGCATCGGACGCCTTCTTCCCCTTTGCCGACGGTCTCGAAGCACTGGTGGCTGCAGGCGCGACGGCGGTGATCCAGCCCGGTGGCTCAATGCGCGACGATGAAGTCATCGCCGCCGCCGACGCCGCAGGCATCGCTATGGTGATGACCGGCATGCGCCATTTCCGGCACTAGTGAGGTCGCAACCTTACGAAAACTTAATAAGCGCCAGACCCGAAGGTAAGACCTTCTTGAGAAGGTCATGGCAAATTGCCAGGGGTTGCGGTTGGTGTCGCGGCCTTGAGGCGGCTCCATGCGACTTTCCATTCCCTCCGACCTGTCAGCCATGCTCCGCACTGGATTCTGGCGCGCGGTCAGCTCACTCGGCATCAAGGTCGCGACGGCAGGCCTGACCTATCTGACCTTTGTGGTGCTGTCCCGCAGCATGTCGCAGGATGAGTATGGCCGTTTCGCCTTTGGCCTTGCTCTGGCGACGGTCCTCGCCGTCGCCGCCGCCATGGGGCAACCCACCGCAATTGTGCGGTTCTGGTCCGAGGACCAGGCGGCGGGTCGTCCGCAACAGGCCATCCAATCCATACGATCGGGAACGACGCTGATCGGTCTGGCGGCACTGGGCATCACCGCGGTCCTGTCAGTGGTCGTCTTCGTCGTGACCGGCACCGTTAGCCTGACCGATACGACGACCCACTTCTATGGCGCCGCTTTTCTCGTGCTGCCCATGGCGCTGGCCGAATTCAACTCCGCCGCATTGCGGGCCCAGGGCTCGCTGTGGACCGCGCTGCTGCCGCGCGACATTCTCTGGCGCCTGGCCATGCCCGCCACCACCATCGCGCTCTTTGGCGTCGGCGTCGTGCTGAGTGGCGCCGATGCGCTTGCCCTCTATTCCGGACTGCTGTTCGGCACCCTGGCGCTGCAATACTGGCTGGCGCACCGGCGCGGCTATGAATTGCGGGCAGGCTGGAACGGCACCGCCCATTACTGGCGGGAACGCGGCGGAATCAGCCGCTGGTTGCTGCTGGGCGCGCTGATCGAATCCGCGGCCCTCAACGCCGATGTGGTGTTGGTGGGCCTGATGGCGGGCCTTGAAAGCTCGGCGCTCTATTTCAACGCCCTGCGCACGGCTGGACTGATGACGCTGATCAGCTACGCCATCGTGCTGGTCATGGCCCCGGTCATCACCCGGCACTATTATGCCGGCGACCGCTTCAAGACCCAGCTGGTCACGGCGGCCGGAGCCTGGGGCGGTTTCGCCTTTGCCGTGTGCACATTCGGGCTCTTCGTGCTGTTCGGGGAACCGATCCTGTCGCTGTTCGGTCCGGTCTATGGCGACGCCCACCTGATCCTGGTGCTGCTGGCAGCTGGCCTGCTGATCGATGCGGCGACCGGCCCGACCCTGACCTTGATGACGACCACGGGCCAAGAGCGGGTCTTCGTCTATGCGCTGGGCGCCATCACCATCACCAGTCTGCTGGTGCAGGCGCTGATCCTGCCGATCTACGGCCTGGTTGGCGTGGCCGCCGTCAACATGATCGCCCGCCTGGTGTCTCAGGTCTTCATGGCCCTCTGGTGCATCGCCAAGGTCGGCGTCGACCCGACGATCTTCGGCGTTTTGCGTCTGCGCGGCATGGACCGGCAGCCCCAGCCACGCTAGCTGCCGAACTCGCCAGCGGCGACCACTGCATGATCAACCGTACCCGTGAGTACGCTTGCGCTTGACCCTATGCCCTTCCGGGCTTAGAACCACTCCAAACTTTCCCTGCCGGAATACCGCTATGACCAAGGCCCGCACGCTCTACGACAAGATCTGGGACGACCATCTGGTCCAGAACAATGAGGACGGCACGTCGCTCCTCTATATCGACCGGCATCTGGTGCACGAAGTCACGAGCCCGCAGGCCTTCGAGGGGCTGCGTCTCAACAAGCGTAAGGTGCGCCATCCCGAGCGCACGCTGGCCGTGGTCGACCACAATGTGCCCACCACCGACCGCTCGCTGCCCAATCCCGACCCGGAAAGCGCCATCCAGATCGAGACCCTGGCCGAGAATACCAGGGATTTCGGCATCGAATATTTCGACCCCTTCGACAGGCGCCAGGGGATCGTGCACATTGTCGGCCCCGAGCAGGGCTTTACCCTGCCCGGCATGACCATTGTCTGCGGCGATAGCCACACCTCGACGCATGGCGCTTTCGGCGCCCTGGCGCATGGTATCGGCACCTCGGAAGTGGAACACGTTCTCGCGACCCAGACGCTGATCCAGCAGAAGGCCAAGAACATGCTGGTGCGCGTGGACGGCCAGCTGCCGCCGCATGTCACCGCCAAGGATATCATCCTGGCCATCATCGGCGAGATCGGCACCGCCGGCGGCAATGGCCATGTCATCGAATTTGCCGGCGAAGCCATCCGGGCGCTGTCGATGGAAGGCCGCATGACGGTCTGCAACATGACCATCGAAGGCGGCGCCCGCGCCGGCCTGATCGCCCCCGACGAGACCACCTTCAACTATGTGAAGGGCCGCAACCGCGCGCCGACCGGCAAGGCCTGGGATATGGCGCTGGACTATTGGAAGACGCTCTATACCGACGAGGGCGCGGTCTATGACAAGGTGGTCATTCTCGACGCCGCCAAGCTGCCGCCCATCGTCTCCTGGGGAAGTTCGCCCGAGGACGTGATCTCGGTGACCGGCGCGGTGCCGAACCCCGACGATATCGCCGACGAGAACAAGCGTGCCTCCAAGTGGCGGGCGCTCGACTATATGGGCCTGAGGCCCGGCACGCCGATCACCGAGATCGGCATCGATCGCGTCTTCATCGGCTCCTGCACCAATGGCCGCATCGAGGATCTGCGCGCCGCCGCTGCCGTCATCGGCGGCCGGCAGGTGGCATCCACGGTCAGTGCCATGGTCGTGCCGGGCTCCGGGCTGGTCAAGGACCAGGCCGAGGCCGAGGGGCTGGACAAGATCTTCAAGGATGCCGGCTTCGAATGGCGCGAGCCCGGTTGCTCGATGTGCCTGGCCATGAACCCGGACAAGCTCAAGCCGCAGGAACGCTGCGCCTCGACCTCCAACCGCAATTTCGAGGGTCGCCAGGGCTTCAAGGGCCGCACGCACCTCGTCTCGCCCGCCATGGCGGCGGCGGCGGCCATTGCCGGCCACTTCGTCGACATCCGCGGGTGGCAGTAAGCCAGGCCGACTGGGGGGCGCGCTTCGCGCCCACCCTGGACGATATCGAGGCTCTCGCCACCGCGGCGCTGACCAC
Source organism: Devosia sp. (assembly GCF_036676215.1). Taxonomy (GTDB): domain Bacteria; phylum Pseudomonadota; class Alphaproteobacteria; order Rhizobiales; family Devosiaceae; genus Devosia. The sequence continues at coordinate 9,940 of NZ_JAKFDJ010000001.1, read as the reverse complement.
CCTGCCCGAGCCATTCCGCTCGCTGGCGGCCGACGTCACCTGCTCGGTGGCCGAATTTGCCGAGGACGATGTACTCGAAGGCTTCGGCATGGAGAGCCCGTTCGAGCTGATGGGCCTGTTCTCCGGCATCGGGCTGACCGAGGACGGCGCCGTGCCCCAGACCGGGCAATTGCCCAATACAGTCTTCCTTTATCGCCGCGCCATTCTCGATTACTGGGCCGAGAACGACGACAATACTTTGGGCGAGATTGTCACCCATGTGCTGATCCACGAGCTGGGCCACCATTTCGGCTTCTCGGACGAGGACATGGAAGCCCTCGAGGCGGCGGCGGAACAATAGCCGCTCTCAGCTGGACCTAAAATGGTTGCGTGACCCGGCCGGGCATTTGGCCGTTAAGGTAAATTTCGGGTAAATCTTTGGTTTCTCGGTGTTGGGGCTATGAGTACGCACCTGTGTTCAAGTGTCTCACACACCGAGCCTTGGGACAGCTATTTCAATGGTGGAGAAAGAAATGACCGTACGGTCCAAGACTACCCTGAAGATTGTCCAGCCGGAAGTCGAAGAAATGGAAGCCGTGTTGCAGGACGCGGCCAAGCAATCGGCCCCGATGGTGCAGCGCCTGGCCTCGCACCGCGACAAGATCGACCTTGCGGTCAAGGAGCTCGAGAGCGAGCGCTTCGACCTGATCTCGCGCCGCGATCTGCTGCGCCGCCAGGCTGAAGCGGTGGAAGCGGGCCTCAACATGCATATCGAGGACATCGAAGCCACCATGCGTCTCTACGAGGGCGGTCTCAACTCGCTCTCCGCCCCGACCGAATAAGGTGCGCGCATCGTTGGAGGCAGCATAAAGGGCAGTTCTATTCGCGTTCGACGAATTCGAACTCTGCCTCGCTGCCTCCAGCCGGATCATCGGACACTCTGAGGGCCAACCCGCCCTCATCGAGCGCCGCAAACCACTCTTCCCAACTCACCAGATGAAAGCCGCCGATCCGGTCCGGCCCGTCGGGCGTATCCATCAGAATGGGATTGCCGCTACGGGCCTCGGAAGCCATCAAGGCCGCAGCGGAGAGTGCCCGCTAACCATTGCTGATCGCAAAGGGCGTAGCCACATGCGGGGTCAAAGGTTGCGTTAACGCGCCTTGGCCTATTCTCCCGTTCCGGCAAGGAGAGGGGCGCAGTGTTCCAGGTTGACGTGTTTTCATTTGCAACCGCGGTCATGGCGCTGCTGCTGGCGGGCGGACTGCTGATCGCTTACGCGATCAATCGCAGCCTGACGGCCTTTGGCTGGTGGGCCGGCGCTTTCGTCCTGCTGGCGCTGTGGCTGGCCACCTCGACAATGCGCCTCCCCATGCCGGCCGTCTGGATAAAATGGCTGAGCTGGAGCAGTTTTTATGCCGCCGCCTGCCTTGTCGCCTACGGGCTGCACAAGGAGGGCGACACCCGCGCCAGCCCGGTCAGCCGCATGGTGACATCAGGCATCCTGCTCGTGGTCATCGCCACTGGCCTGACAATATTGAATGCGCCGCCGCCATACTGGCTGCTGCTCGGGCCTGTTCCCGTCCTGGTGTTCATGACCTGGTCCACCGTGCTGGTGTTTCGCGCCGGCGCCTGGGGCTATGGCCTGACCCTTATCGCCGGCATCGGCGCCGTCGCCATACGGTCGCTCTTCCATCCTGGTGGCCTCGCACGGGTCCTCAACCCGCCGCCGCCCCCTGCTTTGCGCGGCGGATACGAGGCGGGCAGCACTCCTGGCGAGGCGATCGCGCTCCAGCCGCGCCCGCCGATAAACGGCCTCATCGACTTCGCGCCGCCGCCGGGCCTCCGCCCGCCGGTGGAACACCCCTTGATCATCACGCTATTCACCGTGGTTGCCCTGCTGGCGCTGGCCGTTGCCCTGGTGCTGCGCCACGTGCTGGCCGAGCTCAACCGGATGCGCCAGCGCTCCACCACCGACGCCATGACCGGCTTGCTCAACCGGGCGGCGTTCGAAGAAGCCGCCGCAGCCCGGTTGCGCGAAACCAGGACACGCCCGGCCTGCGTGATCCTGCTCGACATCGACCATTTCAAGCGGATCAACGACACATCGGGACATGCAGCGGGCGACAGGGTCATCTCCCGGCTTGGGCTGCTCCTGCGGCAAGCTTCATTGCCGCATGCCATTGCCGGCCGTATCGGCGGGGAAGAATTTGCGGTCATCCTTAGCGCTAGCGATCTGGCCGCGGCGCGGCTTTATGCCGAGGCCGTCCGTGCCGGCCTGTCGGCGGCCGATTTTGATGCGGGCATCAGCTGGAAGGTGACTGTGAGCGCCGGCATCGCCATGCATCAGCCCGGTGAGAGCCTGCTTGGCCTCATGGACCGGGCGGACCGGGCGCTCTACGCTGCCAAGGCCACCGGCCGCGACCGGGTTGTGGTCGCGGGCGATCTCGCCGAGGCCGGCCACTGGCACGCTCGACAGACCAATCGGACCGCCACCGCCTAGGTCGCGCGATTAGTCCCGCGGTACAAACTCGAACTCGGCCTCGTTGCCACCGGCCGGATCGTCAGACACGCGCAAGGCCAACTTGCCCTCATCGAGTGCCGCAAACCATTCCTCCCAGCTCACCAGGTGAAAGCCGCCGATCCGGTCCGGCCCTTCATTGCCCTCGGTATTGATGGCATGCTGGCCGAAAGTCAGCTGCAACAGCGTCCTTATGCCGGTGCCGTCGGGCGTATCCATCAGAATGGGATTGCCGCCACGGGCCTCGGCCCATTGGCGGATATCGTCGCGGTCGGTAAGGGTCCTGGCCATAAACAGCTCCTATGCAGTGGCTTGCTCAGACAATAGCAGCAATCGGGGGTTGGTTCCCTTGCAATTCCCAAGCCGGCCAACGCCTGCTAAGACCCCCTGCAGAACTGCCGGAGCGAGCATGAACAACAAGACCAACCGCATCTTTGTCGGCCAGATCGGGGCGGCCCACGGCATCAAGGGCGCGGTGCGTATCGCCACCCATACCCAGGACCCGCTGGCCATCGGCAGCTACGGACCGCTCGATACCGACCGGCCGGGCCTCGTCGTGACCTTGAGCAAGCTGCGCCTGCACAAGAATGTGGTCGTTGCTCACATCAATGGCATTTCTGACCGGACTGCGGCCGAGAACCTCAACGGCGTGGGCCTTTTCATCGATCGGGACAAGCTGCCCGAGACCGAGGACGAGGACGATTTCTACCATGCCGACCTGCTCGGGCTCGAAGCCCGGCTCGACACCGGCGTGGTGCTCGGCACGGTTTCGGCCCTGCCCAATTTCGGCGCCGGCGACCTGATCGAAGTGCGCGATGCCCAGAGCGGCGATACCTATCTCTATCCCTTCACCAAGGCCGTGGTCCCCACGGTCAATCTGACGGAGGGGTATCTCACCATCGTCGTCCCGCTCGATGCGGAAGAGGGTGAGGAAGAGCCCGATTGAGCTTTTCCGCGTCGATCATAACCCTGTTTCCCGACCTGTTTCCGGGCCCGCTCGGCGCCTCGGTGCTGGGGCGCGGGCTGGCTGACGGGCTGTGGTCGCTCGAGGCGCGGCAATTGCGCGACTTCGCCACCGACCGGCACCACACTGTCGATGACACCCCCTCGGGCGGCGGCGCCGGCATGGTGCTCAAGCCCGACATCCTGGCCCGGGCCATCGATACGGTCTCCCCGCCAGGCGACACGCGGCCGCGCATCCTGATGTCGCCGCGCGGCACCCCGCTGACGCAGGCCCGAGCCCGCGAACTGGCGCTGGGACCGGGCGCCGTCATCGTCTGCGGTCGTTTCGAGGGTGTCGACCAGCGCGTGATTGATGGCCGCGGCCTCGAGGAAATCTCCATCGGCGACTATGTGCTTGCCGGCGGGGAGGTTGCCGCCATGGTGCTGCTGGAGGCCGTGGTGCGGCTCATTCCGGGCGTGCTGGGCGGCGCCGACAGCCATGCCGATGAGAGCTTCGAGAACGGCCTGCTCGAATATCCGCAATATACGCGGCCACAGAGCTTCGAAGGCGTCGACATTCCGGCCGTGCTGACCTCGGGCGATCACGGCAAGATTGCCAGATGGCGGCGCGAGCAGAGCCTGGCGCTGACCAAGACGCGCCGCCCCGACCTGCCGGCGGCCAAATAGCCACAAAACCGTCACAGGTGCTGGACTCAGGGCGGTTTTTCGCCTATGGAGCCGCCACTACCGCGCGTTTGGGCTAATCGGACCCGAACCGCACTAACAAGAAGACTGAAAAACCTCCGTTACAACCAAGACCGGGCGCCGCGCCTCAAAACGCGATGAAGCGCTCCTTTGAAAAGATCAGGACGGATCATGAATATCATCCAGCAGCTCAATGCTGAGCATGTCGAAGAACTGGCCGCCAAGCGCGTGCTTCCCGACTTCACCCATGGCGATACCGTCAAGGTGTGGGTCAAGATCCGCGAAGGCGAAAAAGAACGCCTGCAGGCCTATGAAGGCATCGTGATCGCCCTCAATGGCGGCGGCATCACCGCCAGCTTCACCGTGCGCAAGATTTCCTATGGCGAAGGCGTGGAACGCGTATTCCCGCTCTATTCCCCGAACGTGGCTTCGGTCGAAGTTCTGAAGCGCGGCAAGGTCCGTCGCGCCAAGCTCTACTACCTGCGCGATCGTCGCGGTAAATCGGCGCGTATTTTCGAATCGACCAATTCGCGCACCAAGAAGATCGAAGCCGGCGAGCGCACGGCCGCCCAGGCTGCTCGTGAAGCTCGCGAAGCCGAAAAGATCGCTGCCGCCGAGGCCTTTGCCGCTGAGCAGGCCGCCAAGGACGCGGAAGCCGCAGCCGCTGCTGCTGCCGCCGAACAGGCCGCTGCCGCTGCAAGCGAAGAGCCCAAGGCCGAGTAAGCCCTGGCGCATTGTTGAATTGAAGAACCCGGTCGCAAGGCCGGGTTTTTTGTTGGTCGAAACGGGCGGGTAACGCCGGACTTCCGCTGCATGTGGCGCACCAGGCTTGCAGTCGACACCCTCCGCTCCACTCGGATGGGAGGTTCGCGGCGCCCGCCCTCGCACTTTGCGACAAAACCGGCTTGTCCTCTCCCGGCCTCTTGGCGATAAGGATGTCCCTTGCCAGCCAAAGGCCGAACATGCCCGTCTCGATCGTCACCTGGAACATCAATTCAATCCGCCTGCGCCTGCCCATGGTGCTGGACTTCATCGCCCAGCACACGCCGGACGTGATCATGTTCCAGGAGATCAAGTGCACGGACGACCAGTTTCCGCGCAATGCCTTCACAGAGGCAGGCTATCCCCATCATGCCGTGCATGGGCAGAAGGGCTATCACGGGGTCGCTATTGTCTCGAAGTTTCCGCTGACTGACATATCGAGCCGGATGTTCTGCGAGATTCCCGAATCGCGCCATGTCTCGGCGCTGACCGATTTCGGCCACGGGCCGGTAACGCTGCATGATTTCTATATTCCCGCCGGCGGCGACGAGCCGGACCCCGAGATCAACCCCAAGTTCAAGCACAAGCTGGGCTTTCTCAGCGAACTGACCAGCTGGTTCAATGAACCCGTCTTCCAGCGCGGCCACCTGATCGCCGGCGACTTCAACATCGCTCCCCATGAGAACGACGTGTGGAGCCACAAGCAGTTGCTCAAGATCGTCAGCCACACCCCGGTCGAGACCGAGGCGCTCGACGCCATCCTCAATGGCGGGCATGGCTGGATCGATCTGGTGCGCAAGCATGTGCCGCATGACCAGAAGCTCTATTCCTGGTGGAGCTATCGCAGCGCCGATTGGGAAAATGCCAACAAGGGCCGGCGCCTCGACCATATCTGGTCGACCGCCGATATTGCCGAGCACTGCATCGGCACCGAGATCATCAAGTCCTATCGCGGCTACGCCCCGCAGCCGAGCGACCATGTGCCTGTCATTGCGCGGTTTGCCGGGGTTTAGCCTTTTTTGCCTCTCCCCCGAAGGGAGAGGTAAGGAAGAGTCTATTTGTCGCCCGCCTTCATACGGCGTCCGACTGGCTCGAGCGCACCCAGATAATTGCCCAGATCCCGCTCCACCCGGGCTACGGCGCGCTGCGCCAGGTCGGGCGACTGCTGCACCAGCTTGAGAAACGCGGTGCGCGGCACGAAGAGCGCCTGGCACTCGGTGACCGCGGTGATGGTGACGGGGCGCGGCTTGGAGAGGATCAGCGCCATGGAGGAGACGACGCTGCCGGGCTCGGAAATGGCGTAGGGCTTGCCCGCGCCGGGACCTTCGGGCTTGGCCTTGAGTGTCCCCAAAACGAGCACGAAGGCGCCCTGCGGCACCTCGCCGGCCTTGTAGAGCACCGCATCGGGATCGAAACGGCGCAGGTCGCCGGCAAAGGCCAGCATACGCCGCTGCTCATCGTCGCAGATATCGAAGAATTCGGCCTGAGCCAGTGCCTCGGCCGCATCGTCCCTGATCATATGCCCCAATCCGGATGCGCCTTGGCCCCGCCAGAGCGGAGCCGCATCATCCTATAGGGTATTTCGCCGGATCGTGTACCGGATTTTGCGGGAAGGCCGCGCCATCCACGGCTTTCAGGGCACCAGGCGGTAGCCGCCCTCTTCCGTCACCAGCAGCCGTGCATTGGACGGGTCACGCTCGATCTTCTGGCGCAGGCGGTAGATGTGGGTTTCCAGCGTGTGTGTGGTGACGCGATTATTGTAGCCCCACACTTCCTTGAGCAGCACATCCCGGGTGATGGTCTTGGGGCCCTGCCGGTAGAGATACTTGAGAATGGAGGTTTCCTTGTCGGTCAACCGCACCTTGTTGCCGTCATTGGCCTCCAGAATCTTGGCCGATGGCTGGAAGCTGTAGGGGCCGATGGTGAAGATCACATCCTCGCTCTGATCATGCTGGCGCAGCGCGGCATTGATGCGCGCCAGCAGCACCGGAAAGCGGAACGGCTTGGTGAGATAGTCATTGGCGCCCGAATCGAGCCCGCGAATCTGGTCGGCATCGCTGTCGTGGCCCGTCAGCATGAGGATCGGGCTCTTGTAGCCCTCAGAGCGCAACACCTTGACCGCCTCGCGGCCGTCCATGTCGGGCAGGCCGATATCGAGGATCATCAGGTCGATATTGTTTTCACGGGTAACCTTGAGCGCATCATTGGCGGTGCCGGCCTGCAGGACCTCGAATTCGGGATGGGCTTCGAGCTGTTCGACCAGGGTCTCGCGCAGATCCACATCATCGTCCACCAGCAGGATGTGTCGCTTGTTCATTGTTTTCTCCGGTCTTTTCGCCAGCCCGTCTTGGGTCACAAGATTGCGACCAGTTTTTGACCAGCCAATCACAACGGCGTTACAGTCAACAGCAACGAAAAATGGGCCCGGAAGTTGCAGTCTTTCGCGCCATACTGTGCGAAATACTGACCCGCTCCACTAACCCAGCGGCGGACGGTGGCCAAAAAGCGCCGAGCCGACCCGGACATGGGTCGCACCCATGGCGATCCCCACTTCGAAATCCCCGCTCATGCCCATGGACAGGCTGGCGACGCCGGCGGCCCGACCGAGCTCCGCGAGCTGGGCAAAATAGGGCCCGGGCGGCACGCCGTCGGGCGGAATGCACATCAGGCCGACGATATCGAGGCCATGGACGGTCCGGCAGCGCTCGACAAAGGCCACTGCCTCGGCAGGCGCGATGCCGGCCTTCTGGTCTTCGAGGCCGATATTGACCTGCACGAAACAGGGCAGCTTGCGGCCAGCACGCGCCATTTCTGCTGCCAGCATGCTGGCGAGTTTCTCGCGATCGACGGTCTCGATGACATCGAACAGCGCCACCGCCTCGCGCGCCTTGTTGGTCTGCAGCGGTCCGATCAGATGCAGCTCGATATCGGGATAGGCTTCACGCAAGGCCGGCCACTTGTCCTTGGCCTCCTGCACGCGATTTTCCCCGAAGACGCGCTGCCCGGCATCCAGGAACGGCACGATGGAATCGGCCGGAAAGGTCTTGGAGACAGCGACGAGCTCGACCCGTTCGGGTGGCGGGCCGAAGCGCTCCTGCGCCTTGGCGATGCGCTGCTTTATGGCGTCGAGCCGGTCGGCGGCGGCGGAGTCCATGCTTTCGCCCTGTTGCTGTTGACCTTGGGGGGGATTTCTGGTGATGGTCCGGTAGCCAAAATCCCCAAGAAACGCAAGCTGCGCCGGACATTTGCGCCGCTGAGCGACACATTACCCAAGGACGACACCAAGTGAGCGGCGAACGCTACAATCCGCGCGAGATGGAACCGAAATGGCAGCAGGTCTGGGACGAGAACCAGAGCTTTGTCAGCTCCAATGACGACAAGCGCGAGCCCTACTACGTCCTTGAGATGTTCCCCTATCCATCGGGCCGCATCCATATGGGCCATGTGCGCAACTATTCCATGGGCGACGTGGTGGCACGCTACCAGCGGGCCAGGGGCAAGAATGTGCTCCATCCCATGGGGTGGGACGCCTTCGGGCTTCCCGCAGAGAACGCGGCGATCGAGCGCAAGACCCATCCGGGCACCTGGACGCGCCAGAACATCGCCGCCATGAAGGCGCAGCTCAAGTCGATGGGCCTTGCCATCGACTGGACCCGGGAAATCGCCACCTGCGAGCCGGAATATTACAAGCACCAGCAATCGATGTTCATCGACATGATGGGAGCGGGGCTGGTGACGCGCAAGCAGTCCAAGGTCAACTGGGACCCGGTCGACATGACCGTCTTGGCCAATGAGCAGGTCATCGACGGCCGCGGCTGGCGCTCGGGCGCCGTGGTGGAACAGCGCGAGCTGACCCAGTGGTTCTTCAAGATCTCCGACTTTGCCGAGGACTTGCTGACGGGCCTCGACGGATTGACCGACTGGCCCGAGAAGGTGCGCACCATGCAGCGCAACTGGATCGGCAAATCCGAGGGCCTGCGCCTGCTGTTCGAACTGGTGCCGGGCAATAAGACGGCTGCCACCAGCGTCGACGTCTTCACCACGCGGCCGGACACCATCTTTGGCGCTTCGTTCATTGCGCTGTCGCCCGATCATCCCCTGACCGCCGAGCTGGCTGTCGGCAATGCCGAACTGGCTGAATTCATTGCCGAATTCCGCCGCCAGGGCACGGCGACCGAAGCGCTGGAAAAGGCTGAAAAGAAAGGTGTTTTCACCGGGTTGCACGTGAAGCATCCGGTGGTCGAGGGCGCCACCCTGCCCGTCTATGTCGCCAATTTCGTGCTGATGGACTATGGCACCGGCGCCATTTTCGGCTGCCCGGCGCATGACCAGCGCGACCTCGACTTCGCCCGCAAATATGACCTGAAGGTTTTGCCGGTGGTGCGGCCCGCTGATGCGGATGCCAGCTTCACCGTGGCTGACGAGGCCTTTACCGATGACGGCGTCATCGTCAATTCCGGCTTTCTCGACGGGCTGACCATCGAGGCAGCCAAGAAAGCCGCGGCGGCCCATTTCGCTGACCGCAGCGTCGATGGCCAGCCGCAAGGCAAGGTCGAGGTCAATTATCGCCTGCGCGACTGGGGCGTGTCGCGCCAGCGCTATTGGGGCTGCCCCATTCCGGTGATCCATTGCGAGGTCTGCGGCACGCTGCCCGTGCCCAAGAAGGACCTGCCGGTGGTGCTGCCCGAGGATGTGAGCTTCGACAAGCCCGGCAATGCGCTGGACCATCACCCGAGCTGGAAGCATGTCGACTGCCCGCAATGCGGCGCCCCGGCCCGCCGGGAAACCGACACCATGGACACGTTTGTCGATTCCTCCTGGTATTATGCGCGCTTCACCGCGCCCCAGGCGGAGACCCCGACCGTGCCGGACATCGCCAATCGCTGGCTGCCGGTCGACCAGTATATCGGCGGCGTCGAGCACGCGATCCTGCACCTGCTCTATTCGCGCTACTTCACCCGCGCCATGAAGGCGACGGGCCATGTCGGCCTGGACGAGCCGTTCAAGGGCCTGTTCACCCAGGGCATGGTGAC